>NZ_LMCL01000007.1:0-124559 GCF_001424795.1 Aminobacter sp. DSM 101952 | reverse complement strand
CGATGCCATCGGCCGCGAGATGGCCGAGGCCAAGATCGTCGTTACCAAGTCGACGGTGCCGGTCGGCACCGCCGACAAGGTGCGCGAGACCATCGCCGACGCACTGAAGCGGCGCGGCCGCGAGGAGCTTTCGTTCGACGTCGTCTCCAATCCGGAGTTCCTGAAGGAGGGTTCGGCGGTCGCCGACTGCATGAAGCCCGACCGCATCATCGTCGGCACCSAAAGCGAGACCGCCGAGGCGGTGATGCGCGAGCTCTAYGCGCCGTTCAACCGCAACCACGAGAAGATGATCGTGATGGACGTGCGYTCGGCCGAGTTCACCAAATACGCCGCCAACTGCATGCTGGCGACCAAGATCAGCTTCATGAACGAGATGGCCAACCTCGCCGARCTGCTCGGCGCCGACATCGAGGAGGTGCGCAAGGGCATCGGCTCGGACCCGCGCATCGGCTACCACTTCATCTATCCGGGCCTCGGCTATGGCGGCTCNCTGCTCGGCGCCGACATCGAGGAGGTGCGCAAGGGCATCGGCTCGGACCCGCGCATCGGCTACCACTTCATCTATCCGGGCCTCGGCTATGGCGGCTCGTGTTTTCCCAAGGACGTGCGCGCCTTGATCCGYACCGCCGCCGATGTCGGCTTCGCGCCGGTGCTGCTGCAGTCGGTGGAAGAGCGCAACAACGCCCAGAAGGCGGTGCTGTTCGACAAGGTGAAGAACCACTTCAGGGGCGACCTCGCGGGAAAAACCTTTGCGCTGTGGGGGCTGGCGTTCAAGCCCAACACCGACGACATGCGCGAGGCGCCGGCCCGGGTGCTGATGGAGGCGCTGTGGGCCGAGGGCGCCAAGGTCCAGGCCTACGATCCCGAGGCGATGAACGAGGCGCAGACGATCTTCGGCCAGCGCGACGACCTGATGCTGTGCGGCACCAAGGAGGCGGCGCTGCGCGGGGCGGAGCTGTAGCGCTCGTCGGCAAGCCACTTGCCTTCTGAANGGCGGGTGATGCGGACCACGCGAAGCTGGGCAGGAACCCAGATGGAGGCGCTGTGGGCCGAGGGCGCCAAGGTCCAGGCCTACGATCCCGAGGCGATGAACGAGGCGCAGACGATCTTCGGCCAGCGCGACGACCTGATGCTGTGCGGCACCAAGGAGGCGGCGCTGCGCGGCGCCGATGCGCTGCTGATCGCCACCGAGTGGAAGAACTTCCGGGCGCCGTCCTTCGAGCTGATCCGGGAGCAGCTGTCGACGCCGGTCGTCTTCGACGGCCGCAACCTCTACGACCCGGCCGTCGTCGCCCGCCACGGCCTCACCTACGTCTCCATCGGCCGAAAGGCGGCATAGCATCGCCAACAAAAAGGCCCGCTCGCGCGGGCCTTTTTGTTCGGAGCAGCGCTTACTGGTTGCGGCGCTTGCCTTCCATCAGGTCGAGCACGGCACGCGCCGCGTCGAGCACGTTGGTGCCCGGTCCGAACACGGCGGCCACGCCATGGTCGAGCAGGTACTGGTAGTCCTGGCGCGGGATGACGCCGCCGACGACGACGATGATGTTCTCCGCCCCCTTGGCCTTCAGCGCCTCGACCAGCTGCGGCGCGAGCGTCTTGTGGCCGGCCGCCAGTGACGACATGCCGACGACATGGACCTTGGAGGCAATCGCCGTATCGGCGGCCTCGACCGGGGTCTGGAACAGCGGTCCGGCGATGACCTCGAAGCCGATGTCGCCGAAGGCCGACGCGATCACCTTGGCACCGCGGTCGTGGCCGTCCTGGCCGAGTTTTGCCACCATGATGCGCGGCTTCTCGCCTAGTGAGCCGGCAAACTGTTCGAGGCGCGAGACCAGGGTCTGGAACTCCGGCTCGTCGTCATAGGCCTTGCCATAGACGTTGCCGACCACTTCCGGGATCGCGGCATGGTCGCCGAAGGCGCGACGCATGGCATCCGAAATCTCGCCGACGGTGGCACGGGCACGGGAGGCCTCGACGGCTGCGGCCAGGATGTTGCCTTCGCCGGACCGGGCGACCTTTTCGAGCGCTGCAAGCGCTTCCTCGACGCGGCTGGGGTCGCGCTGCCTGCGGGTGCGCTCGATGCGGGCGATCTGCGCCTGGCGGACGGCGGAATTGTCGATCTCGAGGATATCGATGTCGTCTTCCTGCTCGAGCCGGTACTTGTTGACGCCGACGATGACCTCGTCGCCGCGGTCGATGGCCGCCTGCTTGCGCGTCGCCGCCTCCTCGATCAGGCGCTTGGGCAGGCCGGTGGCCACCGCCTTGGTCATGCCGCCCATGGCCTCGACTTCCTCGATCAGCGCCCAGGCCTTCTCGGCGAGGTCGTTGGTCAGAGCCTCGACATAATAGGAGCCGGCGAGCGGATCGACGACCTTGGTGACACCGGTCTCGTGCTGGAGGATGAGCTGGGTGTTGCGGGCGATGCGGGCCGAAAACTCGGTCGGCAGGGCAATCGCCTCGTCGAACGAGTTGGTGTGCAGCGACTGCGTGCCGCCCAACGCCGCCGACATCGCCTCGAAGGCGGTGCGGACGATGTTGTTGTAGGGGTCCTGCTCCTGCAACGACACGCCGGAGGTCTGGCAGTGGGTGCGCAGCATCAAGGACGATGACTTCTTCGGCTCGAATTCGGTCATGATGCGCGACCAGAGCAGGCGCGCAGCGCGCAGCTTGGCCGCTTCCATGAAGAAGTTCATGCCGATGGCGAAGAAGAAGGACAGGCGCCCGGCGAAGTCGTCGACATTGAGGCCCTTCTTCAGCGCCGCGCGGACATATTCGCGTCCGTCGGCCAGCGTGAAGGCGAGTTCCTGCACCAGCGTCGAGCCGGCTTCCTGCATGTGGTAGCCGGAGATCGAGATCGAGTTGAACTTCGGCATCTCCTTCGCCGTGAACTCGATGATGTCGGCAACGATGCGCATCGAAGGCTCGGGCGGGTAGATGTAGGTGTTGCGGACCATGAACTCCTTGAGGATGTCATTCTGGATGGTCCCCGACAGCAGCGCCCGCGGCACGCCCTGTTCCTCGCCGGCGACGATGAAATTGGCGAGGATCGGGATCACTGCGCCGTTCATGGTCATCGAGACAGAGATCTTTTCGAGCGGAATGCCGTCGAACAGGATCTTCATGTCCTCGACGGAATCGATCGCCACGCCGGCCTTGCCGACGTCGCCCTCGACGCGCGGGTGGTCGCTGTCATAGCCGCGGTGGGTGGCGAGATCGAAGGCGACCGACACGCCTTGCTGGCCGGCGGCGAGCGCCTTGCGGTAGAAGTTGTTGGAGGCCTCGGCAGTGGAGAAGCCGGCATACTGCCGGATGGTCCAGGGCCGGCCGGTGTACATGGTGGCGCGCGGGCCGCGCAGGAACGGCTCGAAACCAGGCAGCGTGCCGAGATGACCGACGCCCTCGAGATCTTCGGCCGTATAGAGCGGCTTGACCTCGATGCCTTCGGGCGTGTTCCAGGTCAGCGTGTCGGGCGGTGCCTTGATCTCGCGCTCGGCGAGCTTTTTCCAGGCGTCTTTTGTCGGGCGGTCAGTCATGGCACACCTCACTCGAATTCCATGATCAGCTCGTCGACGGCGAGGCTTTCGCCTGCCGTTGCCGCGACGCGCTTGACCGTGCCCTTGCGCTCGGCGCGCAGCACGTTTTCCATCTTCATCGCCTCGACGGTCGCCAGCGACTGGCCGGCCTCGACTTCGTCGCCTGCCTTGACCAGGATCGACGTCACCACGCCCGGCATCGGGCAGAGCAGCATCTTCGAGGTGTCGGGCGGCAGCTTGACCGGCATCAGCCTGGCCAGCTCGGCGACACGCGGGCTGCGGACGTGGGCAACCACGTCCATGCCGCGCCAGCGCAGGCGCCAGCCGGTGCCCGAGCGCGAGACCTTGACGCCGATCGACGTTCCACCGACGGCGAAATTGGCGTGCAGGTGCCCCGGCAGCCAGTCGCTCGACACCGCAAGGACCGTGCCGTCGTCGAACTCGACAACCGTGCCGTCGGCGCCGTCCCTGACCCGCAGCGGCAAGGTGAAGTCGCCGAGCGTCACCACCCAGTCGGCGCCGACCGGGCGCTGGTGGTTGGCGAGCGAACCCGAGATCTGGGCGCCACGGCGCTGGGTGAACTGGTTGATCAGCGCTGCCACCGCGGCGAGCTTGTGGGCGTCGGCCTCGGCCGGCGTCACGCCAAGGAAACCTTCGGGGAACTCCTCGGCGATGTAGGCGGTGGTCAGGCGGCCGTCGCGGAAGCGCTGGTGATCCATGACCGCCGACAGGAACGGCAGGTTGTGGCCGATGCCCTCGACCTCGAAGTCGTCGAGCGCGCGGCCCATGGCCTCGACGGCCGTCAGGCGGTCAGGGGCCCAGGTGCAGAGCTTGGCGATCATCGGGTCGTAATACATCGAGATCTCGCCGCCCTCGAAGACGCCGGTATCGTTGCGAACGACGGTGCCATCCTCGCGCTTGCCCTCGACCGGCGGGCGGTAACGGGTCAGGCGGCCGATCGACGGCAGGAAGTTGCGGTAGGGATCCTCGGCATAGAGCCGGCTTTCGATGGCCCAGCCGTTGAGCTTGACGTCGTCCTGGGCGAAGCGCAGCTTCTCGCCGGCGGCGACGCGGATCATCTCCTCGACGAGGTCGATGCCGGTGATCAGTTCGGTCACCGGATGCTCGACCTGCAGGCGGGTGTTCATCTCGAGGAAGTAGAAGTTGCGGTCGCCGTCGACGATGAATTCGACGGTGCCGGCCGAGAAATAGCCGACGGCCTTGCCCAGCGCCACGGCCTGCTCGCCCATCGCCTTGCGGGTGGCGGCGTCGAGGAAGGGCGACGGTGCCTCCTCGATGACCTTCTGGTTGCGGCGCTGGATCGAGCATTCTCGCTCGCCGAG
This sequence comes from Aminobacter sp. DSM 101952, assembly GCF_001424795.1. Taxonomy (NCBI): domain Bacteria; kingdom Pseudomonadati; phylum Pseudomonadota; class Alphaproteobacteria; order Hyphomicrobiales; family Phyllobacteriaceae; genus Aminobacter; species Aminobacter sp. DSM 101952. Next base: position 119,683 of record NZ_LMCL01000007.1, on the reverse strand, counting down.
ATAGAGCAGGTTGCCGTGCTGGTCGCCCAGCACCTGGATCTCGATGTGGCGCGGCTGGGTGACGAATTTCTCGATGAAGATGCGGTCGTCGCCGAAGGACGACTTAGCCTCGTTCTTCGACGACTGGAAGCCTTCGCGCGCCTCGGCGTCGTTCCAGGCGATGCGCATGCCCTTGCCGCCGCCGCCGGCGGAGGCCTTGATCATCACCGGGTAGCCGATCTGGTTGGCGATCTTCACAGCCTCGCCGGCATCCTCGATCAGGCCCATATGGCCTGGCACTGTCGACACGCCGGCGGATGCCGCGATCTTCTTGGAGGTGATCTTGTCGCCCATCGCCTCGATGGCGACGGGCGGTGGTCCGATGAAGGCGACGCCCTCGGCCTTCAGCGCCTCGGCGAAGTTTGAATTCTCCGACAGGAAGCCGTAGCCGGGATGCACCGCGTCGGCGCCGGTCTGGCGGATGGCGTCGATGATCTTCTGGATGACGATGTAGGACTGGCTCGACGGTGCCGGCCCGATGTGAACGGCCTCGTCGGCCATCTTCACATGCAGCGCCTCGCGGTCGGCGTCGGAATAGACGGCGACCGTTGCGATGCCGAGTTTCTGCGCCGACTTGATGACCCGGCAGGCGATCTCGCCACGATTGGCGATGAGGATTTTCTTGAACATTTTTGTCCTGCTCACAGCGGTATCGTGTCGTGCTTTTTCCACGGTGCATCGAGCTTCTTGCCGCGCAGGGCGGCGAAGGCGCGGGCGATGCGGCGGCGCGACGAATGCGGCATGATCACCTCGTCGATGAAACCGCGCTCGGCGGCGACGAAGGGATTGGCGAAGCGCTCTTCATATTCCTTGGTGCGGGCGGCGATCTTTTCCGCGTCGCCCAGTTCGGAGCGATAGAGGATCTCGGTCGCGCCCTTGGCGCCCATGACCGCGATCTCGGCGGTCGGCCAGGCATAGTTGATGTCGGCGCCGATGTGCTTGGAGGCCATGACGTCATAGGCGCCGCCATAGGCCTTGCGGGTGATCAGCGTGACCATCGGCACAGTTGCCTGCGAATAGGCGAACAGCAGCTTGGCGCCGTGCTTGATGACGCCGCCATATTCCTGGGCGGTGCCCGGCAGGAAGCCCGGCACATCGACCAGCGTCAGGATCGGGATCGAGAACGCGTCGCAGAAGCGCACGAAACGGGCCGCCTTGCGCGACGAGTCGATGTCGAGGCAGCCCGCCAGCACCATCGGCTGGTTGGCGACGACGCCGACGGACTGGCCCTCGATCCGCATGAAGCCGGTGATGATGTTCCTGGCGAAAGCTTCCTGGATCTCGAAGAAGTCGCCTTCGTCGGCGATCGCCAGGATCAGCTCCTTCATGTCGTAGGGCTTGGCCGCGCTGTCGGGGATCAGCGTGTCGAGACGCTTCTCCAGCCGCGCCGGATCGTCGTGGAAAGGCCGAACAGGCGGCTTTTCACGGTTGTTGAGCGGCAGGAAGTCGAACAGCAGGCGAACCTGCTCAAGTGCTTCGATGTCGTTTTCATAGGCGCCGTCGGCGACCGAGGACTTCGAGGTGTGGGTGCGGGCGCCGCCGAGTTCCTCGGCGGTGACGATCTCGTTGGTGACGGTCTTCACCACGTCGGGACCGGTGACGAACATGTAGGATGAGTCGCGCACCATGAAGATGAAGTCGGTCATGGCGGGCGAGTAGACCGCACCGCCGGCGCATGGACCCATAATGACCGAGATCTGCGGCACCACGCCGGAGGCATCGACATTGCGCTTGAACACGTCGGCATAGCCGGCCAGCGAGGCAACGCCTTCCTGGATGCGGGCGCCGCCGGAATCGTTGAGGCCGATGACGGGCGCGCCGTTGCGCATCGCCATGTCCATGATCTTGCAGATCTTCTGGGCATGGGTCTCGGACAGCGAGCCGCCGAGCACGGTGAAGTCCTGCGAGAAGACATAGACCAGGCGGCCGTTGATGGTGCCCCAGCCGGTGACGACGCCGTCGCCGGCCACCTTCTGCTCGGCCATGCCGAACTCGGTGGTGCGGTGGGTGACGTACATGTCGAACTCTTCGAAGGAGCCTTCGTCGAGCAGCACGTCGATGCGTTCGCGCGCCGTCAGCTTGCCCTTGGCGTGCTGGGCGTCGATGCGTTTCTGGCCACCGCCGAGGCGGGCCTCGGAGCGGCGGGCTTCCAGTTGTTCGAGTACGGCGCGCATCAGTTCATGCCCTTGCGAGAAAGCCACTTCCAGGCGGCGGGGAAAGCGATGGCGGCAAGCACGGCCTTCATGATGTCGCCCGGGATGAAGGGCGTGAGGCCGAAGGCCAGCACCGGCTTGTCGAACCCAATGACCGAACCGAGCCAGAGCAGGCCGGGCAGGTAGATGACGGCGCCGGCGAGCAATGCAGCGGCCATGGCGGTGAAGACGTTGCGGTCCCAGCCGCGTTGGCCCAGCCAGCCGGCGAGTAGCGCGGCCGGCAGGTAGCCTGCGAGGTAACCGCCGGTCGGCCCCATCATGTAGGCAAGGCCGATGCCCTTTTCCGGCGTACCGGCGAAGACCGGGAGCCCGAGTGCACCCTGGGCGAGATAAAGCGCCACGGCAGCAGCGCCGCGGACCGGGCCAAGCGCCAGGCCAAGGCCGATGACGACCAGCGTCTGCATGGTCATCGGCACGGGGTAGAACGGAACCTGGACCTTTGCCGACAGCGTCAGGAGCAGCGAACCTGCGACGACGGCAACGACATCCATTGTGGTCAGCCGGCTGGTTTTTGTGTCGGCGACGGCCTGATAGAGCGTCATGAGCTTTCTCCCGCACGACGAGGTTGAAAAACAATGGCTCCCCGCCGCGTCGGCGGCAAGCAGCGAAGTTGGCGCAATAGCCCCACGGCGCGCGCAGGAAAACAGTTGAAAGTGTGCGAAAGCGTAATATACAAATCTAGAAACTGTAAATTGCGAAATTGCAAACATGGCGTCACGCAAACTCTACATCGGCCGCAAGGTGCGCGAGCTGCGCGAAACCCACAAGGCGACGCAGGCGAGCTTCGCCGAGCGCATCGGCATTTCGACCAGCTATCTCAACCAGATCGAGAACAACCAGCGCCCGGTCTCGGCCTCGGTGCTGCTGGCGCTCGCCGAAAAGTTCCAGATCGACATCACCGAGATTTCACAAGGCGATGGCGACCGGCTGTTGTCGGCGCTGACCGAGGCCCTGAGCGACCCGATCTTCGAGAACTACGCGCCGAACCTGCAGGAGCTGAAGCTGGTGACGCAGAACGCGCCGGGATTTGCCCGGGCGCTGATCTCGGCGCACCAGGCCTATCGCCGCAACTCGGAGCAGCTGGCGAGCCTCGACGACACGCTGGGCAAGAGCGTCGGCCTGACCGAACCGACGCCCTATGAGGAAGTGCGCGACTTCTTCCATTTCGTCGACAACTACATCCATGCCCTCGACGTGGCGGCCGAGCGGCTGGCCGGCGAACTCGGCATCGGCGAACGCGACAGCTATGCGGCGCTGGCCGAGCATCTGGACAGCCGGCACGGCGTGCGCATCGCCCGTGCCGACGCCGATGACGATGCGCTCCGTCGCTTCGATGCCAAGTCGGGGGTGCTGTTCCTCAACCCATACTCGCCGCTCGCCACCCGCAGTTTCCAGGTCGCCTTCCAGGTCGCCGAAATGGAAATGGAGACCGAGGTGGCGCAGATCGCGCGTTCGGCCGATTTCCGCACCGCCGAGGCGCTGGAGATCTGCAAGATGGGCCTGCGCAACTATTTCGCCGGGGCGCTGACCCTGCCTTACCAGGCGTTCATGCGCGCGGCCGGCGAGTTGCGTCATGACCTGGAGCTGATGGCGGCGCATTTCGGCGCCTCGATCGAGCAGGTCGCGCACAGGCTCAGCACCTTGCAGCGGCCGGGCCACAAGGGCGTGCCGATCTTCTTTGCCCGTATCGACCGCGCCGGCAACATCACCAAGCGCCACAGCGCCGCCAAGCTGCAGTTCGCCCGTTTCGGCGCGGCTTGCCCGCTGTGGAACGTGCACCAGGCCTTCGAGACGCCGGGCCGGATCATCCGCCAGCTGGCCGAGACGCCGGACGGCGCACGCTATCTCTGCGTCGCCACTGAGATTTCAAAGGGCGGCGGCGGCTTCAACGCGCCGCATCGGCGCTATGCCATCGCGCTCGGCTGCGAGGTCGCCTACGCCCAGGACTTCGTCTATGCCGACGGGCTGGAGCTCGGCAGCAAGACGGCCTTCGACCCGATCGGCATCTCGTGCCGCATCTGCGAGCGCACCAATTGCCAGCAGCGCGCCGTGCCGCCGCTCAAGCGCCGGCTGGTGATCGACAGGGATGTCCGGCATCCGCTGCCGTATCGGATCGGCTAGGCTTCTAGCTGTTCCTTGGAGCGAACAGCCCGCCGATTGCCAGCATCAGCCAGCCCAGCATCATGCCGGTGCCGCCCATGGGAGCGGCGAAGGGAAACAGCCGCTGGCCGAGATAGTCGCGGGCGAGCAGGTCACCGGCGAACAGCAGCACGGCCAGCAGCAGGATGGCCGTCCCGATGTGCAGGATGCGGCTCTGGGCTGCCACCAGGGACAGTGCGATCAGCGCAGGCGCATGGAACAGCAGGAAGTTGGCGGCGGTCATGACATTGGTGCTGCCGCCGTGGCTCGCTGCTGCCGACAGCGCGACGCCCGCCGCGCCGAACAGCGCGCCAGCGGCAAACAGGACCCGGTCGAATTTCATTTTTTGCTCCTTCAGGCGCTGTGTTCGTGTGGCTACACCACCCCTAACCCCTCCCCACAAGGAGGGGAATTTCCCGCGACTGTCTCCGATTTCGCAGGCCAGGCCTTAACGAGGGCATGAAGCGGTAGGGGCCGTTGCGGCAGTCTCCCTCCCCTTGTGGGCAGGGGTCAGGGGTGCGGGTATCCTTCCATCATATCCGGGTGGGTCAGGGCCTGCCCGCCAAACTTCTGCCTCTGCCCGCGCCGATTGCCGCAGCCTTGCCGCTTTTCTGTGGAGCTTGAGATGGCGCGGGAAAATGCCCGTTTGGCGTTCTGGCCGGCAGTCACTATGTTCGCGCACCCCTTCAACAGGCACCAGGATTCCATGGCTGGCGACAACAGGAAAATCGCTGCGATCATCGCAGCCGAGATCAACGCGAAGCCCGAGCAGGTCGTGGCCGCCGTCGGACTGCTCGATGAGGGCGCGACCGTGCCTTTCGTCGCGCGTTACCGCAAGGAAGTCACCGGCGGACTGGACGACACCCAACTGCGCGATCTCTCCGAGCGCCTGGGTTATCTGCGCGAGCTTGAAGCGCGGCGTGCAGCGATCGTCGAATCCATCACCGGCCAGGGCAAGATGACCGACGACCTGGCGATCCGCATCGCCAGCGTCACCACCAAGGCTGAATTGGAAGACATCTACCTGCCCTACAAGCCCAAGCGCCGGACCAAGGCCGAGATCGCCAGGGAGCGCGGGCTCGGACCGCTGGCCGAGGCCATCCTCGCCGATCGTTCCAAGGTTCCGGCTGAGCTTGCTGTGCCCTACGTCGTTGGTGAAGTCGCCGACGTGAAGGCGGCGCTCGAAGGCGCGCGCGACATCGTCGCCGAGGGCATCTCGGAAAACGCCGATCTGCTCGGTCGCCTGCGCACCCACATGAAGGAGCGCGCGGTGATGCGCGCCCGCGTCGTCGACGGCAAGCAGGAGGCCGGTGCCAAGTTCTCGGACTATTTCGATCATTCCGAACGCTGGGCCTCGGTGCCGAGCCACCGGGCGCTGGCCATGCTGCGCGGCCGCAACGAAGACGTGCTGTCGCTCGACCTCGAGATCGACGCCGACGACACTTCGCCGGTCAAGCCGGTGGAGCGCATGATCGCCGCCGCCTACCAGATTGGCGCGACGCTTCCGGGCGACCAGTGGCTGATGCAGGTCGCCGGCTGGACCTGGCGGGTGAAGCTGTCGCTGTCCTTGTCGCTCGACCTGATGCGCGACCTGCGCGAGGCGGCCGAGGAAGAGGCGATCCGCGTCTTCTCGCGCAATCTCAAGGACCTTTTGCTCGCTGCCCCCGCCGGGTCGCGGGCCACCATGGGCCTCGATCCGGGCATCCGCACCGGCGTCAAGGTGGCTATCATCGACGCCACCGGCAAGGTGCTCGACACCACCACCGTCTACCCCTTCCCGCCGAAGAACGACGTGCGCGGCACCCAGGCCGAGCTTGCTCGGCTGATCATCCGCCACAAGGTCGAGCTGATCGCCATCGGCAACGGCACCGGCAGCCGCGAGACCGAGCGGCTGGTCGCCGACTTGCTCAACGACCTGCCGTCGCCGAAGCCGACCAAGGTCATCGTCAGCGAAGCTGGCGCCTCGGTCTATTCGGCGTCAGCGACGGCGGCTGCCGAGTTTCCCAATCTCGACGTGTCGCTGCGCGGTGCCGTGTCGATTGCGCGGCGCTTGCAGGATCCGCTCGCCGAACTGGTCAAGATCGAGCCCAAGTCGATCGGCGTCGGCCAGTACCAGCACGACGTCGACCAGTATCGCCTCGGCCGTTCGCTGGAGGCGGTGGTCGAAGACGCGGTGAACGCCGTCGGCGTCGATCTCAACACGGCGTCCGCCCCCCTTCTCGCCCGCGTCTCAGGCCTCGGGCCGTCGCTCGCCGAGTCGATCGTCGCGCATCGCGATGCCTCGGGTGCCTTTGCCACGCGCCGCGACCTGCTCGCTGTGCCGCGCCTCGGCCAGCGCGCCTTCGAGCAATGCGCCGGCTTCCTGCGCATCCGCGACGGCAAGGAGCCGCTCGACGCCTCTTCGGTTCACCCCGAAGCCTATGGCGTGGCGAAAAAGATCGTTGCGTCCTGCGGCCGCGACCTGCGCCAGCTGATGGGCGACAGTGCAGCGTTGAAAGCGATTGATCCGCGTGCGTTCGTCGACGAGCGTTTCGGCCTGCCGACGGTGCGCGACATCATCGCGGAGCTGGAAAAGCCGGGCCGCGACCCGCGCCCGGGCTTCAAGACCGCGACCTTCGCTGACGGCGTCGACGACATCAAGGACCTGAAGCCGGGCATGCTGCTCGAGGGCACCGTCACCAACGTCGCGGCCTTCGGCGCCTTCGTCGACATCGGCGTGCACCAGGATGGCCTCGTCCACGTCTCGCAGCTGGCCGACAAGTTCGTGAAGGACCCGCATGAGGTGGTGAAGGCCGGCGACGTGGTGAAAGTCCGCGTCGTCGAGGTCGACATTCCGCGCAAGCGCATCGGGCTGACCATGCGCAAGGACGGCGGCGAAGCGGCACCGAGGTCGGCGGCACTGGCCAAGCCCCGCGACATGAAGTTTGCCTCGTCAAAGCCGCCGCAGAACAAGCCGGAACAGCAAGGCGCCTTCGGCGCGGCGCTGCTCGAGGCTATGAAGCGGAAGTAGGAGCGCTCGGCGCTCCCCCTCTCCGCCTCGCTTCGCTCGGCACCTCTCCCCACGTTGTGGGGCGAGGAACCCAGGCTGGAGATGTGTCGGCGCGGCAGCGTTTCCTCTCCCCCGTCGAACGGGGGAGAGGTGGCCCGATGGGCCGGAGTGGGTGGCGACCTGTCGGCAACCAGCAGCCCCCTCCTCTCCCAGCGGCATGATCGCCCTTGCCCGGCTCGCCGTTCGTGCTTAGAAAGCCCGGGAAAACGCGGCCTTGGGCCGCTTGCGAAAGGTGCCGTGATCCCATGTCCAAGTGGAAAGACGTCAAGAAGGTCGTGCTCGCCTATTCAGGCGGCCTCGATACCTCCATCATCCTGAAGTGGCTGCAGACCGAGCTCAACGCGGAGGTCGTCACCTTCACCGCCGATCTCGGCCAGGGCGAGGAGCTCGAGCCGGCGCGCAAGAAGGCCGAGATGCTCGGCATCAAGGAGATCTTCATCGAGGACGTGCGCGAGGAATTCGTCCGCGACTTCGTCTTCCCGATGTTCCGCGCCAACGCTGTCTATGAAGGCGTTTACCTGCTCGGCACCTCGATCGCCCGCCCGCTGATCTCCAAGCACCTCGTCGACATCGCCCGCAAGACTGGCGCCGACGCCATTGCCCACGGCGCCACCGGCAAGGGCAACGACCAGGTCCGCTTCGAGCTGTCGGCCTATGCGCTCAACCCCGACATCAAGATCATCGCGCCGTGGCGCGACTGGTCGTTCAAGAGCCGTACCGACCTGCTCGATTTCGCCGAAAAGCACCAGATCCCGGTTGCCAAGGACAAGAAGGGCGAGGCCCCCTTCTCCGTCGACGCCAACCTCTTGCACTCGTCCTCCGAGGGCAAGGTTCTGGAAGATCCAGCCGTCGAGGCGCCCGAATACGTGCACATGCGCACGATTTCCCCTGAGGCGGCGCCCGACAAGGCGACCATCATCAAGGTCGGCTTCGAAAAGGGCGATGCCGTCTCGATCAACGGCGAGCGCCTGTCGCCGGCGACGCTGCTGGCCAAGCTCAACGACTATGGCCGCGACAATGGCATCGGCCGTCTCGACCTGGTCGAAAACCGCTTCGTCGGCATGAAGAGCCGTGGCGTCTACGAGACCCCCGGCGGCACGATCCTGCTTTCGGCGCACCGCGCCATCGAGTCGATCACGCTCGACCGTGGTGCCGCGCACCTTAAGGACGAGCTGATGCCGCGTTATGCCGAGCTGATCTATTACGGCTTCTGGTTCTCGCCTGAGCGCCAGATGCTGCAGGCGGCAATCGACCTCAGCCAGAAGGACGTCGAGGGCGAAGTCACCCTCAAGCTCTACAAGGGCAACGTCATGGTCATTGGTCGCGAGAGCGCCAAGTCGCTCTACTCGGACAAGCTGGTCACCTTCGAGGACGACCAGGGCGCCTACGACCAGAAGGACGCTGCCGGTTTCATCAAGCTCAACGCCCTGCGCCTGCGCACGCTGGCTGCGCGCAACAGGTGATGACAGCTATCTTCTCCCCGCTTGCGGGGAGAAGAGATGCCGGCAGGCAGATGAGGGGTGGAGCAAGCCTCTCAGGAGTTCGTGCTGCCCTTCATCCAGCACCGTTGGGCCACCTTTTCCCCGTGAACGGGGAGAAGGAACGAGGCTCAAGCCCCACCCTGATACATATCGCCGAGATAGGCCCGCTTGGCCGCGTCATCGCGCGCCGAATGGAGGTAGCGGCTGAAGGCCAGCCGCTCGTGGTTCACAGCGGCAAGCTCCCAGACGCAGAAGGTGGCGCGGTGCGGGCCGGGCAGCGCAAACAGTGAGAAGTCGGCGGCCTCCGCCGTCTTGGCGTAGACCGTCTCCCACATCTCGTTGGCATTGCGCCACGAACTGACCAGCAGGAAGTGAAAATCGCCGCCGCAGCGGTGCAGGATGACGAAACCCAGCTCGCCCTTGAGGTTGAGGCGACCGGTTGCCGTCTCGGCGGCCAGGAAGCGTTGAGCCATTGCGCTGGTTTTGTGTGTCACCGGCGCTTCCGCTTCGGCGATGTCGTACCATTTGAGCAGGCCGCCGCCGGCGGGCGCGGGCAGGCCCGGTGTCACTGACTTTGGGTAATGGGAGTAGCCTTCGACATTGCCGAAGCGCGAGAGATCGGCGGGCAGGCCGCTCTGGCTGTTCATGACAAGATCCTCGTCCGCATCGAGAAAGCCCGGTGCAGGCACCGGGCTTTTTCATTCTGCGTCCGAGGTGCTGGCTTTGCCAGTGCGCCGGAAATGTCTCCTGACAGGGTCGCGTCAGGCCTCAGGCGTCAGTTGCCGTCGATCTCGGCGCCGATGATGGCGATGGCCTGTTGGTAGACGCTGGCCGCATTCCAGCCCTGCAGGGCGCCGAAATTGGCCTGGCCGGGCTGGTAGCCGCCACCGGCGCTCCAGCCGTGGCCGCGGAGGAAGTTGGCCGTCGAGGCCAGTGCGTCGGCCTTCGAGCGGACCATGTCGATCTTGCCGTTGCCGTCGCCGTCGGCGCCGAACTTCAGCACGTTGACGGGAAGGAACTGGGTCTGGCCGATTTCGCCATGGGCGGCGCCGATGGCGTTGGGCGCCAGCGTGCCGCTCTGGACGAGCTTGAGCGCGGCATAGAGCTGATCGGTGAAATATTCAGAACGGCGGCAATCATAGGCAAGCGTCGCCACGGCCGACAGCGTGTGCTGGTTGCCGAGGAAGCTGCCGAAGCCGGTTTCCATGCCCCAGATCGCGATCAGCGGGCCGGCCGGAACGCCGTAGCGCGCCTCGATGCTCTGGAACAGCGCCGCGTTCTGCTTCTTGATGGTCTTGCCCTTGGAGGCGATGGTCTTGCCGCCGCGCTTGGCCATGAACTGGTCGAGCGAGAGCTTGAAGCTCTTCTGGTTGCGGTCGGCGGAAATGGTCTTGGTGGCGTAGGTCGTCTTGGCGAACGCGTTGAGCGCGTTGCCCTTGATGCCGTTGGCCGCCGCTTCCTGGGCGAAATCGGCTTTCCATGCCTCGAAGCCGCCCGCGTTGTTGCCGCACTGGGCAGCATATGCGCCGCTCGCCGTGACCGCCAGAACGGCGGAGGCTGCAGCAAAAGTCTTCACCTTGGCAAGAATTGCCATGCCCGTTCTCCTGATGCCTGAATCATTCCCCTGGGAGGGATGTTGCCAGCCGAACGCTCTCTTGTCATCGTTAAGAAGGCGTTTACGTCCCCACCGTCTTGCAATGGCTGGTGGCAAAAATCTCGCATACGATCAAGCAGTGAATGTGGCGAGAGCGGGGAAAAACGATGAAAGATGTCGATGTTGTGATCATCGGCGCCGGTTCTGCCGGCCTTTCGGCGGCAAAAGTGCTGCGTTCGGCCGGTTTGAGCTTCAAGGTGCTGGAGGCGATGGACCGCATCGGCGGCCGCGCCTGGACCAGCAACCGGCATTTCGGCGTGCCCTTCGACATAGGCTGTGCCTGGCTGCACGCCGCCGACCGCAACCCTTATTTCGCCGAGGCGCAGGCCGCCGGCTGGACGATGCATCACCACGACATGAACATCGACCATCTCTATTACCGCAACCGCAAGGCGAGCGAGGCGGAGGAAGCCGAGGTCAAGGCAGCCGACGCCGCAATGGCAGCGCTGCTCGAAAGCCACAGCGACACCGACGACCGTCTCGGTGCACTGCTGGCCAAGGGGCGGTCGTCGCGCGCCGCCGCCACCTTCTGCGGCCCGATGGACTTCGGTGCCGACGAGGACGAGATCTCCATCGCCGACTTCAGGAATGCCGCCGACCTCGATCCCAACTACTTCACCAGGGAGGGTTTTGGTGCGCTGGTGGCGCTTTTCGGTGCCGACGTGCCGGTCGAACTCGCCACGCCGGTGACCCGGATCGACTGGGACGGCGCCGGTGTGTCCTGTCTTACCGACCGGGGCACGTTGCGCGCCAGCGTTGCCATCGTCACGGCCTCGCCCGGGGTGCTGGCCTTCGAGGAGATCGTCTTTGCGCCCGCGCTCCCCGACAGCCACATGGCCGCGTTCTTCGATTTGCCGATGGGCATGCTGACAAAGCTGCCGGTTGAAATCAGCGGCAGCCGCCTTGGGCTCGACCCGTTCGACGACCTGCTGGTCGAGCGCACGGCGCGGCACGACATCTATTTCCTCAGCTTCCCGTTCGATCTCGACCTGATGGTCGGCTTTGTCGGCGGCGACTTTGCCTGGGAGCTGTCGGCTGCCGGCGAGGCTGCCGGGATCGATTTTGCCACCGACCGGCTGTGCGAGATCTTCGGCAACGACACCCGCAGGCATGTCGGCCGCGCGATGATGACCAACTGGGGCGGCGAGCGTTATGTCAGGGGTGCCTATGCGGCGGCCCGGCCAGGGCGGTCAGGCGCACGCTCGGCGCTGATGCAGCCGGTTGGCGAGCGCATTTTCTTCGCCGGCGAGCACCTTGCAGGACCGCTGATCCAGACCTGCGGCGGCGCCCGGCTGTCGGGCGAAGCGGTGGCCAGGCAGATCGTCGCGCAACTCGCGGCGTGACGCCGCCACGTGTGAAACGGCTACAATTCGTGAGCGCTACCGGTCTGCTGGATCGGAACTGACCGCTGTTTGGCCCGTTTTCGCCTCCTGAGGGACCAAGAAAACGGAGCGAAAAGATGAAAACCAAGCTGTTGTTTCCCGCTGTGGCGGGCGCGCTTCTCGCCTTCTCCGGCCCGTCATTTGCAGATGTCGCGGTCCAGGCCGCGACCGATCTCAATGTCCGCGCCGGCCCCGGCCCGCAATATCCGGTCGTCGGCGTCATCGGTGCCGGCCAGGCCACCACCCTGCGTGGCTGCCTTGAGAGCAGCAAATGGTGCAGCGTCGCAGATTCAGGCGGCGATGGCTGGGTCTATTCCGACTATCTGGTCGGCGATTTCGGCGGCCAGCAGGTCGTGCTTTCCGCGCGCCCGGCCGATTCCGGCGTGATCGTCGTTGATCCGCCCGCCGCTGCCGCCGATGTCGTCATAGACGGGACGACGGGCGCGATCGTCGCCGGCGAAGCCATGCCTGCCATCGAGCCCCCCATGGAGGTTCGCACCTATGTGACGGACCACCGGATCGAACCGGTCTATCTGGACGGTGAAGTGGTCGTCGGCGCCGGGTTGCCCGATACGGTCGAACTGACTGAAATCCCCGATTCCGAGTACCGCTATGTCTATGTGAACGGCCAGCCGGTGCTGGTCGAACCGTCGACGCGGCGCGTCGTCTATGTGATGCGCTGAGTGAAGCGGCCGCCGGGCACCTGTCCGGCGGTCTCCTTTCAAGTCCGCCTCAACGCCGGCGCGGCAGCTTCTTGCCGGCGGCCTTGGCCGAGCGTTTCATCAACTGTTCGAAATCCGCCGCCGGCAGCGCCCTGGAATAGAGGTAGCCTTGTCCGACCCGGCAGCCCATGGCGTAGAGGGCCGCTTCCTGCGCCCGGGTTTCGATGCCCTCGGCGACGACGGCCAAGCCCATGTCCCTGGCCATGCCGAGCACCGCGCGCACGATCGCGGCATCCTGCGGCTGGCTCAGCATGTCGCGGATGAAACTGCGGTCGATCTTGAGCAGCGTCAGCGGAAAGCGCTTGATGGTGCTGAGTGCCGCATGGCCGGTACCGAAATCGTCGAAGGCAAGCCCGACGCCCGCCTCCCCCAGCTTGCGGAACGGCGCCACCGTGCGCTCTTCGTGGTCGAGGGCGATGGTCTCGGTCACTTCCAGTTCGAGGGCTTCGGCCGGCAGCCCGTGACGGGCCAGCGTCGTCAACACGGTTTCCGCCAGATTTCCGGCATTGACCTGCGCCGCAAACAGGTTGACCGCCATGGAGATAGGGGCCAGCCCGTGGGCTCGCCATTCCGCCGATTGCCGGCAGGCCTCGTCGAGGATCCAGCCGCCGACGGTCAGCGCGCCGGAATGCGATTCAAGCACGGCGAGGAAATCGGCAGGCTCGAGCAGCCCGCGCGAAGGGTGGTTCCAGCGCAACAGCGCCTCGGCGCCCAGCACCTTGCCGCTCTCCAGGCATACCTGCGGCTGGTAGTGCAACACGAACTCGCCGGCGCCGATCGCCCGCAACAATTCGTCCTGCAAGGCCCGGCGGGCAGCGACCGCGTTGCGCATGCCCGGTTCGAACATGCGGTAGGAATTGCCCTGCTTCCGTGCCCGGTAGAGCGCGAGGTCGGCGCTGGCCAGCAATTCCTCGGCATCGCTGCCGTCGCCGGGGGCCATGGCGCCGCCGATGCTGACGCCGAGCTTGACCAGGTGGTCGCCGATCTCGAAAGGCTTTTCGAACGACCGTAGCAGGCTGCCTGCGGCCGCCTCGCCGGCAGAGGGATCGTCGATCCCGCGCAACAATACGGCGAACTCGTCGCTGCCGAGGCGGGCCACCATGGCGTTGGCCTCGAGCGCTGCCGGCAGCCGCACGGCGAGCGCCTGCAGCAGCGTGTCGCCGGTGGCGTGACCGAGCGTGTCGTTGACCTTCTTGAAGCCGTCGAGATCGATCAGCAGCACGGCCGTCCGCTCGCCGGCGGCGAGCGCTTCCTCGAGCCGCATGTCGAACTGGAAACGGTTCGGCAGGCCGGTCAGCGTGTCCTGGTGGGCAAGGCGATGCAGGCGCATGTCGCGCTGCCGCCGGTCGGAGATGTCGCGGATCATGCCGCCCATCGACACGCCGTCCTGCCCATGCCAGACCGAAAGCGACAGTTCGATCGGGAATTCGCTGCCGTCGCGCCGAAGCGCTGCGACTTCGACCGTCTTGCCGGTCAGTTTCGACGGGGTGCCGGAGCCGACGCGGGCGATGCCGGCGTTGTGGGCGCCGCGCAGCCTGGGCGGAATGATCAGGTCGAGCGTGCGGCCGACCATGTCGGACCTGGTGTAGCCGAACATGCGCTCGGCGGACTTGTTGACGAAGGTAATGTTTCCTGCGGCGTCGATCACGACCAGGGCGAATTCGATGTTTTCGACAAATCCGCCCAACGGCGAGTCGGAAATGCGATCGCCTCCCGGGGATACGACATGCGAGCCGGCCGCATGGTCACACATGGTGGCAAAACATCCCTAAACAAAGCATATGAAGCCCCCCGGCAGGCGGCACACTAAAGGGCAAGTCTTAACAGGGATTGACCGTCAGGCCGCGAATGGCCGAAAGCGTGCCTTCTCTTGACTCCCCGGCCTTTTTCCTGTCTACAGCCCACAAATTCCGCGACGAGTTCCACTCCGAGCGGCCGACCGGGACACCCATAGCGGTACAAAACGATCCCGGAGGCCAACACCCGGCAGCGCAGTGCGCCCCCGGGTGCTTTTTGGTTTGGTTCGCGCGCGCGGAGGCATTACCTCTCGGTTCGACACCGGTTGGCTGAGAGAAGGGAAGTTGAATGTTTGAATCGCTGCAAGAGCGACTTGGATCGATCCTCAACGGCCTGACCGGCCGTGGCGCGCTGTCGGAAGCCGATGTCTCGGCTGCCCTGCGCGAGGTTCGTCGTGCCTTGCTCGAGGCCGACGTCGCACTCGAAGTCGTGCGTTCCTTCACCGACCGGGTCCGCGAGAAGGCCGTCGGTGCGGCGGTCCTGAAATCGATCAAGCCCGGGCAGATGGTCGTCAAGATCGTCCATGACGAGCTGGTCGAGATGCTCGGCTCCGAAGGAGTCGCCATCGATCTCAACGCGCCGGCGCCCGTCGTCGTCATGATGGTCGGCCTGCAGGGCTCGGGCAAGACCACGACCTCGGCCAAGATCGCCAAGCGGCTGACCGAGCGCCAGGGCAAGAAAGTGCTCATGGCCTCGCTCGACACGCGCCGTCCGGCCGCGCAGGAGCAGCTGCGCCAGCTCGGCGAGCAGACCAAGGTCGCCACCCTTCCCGTCATCGCCGGCCAGTCGCCGGTCGACATCGCCAAGCGCGCCGTCCAGGCGGCCAAGCTCGGCGGCCATGACGTGGTCATCCTCGATACCGCCGGCCGCACCCATATCGACGAGCCGCTGATGGCCGAGATGGCCGACATCCGCAAGGTGTCGGACCCGCACGAGATCCTGCTCGTCGCCGATTCGCTGACCGGCCAGGACGCGGTCAACCTCGCCAAGAATTTCGATGACCGCGTCGGCATCACCGGCCTCGTGCTGACCCGCATGGACGGCGACGGCCGTGGCGGTGCAGCACTTTCGATGCGTGCCGTCACCGGCAAGCCGATCAAGCTGATCGGCGTCGGCGAAAAGATGGAAGCGCTGGAGGAGTTCTATCCCAAGCGCATCGCCGACCGCATCCTCGGCATGGGCGACATCGTCAGCCTCGTCGAGAAGGCCGCCGAAAACATCGACGCGGAAAAAGCCGCGGCGATGGCCAAGAAGATGCAGTCGGGCAAGTTCGACCTGAACGACCTCGCCGACCAGCTTGGCCAGATGCAGAAGATGGGCGGCATGGGCGGCATCATGGGCATGATGCCGGGCATGGGCAAGATGAAGGACCAGATGGCTGCGGCTGGCCTGGACGACAAGATGTTCGGGCGCCAGATCGCCATCATCTCGTCGATGACCAAGGCCGAGCGCGCCAATCCCGACGTCCTCAAGCACTCGCGCAAGAAGCGCATCGCGGCCGGTTCCGGCACCGACGCAGCCGAAATCAACAAGCTGCTCAAGATGCATCGCCAGATGGCCGACATGATGAAGGCCATGGGCGGCAAGGGCAAGGGCGGCGGCCTCATGCGCGGCATGATGGGCGGCCTCGCCTCCAAGATGGGCCTCGGCGGCATGATGCCAGGCGGCGGCATGCCAGACCTGTCCAAGATGGATCCCAAGCAGCTCGAAGCCTTGCAGAAGCAGGCGGAAGCCGCCGGTCTCGGCGGCGGCCTCAAGGGCCTTCCCGGCGGCATGCCCGGCATGGGCGGCGGTTTGCCTGGCCTGCCCGGCGGCATGAAGCTTCCGGGTCTCGGCGGCGGCCTGCCCGGCCTTGGCAAGAAGAAGTGAGGAGCGCGCGATGACCGACATCACCCCGCAGGCACAGCTCCAGGAATTGCGTGCTTCGATCGACAACATCGACGCCGCCCTGATCCACATGTTGGCAGAGCGCTTCCGCTGCACCAAGGCGGTGGGCGTGCTCAAGGCGACGCATGGCCTGCCGCCGGCCGATCCGGCGCGCGAGCAGACCCAGATCGAGCGCCTGCGCCGTCTGGCCGACGACGCCCATCTCGATCCGGATTTCGCAGAGAAGTTCCTCAACTTCATCATCCGCGAGGTCATCCGGCATCACGAAATGCTGGCCGCCGAACATAACGGTGGCTCAGAGAGGACTACCTCCGCCTGAGGCGGAACAAGCAGAACAGACCAAACCCAAGACAGAACTACTCAGGAGTAAGACAATGTCCCTTAAGATCCGCCTGGCCCGCGCCGGCTCCAAGAAGCGCCCCTACTACCACATCGTCATCGCCGACGCCCGCAGCCCGCGCGACGGCCGCTTCATCGAGGCGATCGGCGCCTGGAACCCGCTGCTGCCCAAGGACGGCGACCGCGTCAAGCTCGACGCCGACCGCGCCAAGCACTGGCTGTCGAACGGCGCCCTGCCGACCGACCGCGTTGCCCGTTTCCTCGACCAGGCCGGCGTCGTGACGCGCGATGCCCGTTCGAACCCGACCAAGGGTGAGCCGGGCAAGAAGGCCCAGGAGCGTCTCGCCGCCCTGAAGAAGGCCCAGGACGATGCAGCCGCCGCGATCGCCGCTGCCGCTGCTGCCCCGGCCGAGGCTTCGGCAGAATAATTTTCACCTCAACAGTGAATGCGAAACGGCGGGCCGAAAGGCCCGCCGTTTTCGTTTTGCATCTGTTTCAGCCGGGCCGGCGGACAGAATCCTGGCCGCCAGCGGTCGCTTGACCGTTTCGCCCCGTCGCGCCACCTTTGCGAGGCGGGGCCAGGAGGAGCAGGCGATGACCAGCAGCACGTCGATCAATGCCGACGGCATATCCGAGCCTTTCGCAGCGGAAACGGTGCCGCTCGAGGCCTTTTCCCAGGGCGAACGCTTCGGTTCGAGCTTCAGGCACCTCTCCAGTTTCGGCGGCGGCGACCATGTCGGCGTGGCGCTGGAGGAACTCGCGCCGGGCAAGGAAACCAACCCGTCGCACTATCACATGCTCGAAGAGGAACACGCCTACATCCTCGAGGGCGTGCTGACGCTCAGGCTCGGCGCACGCGCCTATGTCATGAAGGCCGGCGACTATGTCTGTTTTCCCGCCGGGCAGAAGGTCGGGCATTCGCTGTTCAACCACACGAGCGAGCCCTGCCGCTATCTCATCATCGGCGAGCGCAATCCCAACGATGTCATCGTCTATCCCGATTCCGGCCGCGTCAGCGTCCGGCTGACCGGCGAGGGCTACCGCATGTCGGCGACGATGGACTACTGGGAGGGCATCGACACGACCGCTTCCCCGGCTGGGCGCCCTCAGGAGTAGAAGAAGTTCTCCGCTGCCAGCATCGGCGGCGGGGTTTCGCCCAGCGCCTCGAACACCGAGATCTCGCAGACCCGGCAGAGCCCGTCGAGCGCCAGGTCGTTGGCCTCCATGCCGAAGGGGTCCTCCAGTTCTTCCGACAGCGCGTCGAGGCCGAAGAAGGTGTAGGCGATCAGCGCGGTGAATAGCGGCGTCGCCCAGCCTGCGGAGGCGGCCAGGCCGAAGGGCAGCAGCAGGCAGAAGACGTAAGCCGTGCGCTGCAGAAGCAGCGTGTAGGCGAAGGGCAGGGGCGTGCCCATGATGCGCTCGCAGCCGGCCTGCAGGGCGGCGATGGCCGACAGCCGCTCGTCGAGGATGCGGTAGTCCATGGCTTCCAGCGCCTTGGCGCGCTTGAGCACGGCGAGCCTTGTCCCCATGCGGCGGATCGTGGCGTCGGGCTTGTTGGCGGCGGCATGGATCTCGTCGACGGCGTCGCCGATGAAGGGACGGGCTGCGTCGCGGGTGTCGACGCGGCGCAGTTCGCCGCGCAGGAAATGGCAGAAAGCTAGCGCATCCATCAGGAAGGGCCGCAGCTCGTCGCGGTCCGAAATCATCGCGTTGGCGGCGCGCGCCAGGTTCCTGATCTCGAAGACCAGCTGACCCCAAAGTTTACGCGCCTCCCACCAGCGGTCGTAGGCGGCGTTGTTGCGGAACCCGAGATAGATCGACAGCGCGACGCCGAGAAGGGCGAAGGGCGCGACCCCGGCATCGCCGAGGTTGAGATCGAGCGCCTTGATCGTCGCCACCACTACGGCGCCGTAGAGCGCGAAGCCGAAGATCTGCGGCAGGATGCGCGGCACGACCGAGCCGCGCATGACGAAGAACAGTTTCAGCAGGCCGGTGCGGGGACGGACGATCATGCGGGCGGAAACCTCCGGGTGCCGTGAGGCCGCATAGTGCGCCCAAGGCTGCCGGGAAGTCATCTCAAAATGCGACACCCGTGCAAGTTTCGTCGAAAAGATTCAGTCACTTGGCGGTTGGATGCGGTTTGTCGCCCTTTATAGGGCCGGACAGCGTTCAGCGGCGCGTGTTCCTGCCCGTCAGCAGTGCGAAAAAGCTGCGAAGCGGGCCGCCGCGGCGAAGTTTGCGAATCTCGGTTGCCAGTTCGGCGGCCTGGCCCGAGAGCTCGCCCATGGCGAAACCAAACTCCTCGCTTGGTCCCACGCCTTCGCGCAGCTTGACGAAGCGGGTGTCGAAGATGCGGTTCTGCTGGACGAATGTCTCGAGGATCGCGGCCAGCGCCAGGTCTTCCTCGGATGGGAGCTTCCGGGGCCAGTCCCGCTCGGAAAGGACCGCGCGATAGATCGCTTCGAGCTGCCGCGCGCCTTCGTCGCTGTTGAGGTTTTGCCTGACGTGGCGTGTCACGCCGGCCGCGTCGTCAGCCCGGTAAGCGACGATCTCGCGGTCGAGGCACTCCGGTGACGCTGCTTCGGACAGCGCGCCATAGGCAAAATTGATGGCAGCAAAATCGTCGAGCCGTTGCATGGTCACCAGGCCGCCGATGCCGAACCGGTCGGCGTTGATGACGGCACGGCCGCTGGCCAGCGCCTCGAGCGCCATTCGCCCGCTGGCGAAGATGAGGTCGACACCCTCGAGGCGCTTGACGACATCGTCGGCGGCCTTTGTCACCAGTTCGCCGCGGAAGTCGATGCCGTGTCGTTCGCTGGCCTGGGCAATCAGGCCGGCGAAGGGGATGGCGCCCGGGTGAGCGAAAATCGCCGCCGTGCGCAGCTTCGCCGGAGCCGGTGCGGCGGGGCCGACGCGATTGAGGTCGATGGTGTTCGGCCAGCAGGTGACGCGTGACGGCGGCAGGCCATTTTCGTCGACGAGCCGCCCGCGCAGCACGCTGCGTACATAGAGATAGCGCCTGATGCGGGGGTGGACGGGAGGCGCATCCTGGTGGCTGGCGAAGTCATGGCAGGCAAACACCGCCGGTGTGCCGGGGAAACGGACGAGGGCGGCGATCGTTGGGCCCGTGTGGTGGCCGTGGATGACGTCGGGCACTTCGCCGAGCGTCGCCAGGGATGTCACCACGGGTGAGCCCGTGGCGCGGATCTCGGCTGCTGCCGGGCCGGTCACCGGTGCGAAGGTGGCGACCGAGTGGCCGCGGCGGCGCAAAGCCAGCACCATGTCGCGGACCAGGGTTTCCGTGCCGCTGCGGCCGGTCAGGACGGCATTGGTCATGAGGATGCGGAGCGGGCGGTCCCGGTCGGTAGCGGCTGTCGCAGCGCTGTGCTGCGCGCCGTCCAGGCTGTCACGCGCCATGGCTGGAGATCCCGATCGTTGCAGCCCGCACCGCCCTTCAGGCAATGCTAATCTACCGGAGACGACTTCGGAATCAAGCTTGGGGCGATACCGGGGCGGCGAACGCCCCGGGATCAAATCATGTCATGCCGCGTCGCGGGCCCGGCCCGACGCGGCACTTTTCCGAGGCTGGCCTCAGGCCGCCTTCTTCTTCGGCGAGATCAGGCCGCGCTCGACCAGGAGCTCGGCGATCTGCACGGTGTTGAGGGCTGCGCCCTTGCGCAGATTGTCGGAGACGATCCACATCGACAGACCGTTGTCGACGGTCGAATCCTCGCGGATGCGCGAGATGTAGGTTGCGTCTTCGCCGGCCGAGTCGAGCGGGGTGGCGTAGCCGCCATCCTCACGCTTGTCGATGACCAGGCAGCCCGGCGCCTCGCGCAGGATGTCGCGTGCCTCGTCGGCGGTGATCGGCTTTTCGAACTCGATGTTGACGGCTTCCGAGTGGCCGATGAACACCGGCACGCGCACGGCGGTAGCGGTCAGCTTGATCTTGGGGTCGAGCATCTTCTTGGTCTCGGCCATCACCTTCCACTCTTCCTTGGTGTAGCCGTCCTCCATGAAGACGTCGATGTGCGGGATGACGTTGAAGGCGATGCGCTTGGTGAACTTCTTGGCTTCGACCGGATCGGCGACGAAGACGGCGCGCGTCTGGGTGAACAGCTCGTCCATGCCTTCCTTGCCGGCGCCCGAAACGGACTGGTAGGTGGCGACGACGACGCGCTTGATCGTGGCGGCGTCATGCAGCGGCTTGAGTGCGACGACCAGCTGGGCGGTCGAGCAGTTCGGATTTGCGATGATGTTCTTCTTCGAGAAGCCGGCAATGGCGTCGGGGTTCACTTCCGGCACGATCAGCGGCACGTCCTGGTCGTAGCGGAAGGCCGACGAGTTATCGATGACGACGCAGCCCTGCTTGCCGATCCTGGGCGACCATTCCTTGGAAATGTTGCCGCCGGCCGACATCAGGCAGATGTCGGTGTCGGAGAAGTCGTAAGTGTCGAGAACCTTGGCCTTCAGCGTCTTGTCGCCGAACGACACTTCGGTGCCGAGCGAGCGGCGCGAGGCCAGTGCCACGACCTCATCGACCGGAAAGCCGCGTTCTTCGAGGATGTTGAGCATTTCCCGGCCGACATTGCCCGTGGCGCCGACGACTGCAACCTTGAAACCCATATCGAAAATCTCCTGTCCCTCTCCGCTCGCTTCTGGAGAAAACCCGCTGGCCGTTGCGGGCTTCATCCCCCGGGCCGGACCCGGGAGAGGGTGAGCAGGCCAAGGGAAATCACACCGTTTTGGTGGTGGTGGTTTTGGCCATGGTTTTGGTCGAAAGCAGGGACGCGGCTGCGCGCCCGGCACGATGGTTGGCATCGTGGCCGGGGAAGTCGAATGCGAAAAGCGCCATCAAGAGGCCGCGCATCGGAGGGTTCCCTGTTCGCCGCCGCTTTTAGCCGGTTTGCGTGGAGAGTCAATCGGGGTGCGGCTGTCGGCCTCCGGCGCTTGTGATTTGACCTTTGTCGCCTGCCGCCTAGGCTCCGCCGTGGATCGATTGACGGAGGAGCCCCATGGAAATCCTGTCGAAACGCGTCCCCATCGCTGCCACGCTGGCTGCGGCCGCCATGTTCTCGCTGCCGGCACTCGCCCATCACGGCTGGTCCTGGACCCAGGACGGCTTTTTCGAGCTCAAGGGCGTCATCGCCGAAATCTATATCGGCAATCCGCATGCCACGCTCGACGTCGATGTCGAGGGCGACATCTGGCGCGTCGAGCTCGCCCCGCCGGCGCGAACGATCGCGGCGGGCTTCAGCGACGAGGTCGCGCAAAAAGGCGACGAGGTCACCGCGATCGGAAACCGCTCGCGTGACGAAACCGAAAAACGCATGAAGGCGGTCCGGATCGTCGTCAACGGAAAGACCTACGATGTCTATTCGGATCGCGTGCCGCCGAGCTGAGCGGACCCCGGGCGTGGAGCCGCTGCAGGCCATCGAACAGCTCGACGCCGTCAAGCTGCTCAAGACCTCGTATTTCGCCTACCCGGTGGTCAATGCGGTCCATATCGCCGCCATAGGCGCCTTGCTCACGTCGGTTGCGCTTATGGACCTGCGCATCCTCGGCGCCTTCCGCGCCCTGCCGGAGCGCCCCTTCGTGGCACTGCTGCGGCGGCTTGCCTTCTCGGCTTTCGCGCTGGCCGTGCTGAGCGGCCTCGTGCTGTTTTCGGTGCGCGCGTCGTACTATGCGCAGATGCCGGTGTTTCTCGCCAAGATGGCCCTTATCGTGCTTGCCGGCGCCAATTTCGCGGTCTTCGCCGCTGTCGACAAGGGGCGTGGCGCGAACGGCCGTCGGGTGGCTTCACGCGCGCTTGCCGCAATCTCCGTCATGTTGTGGTCTGCCGTCCTGCTGTGCGGCCGCTTCATCGGGTTCCAGTGAGCAGCTGTTACTTCTCCTTCAGCTTGATCCGGGGGAAGCGCAGCGGCGGCCACTCCTCGGCGGGCAAGGGTTGCGCCAGGAGCTCGGTGAGCTCGACGGGCAGGCCGACATGCGCCTGCTTGGTGGCGACGCCGTCGGCGATGGTTACGACGCTGTCGTAGAATTCCTGCCCCATCGCCGATTTCGGCGGGGTGGTCTCGTGCATGATGCTGATCACGGTGGCATCGGGGCAGTTGTCCTTGATCGCCTGGTGGAAGGCGATCTTGGCCTCAGGGTCGAGCGCGGAGGCGGCCTCGTCAAGGAACAGCAGGCCGGGCTGGAGCAGGAGGATGCGGGCCACGACCAGCTTCTGCTTCTGCCCGCCCGAAAGCACCTGGTCCCAGATCTTGCCCTCGCGCATCTCCTCGCCGAGATGCTCGATGAAATCGCCGAGGCCGGCCTTGTGCAGGGCGACCGCAACGCGGGCCTCCGAATGCTCGTCGGCGCTGCCCGGCAGGCAGACCAGCTGCTTCAGTGACACCTGCGGCAGCTTGACGTCCTGCGTGGCGTAGAAGGACTTCACGCCATCGGGATGGATGACGGTACCTCGGCCATATGGCCACAGCCCGTTGATCGCCTTGACCAGCGATGTCTTGCCGCAGCCGGATTCGCCGCGCACGAAGGTCCACTCGCCGCGGCGGAAACGCAGGTTCGATACCGTCAGGAACGGCGTTGCGTCGCTGCCCCGGTGCATCAGTTCGAGATTGCGCACGGTCAGGCCGAAGATCGCGTTCTGGCCGCCATGGCTGAAATCGGAATGGCCGGTGAGGCCGTAGAATTCCTGTGGCCGCTGGACGTTCTCGATGGCCTTGGCGAGGTTGATGACGCGCTGGCTGTTGGCCTTCAGCGTGGCGATCGCCGGCATGACGTGGATGAACCACGAGCACTGGCTGATCAGCGAGTTCACCAGCTCGGCGCCGGTGATGTAGCCCTTCAGGTTGATCTGGCCGTGCATGTAGGGCAGCAGGCCAGGACCATAGGCGACGAAGCGGGCGGCGACGAAGTTGTAGATCAGCTCGAACGACATGTAGCCGGCATTGACCGTGTTGAGCCGCCCCCATGTCTTGTCGATGTCGAGATAGAGCCGGTCGTGCATCGACCGCTGCACGCTTTCGCCGCGCGAGGCCGCGACGTGGAAGCTGCGGCGCAGGAAGGTGGTGAGTTCGCCGCGGTAGCTGCCTTCGGCCTGCTGCATCCTGATGCTCAGCCGTTCCATCAGCCCGCCCAGCTTGATGGCGATGTAGGTGTTGAGCGGGACATAGGCGGCGACCGCGCCGAGCGCCAGGATGAAGCTGCCGTAGTTGCCGAGAAATTCCAGCCCGCGCACCGAGGTCGAGGTTTCCAGCAGCTTCTGACCGACGAAGAACAGAGAGGCGGCAACGCTCATCACGCCCATGGCCAGGCCGATCGCGCCGCCGGTCATGCCCTTGATCGAATCCTGGACGCGCTGGTCGATGTTGTCGGGGGGCGGGGTGCCGACACCCGCGTCGTCGACGCCGCCGTGCTGGACATGGAAATGGGTGTGGTTGCCGTCGAGCAGGGCGGCGTTGAAGCGGCTGTTGAGCCAGCCTCGCCACTTTCGGTGCAATGTGGTGGAGAAGAGATGGCGGATGCCGGTAAAGCCCGCATCCTTGATCAGCACGAGAAGAAGCAGCGTGCCGGCACTGGTAAGCAGAGACGCCAGCGGCGTCAGGTTCGTCGGGTCGTGGAAGAAGGCAATCGAGTTGACCAACTCACCGGAGGCTTCGGCCATCCAGACGCTGGCCTTGCTGGAAAGTGCGGTGAGGAGGGCTATCACCAGCGTCAGCCCCCAGGCTTCCCTCCAGCGCTCCGACAACCAGTAGGCCCGCATCAGGCCCCAGAAGTTGCGCATCGCCGAAACCGGCGTCAGGGGAGGCGGCCTTGCGGCGCCGCGACGCCATCTGTTCACCGATGGATATCGAGGTCTGTCGACCCGAATCACTGTTTTCCTGCCCCAGTGCCCATTTGCTGTTGAAGGGTAACATGAGTTGAACATTTCACAGTCAACATGTGGTTACCGGCTAATCAATGCATCGCGAGCGTTGCTGCAGGGCAACTGTTCGCCGCGACCCTCGCCGTGCTTGCGGCGCAGCCGGGTTTGGAACACTCTTGGCTTCGATCACGAGGACGACGGATGCGCGGGGACGTTCTGCACTATGACGAGGCTCAGGGCTTCGGTTTCATCGATGGAGCCGACGGCAATCGCTACACCTTCGCCCGCGAGGATCTCAGGCACGCGGCGACGACGAGCAAGGGCGTTCCGGTCGAGTTCCAGCCGAGCGGCGGCCAGGCGTGCGAGGTGTTCGTCATTCGTGCCGCGCCCGCCACAGCTTCGCCCGAGCCGGTGGCAGCGACCGTGCCGCAACATTTCGGCCGCTTCGCCCTCGAACCCATATCGTCCTCGACCGGCCTGTGGAGTTATTTCCGGCGCGCATTGACTGAAAGCTACGCCAATTTCAGGGGTCGCGCCCGGCGCAAGGAATATTGGGGTTTCTACCTGTTCTGGGCGATTTCGGTCGTCGTGCTTTCGACCGTGGGCTTTGCCATCGACGGGTCGCTCGGTGCCGGGCTGGAGGAGCCTATCGCCGGCTTGGCCTTGCCCGGCCTGTTCGTGCTGGCGGCGCTGTTGCCCTGCATCGCCATGACCGTTCGCCGGGTACACGACCTCGGCCTGTCCGGATGGTTCTGCCTGCTGATCCTGCTGCCTTATGTCGGCGGGCTCAGCCTGTTGGTGTTTTCGCTGCTGCCGTCGCAGAAGAGCGACAACAAATGGGGGCCGGTGCCAGCAGGGGTGAAGGTTCCAGCACCTCACGTCCCGGCCGCCTAGACTAGGGTCATTCCCGAAGAAGGCTGGAAGCAGCTCGTCACTTCCCGCGACACGAATGCAAAGCGGCGCCCCTGGGGGCGCCGCACGCAATGGGTGTCAATCAGGTACTACGCGAAGAACTTCGCGATGATGGCGTCGCCCATCTGGGTCGTGCCGACTTCGGTCTTGCCCTCGGACATGATGTCCTTGGTGCGCAGGCCGTCGTCGAGCACCGCGGCAATGGCCGCCTCCAGCCTGTCGGCTTCGGCCACCATGTTGAACGAGTAGCGCAGGCACATGGCGAAGGACGCGATCATGGCGATCGGGTTGGCGATGCCCTGGCCGGCAATGTCGGGCGCCGAGCCGTGCACCGGCTCGTAAAGCGCCTTG
Organism: Aminobacter sp. DSM 101952; assembly: GCF_001424795.1. Classification (NCBI taxonomy): domain Bacteria; kingdom Pseudomonadati; phylum Pseudomonadota; class Alphaproteobacteria; order Hyphomicrobiales; family Phyllobacteriaceae; genus Aminobacter; species Aminobacter sp. DSM 101952. The sequence continues at coordinate 93,848 of NZ_LMCL01000007.1, read as the reverse complement.
CGCTTGCCGGTCAGTGCGTCGGGTGCGCCGAGCGAGGCCGAGGGCAGCATGCCGAGCGAGCCGGTCAGCATCGCGGCGACGTCCGACAGCATGTCGCCGAACAGGTTGTCGGTGACGATGACGTCGAACTGCTTGGGCCAGCGCACCAGCTGCATGCCGCCGGCGTCGGCCAGCATGTGGTCGAGCTTGACGTCGGCGTATTTGGCCTTGTGGGTGGCGGTCACCACCTCGTTCCACAGCACGCCCGACTTCATGACGTTGCGCTTTTCCATCGACGTCACGCGGTTCTGGCGGGTGCGCGCCAGTTCGAAGGCGACGCCCGAGATGCGCTCGATCTCGAAGGTGTCGTAGACCTGCGTGTCGATGCCGCGCTTCTGGCCGTTGCCGAGGTCGATGATCTGCTTGGGCTCGCCGAAATAGACGCCGCCGGTCAGCTCGCGCACGATCAGGATGTCGAGACCCTCGACGACTTCCTGGCGGAGCGAGGACGAAGAGGCGAGCGCCGGATAGCAGATCGCCGGGCGCAGGTTGGCGAACAGCTCCATGTCCTTGCGCAGCCGCAAGAGGCCGGCCTCGGGGCGTACCTCGTAAGGCACGGCATCCCACTTCGGGCCGCCGACGGCGCCGAACAGCACGGCGTCCGCGGCCATCGCCTTGGCCATGTCGGCATCCGAGATCGCCTGGCCGTGGGCGTCGTAGGCCGAGCCGCCGACGAGGCCTTCCTCGGTGGCGAAGCCGCTGCCGAGCTTGTCGTTCATGGCCGCAATCAGCTTGCGGACCTCGGCCATGGCCTCGGGGCCGATGCCGTCGCCGGGGAGGAGAAGAAGATTGCGCGTCGCCATGGAAAGCCTTTCCGAAAGATGCGTGAACCGCGGTCTTGCTAGCCTTGGCGGGGCGTCGGTGCAAGCGGGAAAGGCTCGGATTTCTTGAATTGCTGGACGCTTGCAGCTACGTTTTGCTGATCATTGCTGAGCAGAAGGCGGCCCTGGACGAATTGCGCGGCTTGGGTTGGGCGATCTCGGCGCCATGCGCAATGATTGGTCACCGGAAGCCGACTGGGCTCTCAAGGAAAAGAAGTGACCGTGTCGAGGGCCGCCCGCCTCTATCCGATCTCCAGCAACAGCGCCCGATGGTCTGAGACCTCCGGTTCTTCCACCACCTCGAAGCGGCACACGTCGATATCGTCGCTGACCAGCATGTAGTCGGCGAAACGCGGCGTCTTCAGGTAATACGAGGTGCGGGTGTCGGTGAAGCCGTGCCGTGTCATCAGGTCGGTCAGCCCGATGTCGCTCAAGGCTATCAGCATCCGGCTCTCCGGCAGCACGTTGAAATCGCCGCACACGACCAGCCCGTCGCCCTCCTGGCGCAGCCTGCCGATCAGCTCGACCAGCCTTGTCGTCTGCGCATCGCGAGCGGGCGTGTCGCCCTTGCCGTTGAGTTCGCGCAGGCCGTGGAGATGGACGACGACCGTCGTTCGCCCGGTGGCATGGTCGTGTAGCCTGACGGCATGGGCGTTGCGCGAGCGCGGATGGTCGCCGAAGCCGTTGGCCGAAAAGGCGCCGTGGATGAAGCCCTGCACCTGGCCGACAATTGGAAGCGAGCGGCGGACGAAGGTCGCCAGCCCCCATTCGGAGGGGATAGCTTGGTCACCGTCAAACAGCGGGCCGCGCGCGGCCGGGCAGAAGAAGGCCTGGTGCCCTGGCAGAGCCCTCGCCACCTCCGCGAAGAGGTTGGCCCGCTGCAAGAGCTCGCCGCCTCCGTCGCGATAGACCAGCCAAGGTGAAGTTGACCCAGGCGTGCCGGTCGCTTCCTGAAGGCAAAAGACATCCGGGTCGGCGGCGCTGATGTAACTGACCAACTGCTCGCCGAGCCTGCCGCCCCAGCCGTTCAGCGATAGGATGCGCAAACGATCCCTCCGATGTCAGGTGCGCTTCAGCGCAGTGACCTCGATCTCGATCTTCATCTCCGGCTTGTTGAGCTGGCAGACGATCATCGTCGCTGCCGGGCGGATGTCGCCGAAGGTCTCGCCGAGGATCGGGAACACCAGGTCCACATGGGCCTGGTCGGTGATGTAGTAGTGCGCGCGCACCACGTCGGCCATGTCGAAGCCGCCGTCCTTGAGTGCCTTGGCGATGGTCGCCAGGCAGTTGCGCGTCTGTGCCTCCACGCTGTCGGGCATGGTCATGGTGGCGTAGTCATAGCCGGTGGTGCCCGAGACGAAGCACCACTCTCCCTGGACCACCGCGCGCGAGTAACCCGCGGTCTTCTCGAAGGGCGATCCCGTCGAAATCAGCTTGCGCATCCTGTTTCTCCTATTCAGTTACAAGCGACTTGGTCATGGCGTCCTTCATCTCGGCCGGCCAGTCTGCCAGCACCGGCCATGTCCGCGGCTCCGGCGTGTCGCTCTGCTTGGCGAAGTACAGCTTCTTGCCCTGGGCATCGACGCCGATGAAGGAATCGTTGATGCCGCAGGCATGGGGCACGCAGCCGGTGGCGAAGGCCATGCCAGAGGCGGTCTTTTCGGGGCCGCTCGATACCGAGAGGCCGAGCGCCACGCCTTCGAGCTGGTCGCCGAGCATGGTGCTTGCCAACTGGTAGATGTCGGCATTGTCGAAGAAATCGACCGGATAGGTGATGTTTTCGACCTCGAGGCTGGCCCAGGTCGTGCCGGGCTGCGGCGTGTAGCTGAGTTCGCCGGCCACCTCCAGGCCAGTTGCCGGCGACCATTTGCGCACCGGTGCCTTGGTGCCGGGAAGCAGCCAGGGCACGAAGTAGAGCGTGTCGCCGGTCACCGCCGCGGGCGGGGTGCCGCATTCGCCGTCGCCGACAACGGTCGACTGGATGCCGGCATTGGTCTTCCAGGCAAGCACCGTCTCGGGACCGCAGGCATTGCCGCCATCGCCGACGTCGAAGATCGCCACCTTGGTGCCATTGAGGTCGACCGTGCTGTCGTGGAAGGCGACATAGTTCCTGGCGATTTCCTTGCCGTCATAGGCGACGATTTTTTCGCCCTCGGCGTTCTCGACGATGGTGAAGTTGCCGCCTTCGAAGGGGATCGTCTGCGGGCCGTCGTCCTGGGCGAGCGCCGAAGTCGAGGCGGTCAGCGCCAGCGCGAAGGCTGCAACGAGGGCGGAAGATTTCATGGTCTGCTCCTGGAGATCGGCTTGCGATGTCACGGAGCGGCCGATGTCCGAGCGCGCTCCGAATCCCGAAGCGCGACCATGGCATGGCGCGCCAGGCCTGTCAGCCGAAGCCGATTGTTCCAGCAAAAAGCCCCGCCGCGATTTCCATCGGGACGGGGCTTTGAAAAATCACAGGCAAAAGGCGTCGAGGGCTCAGGCCCAGGGGCGGTTCTCGGCAGCCTTCTTTTCGTAGCTGTCGATCGACGACGCCTTCTCCATGGTCAGGCCGATGTCGTCGAGGCCGTTGAGCAGGCAGTGGCGGCGGAAGTCGTCGAGGTCGAAGGTGACCACGCCGCCGTCGGGGCCGCGGATTTCCTTGGCTTCGAGATCGACCGACACGGTGGCGTTGGCGCCGCGCTCGGCGTCATCCATCAGCTTGTCCAGGTTTTCCTGGCTGACGGTGATCGGCAGGATGCCGTTCTTGAAGCAGTTGTTGTAGAAGATGTCGGCAAACGACGTCGAGATGACGCAGCGGATCCCGAAGTCGAGCAGGGCCCATGGCGCGTGCTCGCGGCTCGAGCCACAGCCGAAATTGTCGCCGGCGACGAGGATCTCGGCCTTGCGATAGGCCGGCTTGTTGAGCACGAAATCGGGATTCTCCGAGCCGTCCTCGTTAAAGCGCATCTCGGCGAAAAGCCCCTTGCCGAGCCCGGTGCGCTTGATCGTCTTGAGATAATCCTTGGGGATGATCATGTCGGTGTCGACATTGACGATCGGCAGGGGGGCGGCGACGCCCGTGAGCTTGGTGAATTTTTCCATGGCTTTTGCCCGTCTGGCTGTTGCGGGGATTTTGGCTTGCCCCGCTTTACACAAGCTTGGACGGGAATCAAAGCGTTTCGACGCTGGGGAAAGCCGCGCGGCATCATGCGATACCGCGCGATGGCAGGTGCCGACTATTTCGCCGGCGTCACGCCATAGACGCGGGCGACGTCGTCGAGCAGGAGATTGGCCGCGATCACGCCGCCGGCGGTGTTCCACACCGCGTCGTCCACCGCCACCGCCTTGCCGGCCTTGACCACCGGCAGGTTCTGCCACAGCGGCTCGGACAGCCACTCCTCAGATTGCTTGCTCGCCTTGCCGTTGCCGGTCTCGTAGACGAAGTAGAACAGGCGGTCGCCGTCGAACTCGGGAATGCGTTCCTTGGTGACGTCGTCGGCGAAGCCCGGCTTGTCCTGTATGGCGGGCCGCTGGATGCCGATCTGGCTGAAGATCATGCCGGGGAAGGTGTCCTTGTAATAGATACGGGTCAGGCCCGGCATGAAGCGGATCAGCGACACCTTTTCCGCCTTCCTCTCGCCGAGCGCTTCGCCGAGCTTGGCCGCCTTGTCGTCGAACGCCTTGAGCTGCGCGTCGCCCTCGGCCTTCTTGCCGAGCGCATCGGCGTAAAGCGCGAAATTCACCTTCCAGTCGCCGCGCAGGCGCTCCGACATGACCGTTGGCGCGATCGCCGAGAGCTGGTCGTAGATCTTTTCCTGGCGCGTCTTGTTGCCGAGGATAAGGTCGGGCTGCAGGCCGGCGATCAGTTCGAGATTGACGGCCGACTCCTCGCCCACCACCTCGACGCCGTCCATCTTGCCGGCGATGTGCTTGTACCAGGGCGAGCCGGTCCAGGAGCGCACGGCGCCGACCGGCTTGAAGCCCAGCGCCAGCACCGCCTCGGTGCCCTCATTGGTCAGCACGACGATGCGCTGCGGGTTCTCCGGCACGTCGGTGACACCCATGGCGTGCTTGACCTCGTGGGCAAGGGCTTGGTTGAGGCTGAAAGCGGCGAGCGCCGCAGCGAAAACGGCTTTGACGAAGAGCTTCATGGCTAAGGCTCCAAAACTTGACGGAGGCGAGAAGGTTTGGCAAAGGGTCAGATCAAACCCTGACTGTCAAGCTCATATTAAGGCCCGCGCGTGCCCCACGCTTCGCCGACCAAGAGCCTCCGAGCGCATTGGCGCATCGGGCACCGGTCGCTCTTCGCCGGGCTGGCGCTGGTCCTGTTTGCGCTGATGTATCTCAGCCTGGCGCTCGGCTACCGGCTCTATTCGCCCGAGGAAATCTGGACGGCACTCACTGCCTTCGACGGCAGCGAGGCCGATGTCGTGATCCACGACCTGCGCCTGCCCAGGGCGCTGATGGCGCCGATGGTCGGTGCCGCCCTCGGCATTGCCGGGGTCATCGTGCAGACGCTGTCGCGCAACCGCATCGCCTCGCCCGACACGCTCGGCCTCAATGCAGGGGCTGCCTTTGCCGTGGTCGTGGCCAGCGGCCTGTTCGGCGTCGTTTCGCTGCCGGGCCTGTCGCTGGCGTCGGCACTGGGCGCGCTGGTGACCAGCTTCGTCGTCTTCGGCCTGGCCGCCGCAGCCGGCGGCATCTCGCCGCTCAGGATCGTGCTCGTCGGCGTCACCTTCGCCGGCCTGTTCGACAGCTTCGTCAATGTCGTGCTCACGGTGAACGAGACGATGCTCGACCAGCTGTTGTTCTGGCTGGCGGGCTCGTTCGCCGACCGCAAGCTCGACCTCGCTTTCAACGGACTGCCCTTCGTGGTCGCGGGCGCGGCGCTTGCGGTGTCGCTGGCGCGGCCGCTCGACATCCTCCAGACCGACGATTCGACGGCGCGCGGGCTCGGCGTGCCGCTCGGCGTCGTTCGGGGGCTGGCCTTCGTTGCCGTTGCGCTGCTCAGCGGCGCGGCCGTCGCCATGGCGGGGCCGGTCATGTTCGTCGGCCTCGTCGTGCCGCACGCGGCGCGCGCCCTGGTCGGGCTCGGCCACCGGCTGCAGATTGCCGCGGCAGCGATGGTGGGGGCGCTCTACACCACGCTCGCCGACATCGTCGCTCGCTTCGTCATCTATCCGCGCGAGGCGCCGGTGGGCGCGGTCACGGCCATCGTCGGCGGCCTGCTGCTGCTCGTCCTGCTTCGGAGGCGCGCCGCATGAGTTCGCTCGCTCCACGCATGTCGCCGGCATTGGCCCGCATCGGCCGCCGTGCCTGGATCGCGGTTGCCGTCATTGCCGTTGTGGCAGTGGGCCTGGCGCTCTGCGGCATCGCCTTCGGCTCGACCTGGATCGACCCGCGCCGCATCGTCGAGATCCTGCTCGGAGAGGGTACGCGCGGCGAACGCGTCGTGGTCCTGCAGCTGCGCGCGCCGCGCGTTGCCATCGCCATCCTTGCCGGCGGCGCCATGGCCGTCGCGGGCTACCTGCTGCAGAAGGTGACGCGCAACGAGCTGGCCTCGCCCGGCGTGCTCGGCGTCATCGGCGGTGCCGGCCTCGGCGTCGTCATCTTCCTGGCGCTGCTGTCCGACGAAAGCAACGCGCTCGTCACTTCCATCGTCTGGCAGCCGGTGGCGGCGATGGCCGGCGCCAGCGTGGCGATTTCGGCGGTCTTCCTGCTCTCCGGCCAGCAGGCCTCGTCGGCGGTGCGGCTTCTGCTGTTCGGCATCGCCGTCGGTGCCGTGGCCAAGGCGGCGACGCTGATCCTGATGATCGTCGGGCCGATCTACCGCACCACCCAGGCCAGCCGCTGGCTCGCCGGTGCCGTCAACGAGATCAACTGGGCCGAGGTCCAGGTCGTTGCCATCGGCCTCGCCATTGCCATGGTCGGCGTCGTGGCCGTGGCGCGGCGCCTGCCGCCGACCGACCTCGACGAGGTCTCGGCACGCGGCATCGGCCTCAACCTGCCGGTCTTCCGCATCCTGGTCTTCGCGCTTGCCTCGGCGCTGACGGCACTTGCCGTGGCCTTCGCCGGTGGCGTCGGCTTCATCGGGCTGATGGCGCCGCATCTCGCCCGGCTGATCGTCGGCCGCCCGGTTATGGCAGGCATCGTCGCCAGCTTCCTGCTGGGCGCCATCATGCTCGTCGGCGCCGATCTCATCGTGCGCGTGCTGTTTGCGCCGACCGAAGTGCCGGCCGGCACGGTCACGGCGGTCATCGGCACGCCCTATTTCCTCTACCTCGTGCTGCGCAGGGGAAGCACCAATGGATAAGGCGATCACAGTCGCGGCCCTCACCGTTGCCTATGGCGCGGCGACCGCCCTTTCGGCCATCGACCTCGAGATACCCAAGGGCAAGGTGACGGTTCTCGCCGGCCCCAATGGCTGCGGCAAGTCCACGCTCTTGCGCGCCATCCGCCGGTTGCACCAGCCGAAGTCGGGCGAAGTGCGGCTCGGCGACCTGCCGATCTCGGGCCTCAAGGAAAAGGAGCTCGCCCGCCATATCGGGCTTCTGGCGCAGAACCCGTCGGCGCCCGACGACATGACCGTCGAGGAGCTGGTCCGGCTCGGGCGCTATCCGCACCAGTCGATGCTGCAGCCGTGGAGCACCGCCGATGGCGAGGCCATCCAGGCGGCGATGTTCGGCACCGGCGTGTCGCACCTTTCCGACCGCCGGCTCGGCTCGCTGTCGGGCGGCCAGCTGCAGCGCGTCTGGATCGCCATGGTGCTGGCGCAGGAGACCGACATCATCTGCCTCGACGAGCCGGTCAATCACCTCGACATGGCCCACCAGATCGACTGCCTCGACCTGGTCAGGCGCCTCAACCAGGAGCATGGCCGCACAGTGGTGCTGGTGCTCCACGACCTCAATCTGGCGGCGCGCTATGCCGACCGGCTGGTGTTCCTGAAGGGCGGCAGCGTGGTGGCCGAGGGCGCGCCGGTCGAACTGATGAGCGAGCAACTGATCGAGGACGTCTTCGGCATCTCCTGCCGCGTGATCACCGATCCGGTGCACGAGCGGCCGCTGTGCATTCCGATCCGCAACTCGTCGCCGCGTTTTCGGGCCGAGCAGGCCACCCAACTCTGACGCCAAGGCCGACGGCCCGGCTTGCCTGCAACCGCCGCGCGCGCTCTAAATGGCGCCAAGGCGACGCATCTTCAGGGCGTCGCTGGCAGCCGGGGATGGGCGGATGAGAGTAATCAAGGCGATCCTTGGGGCAGTCGTCGTCGCTGCCATCGCGGTCGTGGCCCTGCGCCTGCTGTTTCCGCTGCCCTCGATCGACGGGCGTCCGGCCGACGCAGCCTTGCCGCCGGCAGCCGACGGCAGGCTGGCAGCAATGGCCGGCACGCCCGGCCCGGCCGGGACCAGCGGCGTCCTGCCGATTGCCGGTGGGCACGATGCCATTGCCAGCCGCCTGTTCCTGAGTTCGGTTGCAGCCCGGTCGATCGACGCGCAGTACTACATCTGGCACGACGACACCTCGGGGCGCCTGTTGCTGCGGGCGCTCTACGAGGCGTCGAAGCGCGGCGTCCGCGTTCGCCTGCTGCTCGACGACAACGGCGTTCCCGGTCTCGACCGGACGATGGCGACGCTCGATGCCCAGCCCAATTTCGACATCCGGCTGTTCAACCCGTCGACAGTGCGCCGGCCCAAGATGCTCGGCTATGCCTTCGATTTCTTCCGCATGAACCGGCGCATGCACAACAAGTCCTTCATCGTCGACGGAGTGGCGGCCATCGTCGGCGGGCGCAACATCGGCAACGAGTATTTCAAGGTCGGCGAAGAGTCCTATTATTTCGACCTCGACGTGCTCGGCACCGGCCCCGTGGTGCAGGACACGTCGAAGGCTTTCGACAGCTACTGGAACAGCGCTTCGGTCTTTGCCGCCGACACCATCCTCGACATGTCGGCCGCCAGCCTTCCCGCCTTCCTGACCGATACGGACGAGGCGGCTGCGCGGCCGGAGGCGGCCGAGTTCGTCACACCCGACGCGCCGGCCTACAACCGGCTGCGCAGCGGCATGCTCGGCCTTGAATGGGTCGATGTGAAGCTGGTCGTCGACGATCCGGCAAAGGGCTTGGGCAAGGCGACGAAGGATCAGCTGATGATCGCGCTGCTGGCCGAGGTGCTCGGCCCGGTCAGCAAGGGCCTCGACCTGGTATCGGCCTATTTCGTGCCCGGCAAGGCGGGTACGAGCTATTTCGACGGGCTCGCCAGGGCCGGCGCTGAAGTGCGGATCCTCACCAATGCGCTGGAGACCACCGATGTCGCCATGGTCCATGCCGGCTATGCGAAGTACCGGCGCGCCCTGCTCGAGGCCGGGGTAAAGCTCTTTGAACTCCGGCCGGTGACGGGCGCGCCTGACGGCGATGCCGAGCTCAACGTGATGGGCTCGTCCGGCGCCAGCCTGCATGCCAAGACCTTTGCGGTCGATGGCGACAGGGTTTTCATCGGCTCCTTCAATTTCGATCCACGCTCGGCGCTGCTCAACTGCGAAATGGGCTTCCTCATCGCCAGCCCGGCGCTTGCGCAAACCATCGCCGGGGCATTCGACACCAGGATACCGCAGGACACTTATGCCGTTTCGCTCGCACCTGGCGGTCAACTGCAGTGGACTGAAAACCGGTCGGGCCAGGCGGCGCAGACCTATTCGTCCGATCCGCACAGCAGCACCGTCAAGCGGGCGCTGGTGACAGTGCTGGGCTGGCTGCCCATCGAATGGATGCTGTAGGAGCAGGGGGCAGGATGGCTTCGTTGACGAGGACACAGATCGTCAGGCTCACTCTGCTCGCCGGTGGCGTGGGGCTGCTGGCAGGCGTCGCATCGGCCGCCATGCTGTGGCTGATGCAGGGCGTGAGCTCGCTCGTCTGGTCGGTCAGCGAGTCCAGATGGTACATTCTGGCCGTGGCGGTCACGGGCGGGGCGCTGATCGGCATCATGCGCCAGCTCGGCGCCACCGACAGCGTCGACGAGCAACTGGCGGCGCTGCGCGATCCCATCGACATCCATCACCGCAAGGCGCTGCTTGTCGGCCTCACCGCGATCGTTGCCGTCGCCTTCGGCGGAGCTGTCGGCCCCGAGGCCGGGCTGCTGGCTGTCGTAGCCGAGCTCACGGCGGCCATCGCCGTCTTTCTCGGCCGCAGTCATGCCGACGCGCGCATCATCGGCGAGGCCGGCGCGGCAGGCGCCCTGTCAGGTTTCTATGGTTCGCCGCTGGGCGGCGCTGCTTATGCCGACGACAAGCCGGAGGCGCCGCGCGCGATGCTGCTGCTGGCCGGCCTGTGCGGGCTGCTTGGCTTTCTCGTCGCCGCCAGGCTGTTGCTGTCAGGCGGCTTCCATCGCATCGCGCTGCCGGCCTACTCGCCGCCGGGCGATGGCAGCGACCTTGTGCTTGCCATCGTTCCCGCGCTGCTTGGCGCAGCAGTCGGCGTACTTTTCCTGTTTGCGCTGCCGGCGATGAAGCACCTGGTCCAGCACCGCGTGCCCAAGGCGTTCTGGCAGCCGGTCATCGGCGGGGTGGTGTTCGGCCTGGTGGCTGCCGCACTGCCGATCCTGCGCTTCTCCGGCCATCATGAGATCGGCTTGATGCTCGAATGGGCGGCCACGGCAGGCATGGCGACGCTGCTGCTTCTCGGCCTGCTCAAGGTGCTTGCCGCGGTGATCTGCCTGTCGACGGGATGGCTGGGCGGTGCGATTTTCCCGCTGATCTTCGCAGGAGCCGCCGCTGGCGCCTCGGTACTGGCGATAGCACCGGGCATCAATCCGGCGGTCGCCATCGCCGCAGGCATGAGCGCTGCCGCAACGGCTGGACTGGGCCGGCCGGTGGCTGCGGTGCTGATCATGCTGTTCGTGGTCGATGGATCGCTGTTCGGCGCCATCTGTGTCGGCGCCCTGTGCGGCTATGCCGGCAGCCTGGTGGCGCCGAAGCCGGAGCACTAGCCGAGTAATTCCAGGAAAAGTGCGCAGCGGTTTTCCGTTCGGAAACCCTCGAGGGACCAGGGCCGCCGTGGTGCGGCGGCGCTTGCCTGTCGTCAGGCGCGTTCGAGCGCCATCACGCCGGTCTCGGTGCCGGTCAGGCGGCGCGAGCGGCCGTCGGCGCCGACAACCATCTGGATGCGGCGGCGTTCCGACGAGAACAGCTTCGAGGTCGACACGTCCACCGGCGGGTTGAAGGCGACGGTGACCCGCCAGAGGTCCGGCTTGATCGTCTCCTCGAGGCCGATGACGCGGCCCTGTGCCGGGTTGCCGTTGAAGGTACCGGCGACGTTTTCGCCGACGGCAAAGGGCACGGCGCTCGTGGCGGAGCCGGCCTTGGCCGGAACCGGGCTCGCCACCGGACGGGCGGCAAGCGTGTTCCAGTCGCGGACGCCTTCCTGGCGGGCGACGAGTTCCAGCGCCTTGGCGTGGCTGACGGCGATGCCCTCGGCGGCAAGCGCGTCGCGCAGCCTGCGGGCGTTGGTCTTGTAATCGGTGGTCTGACCTGTGGTCATGGGTTCGCTCCTTCGCGATGCGCGAACGGCGTGGTTGAAGGTCGGGAGCCCGCATTGCCGCTTCGGCCGTCGCATCGACAGGGAAACGAACTTTTCGAGGGAAGCTTCACCAGGCCTTGCGGCTGCGGGCGGCAGGGGCTTCCCGCCCTTGACCGCCCTCAGATAGGGAGTAGACGGCGCGACGTCAACGGCCGCGTCGGGACCGGCCCTCAGGCCGCCTTGTCCCAGACGGGAGCAAGGCCCGCCGGGCTGACGATGCGTCCGCCCGAAGCGGCGCGGGCGTGGATCGCCGCCATCTCTTCATCCGACAGCTCGAAGTCGAAGACGGCGAGGTTTTCCGGCAACCGCTTCAGCGTCGAGGTCTTCGACAGCGCGACGACGCCCTCCTGCTGCACCAGCCAGCGCAGCACCACCTGCGCCGCCGACTTGCCGTGGCGGGCGCCGATGTCCTTCAGCACGGGGTCGGACAGCACCTTGCCGTCGGCCATGGCGTAGTAGGCCGTCACCGACATGCCAAGCCGCCGCGCCGTCTCCAGCACCTTGGCCTGGTCGAGATAGGGGTGGTACTCGACCTGGTTGGTGACGATGGGGGCGGCACTCAGTTCGACCGCCTCGGCCATCAGCGCGGTGTTGTAGTTGCTGACGCCGATGTGGCGCACCTTGCCGGCCTTGTGCACCTCGTTCAGCGCGCCGATCTGCTCGGCCAGCGGCACGGCGTCGTTCGGCCAGTGCAGCAGGAGAAGATCGACATGGTCGGTCCGAAGCTTTTTCAGGCTCACGTCGACCGACTTCACGAAATCGGCGTGACGGAACTTGTCGACCCACACCTTGGTGGTCAGGAAGATGTCGCTCCGGGCAACGCCCGATGTCTGGATGGCCTGGCCGACCTCGGCCTCGTTGCCGTAGATCTGGGCGGTGTCGATGTGGCGGAAGCCGAGCCTGATGGCCTCGGGCACGACCTCAAGCACTTCCTTGCCGGGCATGCGGAAGGTGCCGAAGCCGAGGGCGGGGATCGTCGCACCATTGGCGGTCACGAATTTCATGGAATTCTCCTTGGTTGGGGAGGAGCGGGAACCGGGGAGGCAGGTTCCACTCCTTCTAGTTAGGTCCGGGATCTGTTCGATCAACGGTTCATGCCGGCTGGCACAACGGTTCCTCGCGGCGGTCGAGCACGCCGCTCCACACGGTCAGCACGAATGCGCCGGCCACCAGCACCGCACCGACCCACGGCGTGGCGCCAAGGCCGAGCGGCGAGGCGACCACCAGTCCGCCGATCCAGGCGCCCAGCGCGATGCCAAGGTTGAAGGCGGCGATGTTGAGCGCCGAGGCGACGTCGACGGCGCCGGGACGATGCTCCTTGGCAAGCTGCACGACGTAGAGCTGCAGTCCGGGCACGTTGGCGAAGGACAGGAAGCCGAGAGCCGCCAGCGTCACCACGGTCCAGACGGGCGAAACGGCGGTGAAATGGAACACCACCAGCACCGCCGCCTGCAGGGCAAACAGCACCGTCAGCGCCTTGACCGGGTTGCGGTCGGCGATGCGGCCGCCGGCAATGTTGCCGGCAGCGATCGCCAGGCCGTAGAGCACCAGCAGCAGGCTGACGCTGGAGGCCGAGAAGCCGGTGACCTGTTCCAGGATCGAGGCGAGGTAGGTGAAGGCGACGAAGGTGCCGCCATAGCCGAGTGCGGTCATGCCGTAGACCAACAGCAGTCGGCCGGAGCCGAGCACCCTGGCCTGATCGAGCAGGCTCGACGGGGCAGCCTTCTTCAGCGTCGACGGCAAAAGGGCAGCGATGCCGGCAAAGGCGATGACGCCGAGCGCCGAGACGCCCCAGAAGGTGGCGCGCCAGCCGAAGGTCTGGCCGATGAAGGTGCCGAGCGGCACGCCGGTGACGATCGCCACCGTCAGGCCCATGAACATCATGGCAATCGCCGAGGCGCGGCGGTTTTCCGGCACCAGGTCGGCGGCGATGGTGGCGCCGACCGAGAAGAACACGCCATGGGCGAAGGCCGACAGCACGCGCGCCACCAGCAGCAGCTCGTAGCTCGGGCTCAATGCCGCCGCGGCATTGCCGACGACGAACAGCGCCATCAGGCCGAGCAGCAGCGGCTTGCGCTCGATCCTGCCGGTCAGTGCCGTCAGCACCGGCGCGCCGAAGGTGACGCCGAGCGCATAGACGCTGACGATCATGCCGGCGAGCGGCAGGGTAATCTGGAGATCGTTCGCCACCGTCGGCAGCAGCCCGACGATGACGAATTCGGTGGTTCCGATCGCGTAAGCCGCGATGGTCAATGCGAATATGGCCAGAGGCATGGCAAAACCGTTCCCGCCCGCCGAGCGGGCGCAGTTGAGGCGAGTTGCGTTCGCCTGTTGTTCCTTGCCGGCAATATGGGGCAAAGCCACTTGCGCAATAATCCGCCATGATGGACGAATACCTGTGAAACGAATTCACAAGAGGCTGTGATGGACAACCGCGCCGGCGAGATGGAAGTGTTCGTGCGGGCCGTCGGCCTCGGCAGCTTTTCGGCTGCCGGCCGCCAGCTCGGCCTGTCGCCCTCGGCGGTCAGCAAGCTCATCACCCGCATCGAAGACCGCCTCGGCACGCGTCTCCTGGTGCGCTCCACGCGTGCGCTGCAATTGACGCCCGAGGGCGAGGTCTATCTCGAACGGGCGCAGCGCATCCTCGGCGAGATCGAGGAGGCGGAGCGGGTGGTGACGTCGGGCGGTTCGGCGGTGCCGCGCGGCCCGCTCCGGGTCAGCGCCTCCGTCGCCTTCGGCGCCAGCCACGTCGTGCCGCACATGGCCGAGTTCCTGTCGCTCCATCCCGGCATCGAGCTCGACCTGTCGCTGACCGACAGCGTCATCGACCTCTACCAGGAGCGCGCCGACGTCGCGATCCGATCGGGCAGGCTGCGCGATTCTTCGCTGATGGCGCGCAAGATCCTCGAAATCCGCCGCGTCGTCGTCGCCTCGCCCGCCTATCTCGAGCGAAACGGCGTGCCGCAGGCGCCGGCCGACCTCGCCGGCCACAACTGCCTGCGCTTCAACTTCCTCTCCAGTCGCGACGAGTGGATTTTCCGCGACCCTGAAACCGGCGAAAACTTCGTCCAGCGCATCGGCGGCAATCTGCTTGCCAACAACGGCCCGAGCCTGCGCCGACTTTGCCTCGACGGCGTCGGGCTGATCCGCACCGGGCGTTTCCAGGTCGAGCGCGACATGGCGGAGGGCCGGCTGGTGCCGGTGCTGGAGGCCTACAACCCCGAGGACATCGAGATGATCCATGCCGTCTTCGCCGGCCACGGCCATCTCGCCGCGCGCGTCCGGGCCTTCATCGATTTCCTCGCCGAAAAGGCACGCGCCGCATGACGCCATTGTTTCGGCCGATATGCGTACTACCTTCATGATGTGCGGATTATCGCACCGGAAGAGACTGCCGATGCTGAATGGAGCGAGATCGAAACTGGCGGCGCTGGCGACCGCGGGCATGTTGCTCGCCGGTGCGACGCAGGCGTATGCCATCGACCTGCCGGGACAACCCGACCGCAACCAGCTGGCGCGCGAGGGCCGCTTCAACGAGCTGCAGATCCTGCAAAGCCGCCAGAACCGCATCGAGTTCCAGGCCGAGCAGCAGCGTTTTCGCGAGCAGGACCGCCAGATCGTCGTGCCGCAGATCCAGCGCCCCGACGTGCCGATGGTCAAGCCCAGCTGCCAGATCCAGCTGTTCGGAAACATCTATCGGCGCGTCTGCCGCTGAGGTGCCGCCCTCATCCTGAGCCTGTCGAAGGATGAGCCTGTCGAAGGGTGAGCCTGTCGAAGGGTGGTCGAAGGCCCGCGACGCGAACCTGTCAACGACAAGGCAGCGATGCCCGGACTATCCCGCCGTGGCCTGCTCCGCCAGAACATCGTCCAGCCGGTCGTAGCCGGCCTCCACGCCCTTGGCCATGCCGATGGCAATCGCGCCGTCGCGCGCCTCGCGCGAGCTGTAGAGCACGGTGTTGACCGAGATCGTGCGCCCGTCCACTTCCGTCAGCACCAGCGTCGAGCGCGCCTCGCCCTCGGTCCAGTCGACGTCGAACAGCTCGACGCTGACGATCCGTTCCGGTCGCGTGATCTCGCGATAGGTGCCGGTCATGCCCATGTCGCGGCCGTCCTCGTGGCGCCAGACGAAGCGGTAAGTTCCGCCGACCCGCAGGTCGACATCGCAGACGGCAAACGACCAGCCGTCGGGACCGGTCATCCAGCGCTTCAGCAGCGCAGGGATGGTCCAGCAGTCGAAGACGAGGTCGCGCGGAGCGTCGAAGACGCGGGTCATGGCGATCTCGCGGTCGCTTGGCGTCGTCACGTCCAGCCTGTGCTTCATTTCGAGCTCCTCGTGGATACGTCAGGCCTTGCCCTGGTTGGCCTGCAGTTCGGCCAGCAGGCCGTCGAGCCGCTTGAAGTTGCCTTCCCAGACCTTGCGGTAGTCCTCAAGCCAGCCCGTTGCCGCCGCCAGCGCCTCGCCCTCGATGCGGCACGGACGCCGCTGGGCGTCGCGGCCGCGCGAGATCAGCCCGGCCCGCTCCAGCATCTTGAGGTGCTTGGAAATCGCCGGCTGGCTCATGGCGAAGGGCTCGGCCAGCTCCATGACCGAGGCCTCGCCCTGCATCAGCCGGGCAAGGATCGCCCGCCGCGTCGGGTCGGCGAGAGCCGTGAAGGTGGCATCGAGGCGTTCGGACGGCGTCATGTCACAACCTTTGTCTATAACAATATGGTTATGAAAGACGTGGCCGTTTGTCAAGCCTGGGGCGAGGGCTCCGCTGACATGCAGGCGCAACGCCGACGCCTCCCTCCCCCTTGTGGGGAGGGATACAGGGTGGGGGTTCGTCGCATTGCTCACATTGAGTAAAGCGCCGTGGGTTCCTCAGGCCGCCTTGCGCGCCGTCTTGGCCCGCACGTTCTGGTTCATGCGGAAGAAATTGTCGGGGTCGTATTTCCGTTTCACCTCCAGCAACCGGGCATAGTTGCTGCCATAGGCTGCCTCGACCCGGTCGGCCTCGTCCGCCGGCATGAAGTTGATGTAGGCCGTGCCCACCGCCTGCGGCTTGGCCGCGTCATAGATGTCGCGGGCCCAGCCCATGCAGGCATTGTCCATGTTCGCCTCGCGCCAGCGGGCATGCACGTTCATGACGAAATGCGCGTTGCGCTGCGGGAAGGCGGTGGCATCGGTCGCCACCCGCCCGGCGGCGCCGCCGACATGGCCGATGAAGATCTCGCATTCCGGCCCGGGCAGGTTCCTGATCGCGCCGTCGAGAACGTCGATCGTCTCGTCGGCGAGATCGATGAAATCGTGGCTCTTCCAGTAGTTGCGCGCGCCGGGCTGGAGCAGCGGGTCGAAGGCCGCCTGCCAGCCGGTGAACGGGTTCGGCCCGACCACGTCGACGATCGGCTTGCCGATGCCGCGCAGGGCGGCGGTCGCCTTCTCGCCGGCTTCGAGATCGCCGCTGTAGCACATCGCCAGCACCAGCACTTCCTTGCCGTGCCAGTCCGCCGGCAGGAAGGGCAGCGGCGGCGCCTGGCGGGCCACGGTCCAGCAGGTCAGTTCGTCGGGCGCATCCTCCAGGGCCGCGCGGTATTCCTTGAGCACCTGGCGGGCGTCGTCGAATGGATGCACGACCAGTCCCGACAGCACCTGCGGCCCGAGCTTGTGGAGCTTGAACTCGAAGGCCGTCACCACGCCGAAATTGCCGCCGCCGCCGCGCAGGGCCCAGAACAGGTCCGGATGCTCGGCGGTGCTTGCCCGCACCAGTTCGCCGTCCGCTGTCACCACGTCGGCCGACAGCAGGTTGTCGATGGTCAGCCCGAGCTTGCGTGTCGTCCAGCCGAATCCGCCGCCGAGCGTCAGCCCCGATATGCCGGTGGTCGAGTTGATGCCGGTCGGCACCAGGAGCCCGAACGCCTGGGTCTCCTTGTCGAGGTCGGCCAGCGTGCAGCCCGGCTCGACCCAGACGCGCCGGGCGACACGGTCAACGCGCACCGATTTCATCTTGCTGAGGTCGATCATCAGCCCGCCGTCGCAGACGGCACTGCCGGCGATGTTGTGGCCGCCGCCGCGCACGGCGACGAGCAGCTTGTTGTCGCGGGCGAAGTTGACCGTGGCGATGACGTCGGCAGCACCGGCGCACCGCACGATGAGGCCGGGGCGGCGGTCGATCATGGCATTCCAGATGGCGCGGGCGTCGTCATAGCCGGCGTCGCCGGCATTGAGGACGTCGCCGCGCAGACTAGCAGCAAAGGCGTCGAGCGTCGTGGCACTGACCATTGCCATGCCGCCGTCCAGCGTCGTGAGGCTCAAGTCGTTCATGGTGCATTCCTCCCATGGAGTGACACCTCCTCTTCCGCCGCGGCCGCGGATTGTGCGCCTCGGGCGGCGGATCAACAAGCGACGTTGCGCAAAAGTGATGAGTGCGTTCGAGGGCACCGCGCCTGGGTTGCGCCGAGGGTCACTGCGCTTGCGGAGGCCGGCGTCGCCCGCCATAGTGTCGGGCAACTCGGCTTGTTGCTTTGGCTCGCGGCGCACATTTGGAGGCCATGCAAGCGATGGGGTGCACGGACAGCGATTTCGATTCCGGGGCGATGCGAGGGCATGCCGGCCCGGACAAGCTGCCTGCCAGGCAGCGAAGGCGGCGGATTTCTGGCTGGGCAGGCACCGCAGTCCTGATGTCGGCAAGCGTCTTCGCCTCCGAACGAACGCTTGCCGCCGACGACCGCATGATCCTCCTCGACCATGACGGCCTGACCATCAGGATGCATCTTCAGGCCGGCCTGAACGTGGTGGCCGAGCACAATCTGTTCTGGAACTACGCCGATACCTTCGCGCCGTCGTCCGGCTTCGATTCGAACGCGACCTGGCTCGAAGGCTACATCCTGCCCGGCCTCAGCTTTACCAAGGAACTGGGCGGGGTGGTGGCCTATGGCAAGGTCTCGGCCGTTGCCTCGGGCACGCTCGGTATCGATGCCTATGCCACGGGCAACACCGGTCGCGTCACGCTCGAAGAGGGCTATCTCGGCCTGCGCTCTGGCGAGAAGAACGAGCCGTCTTTCGACCTGTCGGTCGGGCCGCGCCAGTTCAAGGCCGGCACCGGCATGCTGCTTGCCAATGGCGGCTCGAGCGGGTTCGATCGCGGCGCGCTCAAGCTCGGCCCGCGCAAGGCCTGGGAGATGGCATCGATCGGCCGTTTCGGCTTCGACAATTTCACCGGCACGGCCTTCTATCTCGACGCCAACGAACTGAACGAGAGCGACACCCAGACCAGGATCGTCGGCGGCGATTTCCGCTATGACGGCGAGGCCGACACCTTTGCCGGCCTGACCTTCGGCCACGTGCTGCAATCCGACTCGCCCTACCCGCAGGCCGCGCCCGGCGGCATCGGCGTGCCGACGCTGGTTGCCAATGGCCGCGACGGGCTGAACTTCGTCAATGCCTACGGCCGCGCCATTCCGTTCGGCGACAGCTTCGACAACTTCTTCGTCGCAGGCGACTTCGCCTACCAGTGGAACGACCGCATCGACATGCGGGCATGGGGCGGCCGCGTCCAGGTCGGCTACACCTTCGCCGAATACTCCTGGGCGCCGACCATCGCCTATTCCTACCAGACATTCTCCGGCGACGATCCTTCGACGTCGCGCCTGGAGCGCTTCGATCCGCTCTACTACGAGGGCAGCCCGAGCTCGTGGTCGACCGGCTCGAAGTCGTCGATGGTGTTCATCAACTCCAACGTCAACGCGCACCAGCTCAGCCTGCGCGTTCAGCCGACCGAGCGCGACACGCTGACCCTGCGCTACGCCTACATCAGCGCCAACGAGCTGCGCAGCCCGATCCAGTTCGGCCAGGGCACGCATCTCGACATCATCAACGGCGTGCCCAATCCGGTCGCCGGCGTTTCCGCCAAGCACCTGTCGGACGACATCTTCCTCGAATACAACCGCGTGCTGAACCCAAACACCTACCTGACAGCCGGGTTCAGCGTCTCATTCCCCGGTCCCGGAGCCGACTCCGTCGTCAGTTCCGATGCGCCAGTCTGGACAGGAGGCTTCGTCAATGTGGTGGTCAATTTCTGAGGCCGGATGTGGTGCGGGGCGGGGCGGGTTCGCGCGGGTGGCGCTGGTCGCGGCAATGCTTTCGCTGATGCCGTCGATGTCCCGTGCACAGGAGGAAAAAGTGCTGTCAGCCGACGAGTCCGACCCGGTCAAGCTCGGCTGGATGGTCGGTGCGCCGCCGCCGGCCGACAAGATCATCCGCTTCACCGATCCAGACTATTTCAGCTTCCCCAAGATGCGCTGGACGGTCTGCAATTTTCGCCAGCTGATGCCGACGGTCAATGTCAGCCGCGGGCTCGGGGCGCCGGTGCCGCTCGAACGGGCCATCGACGAGTCCATCGACGCGGTGACGTTCACCCCGCTTGGCGGCGACGCCGAGATGACGTGGGAACAGTCGCTGGCCGCCAACTACACCGACGGCATCGTCGTCATGCATGACGGCAAGATCGTCTACGAGCGCTATTTCGGCTGCCTCGACGAGGCCGGCCAGCATGGTGCAATGTCGGTCACCAAGTCGCTCACGGGCCTGATGGGCGAGATGCTGGTGGCCGAGGGCAAGCTCGACGAAAACGCCAAGGTGGCATCGATCGTGCCCGAACTCGCCGGCAGCGCGTTTGGCGACGCAACCGTCAAGCAGGTGCTGGAGATGACCACAGGCCTGCGCTACAGCGAGGACTACGCCGATCCCAACGCCGACGTCTGGATCTATTCGGCGGCCGGCAGCCCGCTGCCCAAGCCGGAGGGCTACACCGGACCGCGCAGCTACTTCGAATACCTCCAGACGGTGCGCAAGCAAGGCGAGCACGGCGCAGCCTTCGGCTACAAGACCATCAACACCGACGCCCTCGGCTGGATCGTCGCGCGGGTCACCGGCCAATCCGTCGCCGAGTTCATGTCGGAGCGGATCTGGAGAAAGATGGGCGCCGAGCAGGACGCCTACTACACCGTCGATTCCACCGGCACGCCCTTTGCCGGCGGCGGCTTCAATGCCGGGCTGCGCGACATGGCGCGGCTCGGCCAGATCCTGCTCGACGACGGCGTCGTCGACGGCCAGCGCCTGATACCGGAAGCGGCGATCGCCCGCATCCGCGCCGGCGGCGATAAGGCAGCGTTCGAAAAGGCCGGTTATGCGCTGCTCAAGGGCTGGAGCTATCGCGGCATGTGGTGGATCACCAACAACGACCGTGGCGCCTACATGGCGCGTGGCGTGCATGGCCAGGCGCTCTACATCGACCCCAGGGCGCGCGTCGTCATCGCCCGCTTCTCGTCGCATCCCACCGCCGGCAATGCCGCCAACGACCCGACCTCATTGCCGGCCTACGAAGCCTTGGCCAGGCATCTGATGAAGTAAGGTTCGCTGCCCGGCGCCGGTCCGGCAGGCTGCGCCAGGCGTGCCGCCATCGGCGGTTCCGTCGCCGACCTCATGTCCGGCTAGGCCAGCAGCGCCACGTCGAGCTGCGCCAGCCGCTGGGGGTCGGCGATGGCGTCGATGCCGATGATCCTGTCGCCGTCGAGCGTGAGGGCGAGGACGACGCGGAGCTTGCCCATCGGCGCGATCAGCAGGCCGATGGCGCCGTCGACCAGGGCCGGGCGGGCGACCTGGGCACGGCCCTTGAAGTTCTGCGCCACAGCCTGTGCCCCGCGCAATTCGGGTGCCGAGCCGAGCCTGGCTGCGGCCGCGTCGGCGCGGAACACCACGTCGGGATCGAGCACCGCCAGGAGGCCGGCGAAGTCGCCGCCGCGCGATGCCGCAAGGAAGGCGTCGACGATCTCGCGCTGCCGCGCCCGGTCGGGCACGCCGGCCTCGTCGCTGCCCTGCACCCGCCGCCTGGCCCGGCTGGCGAGTTGGCGCGCCGCCACCGGCGTGCGCTCGACGATGGGGGCGATGGCGTCGAAGGACAGGTCGAACATGTCGTGCAGCACGAAGGCGATGCGCTCGGCCGGCGCCAGCCGCTCCAGCACCACCAGCAGCGCCAGCCCGACGGCGTCGGCCATGGCCAGTTCGCGCTCGGGGTCGACGGCCGGGGCTTCGTCGGCGACCTCGTCCGGTCCCTCGGTGTCGAGCGGGTCCTCGCGCCGCGCCTTGCGCTGGCGCAGCATGTCGAGGCACACGCGCGCCACGACCGTGGTCAGCCAGCCGCCGAGATTGTCGATGCCGCCGGCATCGGTGCGCGCCAGCCTCAGCCACGTCTCCTGCACCGCGTCCTCGGCCTCGCTGGCCGAGCCCAGCATGCGGTAGGCGACTGCCCGGAGATGCCCGCGCTTCTCGGCGAAGGCGTCGGCGAGAAAAATCTTGTCGTCCATCGGTCACATCCCTTGCTGCTGTTTCGTCAAGGCCATGACGAACGAAGCCCGGCCGATGTGACAGAGACTGTTCCAGGGGCCGGCAACGTCACCATCGACCACTCGACCGCGAAAGGAAGCGAAAAATGCAAGCCCGGATGAACAACCCCGCCCTCGTCCTGCCCGAAGCCCTGAAGGCGCTGCAGGCGCTCAACAAGGCGACCACCCTCGACAGCCTGCCTGAGGTGACGCGTTATCTCGTCCATCTGCGCGCCAGCCAGATCAATGGCTGCAGCGTCTGCGTCCACATGCACTCGCTCGAGCTCCGACAGGCCGGGCAGACCGACGAGCGCATCTTCGCCGTTGCCGCCTGGCGCGACACGCCGTGGTTCAGCGACGCCGAGCGTGCAGCGCTGGCACTGACCGAGGCCGTCACCCGCGTCAGCGACAAGGTCGACCCGGTTCCCGACGACGTCTGGGCCGACGCCGCGCGCCATTATGACGAGAAGACGCTGTCGGCGCTGATCCTCTCGATCGGGCTGATCAATGTCTGGAACCGGCTCAACGCCGCCGTCCGCCAGGTCGCTGGCGCGGCCTGGACCTGAGCCGCGCGGCTGCGACCGCACCGCACGCCGCCCTCATCCTGAGCCTGTCGAAGGATGAGCCTGTCGAAGGATGGGGGCTCGCCCTTTACACCACCGCGCGGCGGTAGAGATGCCAGGTCGCGTGGCCGAGCACCGGCAGCACCACCAGCAGGCCGAGGAAGAACGGCACGCAGGCGGCGAGCACGGCGAGCGTCACCACCAGGCCCCAGCCCAGCATGACGACGGGGCTCGCCAGCACGGTGCGCACCGAAGTGATCATGGCGGTGACGAAATCGACCTCGCGGTCGAGCAGCATCGGGATCGAGATCACGGTGATCGAAAACAGCACCAGCGCCAGTGCTGCGCCGACGACATGGCCGATGCCGAGGAAGATCCAGCCCTCGCTCGTCGTCGTCACCACGCCGACGAAACGGTCGAGGGTGGCGAACGACATGCGGCCGAGGATCAGCGCGATCAGCAGCCTGATCTGGTACATCCAGATCCAGAACACGAACAGCATGACGAAGGCCATCCACGACACCTCGCGGCGGCGCTGGGCCCAGATCACTTTGAACACTTCGCCGAGCGCCGGCGCCTGGCCGGCCTCCAGCCGGCGGCTGACCTCGTAGAGCCCGACGGCGGCGAACGGCCCGACCAGCGGGAAGCCGATGGCGAAGGGATAGATCAGCCAGGGTTCGTGCAGCACCAGCAGCGACACGGTGATCGCCATGCCGATGAGCATGAACACGGCGCCGATGATCAGCCCGACCGCCGGGCAGCGGGCAAAGTCGGCCGCCCCTTCCGCCAGGCTCCGCCTGATGTCGGCCACCGTCAGCGCCCGCACCTCCGGCAGCGCGCCCGGCCGATTGCCCTGCGGCTGCGCCGTCCCCTTCACGTCTGCCATGGCTTCCTCCCTCGCTGGCGCCGTCGTGCTATCCCTATACGCCAGGCTGCGCGGGACATTGATCAGGATCAAGGGCCCGCAGCCGGCGCGTTCACGCGTCCGCCAGGCCGTAGGCGATCGCCGCTCCCGCCAGCAGGATCGCCACCAGCCCCTCGAACAGGATGACGGTCACCTTGAATGCCGCGCGCGGCAGCGGCAGGTCGAGATGCCTGGCAAACCAGCGCGTTTCGACGGTCAGGTACCACAGGGTCGCCAGTCCGAACAGCGCCAGCCCGGCCAGCCGCGTCTCGGCGGTGTCGATGCGGGTCAGCAGGCCGCCGGCGCTTGCCAGCAGGGCAAAGGGCGCCGCGACATAGCACTGGCTGTAGAAGGGCCGCTTCAGCGTGTTGCGGTCGATGCGGATGCCGCGGTGGCGCAGTAGCGCCAGCGCCATCAGCAGCGGGAAGACGCTGAACGCCACGGCGCGGAACATCAGCAGATTGGCATCGCTGGCGAGAAACGACGGCGGCGCCCATGGCGTCTCCTGGCGCACCAGCGCCAGCTCGAAGCCATGCGCGATCAGCAGGGTGATCAGCAGGAACAGCGGCGGGCTCAGCGTGTCGGTGTATTGCTCGGCCACGTCGTCGGCGAGCTCGACGTCGGCATAACGCATCATCGCCTGCGGCCGGCGCAGCGTCCGCCACATCGTCACGGGATAGAAGACCAGCCACGACGCCAGCTCGTAGAGCAGTTCCTCTAGCGATTTCAGCAGGCGCATGAAATCCATGGCTGTCCCCTCCGCAATGCCGGCGCAAGGCCGCATCGCATCATGTCGGCCAAAGGCCCGTCTGCAAAGGGTGGTATCGGGTGCTGGCGCCAGACAAGAAAAAAGCGGGCAATGCCCGCTTCCCTCTGGCTCCTGAGACATTTCATGCTGCCGGTACATCCGCGGTCGGCATGCCGTCGATCAGGGCAAATGCAGCGGCTCGCGGCAAAACCCAGGCATCAAATCTTGATGTGCGTTTCGCTCCCGGCAAGCTCGCCGATGAGGCCTATGTGGGATGCCGGGTTCTCGATTGCAAGGCCTTCGGGCCACAGGCGGCCAAGTCCTTCGTTGCGTGCAGCCTTGTTATCGTCGCACTAAGCCCTATATTGGTCATATCGATCTTGCTGTAGAACTTTGTTCCGCGCGCCTGGCGCCTCTACGATCTTC
Organism: Aminobacter sp. DSM 101952; assembly: GCF_001424795.1. Lineage (NCBI taxonomy): Bacteria > Pseudomonadati > Pseudomonadota > Alphaproteobacteria > Hyphomicrobiales > Phyllobacteriaceae > Aminobacter > Aminobacter sp. DSM 101952. The sequence continues at coordinate 69,439 of NZ_LMCL01000007.1, read as the reverse complement.
CCCCTCAATTTCGATCGCAAAACATCGCCCTGCATTCCGCCGGCGAATACTTCACATGTCGATTGAAAGGTTTCGTCATGGCCACTGGTACAGTTAAATTCTTCAATGCCACCAAAGGTTTCGGCTTCATTGCGCCCGACACCGGCGAGCAGGACGTGTTCGTCCACATCTCGGCCGTCGAGCGTGCCGGCATGCGCACCATCGTCGAGGGCCAGAAGCTGACCTTCGATGTCGTGCGCGACAACCGCAGCGGCAAGAACGCAGCCGAAAACCTTCAGGCTGCCTAACGGAATTGCGTCCGGCCGCTGACCACGGATGAACTGGCATCGGCCGTCGAGGCAATCGGGAGAAGGTCGGGAGTTCCCGGCCTTTTTCATTTCAGGAGACATCATCATGGCGAGTTCCATCATCCAGGCTACCCCGTTTCTCCCCGCGCAGAACAAGGCCGAAGCAAAGGGCGACATGACCACCCGGGTCGCCAATTCGATCCTCGGTGCCGAGGTCGCCGCACGCGAGGCCAAGACCGCGCGGCTCCGTGCGGCACGGCTTGCCATGGAGGCAACTCAGGAACCCGCCCCCGCCAAGCCCGCGCGCCGCAAGAAGCCGGCGGCGTAAAGCCACGCGCTCGCCCGGGGCCATGATGGGGCTAACAGGCGATCTTCCCGACGACGTCACGCCCGCCGGCGTTCTTGACGGACATCACCCGCCGGCCTAGCGTGGACGGTGCTGCTGTAGGGCGCGTCGGCTGACCAGCCGGAGGGGCATTGCCCGCCTACGTCAAGGTCATCAGTCGTGCGCGCGCCCCATGCCCAATCTCGAAAACCTCCGCAAGCAAGCCAAGTCCTACCTGCGCTGGCACCGCGCGCGCTATTTTCCCGTCGCGGCCCAGATCAGGCGGTTCCTGCCGCGCTTCCGCGACCTGCCCGACAGGGACGTGCTCGCCGCCGCCTTCAGGCTCGGCGACGCTCAGGAACTCGTGGCGAGAAAGCATGGCTTCGACAGCTGGGCGGCGCTGATCAAGGGATTGCCATCCATGACGTCACCGACCACACCCACCTCCCGCTCCGCCTCCATCATCGCTGCCGAGCCGCAGCTTTTCGTCGCCGACATGAAGGCTGCCTGCGCGTTCTATGTCGAAAAGCTCGGCTTCGAGCTCGCCTTCTCCTATGGCGAGCCGCCGTTCTACGCGCAGGTGTCGCGCGATGGCGGCCGCCTCAACCTGCGCCAGGTCGCCGGCCCGGTGTTCGACAGCGGCTTTCGCGCGCGTGAACACGACGCCCTGTCCTGCACCTTCGCGGTCGACGACGCCAAGCCCTTGTTCCTCGAGTTCGACAAGGCCGGCGTGGCCTTCCACCAACCGTTGCGCACCGAACCCTGGGACGCGCGCACCTTCATCGTGCGGGACCCCGACGGCAATCTGATCTGTTTCGCCGGGGAGTAAGGGGGTTCAGCCGGCTGGCGGACGTCAGCCAAGGCTCTGCTCGATCGTCTGCCGTTGCGCGGCACACTCCCTTGCCAGGAAGTCGATCAGCGTGCGCACCGAGGGCAACAGCCCGCGCCTTGACGGAAAGACGGCATGCACGATGCCGGATGCGGGACGCCATTTCGGCAGGACGGGCACCAGCGTGCCCTCGGCAAGGTCCTTCCAGATCATCATCGTCGGCAGCTGCACGATTCCTGCGCCGTCGAGCGCTGCTTCGCGCAATGCCGCCATGTCGTCGGTGAGCAGGCGGGGACGGTGCGAAACGACCGCATGCTCGCCATTGCCGTTTTCCAGCCGCCATTCATAGCTGTGCGAAGACGACGGCCAGGCCAGGCTCGGCAATCCTGACAGGTCCGCCGGCGTCGCAAGGGGGCTTGTCAGGAAATCCGGCCGCGCGACCAGGTATTGCGAGCTGTCATCGAGCTTTCGCATCAGCAGGTCGGTCACCTCCAGCGGAGGAAAGCGGACGCGGATGGACACATCGAAGCGCTCGCCGATGACGTCCACCCGGCGGTTGGTGCTTTCCAGATGCAGGTCCACGCGCGGATGGGCGGTGAGGAATTTGGCAAAGAGCGCGCCGAACTGGAATGAGATCAGCGCCGTCGGGCAACTTACCCGCACCACGCCCTGCGGCTCGTCGCGATGCTGCGCGATGAATTCCGATGCCGCCTCGGCCTCGACCATAACCGCCAGGCAGCGCCGGTAATATTCGCGGCCGATCTCGGTCACGGCAAAGCGGCGCGACGAGCGCTGGATCAGCCGGACGCCCAACCGGTCTTCAAGAAGCGCGATGCGTCGGCTCAGTTTCGATTTCTGCAGGCCGATGGCGCGTCCCGCCGGTGCGAAGCCGCCGTGATCGACCACCTGCACGAAATAATAGAGGTCATTCAGGTCATCCATCGTTCTATTTATAGAACGCAGCGTCGATTCTTGCAATCTGTCGCGTCCTTCGTTGTCGAAGTAGCTTCAACCATAAGGAATGCCTGCACGAACCGAGCCGGTGACCTTCCGACCTCCAGAAAGGAAACGCGTCCATGACCAAGCCTTATGTCCGTCTCAACAAGGATGATGTTGCTGTTCTTCTCGTCGACCACCAAACCGGCCTTCTGTCGCTGGTTCGTGACATCGACCCGGACAAGTTCAAGAACAATGTTCTGGCGGTGGCCGACATCGCCAAATATTTCAAGTTGCCGACCATCCTGACCACCAGCTTCGAAAACGGCCCGAACGGCCCGCTCGTGCCGGAACTGAAGGAAGCGTTCCCCGATGCGCCCTACATTGCCCGCCCTGGCCAGATCAACGCGTGGGACAATGAGGAGTTCGTCAAGGCTGTGAAGGCTACCGGCAAGAAGCAGCTGCTCATCGCCGGCGTCGTCACCGAAGTCTGCGTCGCATTCCCGGCTCTCTCCGCCATCGAGGCTGGCTTTGACGTTTTCGTCGTCACCGACGCTTCGGGCACCTTCAATGAAGTGACCCGTCATTCGGCCTGGGATCGCATGAGTGCCGCAGGCGCTCAGTTGATGACCTGGTTCGGCGTAGCCTGTGAGCTGCACCGCGACTGGCGCAATGACGTCGAGGGTCTGGGAACGCTGTTCTCGAACCATATCCCGGACTACCGCAACCTGATCACCAGCTACAACACGGTGACCTCGGGCAAGTAGGCAACCCGCCGCTCCGGATCATCGTTCGATGGTCCGGAGCGTGGCGTTGTTGTTCGAACAGGCCCGAGTTCGTGTCGGGCCGGCAACGCGATGGCGACCTGCGCTGTCGCGTTTTTGTTTTTCCGGGGGGCAGTGGTGGACAAATTTTTGGCCGCTCGCCCTCCAACACATTGTTCTCATTGTCTTTTCAAAAAAACTTTCGCCTTCTTTTTCCACGCCTCCGGACACCCGGCCTAAGATCAGTCCATCTCCCTCAAGGGAAACCTGGTGCGCACCGGGTGCCAGGTGAGGGGGACGGTGTCTTGGCCGGCGGCGCTGACGGTGGCGTTGCTGGGTGATGAGCCCCCAGGTCGAGGCCCTGCCAGCCGTGGCGCGAAAATGCGCCGACGGCACGAGGGTGGGGCAAGCGCACCGGCGGACGCGTGGTGGCGTGCCGCAATCAGTCTACTGAAGAAGGCGCGCCCCATGCGTCGGCTTCCCTTGGAAAATCCGGCTGGTGCGCCAGGCCGGGCAGTATTTCGTGCGCGCTCCCCCTCAGGCAAAAGGTGTTTTCACATGAAACAATCAAGGCAAATGGACGACCGCAGCGTCATCGACCAGCGACTGCCATACACGGTGCGCAAGGTGGCCGGGCTTGCCGTGCGCATCGCCGCCACGCGCGACGGCGCGGCCCTGCGCTGCTCGCGCCGCGCCTGCCGCAAGGACGGCTGCTGCCGCGCCGATCATTATGGCCGCGAGGGCGCCCACTGCACCGGCAAGCCCTCCAGCCGCGCCGCCAGCGAGGTCGAGGCGATGATGACCTTTCTCGCCGCGCTGTCGATGGGGGCGGTGCAGGTCTAGGTGGCGCGGGAGGCTGTCGCAGGGTGGCCGACCGAAGCGAGCGCGAATGATATGTGGGCGCCGGTGTCTAGGTCCTCCCTCCCCCTTGTGGGGAGGGATAGAGGGTGGGGCGCCCCTGCGGCCATGCTCTGTGCCGCCGGAGGCGAATTCACCCCCMCCCCTTACCCTCCCCACAAGGGGAGGGAGGACGTCGGCGTTTTGCCGCGCCTCATCCTTCGACAGGCTCAGGATGAGGGGCTCAGCCACAGAGGCGCAGGATCGGGTGCCCGGGCGAAAACCCCTAGATCACGTTCAGCTCGCGGAACGGCCGGTCCTCGGCGATGCGCTGGTAGCCAAAGGCCGAGCAGTCGATCGAGCGGTAGCCGCCATGGACGATGAGTTCGGCCAGCGCCTTGCCCACCGCCGGTGCCTGTTGCAGGCCGTGGCCGGAAAAGCCGTTGGCGAAGATGAAGTTTTCGACCTCGGGGTGCGGACCGATGACGGCGTTCTGGTCGAGTGCGTTGTAATCGTAGTGACCGACCCAGGCCTGCGTCGCCTTGATCGCCTCGAAGGCCGGAACGCGTGTCGCCAGTGCCGGCCAGATCACCTCTTCGAACAGGCCCCAGTCGGGGTTGAAATCCTGCGGATCGGCGGCCTGCTCGCCGTCCTCGCTCTCGGCCCCGCCGGTGATGTAGACCGAGCCCTCGGGCCGGACGTAGACGCCGCTCGGGTCGACCATCAGCGGCATGTCGGCGAACCTGTCGCGCGTCTCGAAGACGAAGACGTTGCGCTTGCGGGGCTCGACCGGCAGGGCGATGCCGGCCATGGCCGAGACCTTGCCGGCGTTGGGCCCGGCGGCGTTGACGATGGTGCCGGCCTCCAGCCGCTCGCCATTGGCCAGCGTGACGGCAACCACGCGGTTGCGCTCGCGCTCGATGCCGGTCACCTCGGCGGTGATCAGGTCGATGTTCCTGGTTTTCAGCGCCTTGCGGAACAGGCCGAGCATGGCATGCGCGTCGAACCAGCCTTCGCCCGTGCGGCCATAGGCGCCGGCGGAAATGCCCTCGGTCGAGATCCACTGGAAGCGCTTCGCCAGCTGCCCGGCGTCCTCGAGCACGATGTCGGCGCCCTCGGCCATCTGCGCCCGGTGGTTGGCTTCGAGGATCGGCAGGCCGTTCTCGCCGGCGAGGATCAGGTAGCCGCCCTCGCGGAAGCCGATGTCGGCGTCCGGGCCGAACTCGTCCTTCAGCCGCCGGAACAGGCCGAGCGTGAACTGCGACAGGCGGATGTTCTCGGGGATCGAGAACTGCTGGCGGATCGAGGCGCAGGACAGCGTCGTTGCCGAATGGGCGAATTGCGGGTCGCGCTCGATCAGCGCGATCGAGCCGCTAAAGCCCTCGTCGCGCAGGTAATAGGCGACCGAGCTGCCGACGATCGCGCCGCCGATGATGACCACGTCGTAGCGTGCCATGGAATGTTCCCGTCCAGATTCGATGGAGGACAAAAGCAGTTACGTCATTGCCGGGCAAGCCCTTGCAAGGGCCAGCATTGCCGGGCAAGAAGACCAGATGTCACATTCTGTTTCCCGCCCGCGCCGTTCGGTGCTTTTCGTGCCTGCCACCAACGACAAGGCGATCGCCAAGCTGCCCCAGCTTGCCTGCGATACCGTCATCTTCGACCTCGAGGATGCCGTGCTGCCCGAGCAAAAAGCCGCGGCGCGCGACAGGCTGGCCAAATTCTTCGTCGAGCGGCCGCAGGGCGCGCGCGAATATGTCGTGCGCATCAATTCGCTGAAGAGCCCGTGGGGCGCCGACGATCTCGCGGCGGCGAGCGGCTGGGCCACCGATGGCGTCGTGCTGCCCAAGATCGAGACGCCGCGCGACCTGCTCGAAGCCAATGACGTGCTCGACGAGGCCGATGCCCCCGACACGCTGAAACTGTGGGCGATGATCGAGACGCCGCGGGCACTGGTCAATTTGGCGGCCATCGCCGAGCTCGGCCGCGACCCCGCCGCGCGGCTGTCGTGCCTGATCGCCGGGCTCAACGACCTCGCCAAGGATACCGGCGTGATGATCACGCCCGACCGCCGCTACCTCCAGCCGTGGCTGTTGCAGATGGTGCTGTGCGCCCGCGCCGGCGGGGTCGACATGCTTGACAGCGTCTCCAACGATTTCCGCGACCTCGACGCCTTTGCCGCCGAATGCGGCGAGGCTGCCGCGATGGGCTTTTCCGGCAAGACCGTCATCCACCCGGCCCAGATAGGCCCGGCCAATGCGGCGTTCTCGCCGTCGGCCGAGGCGCTTGCCGAGGCGCGCGCCGTCGTCGGCGCCTTCGCGCTTCCCGAAAATGCCTCGCGCGGTGTAATCTCGCTCGGTGGCAGGATGGTCGAGCGGCTGCATCTGGTGCAGGCCGAGAAGATGCTGGCTCGGGCGGCGATGATCGCCGAGATGACGGGAGACGAAAAATGAAACTCTACCGCTTCCTGACCGGTCCCGACGACGCCACCTTCTGCCACAAGGTCACCGCCGCGGTGAACAAGGGCTGGCACCTGTTCGGCTCGCCGACCTATTCCTTCGACGCCGACAGCAAGACCATGCGCTGCGGCCAGGCCGTGGTGAAGGACGTCGAAGGCCACGACTACGAGGCCGGCGTCACCAAGCTCAGCGATTTCTGATTTTGTGGCCGCTGCTTATTCGGCGGCTTCCTCCAGCCTTTCCATGTCGTCGTCGGACAGGCCGAAATGGTGTCCGATCTCGTGGATCAGCACATGGGTGACGATGTCGCCCAGCGTCTCCTCGTTCTCGGCCCAGTAGTCGAGGATGGCGCGGCGGTAGAGCGTGACGCGGTTGGGGCCTTCGCCGGTCTGCGGGTTCCAGCGCTCGGCGATGCCGCGCCCCTCGAACAGGCCGAGCAGGTCGAACGGCGTTTCCAGCGACAGGTCGTCCATGATCTCGTCGGTGGGGAATTCGGCCAGCTGGATGACGACCTCGCCGGTCAGCTGGCGAAACTCCTCCGGCAAATGGGCATAGGCTTCGAGCGCCAGCAGCTCCATTTCCTCGATCGAGGGCGAAAGCTGGTCATGCCAGGCGCGGGTCTTGTAGATGCGGGCCATTATTTGTCCTTTTGGGGGCATATAGCCTTTTGCCGCCACGCTTACGAGGCCTTTGCCGCCCGGGCGATAAATAAGCGGTGAGCGCGGTTCCCCAGGGAGAGGAATAAATTCCCTGCGAATCGGCTTGACTCTCCCTGGCGCCTCTGGAATCTATAAGAACATAACAGGAACAATTAACCGGAGGCATATCGACATGGCGACCAGCGCCGTGGCGCGGGACGTCGTTTTTGCCCTGCGCCAGAAGATAGCGAAGATCGAGGGCACGCTGCCCGAGCTGCTGGTGTCGCCGTCCGACAACCGTCCGACGACCGGCGTGCTGGTTCGCCGCAACGGCATTGCCTCGGCGCGCGACGTCTTCCTGCCGACCGGCGTCGAGGGCCTCGACGAGGCCCTCGGTGGCGGGTTGCCGAAAGCTGCCCTGACCGAGATCCATGGAACCGAGACCCGCAACGCCGGTGCGGCTGCGGGGCTGGCGCTCTGTCTCGTCAGCCGCATGCTCAAGGAGCGGTCGCGGCCGCAGGATCTGCTCCTGTGGGTCGGCACCGCCGAGATATTCCGCGAGGCAGGACTTCCCTATGCGCCGGGGCTGGACCGGTTCTTCGGTATCCCGGCTGGAAGCCTGCTGCTCGCCGAGGCGCCGAAACCGGCCGATGTGCTGTGGATCGCCGAGGAGGCCGCGCGTATCGAGGAGATCGCGGCCATCGTCGTCGAGCTGCGCGGCAATCCGCGCAACGTCGACCTCACGGCGACGCGCCGCCTGCATCGGCGCGCGCAGGACAGCGGCCGCCCCGTCTTCCTGCTGCGCCAGTCGGCCGAGCCGGAGCCCACCGCCGCCCCGGTCCGGCTCGTCGCGGCTCCGGCTCCGGCATCGCTTCGTCATACGCTCGCCGGCCCGCTCTCAGGTTCCATCGGCCCGCCCGCCATTTCGGTCGAGATCGGCAAGAGCCGCACGGCACTTCCCGGCAAGTTCATTCTGGAATGGAACCCCGATGCACGCACCCTCGAAGAAAGAAGACACAGCCCAGAGGATCGTGTCGCTGTGGTTTCCGCATCTCGCGGCCGAGCGGATCCTCAGGCGGCGGCTGGGACGGTCGTGGCGTTCAGGCCCGCGGCCGAGCCAGCCCCTGGTGGTCAGCCACCGCGAGAACAACACCCAGCGCATCGCCGCCCTCGACGCACAGGCTGAAGCACTCCGGCTGAGGCCGGGAATGGGCATCGCCGAGGCGCGCGCCATGCACCCGTCGATCGACGTCGTCGAGGCCGATCCCGAAGCCGACCGCCGGCTGCTCGAAAGCCTTGCCGACTGGTGCGACCGCTACACGCCGCTGGTCGCGCTCGACGGCGACAACGGCCTGTTCCTCGACATCACCGGCTGCGCCCATCTCTTCGGCGGTGAAAAGGCCCTGCTCGCCGATCTGATGGCCCGCTTCTTCCACCAGGGTTTCGACGTCCGCGCCGGCCTCGCCTCGACGCCGGGCGCGGCGTGGGCGGCAGCACGTTTCGCCGCCGGCCACATCATCGCTGCGGGTGGCGAGCGCAATTTCCTTGCCCGCCTGCCACTCTCGGCGCTGAGGATCGATGCCAGGACGAAGACCGGCCTCGAAAGCGTCGGGCTGCGCACCGTCGGTGCGATCATGGACGGGCCGCGCGCCCCGCTCGTCCGCCGCTTTGGGGCCGAACTCATCGAACGTCTCGACCAGGCGCTTGGCCGGCTCGAGGAGGCGATCTCGCCGCGCCTGCCGGTCGCCCCGCTTTCGGTCGAACGCCACTTCGCCGATCCGCTGTCGCTTCTCGACGACATCGAGCGGTTGATCGGCCTGCTCGCCGCCACGCTCAAGGTCGACCTCGAACGCCGGGAAGAGGGTGCGCGGGCGCTTGAACTTTTGCTTTTCAGGGTCGACGGCGCGGTCAGCCGCATCACGGTCGGGGCGTCGCGCCCGATCCGCGAGCCGACGCTGGTGCGCAGGCTGTTCCATGAGCGGCTGGCGACGCTCGGCGAGACCATGGATGCCGGCTTCGGCTTCGATCTCGTGCGCCTTTCGGCCCTGTCGACGGCCGCGTTCGATGCACGGCAGGCCGATCTCGCCGGCGAAATCGACGACGATGGCGAAGAATTCGCGATTTTTGCAGATCGCGTCACGGCCCGGCTCGGCGAAGCCGCCATGCTCGAACCTGCCACCGCCGAAAGCCACCTGCCGGAACGTGCCGCCCCCGCATTGCCCTATGCCCGGGAGGAGGCGCGCAGGAGCATGGCCGGCCCAGCCCGGGCAGCGGCGCCGGCGGGCAGGCGCCCGGCCGAACGGCCCGTCCGCCTGTTCCGGCAGCCCGAGCCCATCGACGTTCCGGCGACCGAGGTGCCGGACGGGCCGCCGCTCCATTTCCGCTGGCGCCGGGCCCTGCATCGAGTCGCCCGTGCCGAAGGACCCGAGCGCATCGCGCCCGAATGGTGGCGCGAGGAGGCGGACGCGCCGACGCGCGACTATTACCGCATCGAGGATGCCGACGGCCGTCGCTACTGGCTCTACCGGCAGGGCCTCTACAACGCGCAGGCCGCAGCCCCGCGCTGGTTCCTGCATGGGGTGTTCGCATGAACATGGCTGCTGCCCCGATCGGCTATGCCGAGTTCGGCATGCAGTCGAATTTCTCGTTCCTGCGCGGGGCGTCTGCGCCGGAAGAGCTGGTCATCGCGGCGAAGTTTCTGGGGCTTTCGGCGGTCGGCCTTGCCGACTGCAACACGGTGGCCGGTGTCGTCCGCGCGTGGAAGATGGCACAGACGGAGGGGCTGTCCTACCACCCCGGCTGCCGGCTGGTCTTTGCCGACGGTACGCCCGACATCCTTGCCTATCCCAGGGATCGCAAGGGCTGGGGGCATCTGTGCCGGATGCTGACCCAGGCCAATACCCGGCCTGAAAGCGAAAAGGGCGCGCCGCTCCTCTACCGGCACGATCTTTTCGAGTGGGGCGATCTGCTGTCGCTTGCCGTGCTGACCGACGTCACGGCTACCTCGGAAGACGATGCCGCGCTTCTGCGCAGCCTCAAGGCACGCTTCGGTACCTCCCTGTGGCTGGCTGTCGCGCCGGATTTCGGCGGCGACGACCGCTTCAGGATCGAGCAGGCCGCTGCCCTGGCAGAGGTCACGGGCGTGCCGCTGATGGCGACCAATGATGCGCTCTACCATGCACCGGGCCAGCGGCCGCTGCAGGATGTCCTGACGGCGATCCGCCTCAGCGTACCCGTTGCCGAGGCTGGCTTCGAGCTCAAGGCGAACGCCGAACGCCACCTCAAGGCGCCTGTCGATATTGCGAGGCTTTTCCGCAACCACCCGGAGGCCCTGGCCGAGACGCTGCGCTTCGCCGAAAGCCTCACTTTCTCGCTGAAGGAGCTCCAATACAATTATCCCGACGAACCGACGGAATCGGGCCTCGAACCGCAGGCGGAGCTTGAACGTCTCACCTGGGAAGGTGCAAGGAACCGCTATCCGGATGGTGTCTCGGAGAAGGTGCAGGGGATCATCCGGCATGAGCTCCGCATCGTCGAGACGCTCAGCTACGCCCGCTATTTCCTCACCGTTCACGAGATCGTGAAATTTGCGCGCTCGGAAGGAATCCTCTGCCAGGGCCGAGGCTCGGCAGCCAATTCGATCATCTGCTACTGCATCGGCATCACCGATGTCGGACCGGAGATCGTCGACATCCTGTTCGAACGCTTCATCTCGGAAGAACGCGGCGAGCCGCCTGACATCGACGTCGATTTCGAGCATGAGCGGCGCGACGAGGTCATTGCCTTCATCTACGAAAAATACAGCTCCAAGCGCACCGCGCTCGCCGCTTCCGTCGTCACCTATCGCGGCCGCTCGGCGCTGCGCGAGGTGGCCAAGGCGATGGGGCTTTCCGACGACGTCAGGGGCGCCTTGTCGGGTTCGATATGGGGCTGGTATTCATCCGAACTCGGCGAGAAGGAAACGGCAGCCGGGGGGCTCGACAAGGCCGACCCCGTGACGCGGCATGTCGTCGACCGCGCCAACGAGATCATGGGCTTTCCCCGCCACCTGTCCCAGCATGTCGGCGGCTTCGTCATCACCAGGGATCGGCTCGACGAGATCGTGCCGATCATGAAGACGGGCATGGAAGAGCGCAAGATGGTCGAGTGGGACAAGGACGACCTCGATGCCGTCGGCATCCTCAAGGTCGACATCCTGGCGCTCGGCATGCTGACCTGCCTGCGCAAGGCCTTCAACCTGCTCGAAGCGCATTACGACGAACGCGACCCCTACGGCCGGCCCTATACGCTCGCCACCCTGCCGCAGGAGGATCAAAGGGTCTACGACATGATCTGCCGGGCAGACACGCTCGGCGTCTTCCAGATCGAGAGCCGGGCGCAGATGTCGATGCTGCCGCGGCTCAGGCCGCGCAAGTTCTACGACCTCGTCATCGAAGTGGCGATCGTCCGGCCAGGCCCGATCCAGGGTGACATGGTGCACCCCTATCTGCGCCGCCGGCAAGGCAAGGAAAAGGTTGAATTCCCCAAGAAGGAACTCGAGGACATCCTGGGCAAGACGCTGGGCGTGCCGCTCTTCCAGGAGCAGGCGATGAAGATCGCCATCGTTGCCGGCGGCTTCACGCCCGGCGAGGCTGACAAGCTCCGCCGCGCCATGGCCACCTTCAAGCGCACCGGCACCATCGGCAACCACCGCGCCAAGATGATCGAGGGCATGGTCGGCCGCGGCTACCAGCGCGACTTTGCCGAGCGTTGCTTCAAGCAGATCGAGGGCTTTGGCGAGTATGGCTTTCCCGAAAGCCACGCCGCGTCCTTCGCGCTGCTCGTCTATGCCTCCTGCTGGTTCAAGGCCTTTTATCCCGACGTCTTCTGCGCGGCGATCCTGAACTCCCAGCCGATGGGTTTTTACCGTCCGGCGCAATTGGTGCGCGACGCCCAGGATCATGGCGTCGAGATAAGGCAGGTCGACATCAATCGTTCCGTCTGGGACTGCACGCTCGAACGTTCGGGCTTCGACCCGAAGCGCATCCAGCGGCGTCACGGCGAAATGCGCGATGTCATCAGGACCAGCCACGCCGTCCGGCTCGGCTTCCGCCAGATCAAGGGCCTCGGAGACAAGAAGATGAATGCCTTCGCCGAACGGCGCGGCAAGGGTTATGTCTCGGTGCGCGATGTCTGGCTGCGCTCCGGCCTCGACGTCGGCGAGATCGAGCTGCTCGCCCAGGCAGATGCGTTCCGCTCGATCGGTCTCGACCGGCGCGCCGCATTATGGGCGGTGCGGGCGCTCGACGGCAGGAGTGCCGCCGAAATGCTGCCGCTGTTCGACCGCCCCGACGTGCGGCTGGTCGACAACGAGCCCGAGACCCGGCTGCCGCAGATGCCGCTCGGCGAGCATGTCATCCACGACTATCGGTCGCTCGGCCTGTCGCTGAAGGCGCACCCGGTCGCCTTCCTCAGGCATCATCTCGACCGCACCGGCATCACACCCAACGCCAGGCTCGGCGACGTGCCCGACGGGCGGCGCGTTTCCGTGGCGGGGCTGGTGCTGGTCCGCCAGCGGCCGGGCAAGGGCAATGCCATCTTCCTCACGCTGGAGGATGAGAATTCCATCGCCAATGTCATCGTCTGGGCGCGGGTCTTCGAGCGTTTCCGGCCGGTCATCATGGGCTCGAAGTTCATCCGCGTCACCGGCAAGCTGCAGAAGGAATCGGACGTCATCCACATCGTCGCCGACAAGCTGGAGGATCTGACGCATTGGCTGGCGGCCATGTCGGAAGAGCTGCAGGCACCGGCCGACGACAAGGCTGCGCCGGCGCAGGCACATGCGGCCAGGCAAAGTGCTGCCGAGAAGGCGGCAAAGGACCCGCGTGTCGTGCAGAGCTATGAAAGGCTCGTCCGCAAGACCAGCGGCGTCATGCCCAAGGGACGAAACTTTCAATGAAACAGGGCCTGGAAGGAGGCCTGGGTTCAGTCGGCAGACGGAGTGGTTTTCGGTGCTGCCTCGTCCGGAATCTGCCGCGCCTCGGAGGGCAGCATCACGGGGATGCCGTCACGCACCGGGTAGGCGAGGCGGGCGAGCCTGGACACCAGTTCGCCGCGCTCGGCATTCCAGGTCAGCGGACCCTTGGTCAGCGGGCAAGCCAGCAGCTCGAGCAGCTTGACGTCGATGTCGCGTTTGTTGGTGGCTTCAACCATCCAGGCTCTCCACGGGTCGGGCTGGGGCAATTCCAGGAAAACTATGCAGCGGCTTTCCGGCCGGGATTGCCACAAACCAAGAGAAGACAGAGCGTTTCGCATTCGAAGAAAAGCGAAGAGAGCTCTATTGCAGGCTCGAGCCGAAATCCTCGTTTTCGCGCGCCAGTGCCATTTCGGTGATCGCGATCAATGTCTCGGCGCGTGTCTTGAGGTCGGGCGCCTCGAGCAGCGCCTGCTTTTCGGCAGCGCCGTAAGGCGCCATCATCGACAGCGCGTTGACCAGTATGGCGTTGTCGGCGCGGCTGACGCTCTCCCAGTCGGCGTCGAGCTCGTTGGCCTGGAGATAGGTGCGGAACGCCCTGAGCAGCGCCGGCCGGTCGACATCCGCGCCGGCCTTGTCCTCGCCGAGGTCGGCGCCGAAGCAGGTGATCTTGCATTGCCGGAACGGCGTCTTGACGGCCAGCTCCTGGCTGACCCGGAACCGGCAGACGCCCTGCAGCGAGATCAGGTAGCGGCCGTCGCCGGTCTCGGCGAGCGAGGTGATGCGGCCGATGCAGCCGACGGGGCACAAAGCCGGTTCGCCGTCGGGATGCAGCGTGCCGTCGAGCGACGGCTGGATCATGCCGATCAGCCGCGATCCGGCAATCGCTTCGTCGATCATCTGCAGGTAGCGCGGCTCGAAGATGTTGAGCGGCATGCGGCCGCCAGGCAACAGCAGCGCCGCCGTCAGCGGGAACACCGCCAGCGTCGTCGGCAAATCGCTGTCGAGCCTGTAATGCGCGTTTCCTGCCTGCATCTGTTCCTCAGTCGGATACCCCTTCATCTGGGGCCGCAACGGTCGAGCGCAAGGGCGCCGGCGACAAAACCGTTACGAAAACAGCAGCGACGACAGCTTGCGCCGCGTCGCCAGCGTCACCTCGTCGGTGAAGCCCCAGGCCTCGAACAGCTTGAGCAGCTGTGCCCTGGCGCCGTCGTCGTTCCAGGTCCGGTCGGCCTTGACGATGGCGAGCAGGCTGTCGGCGGCCTCGGTGCGCTGGCCCTTGGCGTTCTGGATCATGGCGAGGTCGAAGCGCGCCTGGTGGTCGCCGGGGTTCTGGGCCAGCCGGCGCTCCAGTTCGGCCGAATCGCCGAGGGCGGCAGCTTCTTGGGCAAGCGCGATCCTGGCGCGCACCGAAGCCAGCGCCGGCGCATCCTGCTTGCCTTCGGGGGCGCGTGCCAGCACCTCGTTCGCGCCGTCGGTGTCGCCGGCCTCGAAGAGGATCTCGGCCAGTGCGCCGATGGCATCGAGATTGTCGGCAGCCTGCTCGAGCACGGCGTCATAGATCTGAACCGCCGTCTGCAGGTCGCCGGCGTCGCGCGCCTCGGCGGCGGCGGCGAGCGCCTCGGCGATCTGCGGCTGGCCGCCATCCTTGCCGGCGACCTTGTCGATGAAGTCGCGGATCTGGCTCTCGGGCACGGCGCCCATGAAGCCGTCGACCGGCTGGCCGTTCTTGAAGGCGATGACCGCCGGGATCGACTGGATGCCGAGCTGGCCGGCGATGGCGGGATGGTCGTCGATGTTCATCTTGACGAGCTTGACGCGGCCGCCCGCGGCCTGGACGACGCGCTCGATCACCGGCGTCAGCTGCTTGCACGGGCCGCACCAGGGCGCCCAGAAGTCGACCAGCACCGGCTGGTTGCGCGATTCCTGGATGACGTCGGCGCTGAAGGCCGCGGTGGTGGTGTCCTTGATGAGATCGGCCGCCGGCGCGGCATCGCCGGCAGGCGCGCCGCCAAACTGCACATTCGCGGCATACTGGCTGCTCATGCCGCCGAAGGGGTTGTTCTCGTTGCTCATACTGGCTCTTCCGGTGTGTATTCAGGGCCCGCCGGCCATCGGCCGCGGCTGTCAGCCCACCATGTGGCGATCAGCCGGTGACTTTCAAGATAACAGGATCGTGGCCGGTTGCCTTGACGAATTGCAACAGGTCGGCGGCCGCGATCGAGGTCGTCGCCTCGTTGGTCAGCGGGTGGGCGTTGATGACGGCGTTTTCCATCAGCGTGCTGTCGAGCACCAGCCTGACCCTGCCCGAGGTGTCGTTGATCAGCCCGAAGACCGTCACCGCGCCCGGCGCGACGCCGAGCAGCTCCATCAGCGCTTCCGGCTTGCCGAAGGAGACGCGGCTCGCCGCGCCGATCAGGTGATGGATCTGCTTGAGGTCGACATCGGCGTCCTCGTCGACGGTCACGAGGAAGAAGCTGTCCTTCTTGTCCTTGAGGAACAGGTTCTTGGTGTGGCCGCCGGGAATGGTTCCGCGCAGCGCCTGCGAATCGGCGACGGTGTAGAGCGGCGGGTGCTCGTGCGTCTGGACGGCGATGCCGAGGCCGTCGAGGAAGGCGAGCAGCTCGGCCTTGGTCCTGGGATTCGGTGCGCCGATCATGGCCGCCTTCGTCAAAATTGTTCGATTTCAGGGTTTATGGGCAAAGCCCGGCGCCAAGACAAGCCCGGCCGGCACATCAGAAGGCTCCGTTTGCACGGAAATCCGGGGTTTGCCAGGGTGTGGACGAAGAGCCGAAAAAAGATCGCGCTTCCCTGTTGCATTCGCCGCGAGCTTCGGCCATATAGGCGCCGTTGCGGCGACGAGCCGCGCGAGCGGGTGTAGCTCAGGGGTAGAGCACAACCTTGCCAAGGTTGGGGTCGAGCGTTCGAATCGCTTCACCCGCTCCAATATATCCCACGAAAAAGGCCGCGGCTTACCGCGGCCTTCGTCGTTTCTGGCGGGCTGAAGCGGCAGCCGACCACAGATGCGATGGCGTCGAGCCTCAACGCAATGTCGGCGCGCGAAGCTTGCAGGCGAAGGCGCTGCCAAGTGATCCGGCCCCGAATCGCCCGAAGATGGCCGAGCCGGGTGCAAAACTCAGTCCAGGGCGCGGTCGAGGTGGGTGTAGCCGCCGTCGACGAACAGCCATTGGCCGGTGGTGTGGCTGGCCTTGTCGGAGAGCAGGAAGATGACCGTGTCGGCGATCTCCTCCGACGTCGTCATGCGCTGGCCGAGCGGGATGCGGCGGGTGATTTCTTCCAGGCGCGCTTCGGGATCGTCGAAGGTCTTCAGCCATTTTTCGTAGAGCGGCGTCATCACCTCGGCGGGGATGACCGCGTTGACGCGGACGCCGTCGCCGCGCAGGGCGGCAGCCCATTCGCGGGTCAGCGACAGCTGCGCGCCCTTGGCGGCGGTGTAGCCGCTGGTGTTGCCCTGGCCGGTGAGGGCGGTCTTGGACGAGACGTTGACGATCGAACCGCGCGCCGTCTTCAGCCACGGCAGGCAGTGATGGGCGGTCGTGTAATAGTGGATCAGGTTGCGCTCCAGCGATTCGCGGAAGGCGTCGGGGCCGGCATCGAGGCCAATGCCGTCATTGATGCCGGCATTGTTGACCAGCCCGTCGATGCGGCCGAACGCCTCCGCCACGGTCTTCACCGCAGCTGCGATCTCGGGGTCGTGCATCAGCTCGAGCTGGATGAATTTCGAGCGCGGCGAGGCGGCCTTGAGCTTCGCCGCGAAGTCGTCGGCCAGAGGGCTGCGTCCGAAGACGACGGGGACGGCGCCCTCCGCCGCGAGGCCGAGCGTGACCGCGCCGCCGATGCCGGCGCCGCCGCCTGTGACGATGACCACCTTGTCTTTCAGGCCGAGGTCCATTGTCGTCTCCGTCGAAGCATGGTCCCGAAAGTCGCAGACTTTTGGGGCAAGGTCATTGGCCGGGAACAAACTGCCGGAGCAAGTAGTCCCTAGCCGCGGAACTGGAAGTCCTCGAGCGTCGCCGGCTTCATCTCAATGGAGAAACCGGGCGCGCTCGGGGGCATGTAGGCGGCATTGCGGACCACGCAGGGTTCCTTGAAGTGCTCGTGCAGGTGGTCGACATATTCGACGACGCGGCCCTCGCGGGTGCCGGCGATGCAGACATAGTCGATCATCGACAGGTGCTGGACATATTCGCACAGGCCGACGCCGCCGGCATGCGGGCAGACGAGCAGGTCATACTTCGCCGCCATCAGGAGCACGGCGAGGATCTCGTTGACGCCGCCGAGGCGGCAGGAATCGATCTGCACCACGTCGATGGCGCCGCGCATGATGAACTGCTTGAACATGATGCGGTTCTGGCACATCTCGCCGGTGGCGACCTGAACGGGAGCCACGCCCTCGCGGATCTTGCGGTGGCCCTCGACGTCGTCGGGATTGGTCGGCTCCTCGATGAACCACGGCTTGGCGAAGGCGAGGTCGCGCACCCAGTCGATGGCCTGGTCGACCTCCCAGACCTGGTTGGCGTCGATCATCAGCTGGCGGTCGGGGCCGAGCACGTCGCGGGCGATGCGCAGGCGGCGGATGTCGTCGGCCTTGTCGCGGCCGACCTTGAGCTTGACGTGGTTGAAGCCGGCATCGACCGCTTCCTGGCAGAGCCGGCGCAGCTTCTCGTCGCCATAGCCGAGCCAGCCGGCCGAAGTGGTGTAGCAGGGGTAGCCCTCGCGCTCGAGCGTGGCGATGCGCTCGGCCTTGCCGGGCGCCTTGTCGCGCAGCATGGCAAGCGCTTCGTCGGGCGTGATGCAGTCGGTGATGTAGCGGAAGTCGATGCAGCGCACGAGCTCTTCCGGCGACATGTCGGCGACGAGCTTCCACACTGGCTTGCCCGACATCTTGGCCCAGATGTCCCAGACGGCGTTGACGACGGCACCCGTGGCGAGGTGGATGGCGCCCTTGTCGGGCCCGATCCAGCGCAGCTGGCTGTCGGAGGTGACATGGCGCCAGAAGGCGCCCATGTCTGATGTGACCTTGTCCATGTCCAGGCCGACGACGAGGTGGCGCATCGCCTCGACCGCCGCGCAGCAGATCTCGTTGCCGCGGCCGATGGTGAAGGTCAGGCCGTGACCCTCGATGCCGGGTGCGTCGGTTTTCAGGATGACGTAGGCCGCCGAATAATCGGGGTCCGGGTTCATCGCGTCGGAACCGTCGAGATGCTGCGAGGTCGGGAAGCGCAGGTCGAGCACCCGCATGTCGATGATGCTGGTCATGGTCGGGGGTCCCTAAGGTTTCAGGCGGCGACGGCGCGCTGCTTCTGGGTGCCGAGGCCCTCGATGCCGAGGGTCATCGTCTGGCCGGGCTTGAGATAGACGGGTGGCTTCTGGCCGAGGCCGACTCCGGGCGGGGTGCCGGTCGAGATGACGTCGCCGGACTGAAGGCTCATGAAGCGGCTGAGATAGGCAACGACCTGCCGGACCGAGAAGATCATGGTCGTGGTCGAGCCGTCCTGGTAGCGCCTGCCGTCGACATCCAGCCACATCTTGAGGTTCTGCGGGTCGGCGATCTCGTCGGATGTGACCATCCATGGACCGGTCGGGCCGAAGGTGTCGCAGCCCTTACCCTTGTCCCAGGTGCCGCCGCGCTCGATCTGGTATTCGCGCTCGGAAACGTCGTTGATGACGCAGTAGCCGGCGACGTGGTCCATGGCGTCGGCCTCGTCGATGTAGCGTCCGGGCTTGCCGATGACGACGCCGAGTTCGACCTCCCAGTCGGTCTTGAGAGAGCCGCGCGGGATCTCGACGTCGTCGTCGGGACCGACGATGGCCGAGGTCCACTTGTTGAAGACGATGGGTTCGGCAGGGATGGCAGCACCCGTCTCGGCGGCATGATCGGCATAGTTGAGGCCGATGCAAATGAACTTGCCGATGCGGCCGACGCAGGCACCGAGGCGCAGGTCCTGCTGCGGGGTGCCAGCAACCAGCGGCAGGGTCTCGGGGTCGATGCCGCGCAGGCGGGCGAGGCCTTCGGGAGCCAGCACGTCGCCGGCGATGTCGTCGACGATGCCGGACAGGTCGCGGACGCGGCCGGAGGCGTCGAGCAGGCCGGGCTTTTCATTGCCCATGGGGCCGTAACGGAGCAGTTTCATTAGGTGTCACCTTGCCTGGAAAGAAGCCGGAGGCGGCGGGCCGCCTCCGGGGATGATCGTGATCAGTCGTACAGCACGGCTGCGATGTCGGGCTGATCGATGTTGGTCTTGTCGTAGTAGTAGAAGCCGGTGTCGATGTTCTTCTCGACCGCTTCGCCCTTGGCTGCCTTGACCGCTGCCTCGACCGTCTTGTAGCCGATGCCGACCGGGTTCTGGGTGATGGCGCCGGCCATCTGGCCGTCGCGGATCGCCTGCTTCTGCTGGGCACCCGAATCGTAGCCGATGATCACCAACTGGCGGCCGAGTTCCTTGGCGCCGTTGACGACGCCGATGGCCGAGCCTTCGTTGGCGCCGAACATGCCCTTGAGATCGGGGTTGGCCTGCAGGATCGCCTTGGTGATTTCGGTCGACTTGAGGTGATCGCCCTCGCCATATTCGATGGCGACGATCTCGACCTTCGGATGGGCCTCCTTCATGCGGTTGACGAAGCCGTCGCGGCGATCGATGCCGGTGCGGCTGGTCTGGTCGTGCACGACCAACGCCACCTTGCCTTCGTCGCCAATCAGTTCGGCCATCTTGTCGGCGGCAAGGGCTGCGGCGGCGATGTTGTTGGTCGAGGCGGTGGCGACCGGGATGTCGCCTTCGACGCCGGAGTCGAAGGCGACGACCGGGATTTTGGCGTCCTTGGCCTGCTGCAGCAGCGGCAGCGCCGCCTGGCTGTCGAGGGCGGCGAAGCCGATCGCCGCCGGCTTCTTGGCGAGGGCCGCGGCCAGCATGTCGATCTGGCGGTCGACCTGGGTTTCCGAATCCGGGCCTTCGAAGGTGACTTCGACGCCGAGGTCGGCGGCGGCCTTGTCGGCGCCCGCCTTCACGGCCTGCCAGAACTGATGCTGGAAGCCCTTGGAGATCAGCGGGATGTACATCTTGTCCTGGGCCAGTGCGAAGCTCGAGCCGTAACCCAGGATCGCTGCGGCGCTGATGGCGCCGAGCACGGTGCGTCTAGTGAACATGGTTCCTCCTGATGTTCATTTTCCGATCCGAATTTGCATTCCGAATTTTTCCTGGAGCGTGTTCGCTCTCTTCTTGGTGTTGGCGCAGCAACGGGCTGCGCGAAGCAGGCCTTCCTCAAAGCCTGCGGCGCCGCAGAATGTCGGTGTAGACGGCGAGAATGATGATCGAGCCGGTGACCACGGTCTGCCATTCCTGGGCGACCGAAAGGATGCGCAGGCCATTGGCGAGCACGGAGATGATGAGCGCGCCGATGAGCGTGCCGATGATGGTGCCGCGGCCGCCGGAGAGCGAGGTGCCGCCGATGACCACCGCGGCGATGGCGTCGAGCTCGTACCCCTGGCCGAGCGCGGGCTGGGCCGAATTGAGCCGCGAGGAGATCAGTAGCCCGGCGATGCCGCAGATCGAGCCGGCAAGCGCGTAGACGGCGATCTTCCAGCGGTCGGTGTTGACACCGGACAGCCGGACCGCCTCCTCGTTGGAGCCGAGCGCGAAGGTGAAGCGGCCGAGAATGGTGCGCTCGAGGATGAAGCTGGTGGCGATCGCGACCAGGAACAGGATCAGCACGCCATTGGGGATCGGCAGAGCTGGGAAGACGGAACCGATCAGCGAGCCTTGCGAGATCTGGGTGAAGCCCGGCGTGCCGTTGAAATAGATAGGCCGGGTGCCGGAGATGACCAGCGACAGGCCCTTGAGGATCAGCATCATGCCGAGCGTGGCGATGAAGGGCGGAATCTTGAGCTTGGCGACGAAGGTGCCCGACAGCGTGCCGCTGGCGGCACCGGCGAGGATGGCGGCCAGCACGCCGAGGCCGAGCGGCATGCCCCAGAAGGTCAGCACCACGCCGGCGATGACCGCGCAGAAGGTCATCAGCGTGCCGACCGACAGGTCGATGCCGCCGGTGATGATGACAAGCGTCGCCGCGATCGCCAGCACGCCATTGACCGACGTCGCCTGCAGGATGGCGATGATGTTGGAGGTCTGCATGAAATTGGGCGAGGCGAGGCTGAACACCAGGATCAGCGCGATCAGGCTGGCGAAGGCGAGGAGCCTGTGGGCGCCGGAGAATTTCGAACCCATCGAGACAATTCCGGTGGATGCGGTCGCACTCATTTGGCATCTCCCTTAGCCGGCTGGTTGTTCTGGTTGGCGCCTTCGCCGCGCAGGGTGGCGAGGTGCATGATCTCTTCCTGGCTGGCGCCGCCAGGCAAGATGCCGGTCAGGCGGCCCTCGCACATGACGGCGATGCGGTGGCTGAGCCGCAGCACTTCGGGCAGTTCGGACGAGATGACGATGATGGCGCGGCCCTGCCGGGCGAGCGCGTTCAACAGCTTGTAGATCTCGTTCTTGGCTCCGACATCGATGCCGCGTGTCGGCTCGTCGAAGATCAGCACCTCGCAGTCGCGCAGCAGCCACTTGGCGATGACGATCTTCTGCTGGTTGCCGCCGGAGAGCAGGCGCACTTCCTGGCGGTCGGACGGGGTCTTGATCGCCAGCTGGTCGATGTAGCGGCTTGCTGCATCGTGCATGGCGGCTTCCCGGAGCAGGCCGCCGGGGCCGGCGAAGCGGCGCAGGCTCGCCAGCACGACGTTGTTGCGCACGTCCATGCCGGTGGCGAGGCCGAAATGCTTGCGGTCCTCGGAGAGGTAGCCGATGCCGGCGCGCACCGCGTCCTGCGGCATGCGAATATCGACCTTCCTGCCGTGCATGAAGATGTCGCCGCTGTCGCGGCGGTCGGCGCCGAAGATGGCGCGGGCGACCTCGGTGCGGCCGGCACCCATCAGGCCGGCGAAGCCGAGGATCTCGCCCTTGCGTACGGAAAAGCCGACGTTGCGAATGGCCGCGCCGCGGTTGAGGTTCTTGACCTCCAGCACGACGTCCGAATTGGCATGGTCGGGCAAGTCGGGGCGCTCCTCTGTGAGCGCGCGCCCGACCATCATCGAGATGATCTTTTCGACCGGCGTGTCGGCAGCAGGCACGGTGCCGATATATTCGCCGTCGCGCATGACCGTGACGCGGTCGGCGATGCGCTTCAACTCGTCCATCTTGTGCGAGATGTAGACGATGCCGACGCCCTCGGCCTTGAGGCGGGCGATGATGGCGAAAAGCTCGTTGATCTCGGCGTCGTTGAGGGCGGCGGTCGGCTCGTCCATGATCAGCACGCGCGACCGGTAGGACAGCGCCTTGGCGATCTCGACCATCTGCTGGCGAGCGATGGTCAACCCGTCGACCAGCGTACGCGGATCGAGCTTCAGGTGCATGCTGGCGAAGATTTCCGCCGCATCGGCATTGAGCCTGGCTTCGTCGAGCAGCAGGCCCGCGGCCTTGCGCGGCTCGCGGCCAATGAACATGTTCTGTGCCGCCGTCAGGTGCGGCATCAGGTTGAGTTCCTGATGGATGATGCCGATGCCGAGGTCCTGGGCCTGGCGCGGCGAGTTGATCTCGACCGGCTTGCCGTCGAGCAGGATCTCGCCGCCGTCGCGGCGGTAGATGCCGGCGAGGATCTTCATCATCGTCGACTTGCCGGCGCCGTTCTCGCCCATCAGGGCATGAACCTCGCCGGCGCGCAGGTCGAGCTGGGCGTTGTGCAGCGCGCGCACGCCGGGGAACGATTTCTCGATGTCCTTCATCGCAACGAGGGCGGTCATGCGCGGCCTCCGTCGATGCCATAGAAGCGTGCCGCGGTGCCGCCGAGGATCGCTGCGCGCTGCGACTGGCCGAAATGGTCGAGCAGGCGGGCGGTGACCTCGTCCCAGAAGGCAAAGGGGGCGGCCAAGGTGAGCACCGGCCAATCCGAGCCCCAGATCAGGCGATCCGGTCCGAACCAGGTGAGCAGGCTGTCGACGGTCGGACGCAGGGCTTGCGCCGCCGCCTTCGGCGTCGCGCGGCGGTCGGCAGGCAGCTCGGTGAGCAGGCCGGAGAGCTTGCAGCACAGATGCGGGTGGCCGGAGAGCTCGGCCATGCCGAACTTCCACATGGCATGGCGCGGGTCGTCGGCCGGCGCGGCGAAGGCAGGCTTGGCGGCATGGTCGATGACGACGGGCAGGTCGGGGTGTTTCTCGACGAAGCGGCGCAGCGCTTGAAGGTGCTGCGGCATGACCAGCGCGTCGAAGCGCAGGCCGAGCCGCTTCAGCGCGGCGATGGCTCCGGCGTCCGGGCGGGTGGCGATCCAGTCGATGTCGTCGAGATCCTGCAGCATCGGCCGGACGCCCTTGAACAGCGGGTTTTTCGCGAGCAGTTCCAGCGACTGAACGCTTTCCGGCGAAGACAGATCGACCCAGCCGACGACGCCGGCGACGGCACTGTCGCTATGGCCCTGGTCGAGCAGGAACAGCGTCTCGGCTTCGGTGGGCGCGGCCTGGACGAGGACGCGCCTGACGATGCCGGCGGCTTCCGCCAGCGGGCGCATCTCGGCTGCGCCGAAATCGCGGTAGATCGGCTGGAGATGGGCGGCGTCAGGCGTCAGCCAGCCATAGTCGCCACGCCGGAGCGCCCAGTAGTGGCAGTGGCCGTCGATCCTTTCGATCATGGCCGCGGCCCCGCCTAGATGGTGACGCCGCCGTCGACCAGGACAGCCTGGCCGGTGACGAAGCGCGACTCGTCGGACAACAGGTAGACGACGAGTGGGGCGATGTCGTCGACGGTGGCGAGCCGGCCGATGGGCTGGCGGGCGATGAAATCCTTCTCGGCCTGCACGGGATCGGCAGCAGCGGCGATGCGGCCGCGCAGCGACGGCGTGTCGACCGTACCGGGGCACAGCGCGTTGCAGCGGACACCGCGGCGGACATAGTCGGCGGCCATGCCCTTGGTGAAGCCGATGACGGCCGCCTTGGTGGCGCCGTAGAGCAGGCGGTTGGGGAAGCCTTTGATCGACGAAGCCATCGAGGCCATGTTGAGGATCGACACGCCGCCGGTCTTTTCGGCGCGCTGGAGCATGCCGGGCAGGAACGCCCTGGTGGTGCGGTACATGCTCTTGACGTTGAGGTCGAAGCTGAAATCCCAGTCTTCGTCGCTGCAGTCCATGATGGTGCCGTTGTGGACGAAGCCGGCGCAGTTGAAGAGGCCGTCGAGCGGCGCCTGGCCTGCGCCGAAGGCGGCGACCGCCTTGGCGTCGCGGACGTCGAGACGATGGGTCTCGATGTTCTCGTGCTCGCCCGAAAGCGCCTTGAGCGCCTCGTCATTGATGTCGGTGGCGATGACGTGCGCGCCTTCCCTGACGCAGGCCAGCACGCTGGCGCGGCCGATGCCCTGGGCAGCGGCGGAAATGAAAATGCGTTTCCCGCGTAGTCGCATAACCGTCGCTCCTCCCAGCAAACTGCTTGCGCTTCTGTCTATATACGAACATACTATTCATAAATGAACCAACCTTGCAATGGGGAATTGTGAGGAGGGAATTGTGAGGCGGTCGACCGGGAGGATTTCGCGTCATGCCAAAAGGGCCGGCAAAGACCGCCAACAGCACAGACAAGGACGAGCGCTACCGCGCGCCCGCGCTCGACAAGGGACTCGATATCCTGGAACTGCTGTCGGAGCAGCCGGGCGGACTGACCCGGGCGGAGATCGTCAAGGCGATGGGGCGCGGCCCGAGCGAGGTCTACCGGATGCTCGAACGGCTGGTAGCGCGCGATTTCGTCAGCCGCTCGCCCGAGGGCGACCGCTACGCGCTGACGATGAAGCTGTTCATCCTTGCCCACCGGCACCCGCCGGTGCGCCGCCTGGTGGCGCGGGCGCAGCTGCTGATGGACGCGTTCTCGATCGCCGCCGGGCAGTCCTGCCACCTGGTGGCGCCGGATCGTGACGCGGCGCTGGTGGTGGCGCATGCCAGCCCGCCCGGAAACTGGGAGTTCGGCATCCGCATCGGCGCGCATATCGATCTCCTGACCACCAGCTCGGGCCATATCCTGCTTGCCTTCCAGGACGAGCATTCGCAAGCCGAGGCCGCGGCGCGCTGGGACGGCACCGACATGGCGGGGGCGCGGGAGAAGCTGGAACCGGTGCTGACCGCCTATCGCGACACCGGCCACCGCGTCGGCCCGAGCCAGCAGATGCGCGCCATCGACGACATCTCGGTGCCGATCCTGTCGCCCGACGGGTTTGCCATTGCCGTTTTGACCTGCCCCTACATCCAGAGGCTGGACGACAAGCAGGCCGACATCGACCAGACGCTGATCCTGCTCAAGGACGTCGCTGCGAAGCTGTCGCTGTCTTAGGCACGCTCCAACTGTATGTCGGGGAGGTCAGTGCCGCCCCTCACCCTTACCCTCTCCCCGTGCTTACGGGGAGAGGGGGGCGTCGGCGTTGAGGCTTCGTCCTTCTCCCCGTCATTACGAGGAGAAGGTGCCGGCAGGCGGATGAGGGGCGGCTGTGTCCTTGCAGGAAAAATACCGCTCCCTCGACAAGCTTCGGAGTGGGATGGGAGCAGCCTAGTCGAAGGGCTTCAAGCCCCCGGCGGCACCACGCCCTTGCGGACGGCGAAGTCGGCGTAGAAGCGGCGTTCCTGGGTCTGGATGACGGCGTAGGCCTGCTTGGCGCGTTCGTAGAAGGCGAAGCGCTCGATCCCGACCATTTTGGTTCCCGTACCTTCGATCAGCTTGCCGACCTCGCGCTGGACGTCGGGGATCTCGTCGGGCTTGCCGACCACCTCCATGCGGCCGAAGGCATCGTCGACGAAGGTGTCGACCGGCATCACCGACAGCACCGCCTTCATGACGCTGACGATGTCGCCGTCGATGCGCAGCGGCCGGCCGAAGACGGTCTGCCGCGCCATCGCATCGGCCGGGAAGTTGGCGTCGGCAATGATCAGGTCGTCGCCGTGTCCCATGGCGCGGAGCACGTAGAGCACGTCGGGGCCGAGCAGCGGGTCGATGCCGAGGAGCATTTTTGTCACCTGAGATGCGGGTTGCGGATGAGGGCAGCTGCCCGTTCGCTCCAGAATTGCAAGCGGTCCGCTTCGAAGCAAGGCGTCCGTCAGTGCATTTCAGCGGCTCTTCGGAGTGTGCAACGGCTTCCGCACTCCCGGACTGCCCTAAGCGTCGCGGACGAAACCTTCGGAGGCAACCAGAAGGTTGCGGGTGTAGTCCTGCGCCACGTTGCGGGTGGCGAGGTCGCCGGCCTCCAGCCGCTCGACCTCCTCGCCGCCCTGCATCACCATCAGCCGCTCGCACATGTGGGTGATGACGCCGAGGTCGTGGCTGACCATGACGAAGGTCAGCTTGCGGTCGCGGCGGACCTGTTCGAGCAGGTTGAGCACTTCGGCCTGCACCGAGGCATCGAGCGCCGAGGTCGGCTCGTCGAGCAAGAGGATCGAGGGCTCGAGGATCAGCGCGCGGGCGATCGCCACGCGCTGGCGCTGGCCGCCCGAAAGCTGGTGCGAATAGCGGAAGCGGAAGCCGGAGCCGAGGCCGACCTCGTCGAGCGCGCGCTGGATGCGTTTTTCGGTGTCGGCAAAGCCATGGATGTCGAGCGGCTCCAGCAACAGCCGGTCGACGGTCTGGCGCGGGTGCAGCGAGCCGTAGGGGTCCTGGAACACCATCTGGACCTGGCGGTAGAATTCCTTGTCGCGGCTCTTGCCAAGGCGCTGGCCGGAAACGTCGATGGTCCCGCCGGAGACGGGCGCGAGGCCGGCGACGGCGCGCAGCAGCGTCGATTTTCCTGAACCGGATTCGCCGACGAGGCCAAAGGACTCACCTTGCGCGACCGTGAGGCTGACGTCCTTGAGCGCGATGAAGTCGTCGTAGACGACGCGCAGTTTGTCGATCGAGAGAGCAGGGGTCACAGCAGCCACTCCGGCTGGCGGTCGAGCACGGGCAGCGGGTGCCGGTCAGCGCCGATCTTGGGCATGCAGTTGAGCAGGCCTTGCGTGTAGGGGTGTTTTGCCTGCGACAGTTCGGAGGCCTTGAGCTCCTCGATGACCTTGCCGGCATACATGACGATGACTCGGTCGCAGAAGGTCGAGACAAGGCGCAGGTCGTGCGAGATGAAGACCAGTCCCATGCCGCGGTCGATGACGAGACGATCGAGAATGCGCAGGATGTCGAGCTGGACGGTCACATCAAGCGCCGAGGTCGGCTCGTCGGCGATCAGCAGTTCCGGCCCGGCGATCAGCATCATCGCGATCATGGCGCGCTGGCCCATGCCGCCGGAGACCTCATGCGGGTAAAGGTCGTAGACGCGCTTGGGGTCACGGATCTGGACGGCGGCCAGCATGTCGAGCGCGCGTTCGCGCGCCTCCGCCTTGCCGACCTTCTCATGCGTGCGCAGGGTCTCGACGATCTGGCGGCCGATGGTCATGACCGGATCGAGCGAATATTTGGGATCCTGCAGGATCATGGCGATGCGGTTGCCGCGCAGCGCCCGGCGTTCGGCCGGCGAGGCCTTCAAGAGGTCGATGCCGCTGAATTCGAGCCGCCTCGCCTTGATCTCCGCCTGCTGCGGCGTCAGCCCCATGATGGCGCGGCCGGTCTGAGACTTGCCCGAACCGCTCTCGCCGACGATGCCGAGCCTCTCCTGCCCGAGCGCGAAGGAAACGCCGCGCACCGCTTCGACCACGCCGGTGCGGGTGGGGAAGGAGACGCGGAGGTCTTCGACATGCAATAGCGTGTTCATTGGCCACCGCTGCGCGTGTCGAGCGCGTCGCGCAGGCCGTCGCCGAGCAGGTTGAAGCCGAGGCTGACGATGAGGATGGCAGCACCGGGTGCGGCTGCCACCCACCACTGGTCGAGGATGAAGCGGCGGCCCGAGGCGATCATCGCGCCCCATTCGGGCAGCGGCGGCTGAGCGCCGAGGCCGAGGAAGCCGAGGCCGGCGGCGGTGAGAATGATGCCGGCCATGTCGAGCGTCACGCGCACGATCAGCGAGGAGATGCAGAGCGGCATGATGTGGCGCAGCACGATGCGCATCGGCGACGCGCCCATCAGCTTGACCGCCGAGATGTAGTCGGAGTTGCGCACCGTCAGCGTTTCGGCACGGGCGATGCGGGCATAGGGCGGCCACGATGTCAGGGCGATGGCGATGATGGCGTTTTCGATGCCGGGCCCCAGTGCCGCGACGAAGGCCAGCGCCAGCACCAGCTTGGGGAAGGCGAGGAAGATGTCGGTAATACGCATCAGCACCGCATCGATCCAGCCGCCGGCATAGCCCGCGGCGGTGCCGACCAGCAGGCCGATGGGGGCGGCGATGATCGCCACCAGCACGATGACCTGCAAGGTCAGGCGCGAGCCGTAGATCAGGCGCGAGAGGATGTCGCGGCCCTGGTCGTCGGTGCCGAGCCAATAGGTGGAACTGGGCGGCAGCAGGCGGGCGTTCCTGAGGTCGCCGACATAGGGCGAATGGGGCGCGAGCAGGGGGGCTGCAGCGGCGACGAACAGCAGCAGCAGGATGATGCCGAGGCCGATGACGGCGAGCCTGTTGGCGGTGAAGCGGCGCCAGGTCACGTAGGCGCGGCCGAGCCGGGCCTGGGTGCGCGACTGCGGGCGGTCGGTGAGAAGCCATTCGCGGCGAGTCATTGTCGTGTCGCTCATCGGATCCGCGTCCTTGGGTCGAGCATGCGGTAGAGCAGGTCGGACAACAGGTTGATGCCGATGAAGACCGAACCGATGATGATGGTGCCGCCGAGCACCGCGTTCATGTCGGCGTTCTGCAGCGAATTGGTGATGTAGAGGCCGAGCCCCGGCCAGGCGAAGACCGTCTCGGTCAGCACCGAGCCTTCGAGCAGGCCGGCGTAGGACAGCGCGATCACGGTGACCAGCGGCACGGCGGCGTTGCGCAGCGCGTGGCCCCAGATGATGCGGGTTTCCGACAGGCCCTTGGCACGCGCCGCGACGATGTATTCCTGGCTCAATTCGTTGAGCATGAAGGAGCGCGTCATGCGGCTGATGTAGGCGAGCGAGAAATAGCCGAGCAGCGAGGCCGGCAGGATGATGTGGGCGAAGATGTCCTTGAAGGCGGCCCAGTCGCGATTGAGGATCGCGTCGAGCAGGAAGAAACCGGTGATCGGCGTGAAGGTGTATTCGAACACCACGTCGATGCGGCCCGGGCCGGCGGTCCAGCCGAGGCGGGCGTAGAACACCAGGAGCGCCAAAAGGCCGAGCCAGAAGATCGGCACCGAATAGCCGATCAGGCCGATGATGCGGACGATCTGGTCGGCGAGGCTGCCGCGCTTGACGGCGGCGAGCACGCCGAGCGGGATGCCGAAGGCGGCGCCGATGACGGTGCCGACGGTGGCGAGTTCCATCGTTGCCGGGAAGACGCGGCGGATGTCGGCCATGACCGGATTGGTGGTCAGCACCGAAGTGCCAAAATCGCCCGACAGGACGCCTTTCACATAGAGATAGAACTGCTGGTAGTAGGGCAGGTTGAAGCCCATCTCGATGCGCGTGCGCTCGACGACATGGGCCGGGGCGCGGTCGCCGACGATGGCCAGCACCGGGTCGATGGGCACGATGCGGCCGATGAAGAAGGTGACGGCCAGAAGGCCGAGATAGGTGGTGCCCACGATCACCACGAAACTGGCGACCGCCTTGAGAATGGCGGAGGCGCGCTTGTTTGCGCGCCTCGCCGGTGCCTGGGTTTCCATGCTGCTCAATGGACTGATCCTTTCGTGCATGACCCCGAAAACCGGAACCGATTTTCGGGGGATCATGCACAGACTTACTTGTTACAGCGTCCTTCGCGTCCAAGGACGCGCGGCGCTGCAGGGGATCAGTCCTTGGTCACGGGAGCGACGAAGTTCGAATCGAAGTTCGGCCCGAGCTTGTAGTTCTTGACGTTGCCGCGCAGGCCGGCAACCTCGGTCTGCTGGAAGATCAGCACGAACGGGCTGGTATCCAGTGCGGCCTGCTGCAGTTCCTTGTACATCGCCGCGCGCTTGTCGTTGACGCGCTCCAGCAGGGCAGCCTTGGTCTTCTCGGTCAGTTCCGGAACGTCCCAGGCATTGCGCCAGGCCAGCGTCTTCACCGTGCCGTCGTCGGCATTGTTGGGGTTGGATGTGAAGGTCTCGGCGTTGGAGTTCGGATCCCAGTAGTCCATGCCCCACTGGCCGATATACATGTCGTGGTTGCGGGCGCGGTACTTGGTCAGCGTCTGCTTGCCGTCGCCGGGAATGATCTCGACCTTGACGCCGGCCTGGCCGACGGTCTGCTGGAAGGATTCGGCGATGCCGGTGACCGGCTGGGTGTTGCGCACGTCCATGGTGACGGAGAAGCCGTCCTTCAGGCCCGCCTTCTCCAGCAGTTCCTTGGCCTTGGCGACGTCGAAGGTGAACGGATTGGAGTCGAGCGCGCCGAGCACGCCCTTGGCCTGGTAGGTCTGGCGGATCTCGCCGATGCCCTTGATCAGCGTGGCGCCGATGGCGTCGTAGTCGACCAGGTATTTCAGCGCCTGGCGCACTTCGGGCTTGGCCAGGTTCGGGTTCTTCTGGTTGAGGCTGATGTAATAGACCGTGCCCTTGGGCGCGCTGGTGGTGGCGAGCTCGGCGTTCTTCGAGACGGCTTCAAGGTCGCCCGGTTCGAGATTGCGGGCGACGTCGATGTCGCCGGCTTCGAGCATCAGGCGCTGGGTCGCGCTTTCCTTGACGTGGCGATAGATGACGCGGGCAAGTGCGGGCTTGTCACCATAGTAGTTGTCGTTGCGCTCGAGCACGAGGATCTCGTTGGCGCGCCAGTCGCGGATCTTGAACGGTCCGGAGCCGGCATAGCCGGTCTTGAGCCAGCCATTGCCGAAGTCGTTGTCGAACTTGTAGTCGTCGGTCGGCGTGACCGGGGCGACATGCTCGAGCACCAGCTTGCTGTCCATGACGGCGCCGACCGTGGCGGTGAGGCAGTTGAGCACGAAGGACGGCGCGTAGGACTTGTCGACGGTGAAGACGAAGGTGGTGTCATCGGCGGCCTTGGCCTTCTCGGTGACGTTGTCCTTGGTCAGGCCGAACTGGGTGAGGATGAAGGCCGGGCTCTTGTCGAGCTTGACGACGCGCTCGAACGACCAGGCGACGTCCTTGGCGGTGATCGGGTTGCCCGAGGCGAACTTGAGGCCCGGCTTGAGCTTGAAGGTGTAGGTCAGGCCGTCGTCGGAGACGGTCCAGCTTTCGGCGACGCCCGGGCGTACCTTGGTGGTGTCGTCGATGTCGAGGCGCACCAGCATGTCATAGGCGTTGCCGAGGAATTCGGCCGGGCTGAGCTCGAAGGATTCTGCCGGGTCGAGGGTGATGGTGTCGTCGATGGCCCAGGCCTGGACCAGCGTGTCGGCCGGCGTCACCGCAAGCGCGGGTGCCGCGACAACCATCGCCGACAGCGCGGCGCCTGCAAGCAGAAGACGGAATTGTCCGTTGATTTTACCAAGCATCATTTTTCAGTTCCCCAAGTTGACGAATTATTTGTTGTTAGGCTGCCGTTTCGTGCCAGGCCGAGCGCAAGACCCTCAACCAGTTGTCGCGGCAGATTTTCGCCAGATCGGCGTCACCATATCCAGCGTTCCGGAGGGCCGCAACGAGCTTCTGGAGGCCGGCGGCGTCGCCGATCTCGGCCGGGATGGTGGCGCCGTCGAAGTCGGACCCGAGTGCGATGCCGTCGATGCCGACATGCTCGACCATGTAGTCGATGTGACGGACCATGTCCGAGAGCGGGGTGTCGGCGCGCTTGGCGCCATCCTCGCGCAGCATGGTGACGGCGAAGTTCAGCCCGACGAGGCCGTTGCTTTCCCGGACGGCAGCAAGCTGCTTGTCTGTCAGGTTGCGGCTGATCGGGGTGAGGGCATGGGCGTTGGAATGGCTGACGATCAGCGGCTTGTCGGACAGCCGGGCGACGTCCCAGAAACCCTTTTCGGTGATGTGCGCGAGGTCGATGGCGATGCCGATGCGGTTGCACTCGCGGATCAATCTTTTGCCGGCTTCGGTCAGGCCCGGACCGGTGTCTGGGCTCGACGGGAAGGCGAAGGGCACGCCGTGGCCGAAGATGGTGTTGCGGCTCCATACCGGGCCGAGCGAGCGCAGGCCGGCGGCGTAGAAGACGTCGAGCGCGGCGAGATCGGCGTCGATCGGCTCGCAGCCTTCCATGTGAAGGACGGCGGCAAACTTGCCTTGCGCCCGCGCCGCATCGATGTCGGCGCCGTTGCGGCAGATCTTCCAGCCGCCGGCGCGCTCGATCCGGAAGGCGATCGACGCCATGTCGAGGGCGATGTCGAGCGACGGCGCGCGTTCGAGCGGGGCGGAGAGCGGAATGGCATAGTGGCCGCTGTCGTCGCGGTCGTCGTCGCCAATGTCGCCGGAGGTGATGTAGATGGCGCAGAGGCCGCCGGCGAGGCCGCCCTTGCGGGCGCGTGGCATGTCGATATGACCCTGCCCGGTGCCTTCGACGAATTCGGCCACCGGGTCCGCGCCCTTGGCGGCGTTGGTCCACAACCGGAACAGCACATCGTTGTGACCGTCGAAAACTGCCTGCATCACGCACTCCTGTCAGGCAGGCAGTTGAAGGACGCACGGCAGGCCAAGTCAATCTGCCGACGGCAAGCCGTTTGGCGCCCATGCCGCAGTTCCGCTTCGTAAGGTGCCGCCAGGACCAAAAGGAAGTTCGCGCTGGACCATTCGACGCAGGCTTATGTTTTTCAGCGCTAAAACGAGGCAATTTGCCGCCATATCAGGCACAGGCGAAGTCCTGGCGTGACCTTGCGGCAGGTCTGCGACCTTGTTCGGCATTGAAATCTGATCAAAATTTGGGCAGTCGGGCTGCCAGCGGCTATCCGCCGCTCTTCGCACTGCAAATCCATTCATCACGACAGGAAATCTACATATGTCAGAAGGCAGTCTTCTCGATCATGCTCTCGTGCGCCTCGACGAGGCGGCAAAACACCTGACCGTCGACGCCGACGTGATCGAGAAACTGAAATTTGCCCGCGAGACCACCAAAGCCCGTCTGATGATCCGCATGGACGACGGCTCGCGCAAATCCTTCCTGGCATGGCGCTGCCGCTACGACGACACGCGCGGGCCGACCAAGGGCGGCATCCGCTTCCATCCCGAATCGACGGCCGACGAAGTCGAGATGCTGGCCTTCTGGATGACGTTCAAATGCGCCGTGATGAACCTGCCCTATGGCGGCGGCAAGGGTGCCGTCCAGGTCGATCCGCGCAAGCTGTCCAAGGCCGAGCTGGAGCGCCTGTCGCGCGCCTACATCCAGGCCTTCGCCAGCATCATCGGGCCTGACCGCGACATTCCCGCCCCCGATGTCTACACCAACTCGATGATCATGGGCTGGATGGCCGATGAGTATTCGCAGATCGTCGGCCAGGCGTCGCCGGCCGTCATCACCGGCAAGCCGCTGGCGCTGGGCGGTTCGCTCGGCCGCGGCGACGCCACAGCACGCGGCGGCTTCTACCTTGTCCGCCATCTCGCCGACGAACTTGGCCTGAAGGGCAATCTGCGCGTCGCGATCCAGGGATTTGGCAATGCCGGCCAGCATATCGCCCGCCTGCTTGCCTCCGATGGCCACACGATCGTTGCCGTGTCCGACTCGGAAGGTGCGGTCCAGTCCGCCAAGGGCCTCGACCTCGGCCGCCTGCTGGCCGCCAAGGACAGCGGCCGCTCGGTCACCTCGACCGCCGGAGAGGGCGGCTATGAGCTGCTCGACGGCAATGCGCTGGTGGGTGTCGAATGCGATATCCTGGTGCCGTCGGCGCTGGAGAATATGATCCGCATCGACAACGCCCACAGCGTCAAGGCCCGCATCGTGCTCGAACTGGCCAACGGCCCGGTCACGTCGGAAGCCGACGAAGTGCTGGAGAAGAAGGGCATCGTCGTTCTGCCCGACATCCTGGCCAATGCCGGTGGCGTCACCGTTTCCTATTTCGAGTGGGTGCAGAACCGGCAGGGCTATTACTGGCCGATCGAAGAGATCCATGAGCGCCTGCGCATCATCATGGAGCGCGAGGGCCGCGCCATCTGGGATGTCGCCAAGGCCAAGGACGTCTCGGTGCGCACGGCGGCCTATGTCCATGCGCTGGCTCGCCTCGCCGAGGCGATCGAGGCGCACGGCACGCAGAACTACTTCGCGAGCTGATCCAACCCGCAACGCCGCCGGATCGAACGGTCCGGCGGCGTTGCCATGGCCTGGTGCGTCCCTTGTGCATCCATCCGGATGCAGCGACGCCTGGCCCGCCATTTTCGGGTTGAAGCGCCAAGTCGGCGGGCGTAGGTCTCTGGGTGAAATCCCGACCTATCTTCACCACGCCTCCAATGCAAAACCCGGCAGCGCGACCATGTCCTTCATTCCCGATTGGGCGACCATCCTCCAGTTTGCGATCGCCACCTTCATCATCGCGATCACGCCCGGCCCCGACATGACGCTGTTCGTCGGTCGCGCCCTGTCTGAAGGCCGCAAGGCGGGTTTTGCCTGCATGGCCGGCGCAATGACCGGGATCGTCATCCACACCACGCTGGTGGCGCTCGGTCTGTCGGCGCTGATCGTCGCCTCGCCTCAGGCCTTCATGGTGCTCAAGATCGCGGGCGCCGGCTACCTGGTCTGGCTCGCGTTCCAGGCGGTGACCAAGGGTTCGGCGTTCTCGCCCGACACCGCCAAGCGCGCGCCGCGCTCGGTGTTCCAGAACTGGGCGACCGGTCTCGGCATCAACCTGCTCAACCCGAAGATCATCCTGTTCTTCATGACCTTCCTGCCGCAGTTCGTGTCGGTCCACGACACCAATGCGCCGGGCAAGCTGTTCTTCCTCGGCGCCATGTTCATCGTGCTGTCGCTGCCGGTGACGGCGCCGATGGTGATCGCCGCCGACAAGTTCGCCGGCCTGCTGAAGAAGAGCCCGAAGGTGACGCGGATCGTCGACTACCTGTTTGCGGGCGTGTTTTCGGCCTTCGCGCTGAAGATCCTCACGGCGCAGGCGAAGTAGGCCGCAGCGCACCGGCGAAACGGCCGGTGACGAACCAGTAGGCGATGCCGCCGACCAGGCCGCTGCCGATGATCGACACCGGCAGCAGGGGATCGCGGTAGGCGAAGCCCTGGTCGCCGCTCTGGTAGGCGAAGCCGAGAAACACCAAGGCGACGAAGCCGCCCGACAGCGCGTAGAACAGCCAGTCGCGCTTGCCGAGCAATTCGGCGAGCAGCATGACGACGAGCGCCGGCACGAAGGCAAAATAGGCGACGAACAGCGCGGTGAAGGGGATGGTGAAGACCATCGACCCAGTTGCCACGTCCGGCGGCATGTCGGCGGCCATGAGGCCGGCCGCGCCAAGGAAGACCAGGTTGAGGAAAGCGCCGGCGGCGAGCGACGCCGCGAGATAGCCCAGCACCATGTGGGCGAACTTGCCGAGATAGAGCAGGAAGCGGCTCACGCCTCGCCGTGTCCGGCGATCATCATCGCTTCCAGCGCCAGGCGCTCGGTCTTCTTCATGCGTTCGGATTCCGACTTGAGCTGGCCGCAGGCGGCGAGGATGTCACGGCCGCGGGGTGTGCGGATCGGCGAGGCATAACCGGCATTGTTGATGTAGTCGGCGAACTTCTCGATCGTCTCCCAGTCCGAGCACTGGTAGTTGGTGCCGGGCCAGGGGTTGAACGGGATCAGGTTGATCTTTGCCGGCACGCCCCTGAGCAGCTTGACCAGCGCCTTGGCGTCCTCGAGGCTGTCGTTGACGTCCTTCAGCATCACGTATTCGAAGGTGATGCGGCGCGCATTCGACAGGCCGGGATAGGCGCGGCAGGCGTCGATCAGGTCCTTAAGCGGGTACTTCTTGTTGATCGGGACCAAAAGGTCGCGCAGATCGTCATTGGTGGCGTGCAGCGAGATCGCCAGCATGACGCCGATCTCTTCGCCGGTGCGGAAGATTTCTGGCACGACGCCCGAGGTCGACAGTGTGATGCGGCGCCTGGACAGTGCCAGGCCGTCGCCGTCGGAGGCGATCAGCAGCGCCTTCTTCACCGCCTCGAAATTGTAGAGCGGCTCGCCCATGCCCATCATGACGATGTTGGAGATCTTGCGGCCTTCGGCCGGCACGATGGCGCCGGCGGGCGTGTCGCGCTCGGGGAAATCGCCCAGCCGGTCGCGCGCCGTCATCAGCTGCGCCAGGATCTCTTCCGCCGTCAGGTTGCGCACCAGCTTCTGCGTGCCGGTGTGGCAGAACGAGCAGGTCAGCGTGCAGCCGACCTGGGACGAGATGCACAGCGTGCCGCGGCCTTCCTCGGGAATGTAGACGGTCTCGATCTCGACGGGGCGGCCGGCGCCGCGCGGCGGAAAGCGGAACAGCCACTTGCGCGTGCCGTCCGAGGAAATCTGCTCCTCGACGATCTCGGGCCGCGCGATGGTGAAGTGCTTGGCAAGCTCGGCGCGAAGATCCTTGGAGATGTTGAACATGTCGGCGAAGTCGGAGACGCCGCGGACATAGAGCCAGTGCCAGAGCTGCTGGACGCGCATCTTGGCCTGGCGTTCGGGGACGATGCCCGAGGAGACCAGCGCTTCGGCGAGTTCCTCGCGGGAGAGGCCGATCAGCTCGCCCTTGACGGGCGCGGCCGCGCGGGCGCGCAACGCATCGCGGGTGGCATCGGTGGTGAGGTCGAGCGAAAGGGTCATTCGGGCTCAGCTAGGTTGATATAGCGGCAAATGTAGGATTTTGCCGCGACATATCACAGGTCTGGCGCTGCGTCACGTTTTGGCGGCCATGCATTTGTGCCGCAGCTTTGCAGTCTGTTAGGCAATGGCTGCGATGCTGGCTCGATGAGCAACATCCTTCACATCGTCCTGGTGGTGCTCGCCGTCAATGTTGCGGCGTTCGTTGCCTTCTGGCGCGACAAGCGCCTGGCCCGGTCCGGAGCGCGCCGAATTCCCGAGAAAACCCTGCTCTGGCTCGCCTTCGCCGGCGGCAGCCTGGGTGCGCTTTCGGCCCAGCATCTGTTCCGGCACAAGACGCGCAAGGAGCCGTTCCGGTCGCGCCTGTATGGCATCGTCCTGCTCCAGGCGGTCGCCCTCACCGCGCTGGTCATCTGGCTGATCGCGCCGCAATGGGTATCGGGCCTGCTCAACGTCGTGGGCGGCCGGGCGGTTTCGTAGATTTTCGCAACAAAAAACCGGGCGATGTGATCGCCCGGCTTTTTCGGAAATGCACTCAAAAAGGCTTACTTGCAGGTGGCGATCGAGCTGAGCGCCGCCGAAATGCCCTTGAGCGAGAAGACGTAGTTGGTCGGGTTGCCGCGGCCCGACTTGGCCGACACCTTCATGTCGGCGCCGCCGCGCATGGCCGCGATCAGTGCCGGCTCCTCGGCGGCATTCTCGACCCAGGCAGACTTGCCCTTGGTGAACATCGAGAACGACTTGTCGCCGATGGTGACCGAGACCTTGGAGTTTGCCTGGAAATCGTAGCCGGCAATGAATTGCGGTTCGAAGGAAACTTTCTGGCCCGGGCGCTGGCTGACGAAGAAGAACATGTCGCCGTGGTTGAGCGTC
The DNA here is from genome assembly GCF_001424795.1 of Aminobacter sp. DSM 101952. NCBI lineage: Bacteria > Pseudomonadati > Pseudomonadota > Alphaproteobacteria > Hyphomicrobiales > Phyllobacteriaceae > Aminobacter > Aminobacter sp. DSM 101952. The sequence goes on along the minus strand of NZ_LMCL01000007.1, from coordinate 31,818 downwards.
GGCGGCTGCTTGTCGGTGGGCACGGTCAGGACGTAGCAGACCTTGCCGTTCTGCGCCTGGTAGCTGTAGGTGCCCCAGGCGTTGTGCTGGCCGATCTTGGTCGCCGACTGGGCGAGTGCCGGCATCGCCGACGCTGCAAGCACCAGACCAGAAATTGTAGCTATCAAACCGCGCATCGTTTTTCCTGTAGTTCATATGGAGCGGGGGCAGGCCGACTGCGCGCCCGCCCGTTGGCTTCATTTTGATTTAATCTGGGTTACCAAAGGGTGAATGGCCTTGCAGAAAGACATTTGCCGCCCTGGAACCCCGCCGTTCGGCCTGTCATGCACAGGCATCGTGTCCCTGTCGCGGTTGAAAACCACGAAAACGGCAAGAGTTTGACTTTTGATGTCAGGCTGAAACAAGGCAGCCGCGCGTCAGGGCTCGCGCGACAGGGTTTCCTTGGCGGCAAGCCGGTGGGCCGGCGTCATGTGGGCGCGCACAGCGGTGATGGCGGCCGTCAGCACGGCGATGTCGTCGGTGAAGCCGAGGCCGAGAATGACGTCGGGAATGGTGTCTGCCGGCAGGATGAAATAGCCCAGGGCGGCTAGAAGTATGCCCTTGGCGCGCAGCGGGGTGTTGTTGTCCATGGCGCAATAATAGGCCGCCACCACTTCCTCCATGAAGGGGACGTGGCGGGCGGCGGTCCTGGCTTTGCGCCAGAATTTATCGCGCACCTCGCTCTCGCTCGCCGGCGCATCGCCGCCGCGGAAGCCGTCAAAGCCGGGGATTTTCACCATCCAGACAGTCTCCTTTGCCCGAATTCCTTTGCCGGAAATGTGGGAAGGAGCGAGCCCCGCTGCAAGATGCCGTCCCTCAGGAACCGAAATAGGCGTTCATTCGCTTCGCCAGCTTCAAGTCGAGTTCGGTCAGCCCGCCGGCGTCATGCGTGTTCAGCTTCACGTCGACGGTCTTGTAGACGTTCGACCAGTCGGGATGATGGTCCAGCTTCTCCGCCGCCAGGGCGACGCGGGTCATGAAGGCGAAGGCCTCGCTGAAGTTCTTGAAGACGAAACTGCGCGTCATCGACAAGCCGTCGGCGGCCAGGGTCCAGCCGCCGAGCTCGGCAATGGCTTGCGCTGCTGCGGCAGGTTCAAGTTTCTCTCTGGCCATTTCATGCTCCCGTGCTATCGAGTTCTTTCCTCCAGCATAGCGCGGGAACGATGGTCGAGAAGCCGGTAAAATCCATCCTCTTTGTCTGTCTTGGCAATATCTGCCGTTCGCCGCTGGCAGAAGGCGTGTTTCGCGCCGTTCTTGCCGAGCGCGGACTGGATGGCGAATTCACAATCGACTCCGCAGGCACCGGCGGCTGGCATGCCGGATCGGCACCGGACCCGCGCTCCATCGCCGTGGCGGCGCTGCACGGCATCGACATCGCGCCCCAGCAGGCCCGCAAGGTCGTGCCTGCCGATTTCGAGCGTTTCGACCTGATCCTCGGCATGGACCGCTCCAATGTCGACGACCTCATGGCGCTTGCGCCGCAGCAGGCGCGCGAGCGCGTCGAGCTTTTCCTCGGCCATGCCACCGGCCGGCCGCAGGAGGTGCCCGATCCCTATTATGGTGGCGAAGACGGCTTCCTGGCCGTCTACCGCATGATTCGCGAGGCTTCTGAAGCGCTTGCCGACCGGATCAGCGAACCGGCGTCGGTGCCATTGAGCGGCCAGGCTTCCTCGACGATGTAGGGGCCGCCGCCGACCGAATCGCGCGACGACATCAGCACGAAGCGGCTGACGCGGAAGGGCAGGGTGGCGAAGTTGCCGCGCGCCGAGAGGTAATGCGCGACGTCGAGCGGGCTGGTGTTGCGCAGCCGCGCCAGCGTGACATGCGGCGTGAACTTGCGCGGATCGGAGGGGACGCCGAGCCGCTTGCAGATGCGCTCGATCTCGGCCTGCAGCGTGTTGAGCTCGGGCGAGGGCGTGACGCCGGCCCAGACCGCGTGCGGCTTCTTCTGGCCGAAGGCGCCGACACCCGTCAGGGTGAGCGGGAAGCCCGGCTTGTCGACACGGTCGAGAGCCTCGACGATCTCGTCGGCGACGTGGCCTTCGACATCGCCGATGAAGCGCAAGGTGAGATGATAGTTTTCGACGTCGATCCACCGGGCGCCCGACAGGCCGCCCCTGAGCAGGGACAGCGACAAGGCGGCATCACGCGGAATTTCGAGGGCGGTGAAAAGTCGCGGCATGGCCAGGCTCCCTTCCTCGAATCGCAATCCGTAACGTCAGCGAATCATCGATCGCAGCGCCGGGCAAGAGGTTTGTTCCGCAGTGCCCGGTTGGACAACGCCGCCGGGGCCAAAGTGTTGCAACGTTGCAAGGCGCGGTTCATTTGCCGGCAATGGCCTTCTCCACCGTCGGCAGGGCGTTCTCGACCATGCGGTCGATGCCCTGGGCATTGGGGTGCATGCCGTCCTCGAGCAGCAGCTTCGGATCGCCGGCGACACCGTCGAGGAAGAAAGGGTAGAGCGTGGCGCCGTATTTTTCGGCGAGCCTGGGATAGATCGTGCCGAACTGCTCGCCATAGGAATGGCCGAGATTGGGCGCCGCAATCATGCCGGCAAGCAGCACCGGAATGCTGCGCTCCTTGAGCCGGGCCAGCATCTTGTCGAGGTTCTGTTCGACCAGCGCTGGATCGATGCCGCGCAGCATGTCGTTGGCGCCGAGCTCGAGGATGACCAGTTGGGTCCCGTCGGGGATCGACCAGTCGAGGCGCGACAGGCCGCCGCTGGTCGTGTCGCCCGAGACACCGGCATTAGCGATCACCACATCGTGACCGCGGGCGCGTAGCGCGGCCTCCAGTTTTTCGGGAAAACCCTCGCCGGGCCCGAGCCCGAAGCCGGCCATCAGGCTGTCGCCGAAGCCGACGATGCGGAAAGGCTCGGCCCAGCCGGGGGCTGCGGCCGCAAGCACCAGGAAGGCTGCGGCAAAGAGTTGTTTGAAAGCCATAAAGTCAGACCCGATATGACGAAGACGATCCCCGCCCTTCAATTTCCATATAGGACGAATTTGCCGTGACAGAAGCCGTCATCGAACTGAGGGATGTATCGCTGACGCTGGGCCAGGGGGCTTCCTCGGTGCATGTGCTGAAGGGCGTGAGCCTCGATGTCGCGGCGGGCGAGGCGACCGGCATCGTCGGCCCCTCGGGTTCCGGCAAGTCGACGTTGCTGATGGTACTGGCGGGCCTGGAACGGGTCGACGGCGGCACGGTGAAGATTGCCGGCGAACTGCTCAACGGCCGCAGCGAGGACCAGATCGCCGCTTTCCGCGGCCGCAACATCGGCATCGTGTTCCAGTCCTTCCACCTGATCCCCAACATGACGGCGCTGGAAAACGTTGCCGTGCCGCTGGAGCTTGCCGGCAAGCGCGATGCCTTTGCGATTGCCGAGCGCGAACTCGCCGCCGTCGGTCTCGCCGACCGCGTCACGCATTATCCGGGCGAGCTTTCGGGCGGCGAACAGCAGCGCGTGGCGATCGCGCGGGCGCTGGCGCCGGAGCCGCGCATCCTGATCGCCGACGAGCCGACCGGCAATCTCGACCAGGCGACCGGCCGCCAGATCGCCGATCTGCTGTTTGCCAAGGCTGCCGAACGGGCGATGACGCTGGTGCTGGTGACGCACGATCCGGCACTTGCGGCGCGCTGCGACCGGCAGGTGGCGATGCGCTCGGGGCGCATCGAGGTGCCTGCCGTCGCGGACATTGCCGAAAAAGTGCGGGCGTAGGCGCCGATGCTGAAGGACTTGCCACTCGCCTTCCGCTTTGCCGCGCGCGAGATGCGCGGCGGCCTGCGCGGCTTCATGATCTTCCTGACCTGCATCGCGCTTGGCGTCGCTGCCATCGGCGGGGTCAATTCGGTCGCGCGCGCGATCACCGCGGGCGTCGCCAGCGAAGGCCAGGCGCTGCTTGGAGGCGACATCCGCTTCCAGCTGATCCAGCGCGAGGCGACGGACACCGAAAAGACCTTCCTCGAAGGCCTCGGCACCGTCTCCCACAATGCCGGCATGCGCTCGATGGCGCGGCTGGAGGACGGTTCCGACCAGTCGCTGGTCGAGGCAAAGGCGGTCGACGATGCCTATCCGCTCTATGGGACGCTGGTCACCGAGCCGGCGCTGGCGCGCGATGAACTGTTTGCCGAGCGGTCGGGCGCCTATGGAGCCGCCGCGCCGGACCTTTTGTTCGAACGGCTCAATCTCAAGCTCGGCGACAGGATCAGGCTCGGCGGCTCGACCTTCGAGCTGAGGGCTAAGCTGGTCAATGAACCGGATGCGGTTTCCGACGGTTTCGGATTTGCCCCGCGCCTGCTGGTGTCGATGGAGGGCCTGAGCGCTTCCGGCCTGGTCCAGCCGGGCAGCCTGGTCGAACACGCCTACAAGATCCGCATGCCGGTCGGCACCAGCGAGGCCGAGGTGACCGCCGTCCGCGAACGGGCGAACGCGGAGCTGCCCGAGGCCGGCTGGAGCATCCGCACCCGCAGCAATGCGGCGCCGGCGCTCTCGGCCAACATCGAGCGCTTCACACAGTTCCTGACGCTGGTCGGGCTGACCTCGCTGGTGGTAGGCGGCGTCGGCGTGGCCAATGCCGTGCGCGCCTATCTCGACGGCAAGCGCGGCGTCATCGCCACCTTCAAGAGCCTCGGCGCCTCCGGCGGCTTCGTTCTGTCGGTTTATCTCATCCAGATCCTGCTGATCGCCGGCTTCGGCATCGCCGTCGGTCTGGTTCTCGGCGCGCTGATGCCGTTTGCGGCGAGCGCAGCACTGCAGTCGGTCATCCCGGTGCCGGCGGAAGCCGGCGTCTATCCCGCCGCATTGGGCATGGCCGCGCTGTTCGGCGTGCTGGTGACGCTGGCCTTTGCCATCCTGCCGCTGGGCCGCGCCCGCGACGTACCGGCAACGGCGCTATTCCGCGAGATGGGCTTCGAGGGCCGCGGCCTGCCACGGCTGGTCTACATCGGCACCGCGGTTGGCATCGCGGCGGCGCTGGCATTGCTTGCGATCTGGTTCGCCGGCGATCGCCGCATCGCCACCATCTTCGTCGGCGCGACGGTGTTTTCATTCCTGGTGCTGCGCGTGGTGGCGGTCGCGGTGCAATGGCTGGCGCGCAAGAGCCCGCGCGTGCGCTCGACGGCGCTCCGGCTCGCCGTCGGTAACATCCACCGGCCCGGCGCGCTGACGCCGTCGGTGGTGCTGTCGCTCGGCCTCGGGCTGACGCTGCTGGTGACGCTGGCGCTGATCGACGGCAATCTGCGCCGCCAGATCGCCGGCAGCCTGCCGGAGCGAGCGCCGAACTTCTTCTTCGTCGACATCCAGCCGGGCGAGGTCGACGATTTCGCCAAGCTGGTCGAGGCCGAAGCGCCCGGCGGCAAGCTGGTGCGGGTGCCGATGCTGCGCGGCCGGGTGATGGCGCTGAACGGCACCGACGTGCAGAAGCTCAACGTGCCGCCGGAGGGCGCCTGGGTGTTGCGCGGCGACCGCGGCCTGACCTACGCCAAGAACATCCCGGAAAATTCGACGCTGTCGCAAGGCACGTGGTGGCCGGCGGACTATTCGGGCGAGCCGCTGGTGTCGTTTTCGGCGCAGGAGGCCGGCGAACTCGGCCTCAAGCTCGGCGACATGGTGACGGTCAACGTGCTGGGCCGCAACGTGACGGCGAAGATCGCCAATTTCCGCGAGGTGCAGTGGGAATCGATGGGCATCAACTTCGTCATGGTGTTTTCGCCCAACACGTTCGCCGGCGCGCCGCACAGCTGGCTGGCCACGCTGACCGAAGACAAGGCGGCGCCTGCCGACGAGGCCAGGATCCTGAACGCGGTGACGCGCAGCTATCCGGCGATCACCACGGTTCGCGTCAAGGATGCGCTCGACGTCGTCAACCGGCTCGTCGCCCAGCTTGGCACCGCGATCCGCGCGGCCGCCGGCGTGGCGTTGATCGCTTCGGTGCTGGTGCTGGCGGGGGCGCTCGCGGCGGGCAATCGCGCCCGGGTCCACGATGCGGTGATCCTGAAGACGCTGGGGGCGACGCGGCGGACGCTGATCTCGGCCTTTTCGCTGGAGTACATGCTGATCGGGCTTGCCACCGCGGTCTTCGCGCTCGCCGCAGGCGGCGTCGCGGCCTGGTTCGTCGTGGCCCGAATCATGACCTTGCCGTCGTCCTTCCTGCCCGAGGTGGCGATCGCCACTATCGTCTTCGCCCTGGTGCTGACGGTCGGCTTCGGTCTCATCGGCACCTGGCGCGTGCTCGGCCACAAGGCGGCGCCGGTGTTGCGCAGCGAGTAGGGAAATGCCGCCGAGGGCTGGACTTCAACGACATTTGTATGAGAAATGTGCCCTCACAGCGGGTTTCAGGCCGTAACGGGCCTTGTTCTGGCCTGAAAGAATCATCATATTTCGGCGGAGGCATGCTGGAGCCCCGCCAGCGGCGCCTGGGTTTCGGCCTGACACCCGACGGGGCAGAAGCAACAGAGGAAACCATGTCCGACTTCAGAAATTACCAGACGCGCACGGCGACGGCAGGCAGCCGCGTCGACGCGTCGATCGACGAGGGCCTGCGCGCCTATATGCTGAAGGTTTACAACCTGATGGCGCTCGGCCTCGCAATCACCGGCCTGGCCGCGTTCGGCACGATGATGCTGGCGACCACCAATGACCCCGCCACTGCCGTCGCCACGATGGGCAACGGCAAGATGCTGACCAGCCTCGGCGTCGCGCTCTATGGTTCGCCGCTGAAGTGGGTCGTCATGCTGGCTCCGCTCGGCATGGTGTTCTTCCTGAGCGCCCGCATCCAGTCGATGAGCACCTCGGGCGCGCAGACCGCGTTCTGGGTCTTCGCCGGCCTGATGGGCCTGTCGCTGTCGTCGATCTTCCTGGTCTACACCAGCGCCAGCATCGTGCAGACCTTCTTCGTGACCGCTGCCGCCTTCGGCGCGCTGTCGCTGTTCGGCTACACGACCAAGCGTGACCTGACCGCCATGGGCTCGTTCCTGATCATGGGCGTGTTCGGCATCCTGATCGCGATGGTGGTCAACATCTTCCTGCAGTCGTCGGCCCTGCAGTTCGCCATCTCGGCGATCGGCGTGCTGGTGTTCTCGGGCCTGACTGCCTACGACACGCAGAAGATCAAGGAAATGTATTTCGACGGCGACGACGTGCTCGTCTCCGGCCGCAAGGCGATCATGGGCGCGCTCACGCTCTATCTCGACTTCATCAACCTGTTCTCGTTCCTGCTGTCGTTCCTGGGCAACCGCGAATAACGCACCGGGACCTGGACCATCAGACTTTCGAAGGGCGGCCCAACGGCCGCCCTTTTCATTTGGGCCAAGCTTTGCTCTAATGGAGGCAGCAGAATGGATTGCCTAAATTATGAGCATTTCGATACGACACACGCTGCCTGAAGACCTCGACCGGATCACCGGGATCTATGCCGACGCAGTGCTCAACGGCACCGCAAGCTACGAGCTGGAGGTGCCGACGCGCGCGGAAATGGGCGTGCGCTACGATGCGCTGATGGAGGGTGGCTACCCCTATCTCGTCGCCGAACGCGACGGCGTCGTCCTGGGCTACGCCTATGCCGGCCCGTTCCGGGCGCGGCCGGCCTATCGGTTCATCGTCGAGGATTCGATCTATATCGCGCCCGAGGCCAAGGGCGCGGGTCTCGGCAAGGCTTTGATGCAGGCGCTGATCGACGAGTGCACGGTGCTCGGCTTCCGCCAGATCATCGCCGTGATCGGCGACGGCCATGCCGACAGCGCCTCCGTCAGGCTACATGAAAGGCTCGGCTTCCACCATACCGGCCGGATGGAGGGCTCGGGCTACAAGCATGGCCGCTGGCTCGACACCGTATTCATGCAATTGGCGATGAATGGCGGCGCCACGCTTCCGCCCGATGCCAATTCGATGCCGGAGCGCCGCTTCGTGGCGAAGGGCGGCAAGGGCTAGGTCAACCCGGCCCCTCGATCAGCGGCACGAAACGCACGTCGACCAATGGGCGCTGGGTGTAGTCGCTGTCGCTGGTGCGCACGATTTTCATCAGCGTCTGGTCACCGAGCGGCCCGAGCGGCAGGACCAGCCGGCCGCCGACTGCCAGCTGCTCTTTCCAGGCCGGCGGCACCTTGCGGGTGCCGGCCGCCGACAGAATGGCATCGAACGGCGCTTGCCCGGCGCACCCTGCCGTGCCGTCGCCCGAGACGACTTCGACATTCGCATAGCCGAGGCGCTGCAGCCGCGTCGTTGCCTGTGCGGCCAACGTGGCCAGGCGCTCGATGGTGACGACGTGCCCGGCGATTTCGGCCATTACCGCCGCCGCGTAACCCGAGCCGGCGCCGATCTCCAGAACCTTGCTTGCTCCCGTCAGTCCCGCCGCCTCTGCCATCAGCGCGACGATGTAGGGCTGGGAGATGGTCTGGCCGTGGGCGATGGGCAGCGCCGTGTCGTCGTAGGCGTAGTCGCGCAGCGCCTCGGGCACGAATTCTTCGCGCGGCACAGCCGACAGCGCCTCGAGCACCGCCAGATCGCGTATGCCGCGCCGGGCGATCTGGTATTCGACCATTCTGAGGCGCGCTGCGCGGTAGTCGATCATGGCCTGCCTGCCGTTGCCAATTAACCGGCATGTGGGCGCGAAGTTCCCGGTCTCGCGGAGTTGCCGCAACGTCCGCTTGGTGTTGCGGCGCGACGGGTCATGTTGCATTGCACAAAACGCAAAGCTCCTATGCAATATCAACACTTTAAAACCAGGCACAGCGGAGCTAGATATCGGTCATCGAATTTGTCGGGCCTACCTCCTCCCAGGTTTCCGACGAATAGGTCAGCGCCTACCTCCTCCCAGACGCTGGCCACCAATACGACACCCGCCGGACCTCCTCCCCCGGCGGGTGTTGTTTTTTCAGCCTCCCCCCCCCCCACACACATCGACAGTTTCCGTGGCGCGCCACTTGGGCCGACCTGCGCTTTCCAGCGGTTTGTGGACCACACCGTGCCAATTCGCCGTCCAGAGCCTCTGGCGCTGCGACTGGTGTGGCGTTCCGGTGCCCGATCAGGCTATAGGCAGTGCCAAGCGTCTCCCGGCCAGGCCTGCGGAGATACGAAACGACGAAGCCCCGGCCGGCGACAAGCAAAAACAGACACGCAGATGGCCGCGGGTGGTGAGGAACGAGGAAAGGTAATCAGCATGAACGTGACCAGCGAAACCGCTGCCCTTCTCGAACGCCTGGGCGTTGCCAAGGCCGATTACAGCGGCGGCGACCTGATCGTGCGCAGCCCGGTGACCGGCGAACAGATCGGCGCGCTGACGTCGATCTCGCCTGCCGAAGCCGGCAAGGCCATCGAACGCGCCGACGCTGCCTTCAAGACCTGGCGCAACGTGCCGGCGCCGAAGCGCGGCGAACTCGTGCGCCTGCTCGGCGAGGAACTGCGCGCCGCCAAGACCGACCTCGGCCGGCTGGTGTCGATCGAAGTCGGCAAGATCCCGTCGGAAGGCCTGGGCGAAGTCCAGGAAATGATCGACATCTGCGACTTCGCCGTCGGATTGTCGCGCCAGCTCTATGGCCTGACCATCGCCACCGAACGCGCCGGCCATCGCATGATGGAGACCTGGCACCCGCTCGGCGTCGTCGGCGTCATTTCCGCTTTCAACTTCCCGGTCGCGGTGTGGTCGTGGAATGCGGCGCTTGCCTTCGTCTGCGGCAACTCGGTGGTGTGGAAGCCTTCGGAAAAGACGCCGTTGACCGCGCTCGCCTGCGAAGCGATCTTCAAGCGCGCCGCGGCCCGCTTCGGCGCTGACGCGCCCGAGGGCCTGTCGCAGGTGCTGATCGGCGACCGCGCCGTCGGCGAAGTGCTCGTCGACCACCCCAAGGTGCCGCTGGTTTCGGCGACCGGTTCGACCCGCATGGGCCGCGACGTCGGCCCGCGCCTGGCCAAGCGTTTTGCCCGCGCCATCCTCGAACTCGGCGGCAACAATGCCGGCATCGTCTGCCCGACCGCCAATCTCGACATGGCGCTGCGGGCGATTGCCTTCGGTGCCATGGGCACCGCCGGCCAGCGCTGCACCACCATGCGCCGCCTTTTCGTGCATGACAGCGTCTATGACGCGCTCGTGCCGCGCCTGAAGAAGGCCTATGAGAGCGTTTCGGTGGGCAGTCCGCTCGAGACCTCGGCGCTCGTCGGTCCGTTGATCGACAAGGGTGCCTTCGACGGCATGCAGAAGGCGCTGAAGGAAGCCGCCGGACATGGCGGCAAGGTCATCGGCGGCGTTCGCGTCGACCAGGGCCATGACGGCGCCTACTACGTCAAGCCGGCGCTGGTGGAGATGCCGGGCCAGGTCGGTCCCGTGCTGGAAGAGACCTTCGCGCCGATCCTCTACGTCATGAAGTATTCCGACTTCGACGCCGTGCTCGACGCCCACAACGCAGTCGGCGCCGGCCTGTCGTCGTCGATCTTCACGCTCGACCTGCAGGAGGCCGAGCGCTTCCTGTCGGTCGAGGGGTCGGACTGCGGCATCGCCAACGTCAATATCGGCACTTCGGGCGCCGAGATCGGCGGCGCGTTCGGCGGCGAGAAGGAGACCGGCGGCGGTCGCGAGAGCGGCTCTGACGCCTGGCGCGCCTATATGCGCCGCGCCACCAACACGGTGAACTACTCCAAGGCGCTGCCGCTGGCACAGGGCGTGTCGTTCGACATCGACTGAGAGCCACTAGGCCTGTCAGAAACCGGAGCGCCGCCCGCGAAAGCAGGCGGCGCTTTTTCTTTGCGCCGGTCATCAAGCTTGACGGCGTGGCGGCGAAGCGGCTCAGATCGTGGCGCAAGCAAAGCGGAGCGGACATGGTCGAACTCAGCACAAGCGGCAGCGGCCGCTTCGACGGCACCATCGAGACGGTCGAGATGCATACCGGCGGCGAGCCGGTGCGCATCGTCACCGCGGGCTACCCGCCGATCCCCGGCGCGACGATCCTGGACAAGCGCCGCCATGCCTGCGAAAAGCTCGACCACCTGCGCAGGCTGATCGTGTTCGAGCCGCGCGGGCATTACGACATGTATGGCGTGATCCCGGTCGAGCCGGACCTGCCCAATGCCGACATGGCGGTGCTGTTCGTGCACAATGAGGGCTATTCGACGATGTGCGGCCACGCCACCATCGCGCTCGGCCGCTATGCGGTCGACCATGGCATCGTCGCGCCGCAGGTGCCGGTGACCGAGGTAAGGCTGCAATGCCCGTGCGGGCTGGTGACGGTCCGGGTCGAGGTCGAAAGGACAGCGGATGGTTTTGCCACGGGTGCCGCGTCCTTCGAGAGCGTGCCATCCTTTGCCTTCGCGCTCGACCAGGCCATCGAGGTGCCGGGACTGGGCAGGGTGACGTTCGATCTCGGCTATGGCGGCGCCTTCTATGCGCTGGTCGAGGCCGCTTCGCTGGGGCTCGATCTCAAGACGACGCCGCTCGACCGGCTTGTCGATGCCGCCGACCGCATCACCAAGGCGGTGGCGAAAGGCCTGCCGCTCGAGCATCCCGACGATCCCGATCTCGCCTTTCTCTATGGCACCATCCTGACCGATGGCGGCAATGGGGCGTTGGATCCGACGCGCAATCTCTGCGTCTTCGCCGAGCGCGAGGTCGACCGCAGCCCGACGGGTTCCGGCGTGTCGGCGCGTGTCGCGGTCGCCATGGCACGGGGCGAACTCGCCGTCGGCGACCAGCGCCGCTTCGAGAGCGTCACCGGCGCCATCTTTTCCGGCAAGGCGGTGCGGGCCGACAAGGCCGGACGGTTCGACGCCGTTCGCGTCGAGGTCGCTGGGCGCGCGTTCTATTCGGGACGCTCGAGCTTCTCGATCGAAGCGGGCGACGAGCTGGGCCGCGGCTTCCTGCTGCGATAGTGCGCCAGGTCAAAGAATATGTCGCAGTTTTCGGCAATTCTCCGGGCCTGCCGATGATGCTATCAATTCGGCATCGAAGCTGAGGATCGGGCCGCTTGGTCGTGTTTCGCCGCCAGGGATGGGGATTCGGGGTCGCGCTTGCCGCGGCGCTGATGCTCGTCATGCAGACGGCAACCGCGGCGCTGGCGATCGGGCAAGGCACGCCGCCGCTCGACATCTTCGGCAACCCGCTCTGCATCACCTCGGCTACCGACCACACCGCACCCGCCAAGAGCGACCATCCGAGCCTGCCGGAATGCTGCACACTCGGCTGCAACATGTTCTCGGTCGGATCGGCCATGCCGTCCGAAGGCGTGGCCCTGCCGGTCACGCTGCCGTTCCACTTGGCCAGCGGCCTCGTTCCGGCGCGGCTCGATCCGCCGACTGCCGCCAAGCACGATCCCGGCAGTCCGCGCGCGCCGCCGCCGGCCGCCTGAGATTGCCGCGACGACCGCGGCTCGATGAATTTCACCTCAGACCCATCACGCGCCACGACAGCTGGCGCAGCCATTCCATATCGGAGTTCCCATGACCAATTCCGCTCGCGCCCTCGTGCGCCCGTTGTTCCGCAGCTTCGAGGAACGCCTCGGCATCGTCGCCTTTGCAGCGATGCTGCTGTTTGCCTCGACCCATGGGCTGCTCGCCCACGGCTTCAAGGCCGGCGATATCGAGATCGGCCACCCCTGGTCGCGCGCCACGCCGGCCGGTGCCAAGGTTGCCGCGGGTTATCTCACCGTCAAGAACAACGGTGCTGAAGCCGACCGGCTCGTCTCAATCCAGTCGGATGTTTCCGAGAAGGCCGAAATCCACGAAATGGCAGTCGACGCCAAGGGCGTGATGACCATGCGCCAGGTGACCGGCGGCGTGGAGATCCCGGCCGGCGGCGAAGTCGCGCTCAAGCCGGGCGCCTATCACATCATGTTCATGGGCCTGAAGGCGCCGGTGAAGGAGGGTGACAAATTCTCCGGCACGCTGACCTTCGAAAAGGCCGGCACGGTGACGGTCGAGTTCCAGGCCGACAAGATGGGCGGCCAGAGCCAAGACCACTCCGGTCACTGAACGCCATGGGCGCGCGCTTTCCTTCCCTTGTCCGGGGCGGCATTGCCGGCGACGGCGCGCGCCTTGAAACCTTGCTGGCCCGTATCCTGCTCGCCGGCATGATCTTTTTCGGCGGCACGCTGGTTGCCGCTGCCCATGCCTCGCTGCTGCGTGCCGTGCCGGCAGAGGGCACGGTGGTGCAACTGTTGCCGCCGCAGGCGACGTTGACCTTCAGCGAGCCTGTGACGGCGCTGGTCATCGAGCTTTTGCGGCCGGATGGCAGTTCAGCCCGGCTCGTCGGAAATGTTTCGGGTGCCAGCCTGACTGTTGCCTTGCCGGCCAATGATGCCGTCAACGGCACCTACCTGCTGTCGTGGCGGGTGGTTTCGGACGACGGCCATCCGGTCGGCGGTTTCTCGCGCTTTTCGGTCGGCAGCCCCAGCGCCACGCCGCCGCAACCGCCGGAGCTGAACGACCCGACTTTGCGGGCCGCCCTGTGGGCGGCGAAATTCACGCTCTATCTCGGCCTTTTCCTCGGCGCCGGCGGGGCATTCGCCCTGGCCTGGCTCGCGCCCGGGAATCGCCACGGCATGGTTGCCGTTACCGCCTTCACGGCTCTCGGTCTCGTTGCCGCCCCGATCTCGTTCGGCCTGCAGGGGCTCGATGCGCTCGGCGCGCCGCTCGGGCTGTTCGGCCAGCCGGTGACCTGGCAGGCGGCGGCCGCGACCAGCTACGCGTACACCGCGGCGGTCGCCTTCATGGCGCTGGCGTTCGCGCTGCTGGCGCTGGCGAGCGAGGGCGCGTTGGCACGCGGGCTGGCGCTCGCCGCGCTCGCCGGTACGGGTGCAGCACTCGCCGCAAGCGGGCATGCCAGTGCGGCCGCGCCGCAGTGGCTGACGCGGCCGATGGTCTTCATCCATGGCGCGGGCATTGCCTTCTGGGCCGGCGCCCTCGTGCCGCTCTGTCTCGCCAGCCGCCGCCATGCGCCCGAAGCCGGCGCGGCCTTGGGCCGTTTCTCCACCGCGATCCCTTATGTGGTCGCTGCGCTGATTGCCGCCGGCGTGGTGCTCGCCGTCGTCCAGGTCGAGGACGTCCGGGCCCTGTGGCAGACGGCCTACGGCAGGCTGCTGCTGGTCAAGCTGGCTCTGGTCGTGCCGCTGCTGCTGCTAGCCGCCGCCAACCGCTGGAAGCTCACCAAGCCGTCGATGACCGGGCAGCCGCAGGCGCAGCGCCTGATGTCGCGCAACATCATCGTCGAGACGCTGATCATGGCGGCGATCCTTGCCGTGGTAGCCGGCTTCCGCTTCACGCCGCCGCCGCGCGTGCTGGCGATCGAAGCGGCCGAGCCGGCGACGTTTCATGTTCACACGCCAGAGGCGATGGCCGATTTCAGTCTCACGCCGGGACGAGCCGGCGTGGTCAGTGCCTCGATGGTGATCATGACGGGCGATTTCGGTCCGCTCGACGCGCGCAGCGTGACGCTGCGCATGGATCATGCGGAAGCCGCGGCACCGATCAGTGCCGGCGCGTACAAGCCGGGCGACGGCACCTGGCGTGTCGACGGGCTGGAGGTGCCGGTAGCCGGGACATGGACGGCGTCGATCGACGTCGAGATTTCAGAGACGCAACGCGTGACGCTGACCAGCGAGATTACCATCCGCCCATAGAATCGAGGCGGACGGGGCCAACTGGCCGATCGGCGCTCGGCCTGCCGTCAGGCGACGCCCGACTGGCGGCTGAGCGCCAGGCCGGTGGCCTCGATGCGGCGTACGCCTGGCGTCGACGGTCTCGGCGCCTCGGCCGGGCGGCTTTCGCGGCCGACGAGGCTGGCGATCTCCGACAGCGGCTGGGGCCGGCCGAACAGGAAACCCTGCATCTCGGCGCAGCCCTCGGCGCGCAGGAATTCGAAGTTCTCCTGTTTCTCGACGCCCTCGGCGAGCACCGGGATGCGAAGGTCGTTGGCAAGCAGGATGGTCGCCCGGACGATCGCTGCTGACGCGCTGTCATTGGCCACGTCCTCGACGAAGGAACGGTCGATCTTGACCCTGTCGAAGGGGAAAATCTGCAGCGTCGACAGCGACGAGTAGCCGATGCCGTAATCGTCCATGGCGATGGTGACGCCCAGTGCCTTGAGCTGGCGCACGACATGCAAGGCGCGCTCGCGGTCCTCGATGATGCTGGCCTCGGTGATTTCCAGTTCCAGCCGCGAGGCAGCGAGACCGGTCGCCAGCAGGGTCTCGTGGACGATCCTGGGCAGGTCGGCCTGGGTGAGCTGGGCGGCAGCGATGTTGACGGCGATCTTGTAGGGCCTTCGCCACGTCGCCACTTCGGCGCAGGCCGTTTTCAACACCCATTCGCCGATCGGGATGATCAGCCCGTTCTCCTCGGCGATCGGGATGAATTCCTCGGGGGCGACAAGGCCGCGTTCGCGGTGATGCCAGCGCAACAGCGCCTCGAAAGCGGTCACCTCGCCGCTCTTCATGTCGTGCTGGGGCTGGTAGTAGAGCTCGAACTCGTCGCGATCCAGCGCATGGCGCAACTCGATGGCGAGCGCGCTGCGCTCGCGCCGGCCCTCGTCCATCGACCGGTCATAATAGCAGATCTTGTCGGTCAGCGCGCGCTTGGCGCGATACATGGCAAGGTCGGCGGCACCGATCAGGTCGTCGGCGTCGCCGGCGTGATCGGGATAGAGGCTGACGCCGACGCTGGCGCCGACGGACAACGTCTTGGCCTTGTTGTGGATCGGGTCGAGGACGCTGTCGACAAGCCGGCGCACGAAGCTGTCGACCTCTTGCCGGGAGGCGACGTCCTGCTTGACGGCGACGAACTCGTCGCCGCCGACGCGCGCCACCAGTTCGCCCGGGCCCGTCAGCGCCTTGAGCCGGTTGGCGAGGGTCTGCAGCAGCAGATCGCCCGCATTGTGGCCGTGGACGTCGTTGATTTCCTTGAAGCGGTCGAGATCGACGACGATGACCGCAGCTTCCTTGCCGGCGGCGGCGCTGCGCTCCAGCATTGCGGGCAGGTTGTCGGACAGGAAGGCGCGATTGGGCAGGCCAGTCAGCGGGTCGTGTTGCGCGGCATGGCGGAAGCTGGCGACCAGTTCGCGCTGCGACCTGGCATCCATCGCATAAAGCGTCAGGCCGGCGATGATCGCCATGGTGGCCAGAACCAGAACGGCCAGGAACTCGCTCGAAAACACCTTTGTCGGCACCGGCACCGAGGGATCGGGCACCAATGTTGCCGCGCCCATGCCGGTGAAGTGCATGGCGCAGATGGCGAGCACGAGCGCAACCACCGCCATCGGCTTGGCGAAGCGGACGCGCTGGCGCGCCGCCAGGTGCATCGCCAGGGCACCGAAGGCGACGGCAAACAGGATCGAGGCCTCGACCAGGCTGGCGTCCCACTCGATCCGGCCGGCGAACTCGTAGCCGCTCATGCCGGTGTAGTGCATGGCGATGATGCCGATGCCGATCACCGCACCTCCGGTTTCGACCGGCATGCCGTTGGGCGGCGTTGCCGCGAGATGCAGGCCGGCTGCGGTGAAGGCGATGGCGATGAGCAGCGAGGCGATCGTCAGGAGAGGGTTGAACGCCGCCTCGAAAGGCAGCTGGAAGCCGAGCATGGCGACGAAATGGGTGGTCCAGATGGCCGAGCCGCAGGCGACACCCGACAGCATGATCCAGGCAAAGCGGGCTTCTGTGGAAAGGCGAGCGGCACGGTCGAAAAGCCGCATAGTCATGGCCGCGCCGGCGACGCAGACGATCGCGGCAATGACGACGAATGAATAGTCATGCTCGTAAGCAAGACATGAAATGACTTTGAACATCGCACGCCCCAATGTCGGCCAGGACTTCCTAGCTAACCCCGGTACGAGTGTTCACAGCAAAGATGAAAGAATTTCCTAATGTAACAGTGCTTTCGCCACAGGGCGATAACTTCGGTGGCGAGGAACCGGGTTGCGCCGGTGCGATTTTCCAGCCGGCGCGGCTACCGGCCTGGCGCCAGCAATCGCCCCGGTTGCGAATCCGGAGCCTATCTCGCACAAATGGTTGTCGCAGTTCAGAGGGAGCAAGACATGGCCGAGAAGACCAAGCGTTTCGAAGCGACGCTGACGGCGTTGCGGGCCATCCTGATCGTTGCCGTGGCGCTGGTCGCGTTGTTCTATCCGGCGCAGGCGGTGAAGCTCCTGGTGATGGTCGGCGGCGGCCTGTTGCTCGTCGATGGCGTGCTCGGGCTGGCGACGATCGATCATGCGGCGCCGCGGACCACTGGCCACTGGCTGGCATTGGCGCGCAACGTCCTGTCGATCGCCGCCGGCGTGATCGTGATCGCCAGCGGTATCCTGGCCAGCGTCTTCACGCTCTCCTTCCTCGCAAGCCTGGTCGGCGTTCTTGCGCTGGTCGTCGGGTTGATCGAGATGGCGTCGAGTTTCCTCGACAGCGAACGGCAGACGCGGCTGTGGCCGACATTGGTGGGCGGCGCGGTCTATGCCGCCTTCGGCCTGGCGCTGATGTTCGTGCCGCTGACCAGTGCGGCGACGCTGATGCGGATCGCCACCCTCCTGATGCTGCTCTACGCGTTGCTTCTGCTCTATCGCGCATGGCGCATCCGCGCCGGAGCCTGATCCGCTCAGCGCACGGCGGAGAAGCCGGTGAGGAAGGCGGTCAGGTTGTCGCCGAGCGCGTCGCAGAGATAGCCGCCCTCCTGGACGATGACGGTGGGCAGGGCGAGGCGGGCGATCGCGTCGCCGATGCGCGAGAATCCCGCCGTGGTGACCGACAGCCCGCCGAACGGGTCGCCTTCGAAGGCGTCGAGCCCGAGCGCGACGACCAGCGCGTCGGGCGCGAAGGCCTGGATGCGGCGGCCGGCGCGGTCCAGCGCCTCGAGAAACTCGGCGTCGCCCGACTTGCGCGGCAAAGGCAGGTTGAGATTGTAGCCGAGGCCAGCGGATTCGCCGCGTTCGTCGGCATGGCCCCAGAAGAATGGGTAGAAGCGGGACGGGTCGGCATGCAGCGACACGGTCAGCACGTCGGACCTTGCATAGAAGATGCCTTGCGTGCCGTTGCCGTGGTGCAGGTCGACATCGAGGATGGCGACGCGCGTTGCGGTCGTCCGCAGCCGCTGGGCGGCGATGGCCGAATTGTTGAAGAAGCAGAAGCCGCCTGCGACCTCGGCAAAGGCATGGTGGCCGGGCGGACGGCAGAGCGCATAGGCGGCCGGTTCGCCGGACATTACCGCATCGGCGGCAGCGACAGCGCTCCAGGCGCTCCAGCAGGCGCTGTCGAAGGTTTCCGCCGAGATCGGGCAGGCGGTGTCGGCCATGTGATAGCCGGCCTGGCCGGCAGCGCCCGCCGGGTAGCTGCCGTTGCGGGCAAAGGGATGGATGTTGGGGATCACCTCGGCCGAGGCACCTTCCATGCGCTGCCAGCGCTCGAAGATGTGGGCCAGGAACTCGATGTATTCGGGCGTGTGGACGGCGGCGATCGGGCTGAGACCGACATTGGCCGGGCGGTGGATCGCCGAGCCTGCGGCGCGGGCGCCCGAAAGCAGGCGCTCGACGCGCTCGGGCCGTTCGGGATTGGGCTTCTGCATCCCCATCGACAGGAAGGCCTTGGGGTCGTGGCGTTTCTGCTCGTCGGCGTAGAAGGTCTTCATGCGCGCTCCCCGATGGCTTCGCACAGCGCGGCAAAGGTCCTGCCGCCTGCAATGTAGGATCGCTGGTCGTGGGTCCAGGAAAAGCCCAGCCCGGTATAGAAGGGATGGGCGCGCTCGTTGTGCTCGTCCACCGCGAGCCTCATGTAGACGCCGCCTTTTTCCCGCGACAGCCTTGCGACGTGGCGCAGCAGCAACTCGCCGATGCCGAGGCTGCGGAAGTGCTGGTCGACATATAGATCCTGCACGAATACGCCGGGCCGCCCGTACCAGGTGGAGAAGATCGGGAAGAACAGGCACATGCCGACGAATTCTTGGTCGGCTTCGGCAATCACCGCTTCGAAGGCCGGATTGTCGCCGAAGCCGAACTGCCGGAGATCCGCCTCGGTGCAAGCCACGCCGTCGGCTTCGCCGATATGCTCGGCAAGCCCGACGATCGCATTCATGAGAAGCGGGGCATCGTCGGCCGTTGCCGGGCGAATGGAAACGGCGGACGCCTTGGCCCTGGTCGCATTGTTCATTGGGTCGAAATCCCGAGGACAGGCTGGATTGATAGCATCGGGTGATTTGTGGCGCGCACAATTCGGTCCCTGGCCGGAAGGATCGGGCCGTCATGATCCGACAGCGTCACGCCTCGACGAGCTTGAGCCGCTTGTCGAACACGCCGAGCACGCGGGCCAGCTCGTGGCCGCGCTTGAGGATGAGGCCGCCGGCGGCAACGACGGAGAAGGCGCCCTGCTTGCGGGCCAGACCCGGGTCCTTGACGATCTGGAACAACGGGGTTTCGCTGGTGCGGCGGAACACCGAGAAGACGGCGCGATCGCTGAGATGGTCGATTGCGTAGTCGCGCCATTCATTGGCAGCGACCATGCGTCCGTAGAGCCTGAGGATCTGGTCGAGTTCCCGTCGCTCGAAAGCCACCGGAAGATCCTGCCGCTCCCGGCGGGCCTCATGAAGCGGGATCACTGCGGATGTCTCGCCATCCTCCGCTCCAGCACCGCGATCCGTCATGAATCGTTCCTTTGCAGAATACGACTACGGCTAAAGAATCGCCCATTCGCGCCCGAATTGCAAGCCGCGGCGGCGAATCAAACCATATGGCGAAGGGGAGTGGACAAGCTTGCCGCAACGGTAACGTTTGCGAGACAGTCTGTTGGAATTGGTGATGACTCGCCACATTCCTGCCGTTTTTTATCCGCGCTGGCGCCCCAATGTCCGACGACTTTACCCCCGTTGCCTGAGACGGTTCGGTCCGGCACTGGCTCGTAAACCCCAAGCCCCCCGCCCACGGGCCCGAGTCGGATCGAACCAACCTCGGTTCTTACTGGAACCAGGTGCGACGATCCCAAAATCTGAAGCCGACGTCTGGCAACAAGCTGGCGTCGGCTTTTTTGCATGACGGTTTCGCCCCGGGGCGGGGTTATTCGTCCGGCCTGCGCACCACGGCCGCGCCAAGGATCGGGCCGGGCAGGCCATCCTTGCCGACCGCCTGCAGCAGCACGGCGCAGCCGCCCTTCTTTTCCACTTCGCTCCTGGGCAGTTCGTAGCGCTGTGTCTTGCCGTGCCACATGCCTGCGGTGTGCAGGTCGGTGACGGCGTTCCAGTAGGTGACCCTGCGGCCCTTGTTCTCGCCCTTCTGGAGGTCGACTTCCTCCGGCGCCTTGTAGTGGACGACCACGACATGCGCGGCACCGGTCGCGCCCTGGGCGGCGCCGACATCGATGGTGTAGGTGTCGGCCTTTTCGGTGACCGTTATGTCGACATTCATGGCCTGGCCGGTCTTGGCGAGGTTGTCGAGCGCGCCGGTCACGTCTTCGCGCTTGGCGCCACTGACGTGGGTGCGGCCATTGATGACGGCCTGCGGCGTGTAGACGGAGCGAGAACCGAAGGCGCGCATATAGGCGTACTGGCGCTCGGTGTTGTCCTTGCTGGCCAATTGGTCCTGCCAGCCGAGATAGTCCCAATAGGTGACGTGATAGGCGAGCGCTACCGTGTCATCCTTGGCGGCGTATTCGGCAAAGAGTTCGTCGGCTGGCGGACAGGAGTTGCAGCCCTGGCTGGTGAAAAGCTCGATCACGCCAAGCGGTCGATCCTTTACCTGGGAATGGGCCGAACCGGCAAATCCGGTGAGGGCCAGCGCCACGGCTGCCAGCCGAAAATATGTGCGAAACTCCATGACCAATCCGGATCCTCAGCCGACGTCACCGGCTTTTCTTATGGTTGGCGAAATATGTGGCAGATGCGCCATTCAACGGGAAGTCACGTTGCGGTGAAATTTTGCCGGGCATGCATTTCCGCTGCGTCACCTACGACATGCGCAATTTCCTGTCGAAAAATGCTTCGACGAGGGTAGGATCGGGGACCGGCGGGGGAAGCATCGATGCTGGAACAGCTAAGCCAACATGTCGACCTTTACTGCGAGCGGCTGAGTCCCGGCCTCTGGGCCGAACCGCTCAATGCGGTCAGCAACCTCGCCTTCTTCGCCGCCGGCCTGTGGGGTGTCTGCGAGGCGCGGCGGCGCAAGGCCGGCGTCTTCGCCGAGGTGCTGGGCTGGTGGGTGGTGGCGATCGGCATCGGCTCGACGCTGTTCCATACCTTCGCCACCGAAGCCACCAAATGGGCCGACATCCTGCCCATTGCCGGATTCACGCTTGCCTATACGCTGTTCAACCTCAGGCGTTTTGCCGGCATGGCGTGGCCGAAGGCGCTTGTCATCTTTTTCGGCTTCTACATCGCGGTCGGCCTGCTGACCTACATGGTGCCCGACTGGCTGCGCGAAGCTTCGAACGGCACCACCGGCTACCTGCCGCCATTCCTGGCGCTGATCTTCTTCGGTTGCGTGGTCATCGCCAAGGGCAGTGCCGCCGGCTGGTACAATCTGGCCGCCGCGGCGATCTTCCTGGGCTCGGTCACCTGCCGGGTGCTCGATCCCCTGGTCTGCGACGCCATGCCGATCGGTACGCATTTCATGTGGCATGTGCTCAACGGGCTGATGCTCGGCGTGCTGATGGCTGCAACGACGCGCCATGCAAAGCCGCGGACAGAGTCTCGTGCGATGTCGGGAGCCGTGGGCGCCTGGCAGTGAGCGGGAGCAGTGAGGCAGCCTTGCCGGTCAGGCAGAGGCTGCCGGCTGTGCGTGCCGTTCGGCCCAGCGGTCGAGCCATTCGCTGCCCTGCATCTCGATCAGGCGCGACGAGGTGCGGTCGAACTCGAAGGCCTCATGGCCGCGCTTGCCGGCATAGAGCTTGTCGGGCGTGGCGGCAGCGCTGAGCACCAGCCGTACATTCTGGTCGTAGAGCGTGTCGATCAAGAGGATGAAGCGCTTGGCCTCGTTGCGGTTGGCTTCGGCCATGACCGGCACGTGGTCGACGAAGATCGTCTGGTAGTGCGCAGCAATGGCAAGATAGTCGCGTGCCGCCAGCGGCTTGTCGCAGAGGTCGGCGAAGCTGAAGCGCGCGCAACCGCCGACCGCAGCCGGCACCTGGACCTTGCGGCCCTTGACGGCGACGGTCGCAGGCTGGGCCGGAGCGCCATGGGTCACCGCCGCCCACGCCTTGTCCATCGCCTTGTCCGCGGCTTCGCCGAGCGGGCTGAGATAGACCGGAACACGGTCGAGCTGTTCCAGCCGGTAGTCGGTGTCGGCATCGAGATTGAGCACCGCGGCGTTCTGCTCGAGCATGGCGATGAAGGGCAGGAACAGCTGGCGGTTCAGGCCGTCGCGGTAAAGGTCCTTCGGCGCCACGTTGGAGGTGGCGACCAGCACCACGCCGAGCCCGAACAGCGCTGCAAAGAGCCGCGACAGGATCATCGCGTCGGCAATGTCGGTGACCGAAAACTCGTCGAAGCACAGCACCCAGGCCTCTTCGGCCAGCGCTGCGGCGACAGGGGGTATCGGATCGTCGTCGCGCGAGGTGCCGTTCTTGCGCGCCGCCCGCTGCTTCTGGATGCGGTCGTGCACGTCGGCCATGAAGTCGTTGAAATGGACGCGGCGCTTGTGCTTGACCGGCACCAGCTCGAAGAACATGTCCATCAGCATGGTCTTGCCGCGGCCGACGCCGCCATAGACGTAGAGGCCCTTCACGGGCTCGCGCTGGGGCTTGCGCTTGGCGAACAGCCAGCCAAGCGCGCTCGACTTGCGCGCCAGGCGCTTGTCGGAAATCTCATCGATCAGCTTGTCGAGGGCAGCGACGATGGACAGCTGCGCCGGGTCGCGGCGGACGTTGCCGAGCTCGACGAGATGGTCGTAGCGCTGCCTGACGGTCACATGGGTCTGCAGGCCGTCACGCAGGTGCATGGTTCACTCGGGTACGAATTCGAAAGTCTGCTTGCAGCGCCAGGCGTCCGTTGGACGCGCAAGGACGCTGCAGCATTTCAACTATGCATGATCCTGTCCGAAAATCGATTTCGATTTTCGGGTCATGCATCAGCGGTTGAGCGAGATCGGCAGGCCGTTGGAGGTCTGGCCGTCGAAGCGGCCGGCGCCCGACGAATAGAGCCGTGCCAGCGGCGAGCCGCCTTCATCATAAAGCGTCAGCTGCTTGCCGGCGACGTTCCACGACTTGACGCCGTCGACCGGTGCCGGGCAGCGCAGCGGGCCGGCCCGGAAGCCCTGGCCGAACTTGGTCTGCGGCGTCGCCACCTTGCAGCTCTGGCCGGAAACCGAAGCGCTCCACACACCAGCGACGCTGGCCGCGGTGAGGTCGGGCGCGTTGGCGGCAGCAGCGCCACCGTCGGCGGGCAGTGCCGCGACCTGGGTCTGCTGCTGGGGTGCCGCCGGGAACTGCGAGGCGCTGGCGGCACCGGGCGCCGCGGGCGGCGGCAGCTGGCCGCTGGTCACCGTGCCGGCAGGAGCCGCGGGCAGCGGCGCGGGCTGGGTGTCCATCGAGGAAAGGCGCGTACTGGTGCAGCCGGCCGCCGTCATCAGCGCTACCAGCGATGCGGCCAGCAGGCCGGTTTTCGAAAAAGCCATTGCAGTCCCTCCGTCGGGGCAGTTCTGGGGGCGCCCCCGCGCGATCGATAGCTCGCCTCTAAAGCGGCGAAGTTGGCAGAATTTCAACCCGATATGGTTAAAATAGGGTTTGCGTATGAACATGTTGCAAAATTGTCTCAAGAGGCCGGCGTGCCGCGAGACTGGTAATTGCACGATGTTTCCGCCATATAGGCGCCGAACAGCCACGAGAAATGTCTGCCATGGCCAGTGAGGCCCCTTTCGCCAAGATGAACGGGCTCGGCAACGAGATCATCGTCGCCGACATGCGCGGCCGCGCCGACCGTGTCACGCCTGCCGCGGCGATTGCGCTCGCCGCCGATCCGGCGACCAGGTTCGACCAGATCATGGCGATCCACGATCCGCGCACGCCGGGTACGGTCAATTACATCGAGATCATCAATTCCGACGGCACCCATGCCCAGGCCTGCGGCAACGGCACGCGCTGCGTGGTGCAGGCACTGTCAGCCGAGACCGGGCAGAAGGTGTTCACCTTCGAGACGGTTGCCGGCATCCTCAATGCCGAGGAGCACGAGGACGGCACCATCTCCGTCGACATGGGCGTCCCACGCTTCGGCTGGCAGGACATCCCGCTGGCGGAAGAATTCCGCGATACCCGCGCGATCGAGCTGCAGATCGGGCCGATCGACGCGCCGGTGCTGCACTCACCCTCGGTCGCCTCGATGGGCAACCCGCACGCCATCTTCTGGGTCGATGACGACGTCTGGTCCTACGACCTCGATCGCTTCGGGCCGCTGCTGGAAAACCATCCGATCTTTCCCGAGCGCGCCAACATCTCGATCGCCCAGGTGACTTCGCGCGAAACGCTCAACCTGCGCACCTGGGAGCGCGGCGCCGGCCTGACGCTGGCCTGCGGCTCGGCCACCTGTGCGGCCGCCGTCTCCGCCGCCCGCACCGGCCGTACCGGCCGGACGGTCACGGTGACGGTGCCGAGCGGCGGGACGCTGAAGATCGACTGGCGCGCCGACGACCACGTGGTCATGACCGGCCCGGCCGAGTGGGAATTCTCCGGCAGCTTCGATCCGGCCACCGGCGGCTGGACCCGCGACCGGCAGGACGTCGCCTGATGGCGGTCGATGTCGTCACTTTCGGCTGCCGCCTCAACACCTATGAATCGGAGGTGATGAAGCGCGAGGCCAAGGCCGCCGGGCTGGAAGAACTCAAGGGCGGCGCTGTCATATTCAACACCTGCGCGGTGACCAGTGAAGCGGTGCGCCAGGCCAAGCAGTCGATCCGCAAGGCGCGGCGCGAAAACCCGGACGCGCGCATCATCGTGACCGGTTGTGCGGCGCAGACCGATCCGGCCGCCTTTGCCGACATGGCAGAGGTCGACCTCGTGCTCGGCAACGAAGAGAAGCTCAAGGCGCACAATTACCGGGCGCTGCCGGATTTCGGCGTCAACGATTTCGAGAAGGCCCGCGTCAACGACATCTTTTCCGTGCGCGAGACGGCGGGCCACATGGTGGACGCCATCGAGGGCCGGGCGCGTGCCTTCGTCCAGGTGCAGAACGGCTGCGACCACCGCTGCACCTTCTGCATCATCCCCTATGGCCGGGGCAATTCGCGTTCGGTGCCGATGGGGGCGGTGGTCGAGCAGATCAAGCGGCTCGCCGGCAACGGCTATGCCGAGGTGGTGCTGTCGGGCGTCGACATGACCAGCTACGGCGCCGACCTGCCGGGCGCGCCGCGTCTGGGCAAGCTGGTCCGGACGATCCTGCGCCAGGTGCCGGATGTTCAGCGCCTGCGGCTTTCCTCCATCGACTCCATCGAGGCCGACGAAGACCTGCTCGAAGCCGTCGCCACCGAGAGCCGGCTGATGCCGCACCTGCACCTGTCGCTGCAGTCGGGCGACGACATGATCCTGAAGCGCATGAAGCGACGGCATCTGCGCGACCAGTCGATCCAGTTCTGCGCCGATGTGCGCAAGCTCCGCCCCGACATAGTCTTCGGCGCGGACATCATCGCCGGCTTCCCGACCGAGACCGACGAGATGTTCGAAAACTCGATCCACATCGTCGAGGAGTGCGGGCTGACCCATCTCCACGTCTTCCCGTTCAGCCCGCGCGAGGGCACGCCCGCCGCGCGCATGCCCCAGGTGCGCCGCGACATCGTCAAGCAGCGCGCCGCCCGCCTGCGCGCCGCCGGCGACGTCGCCTACACGCGACATCTCGAAAGCCTCAAGGACTCGCACCAGAAGGTGCTTGTCGAGCGCGAGGGGCTCGGGCGGACGGAAGGTTTCACGCTCGTTGCCCTCGACCGGGGCGTGGCGGGCGAAATCATCGAGGTCGACATCGCCGGGCACGACGGCGAGCGGCTGACAGCGGCACCGGCCGCCGCGCGCGCGGCCTGACGAAAGCGACCGCATGGCATTCGGGTTCATCAAGAAAGTCTTCTCCTTCGGCAAGAAGGAGACCGTCGAGCAGCCGGCCGAGGACGAGGTCCTGCCGCCACTGAATTTCGACGCGCTGGAAGCGTTGAAGCCGACGGAAGAGGTGGCGGCCGAGACTCCCTCCCCCTTGAGGGGAGGGTCGATCGACGAAGTCGATCGGGGTGGGGTCGTCGCCGAGTTGGAGGTGACCCCCTCTGGTCCTGCGGACCATCTCCTCCTCAAGGGGGGAGAGGACGCCGCGCCTGAGGAGCCGAAGCCCGAACCCGCACCGGAAACGCCGCCGGCGCCGCCTGTGGTGCCCGAGCCGAAGCCGGCCGAGCAGCCCGTGCCGGTCGAACCCGCGCCGCAGCCGGCGCCGCCGGAAGAGCCAAAGCCCGCTCCGGAACCGGAAGTTCCCGCCGTCGAGCCGGAAAAGCCTGCCGAGCAGCCCGCGCCTGCGCCGAGCCCGGTCGAGCCGGAGCCTGCGCCGGCAGAGGTCCCGTTGCCGCCGGCGGAGCCATCCACGCCCGAACTGCCCGAGGAGGTTCCTGCCCAGCCGACGCCTTCGACGCCCGAGCTGCCGAGGCCGGGTGGGGTTGCCGAATCGTCGGACGCGACGCCGAGCATTGTGGAGATGACGCCGAGCGCGGGGGAGCCGACCCCCTCTGGTCCTTCGGGCCATCTCCCCCTCAAGGGGGGAGAGGAGGTTGCGCCGGCTCCTGTCGAACCGTCGGCCGCTGTAGCGGAGCCAAAAACGTCCGCCGGCAAGGTCACGGTCCAGAAGAAGGTCGAGCAGAAGGCCGAGGTCGTGGAAGTGGCCGCGCCTGCGCCGCGCCAGAGCTGGTTCCAGCGCCTGCGCCAGGGCCTGTCGCGGTCGTCGAAGGAGCTGTCGGGCAACATCGCCGGCATCTTCACCAAGCGGAAGCTTGACGAAGACACGCTGCAGGATCTCGAAGACGTGCTGATCCGTGCCGATCTCGGTGTCGAGACGGCACTTCGCGTCACCGACGCGCTGGCATCGAGCCGCTACGGCAAGGACGTCTCCGACCATGAAGTCCGCTCGATCATGGCGGTCGAGGTCGAGAAGGTGCTGAAGCCGGTGGCGCTGCCGCTGGAGCTCGACCTCACGCACAAGCCGCATGTCATCCTGGTCGTCGGCGTCAACGGCACCGGCAAGACCACCACCATCGGCAAGCTCGCCGCCAAGCTGACCGAGCCCGGCCTGTCGGTGATGCTCGCCGCCGGCGACACGTTCCGTGCCGCTGCCATCGAACAGCTCAAGATCTGGGGCGAGCGGACGAAGTCGCCCGTCATCGCCACCAAGCTCGGCGCCGACGCTGCCGGCCTTGCCTACGATGCCTTCGAGCAGGCCAGGGAAGCGGGATCCGACGTGCTGATCATCGACACCGCCGGACGCCTGCAGAACAAGGCCGAACTGATGGCCGAACTCGAGAAGATCGTGCGCGTGCTCGGCAAGCTCGATCCCGAGGCGCCGCACACGGTGCTGCAGACGGTCGACGCGACCACCGGCCAGAACGCGCTCAACCAGGTCGAAATCTTCCGCAACATCGCGGGCGTCAACGGCCTGGTGATGACAAAGCTCGACGGTACGGCGCGCGGCGGTATTTTGGTCGCAATCGCCGCCAAACATAAGCTGCCGGTCTATTTCATCGGCGTCGGCGAACAGGTCGACGACCTCGAACCCTTCTCGGCAAGCGATTTCGCCAAGGCGATCGCAGGAGTCGCCTGACCTATGAATGCACCGATCCTCGAAAGCGATCCTTCGGACCCGAAAACCAAGAAGGAAGAGATCAGCCCGCTGCTGAAGCTGGCGCTGGAACTGGGGCCGCTTGTCGTGTTCTTCTTCGCCAATGCGCGCGGCGAATGGCTGGCGACGCAGTTTCCGACGCTGGCCGAGCTCGGCGGGCCGATCTTCATCGCCACCGGCCTGTTCATGGCGGCAACCGCGATTGCGCTGATCGCCTCGTGGCTGTTGACCCGCTCGCTGCCGATCATGCCGCTGGTGTCGGGCGTCGTCGTCTTCGTCTTCGGCGCGCTGACGCTCTACCTGCAGGACGACGTTTTCATCAAGATGAAGCCGACCATCGTCAACACGCTGTTCGGCGCGATCCTGCTGGGGGGCCTGTTGTTCGGCAAGTCGCTGCTCGGCTATGTCTTTGCCTCCGCCTTCCGGCTCGACGCCGAAGGCTGGCGCAAGCTGACCTTCCGCTGGGGGCTGTTCTTCCTGTTCCTCGCCGTGGTCAACGAGGTGGTCTGGCGCTCGTTCTCGACCGACACCTGGGTGGCGTTCAAGGTGTGGGGCATCATGCCCATCACGCTTCTGTTCACCTTCAGCCAGATGCCGCTGATCATGCGCCATTCGCTGGAAGAGCATTCGCAGAAATAGGAGAGCCGCCGTGGAGTTCATCACCGACCGCGAGGCGCTGTGCCAGCATTACCGCGCGCCCGGCGACGGCGCGGTGAAGAAGGAACTCCGCCTTCTCGACCGTCATGCAACGAGTTTCCTGGCGCGCAGCCCGTTCGTGCTGATCGGCTCGTCCGACGGCAAGGGCAACGCCGACGTCACGCCCAAGGGCGACAGGCCGGGCTTTGTCGCCGTGCTCGACGACGCCACCATCGCCATTCCCGACCGGCCGGGCAACAACCGGCTCGACACGCTGGAAAACGTCGTCGCCAACCCGGCCGTGGGCCTGCTGTTCCTGATCCCGGGCATGAACGAGACGCTGCGCATCAATGGCGATGCACGGATCACCGCCGACATCGGGCTGCGCGAGCAGCTCGCCGCCGAAGGCAAGCCGCCGGTCACCGTCATGGTCGTCGCCATCAAGGCGGTGTACATGCACTGCGCCAAGGCGTTCATGCGTTCCGAGCTGTGGCTGCCCGGAACATGGCCCGATCGCACCAGCCTGCCGACGCTCGGGCAGATCCTGCACGACCAGCTGGCGCTTGCCGACAATGCCGAGGCGCTCGACCGCTCGCTCGACGAATCCTACCGCAAGAGCATGTGGTAGCGGCCATCGGCCAAGCCATGCCGGCGCGTTGAGGCTTCGTTAACTCGATATGCGCCAGTCGCAATGCTGCGTTGCAGCATCTTATTTTGCGGCGCAGCAGTTCCTATGTCATCGTCGAATTGATCAGGGAGGTCAAATCGCGCCGCACCAGCGGCATGACGAAAGGAACGACGATGTTTTTCGACAGCCTTCTGACCCGTGCCCGCGAAAGCGCTTCCAAGCGCAAGCAGTACAAGCGCCTCGTCGCCGAGATCGACGGCTTTTCCGGCCGCGACCTGGCCGACATGCGCGCCGACCGCAGCGAGATGCTGTACCAGGCCTTCAAGCAGGTCTACGGCTAAGCGGGCGACGAGGTCGCCGTCGGACATGGCGGGCAGCCTGGCCCGCGCCACGGCTCATTGGGAAGCCGCGGCGGCCTTCTCGATCTCGGGCATCAGCGTGGCCGCGACCGTTTCGGGCGACATCGGGCCGACATGCTTGAACGCGATCTTGCCGTCCTTGCCGACGAGGAAGGTTTCCGGAATGCCGTACACGCCCCAGTCGATCGCGGCGCGGCCGTTGGGGTCGACGCCAACCGCCTTATAGGGATTGCCGAGGTCGCCGAGGAAGCGGCGGGCGTTTTCCGGCTTGTCCTTGTAATTCAGCCCGACGATGGTCAGCCGCTCGTCCTTGGACAGGCCGACGATCACCGGATGTTCTTCGCGGCAGGGCGCGCACCATGACGCCCAGACGTTGACCAACGTCACCTTGCCGATGAATTCGGCCGAGTCGAGACCGGGAAGCGAAATGCCTTCGAGCGGCGGCAGCACGGTCTTGGGCGCGGCCTGGCCGATCAGCGCCGAGGGCACGACCGACAGGTCGCGGCCGGACAGCAACTGCATCAGGAAAACGACCGCGAGCGCCAGGAAGAGCAGCAGCGGCAGCAGCACGAACAGCTTGCGCGGGCGGGCCGGCTTTTCGGTTTCCATGGTCATGCCGCGGCCCCGCTGCGGTCGGAGCGGCGGCGATGGCCTGCCGCCTCGAGTTCCGCCAGTTCGCGCTTGCGGGCGCGCTGGTCGGCGAGAATCCAGACGATCAGCCCGGCGATCGCCAGCGCCGAGACGCCATAAGCGGCGGCGACATAAAGGGCATGCGCGCTCATCGGGCAGCCATCCGCTGGCAGAACTTCATCATGTCGACGCTTGTGACCATGCCCTTCACTTAGCCGCGGCTGTGGCGCCGTGCAATTGGACGCCGCGCCGCACCGGGGGCAGTTGAAGCGATCGTGATCAGTCGGTGCCCGAGCGCAGAGCTATGGCCGCGGCCAGCGGGCCGATGACGGCGAGGAACATGGTCAGTGCGCAAAGGATGAGAAACGGCGGCATGAACGGGTCGGGGTCGTTGACCGCGCCGTAGCTGGCGGTGACGCCGAAGATCAGCACGGGAATGACCAGCGGCAGCACCAGCACCGAGATCAGCAGGCCGCCGCGCGGCAGGGCGACGGTGACGGCGGCACCTGCGGCGCCGACGAAGACGATGGCCGGCGTGCCGACGAGAAGGGTGAGGGCTGCGGCACCGATGCCGAGCGGCGGCATGTTCACGAACAGCCCCAGCAGCGGGGCGGCGATGACCAGCGGCAGCACGCTGGCGCTCCAATGCGCCAGGCATTTGACGAACACGGTCAGCGCCAGCATGTGGCGGTCGGAATTCAGCACCAGGAGATCGAGCGACCCATCCTCGCGGTCGGCCTGGAACAGCCTGTCGAGGCCGAGCAGGCTGGCCAGCAGCGCGCCGATCCACAGGATGGCCGGGCCGATGCGGGCGAGCAGGTTGAGGTCGGGGCCGACGCCGAAGGGGATGGTGACGATGACGGCGAGGAAGAACAGCACGCCGGTCAGCGCCCCGCCGCCGGAGCGGATACCCATCCTGAGGTCGCGAAGGTAGAGGGCTAGCATGGGTGCCCTCCGGCGAATTCCAGGAGGCCAGAGAGGGGCAACATGGAGCGCAAGCGTGGGTCAGCCATGCGTCCGCCCCATCTCCAGCGTCGTCGCTCCGCCCAGCCCGAGCGGCAGGTGGGTGGCGGCGGCGACGATGCCGCCGGCGGCGCAATGGGCCTTCATCAGTTCGGTGAAGCGCGCTTCCGAGGCCTTGTCGAGGCCGGCGGTGGGTTCGTCGAGAAGCCAGACCGGGCGGTGGCTGATCAGCAGTTTGGCGATCGCGGCACGGCGCTTCTGGCCGGTCGAGAGGTAGCCGAAGGGCAGGTGGCCGAGGCCGCCGAGGTCGACCTGTTCGAGCGCATCGGCGATGGAGAGCCTGCCGTCGCCGGAAAACCGGCGCCAGAAGGCGAGGTTCTCGTCGACGGTGAGGGCCGCCTTCATGGCGTTCTGGTGACCCAGATAGTGGCAGGCGGAGGCAACCGTCGGGAAATCCTCACCGCCGCCCTCGATGGCGATTCGCCCGTGGAGATGCGGCAGCAGGCCGGCGATGACGCGCAGCAGGGTCGACTTGCCGGAGCCGTTGGGACCGGTGACGACCAGGCTCTGGCCGTCCTCGAGCGCAAAGCCGATGCCGGCGAAGACTGCTTCGCCGCCGCGCTCTCCGCTGAGATTTTCGGCGATCAGCCGCATTCTTCCCCCGTCGCCGAAGCCGTGTCCCCGCTGCCTTGCGTCACGGCAAAATAGGCGAATCTCCGTCTAGAACTATTCCAATTAATTCTCTATATGCCAGTCGACGATGCCAGCGGTCGGCATGGTAAAGAGAATATGCGCCGAACCAGCGCACGCGCCGCCTTGAACGGCTCGGGTTGCTTGGGAGC
>NZ_LMCL01000006.1:0-129621 GCF_001424795.1 Aminobacter sp. DSM 101952 | reverse complement strand
TGATCCGGGTGGCGCTGCCAGAAGGCAATCCCTTCGCCGTTTCCCAAAAGGTTGTGATCCGCGGGTGTATCCTGGGATGGTGCTGGGTGAAGTGAGAGACCGCGAATTTCGGCTGGCCGATCACAGCAGGCGACTTCGCCTTCTTCCCTGCCCGGCGAGACGACAGACCTCGTTTGCCATGCGCCCTTCAGGCAGAATCTGGATCGGCCTTGTTTGGATCAAGAACGCCTAAATCTTGCGACTTCACCCTGACGGTCGCTTCCTGGAAACCTTTTGCCGCCAATCCTCGACGCAACAATCAACGTCATCGAGATCGCAGGGGATATCCAGAGCGAAAACCTCCACGATAACGCGGGCTTGAGGACATTCTGGGCTTTGTCATGGATATGCACAGCGCACCGGAGAGCCGCTGCTGTTCGAGCGACAGCCCAACGGGGCCCGATCGGATCGAAATGAACGGTCAAGCCCGACAGTATGACGTCGCGACGGGCCGGTAGCCACCCATCTACACCGACCTGCGCGGCTCTAGAGTTTGCCGCGCTCCATCGCGAGTTCGGTGTCTAGGCTTGCGCCATCGCGAAAGATTGTGGCGACCGCCAATGTGCGGCCTCCGCTCTTGAAGCGAAGGAGGCAGTCCTTGGCGGCGACGTTGCCTTCGACCTCGACTGCGTCCCAGCCCTCGGCATGGCCAACATAGTTGATCGGCACATCGTAGTGCTGGCTCCAGAAGAATGGCACATCCGTGAACGGTTGCCGATGTCCGAGCATGTTGAGCGCAGCCGTCGCTCCCTGACGCTCCGCCACCACCCAATGCTCCACGCGGATGCTTGTGCCGCTGTGCGGGTCCGGCCAACGCGCGATGTCGCCTGCCGCATAGACACCCGGCGCGCTGGTCTCGAGGCAGGCATCCACCACCACGCCACGGTCGATGGCGAGGCCGGCCGCTTCAGCAAGGCCGATCCGCGGCCTCACGCCAATGCCGGCCACGACCAGATCGGCGGCCAGCATGCCGCCGCTGGCCAATTGAACATCCTTCGCGCCAATGCGCGCGGCGGTTTCGCCAAGATGGAAGACGACGCCATGTTTCTCATGCAAGGCGCGGATGAAATCGCCCATTTCAGGACCCAACACCCGTTCCATCGGCCGTTTGTCGGGCGCCACGACATGCACTTCGACACCGCGGGTGCGAAGGGCGGCGGCGACCTCGAGACCGATGAAACTGGCGCCGAGCACAACGGCGGCTTTCGCTGACGCGGCCTGCCCGATGATGTTTCGGCTGTCGGCAAGGGAGCGCAGCGTATGCACATGGGGCTTGTCGGCGCCAGGGATGGTCAGGCGAACGGGCTCCGCGCCGGTCGCGAGAAGCAGCCTGTCGTAGCCCAGACGGGAACCATCGGCGAGCACCACCTCCTTGCCGCCGACATCGAGAGCTGTGACTGCGGTACTGAGGCGTAGGTCAATGCCGTTCTTGGCGTAGAAACCTTGCTTGCGCAGGGGTAGCCAGTCCTCCGGGGCCGTGCCGGCGAGATAGTCCTTGGACAGGTTGGGACGATCCA
Source organism: Aminobacter sp. DSM 101952 (assembly GCF_001424795.1). Classification (NCBI taxonomy): domain Bacteria; kingdom Pseudomonadati; phylum Pseudomonadota; class Alphaproteobacteria; order Hyphomicrobiales; family Phyllobacteriaceae; genus Aminobacter; species Aminobacter sp. DSM 101952. The sequence continues at coordinate 128,065 of NZ_LMCL01000006.1, read as the reverse complement.
CCGGTAACGCCTCGTCCTCGCTGAGCAGGACGATCGATCCCTGGTACTGCTCCCGCCGCAGCCTTTCCGCCGCGGCGAAACCGGCGGCGCCGCCACCGACGATGACGATGTTCTTCGGAGCAGGCTCACTGCCGCTGTCGTGCGGCGCCTGCGCTGGCTTCTTGAGTTTCTCGCCGACGACTATCGCGTCGCCGCGTTGCTCCACTGCCCAGCAGGCGAGAGGCGAAAGTGCCGGAGCACGCAGCGCTTCGCCGGTGCGCAGGTCGAAGCAGGCGTGATGCCAGGGGCAGCGAACCGTATGATCGACAACGAGGCCTTCGACGAGCGGTCCGCCGTAATGGGAACAGGCAGCAGCGACAGCGAATATGTCGGACCCGCGTCGCACCAGAAGCACCGGCTCGCCGTCGCGGTGCCCCACCAGCCTGCCGCCGTCGGGAAGTTCGTCGCTCTTGATCCCAAGTGCAAGATCGGGTCCGCTCGGACTGGAATGACTTCCCGCCATCATTTCCCCTCCTTCAAGACATGGTGCTAGGCTGGCCCAGCACGCAGTTTCACCAAGTTTTCCGCTTTTCCCTCCGCCAGGCAAATGGATTCCGTCGCACGTCGGGTGCAAATTACCGCGCCCTTCCAGACGAGCCGGTGCCACGGGATCCTGAAGGCGCGCAGCGCCTGGCAGGAGCCCCGCAGGCAGCGCGGCACCTAAAATGTACGCGACAAGAACAATACCAGTTTAACACCTGAAAAAAATTCTGCATAAAGGAGCGACTCTCCACAGGTGCTCCGATGGGCGACCAGGCAATTCTCGACTTCCTCGCTAGGCAGCTTTCGGGTGAAAGCGGTGAACCGCTCTACCGAAGGCTCGAAGACGCCATCAAGCAGGCGATCGGCTCGGCACACCTCAAGCGCGGCGCTGTCATCCCCAGCGAGCGTGTGCTGTGCGATGCGCTCGGTATCTCACGCGTCACCGTTCGCAAATCAATCGACGGCCTCGTTTCCGACGGCCTGCTAGACCGCCGCCAAGGCGCCAAGACCGTGGTATCGTCGCGCCTGGAGAAGTCTCTGGCGACCATGACCAGCTTCTCCGAGGACATGCGTTCGCGCGGGCTGGAACCCGGCTGCGTCTGGATTTCACGAGAGATTTCACGCCCTTCGCCGGCTGAGATGATGGCCTTGGGCATCTCCGGCAGCGAAAAGGTCGTGCGTCTTCGCCGCCTGCGCACCGCCGACGACACGCCCATCGCCATCGAGATCGCCACGCTCCCCGCCCGCTTCGTGCCCGATCCCCAGGCGGTCAGGGAGTCGCTCTACGAATACCTCGAGTCGACCGGCGCTCTGCCGGTGCGGGCGCTGCAGCGCATGCAGGCCAAGCCCGCCACCGACGAGGAGCGCCAGCTTCTCGCCACGCCTGAAGACACCTCGCTGCTGGTTATGGAGCGCCGCTGCTTCCTCGCCGACGGCCAGATCGTCGAGTTCACCCAGACTAAATACCGCGGTGACGTCTACGACTTTGTCATCGAGTTGACGCGGTAATACCAGTTAAATGCCTGTTGCAATCTGGTCTTATGCTGCTACCGTTTCGGCATCACTGGAGATGCCCGCGTGCCGCTTGACTTCAACGCCCTCGACAATGGTCTCATCGTGTCCTGCCAACCCGTGAAGGGTGGCGCCATGGACAAGGCCGAGATGGTCGTGGGCTTTGCGCTGGCGGCCATCGACGGTGGCGCCGCCGCCCTGCGCATCGAATCCGCCGAATATGTCGCCGCCGTCCGCGCCGCCACCGACTGGCCGATCATCGGCCTCGTCAAGCGCGATCTCGACAACACGCCCGTCCGCATCACACCGAGGCTGGAAGATGTTGACGCCCTTGCCAAGGCCGGCGCCGACATCATCGCCTACGACGCCACCCAGCGTGTCCGTCCCGTCTCCACCAAGGCGATCGTCGAGCGCATCCATTCCCATGGCCGCGCGGCGATGGCCGACTGCTCCATTATCTCCGACGCCGAGCAGGCGCTGGCCGAGGGCGTCGAGGTCGTCGGCTCGACGCTCGCCGGCTATACCGGCCCGGTCGAGCCGACCGAACCCGACTTCGCGCTGATCTCTTCGATGCGCAAGCTGACGCCCTATGTGGTCGCCGAGGGCAATGTCCGCACTCCCGCCCAGGCACAGCAGGCGCTGGCATCGGGCGCGTCGATGGTCGTCGTCGGCTCGGCCATTACCCGGCCGGAATATGTGACCTCCTGGTTCCGCGCCGCGCTCGACGAAACCATCGCCAAGGCTGGAGCCTGATTGCCATGGCCGACACCGTTCTCGCGCTCGACATCGGTGGCACCAAGATGCTCGCCGCCCTCGTGCGTGGCAACGCGGTGGTCGAGTCGCGCAAGATGCCGACGCCGCGCAGCGGCAACCCCGAGCAGTGGCTGGCGGCCCTGTTCAATGCGATCTCAGGCTGGAACGGCTGCTACGACACCGTCGGCGTCGCCGTCAGCGGCATCATCGACGGCGGCTGCTGGTCGCCCCTCAACCGCAAGACGCTCGACATTCCGGACCGCTTTCCCCTGGTCGCGACCGTAGGCAGGCTCTCCGGCACGGATGTAGTGCTTGCCGCCAACGACGCCCAAGCCGCGGCCTGGGGCGAATTCTCTTGCGGCGCCGGCCAAGGCGAGGACCTCGTCTTCCTGACCATCTCCACCGGTATTGGCGGCGGCATCGTCGTCAACGGCCGCCTGCTCGGCGGGCTCGCCGGGCATTTCGGTCTTCTTCGCTTTCTCGACGAAGAAGACGGCGTGCTCGAGGACCACGTCTCCGGCAACTGGATGGCAGCACAGGCAGCACCGCATCAGGCTGGAGCCGCTGCGCGCGAGGTCTTCGAGGCTGCGGCTGCAGGCCACGGTTGGGCGAAGAATATCGTTCTGGGCTCGGTGCGCCAGACCGCGCTTTTGTGCCGCAACGTCCAGCTCATGCTCGATCCTGCCCGCATCGTCATCGGCGGTGGCATCGGCCTTGCGCCCGGGTATCTCGAATCCGTCCGGCAGGCGCTGGGAAGCCTGCCTCCACGGCTCACCCCGCAGCTTCATGCCGCAGCGCTCGGAGAGAGCGCCGGCGTCGTGGGCATCGCGGATCTAGCAAGACGTCAGAACTGACCTAGAGGGAGAACACGAAATGACATTTTCGAAGATCAGAAAGGGCGGCCTGATCGCAGCTGCGATCGCCAGCCTGATGGCGAGCCCAGCCTACGCCAAGGTGACCGTTCTCGGCTGGCCGGGCGGCCCCGAAGAGACCGCGCTGCGCGCCGCCGCCGATGCCTACAACGCAAAGTCCGACACGACGGACGCCAACAAGGTCGAGCTGCTGTTCTTCAACCGCGACGGCTTCTGGGACAAGCTGCAGGCCGACCTCGCCGCGGGCTCCAAGGCCTTCGACGTCAACCTGCTCGCCACCTATTCGATCGGCCGCTACGCGCCGTTCATGGAGCCGGTCGAGCTGTCGGATGAAGCCAAGGCCGTCTACGGGGACTCCGTGCTCTCCACCATGCAGTATGAGGGCAAGCAGTTCGGCGTTCCGACCGACCTGTCGATGCATTTCATGTACTACCGCAAGGACCTGATCGACGCACTGCTCACGGACGACACGGCCAAGGCCAAGTTCGCCGAGATCTCCGAAAAGCACCTCGGCAAGAAGCTCGAGCCGAAGAACCCGGACGAATGGACCTGGGACGACTATGCGGCGACCGCGCTCTACTTCACCCAGGCAGTCAACTCCGACAGCCCCACCCGCTACGGCACCGTACTGCAGCTCAAGAACCTGCTGTTCAACATGATGGTGTTCCAGTCGCTGCCGCGTTCTTATGGCGGCAACTGGATGGATGAGAGCGGCAAGATCTCGGTCAACTCCGAGGCCTATCGCAAGGGCCTCGAAACCTACAAGCTGCTCTATGACGCCGGCGCCACCCCGCGTGACTCGCTGTCCTACGAGTTCGCCGAGGCCAATGCGGCCTATGCTTCCGGGCAGGTCGCCGCGATGATGCAGTGGAACGCCGCCGCCTCCGACCTGACCTCCAAGGAGAAGTCGCCCACCGTCGCCGAGGTCACCGAGACCGTCGCTCCGCCGGCAGGTCCCGAGGGCCGCTTTACCCACATCCACGGCCTCGGCTTCGGCCTCAACAAGAACGCCGAGAACAAGGATGGCGCCAAGGCCTTCATCAAGTGGCTGTCATCGAAGGAAGCAGCCCTGATTTATGCCAAGAACAACGGCGCACCGGCACTCACCCCCGAGGTCGTCAAGGAAGTGGCGACCGAACGTCCGGACCTGGTCAAGCTCGGCGAGTTTGCCAGCAAATACGGCTACGTCATGAACGGCGGCACCTCGGCGAAGGCGCTTTCAGTCTACGAGCTCCAGGCCAAGGAGTTCACCGGCTACTGGTCGGGCCAGCAGTCGCTCGACGACGCGCTTGCCAACACCGAAAAGGGCATGACCGGGCTGCTCAAATAATCGGTTGGCCGGTGGCGGCGGCCTGCCGCCGCCGGCCACTCGGACAGGTTCAGGATTCGGCATCTCCCCGCACTCCATGCCCAGCGCATATCGGGCAATCCTGGCACCCATTTTTCCGGCCCATGCGGGTTCGAGGTGCCGAATCCTGAACCTGTCCAGAGTGCATGCCTGATGACCCTGTTGCAGGGGTCGCGAGCCGCCATTGCTTCCATTGGAATGCCAGCCTTAGATCGATTGTTGATGACAACGCTTTCGCAACGCGCCCCTTCGTCCGAATTCCGGCTGCTGGCAGTCCCGCTGGTGTTGTTCCTGCTCGTCTTCCTGGGCTTCCCGGCGATCGTCAACCTCGTCTATTCGGTCTCCGAGGTCAGCTTCGAGACCCTGCGCAGCCCGGAGATCACGGGCTTCTCCAACTTCGCCGCCGTTTGGAAAGACAGTTCCTTTTGGCAAGCTAGCTGGTTCTCGTTTCGCTTCGGCCTGCTGACAGCCGTGTTCGAATGCGCGCTCGGCCTGTTCCTCGCCATCTTCCTGTCGCCGCTGATCGAAAAGCGCAGCTGGCTGATGGCGATCCTGATGCTGCCGCTGATGGTGGCGCCGGCGCTCGTCGGCTTGATGTACCGTCTCGTGCTGCACGAATTCGTCGGCCCGGTCCCCTATTATCTCTGGACCTGGTTCGGCGCGAGCTTCTCTTTCCTCGGCCCCGCCTCGGCCTTCTGGACGCTGATCGTCGTCGAGACGCTGCAGTGGACGCCGTTCGCATTCCTGCTCTTCTACATGGCCTACCAGGCGATCCCCAAGGAGATCGTCGAGGCGTCGGCCATGGACGGCGCGCGCTACCGCCACCGGCTCTGGTACATCGAGCTGCCGCTGATGGCGCCGACCATCGTGGTCGCCCTGCTGATCCGCTTCATCGACGGCTTCCGCGTCTTCGACAATGTCTATGTGTTGACCGGCAGCGGCCCCGGCGGCTCCACCGCCTCGCTGTCGATCTACATCTACGAGGCTTTCTTCAAGCAGGGCGCCATCGGCAAGGCGGTCGCAGCCTCCGTCATCCTGTTCGTGGTGTCGTTCGCCGTGCTCTACGGCCTCAACGCGCTTGCCGCCCGCCGCAAGGGAGCCCGGTGATGGTCAACACCCTTCGCTGGATCGTCTTCACCATCGCCGCCCTTGCGATGAACTTCCCGATCCTCGTCACGCTGTCAACCTCATTCAAGAGCGCGCGCGAGCTGTCGACGAACCCCGGCCTCTGGGTCTATGCGCCGACGCTCGAAAACTACGCCACCGTCTTCACGGTGTCCGACCGCCTGAATATCTTCCTTTACCTGATCAACAGCGTCGCAGTCGCTGCGCTCGGCACGCTGCTGGCGGTAGCGCTCGCCTTGCCGGCAGCCTATGCCATCGCCCGCGGCAAGCTCGGCGAACGCACGCTCTTGCCGCTCATCGTCAACCTGCGCGCCGTACCGCTGATCATCTTCGCCATCCCGCTCTACATGATGTTCCAGTGGCTGGCGTTGCTTGACACGCGTCTCGGCCTCGGCCTGATCCTCGCCATCGTCAATCTGCCGCTCGCACTCGTCATCCTGGTCAACGCCATCCGCGACCTGCCTGCTGAACTCGACGAGGCGGCCTTGATGGACGGCGCGACGCGTTTCCAGATCTTGACCAGAGTCATCGCGCCCCTATGCCGTCCGGCCATCGTCACCAGCCTGATCTTTGGCTTCATCACCGCCTGGAACGAATTCCTGTTCGGCCTGATGCTGACCACGTCCAAGGCGGTGCCGATCACCGTCGGCGCCTCGTTCTTCTTCGCCGCCAGCGGCGGCGGCGTGCAATGGGGCGTGGCCTCGGCCGTCATGGTCGTCGGCGCGCTGCCGCCCATGCTGCTCGGGCTCATCATGTACCGCCAGATCAGCGGGTCTATGACGGCAGGCGCGGTCAAAGGTTGACACAGTTTCCCGAGGAGGTTCCATGGGTACGATTTCGCTCCAGAAAGCCGGCAAGCGTTATGGCGAAACCGAGATCATCAAGGATCTTGACCTGAACATCGCCAATGGCGAGTTCGTCGTCATCGTCGGCCCGTCCGGTTGCGGCAAGTCCACGCTTTTGCGCATGATTGCCGGTCTTGAGGAAACCACCTCCGGCAGCCTCACCATCGACGGCCGCGACGTCACCAAGGCGCCGCCGGTCGAGCGCCAGCTTGCCATGGTGTTCCAGTCCTACGCACTCTACCCGCACATGACGGTGCGCCAGAACATGGGTTTCGGGCTCAAGCTGGCGAAACTGTCGGTGGACGTCATTAAGGCCAAGGTCGACCAAGCCGCCGACACACTGAAGCTCACCCACCTGCTCGACCGCTACCCGCGCCAACTGTCGGGCGGCCAGCGCCAGCGCGTCGCCATCGGTCGCGCCATCGTGCGCCAGCCGGTCGGCTTCCTGTTTGACGAGCCACTGTCTAACCTGGACGCAGCACTGCGCGTCGACATGCGCCTTGAGATCGCCAAACTGCACCGCGCACTCGACGCCACAATGATCTACGTCACCCACGACCAAGTCGAGGCAATGACGCTGGCCGACCGCATCGTCGTGCTCAAGGAGGGCCGCATCATGCAGCACGGTAGCCCGCACGAGCTCTACGAGCGCCCTGCCAATTTGTTCGTCGCCCAGTTCATCGGCAGCCCCAAGATGAACGTGCTCGGCTGCACGCCATCCGGTGACGGCAAGCTCGACCTCACCGGACAGGGGACGCTGTCCATCGCCTTCTCCGGCGCGCCGACCCAGCTCGGCGTGCGACCCGAGCATCTCAGCCTTGTCGCACCAGAGGCAGGCCATTGCCGCGGCACTGTCGAGGTCGCCGAATATCTCGGCGGCAACACCAGCGTCTTTGTCCGTAACGACCGGCTCGGCCTGATCAACGTTAACGCGCCCGCCGACACCACTGTGCGCATCGGCGAGACAGTCGGCATCGCCATTAACGGTCTGCGCGCGTCACTGTTTGACGCCGACGAATCAGCTATCGCCCGGACTGCTTGAGAGCAAAAAACTCGCACCGCAGGTCATGCGGAAAGGACTTCTTAGACGCGAAAGTGCCTGCTACGCATCCAGCGCGGCATCCCGCGGTCACGAGTTCAGTTCTTCGAGAGCTTCGGGCCAAGACCGTTCGAGCCGCCGGCCACATGGCTAGTGTTTTTTTCTATAGAAGCTTGGCTTCCCTCCAGAACGGCCACTCATATTCTTGATCTTCAGGCGGTCGTCGAGCCGTTTGCCGCCACTCAATGAGCTTTGCCTCTGCCTAGTCCACGCGCTGTTCGATGGCGCCCATCACGGACACTCCGTCGCGGTCGAGCAATTCAAGTCGAACGACATCTCCCTTTTTCATAAAGTCGAGCGTCGGCTTTCCAGTCTTGAGGGTCTCCAGCGCCCGATATTCACCGATACAGGCGCACCCGACTGAATCATCGTCATTCGAGACGGTGCCAAGCCCAAGAATGGTGCCCGCGGCGAGATTGCGTGTCTGTGCACAGTAGGCGATGACGTCGCCATAGCTGAACGGGCTTCCGAGCCCGGTATCGATGTTCCCAATCTGCCTCCCGCGAAGCGTTACCGCCATGCGCCCGCCGACGAGCGAGCCATCCCACAGATCACCCAACTCATCCGGAGTGACTGCTATCGGGCCCAATGCGCTTTCCGGCTTGGCGACAAGCAGGCCGAAAGTCCGTTTCACCTCGAACGGTACGATTCGACGAAGAGACGTATCCTGCAGTAGACAGAACAAACGGATATATTTCGACGCGTCCGGAGCCTTCGCATGCCGGGGAACGTCGCCCAGTATAGCCGCGACTTCTGCCTCGAAGTCGATCAGGTCAGCTTCATCCTGCCCGGTAATTGGGTCGTTCCAAGCACCGAAACCATATGAGATGCCTTGGTAGATCAGTGGAACTGCATCCAGGTCGTCAGGAAGGCTCTCTCCGCGAGCCATCCTGTTGCGCCGGATATGGCTGAGATAGCAGGCTCCATCGAGATACTGGAACGTCCGAGGCAGTGGGGCAGCGAGCTCTGTCTGATCGAGAGCAAACGCGTTCCGCGCCGCGCCCCGGTTCAATTTCGCATAAAGTTCTTCGGCCCTCGGCGAGAGTGCGTCCCACTCATCCAGCAGCGCCTGCATGGTCGGCGCAATACCGTCGGCACGTACTGCACTTTTTAGGTCTTTGGATACGACGAGCAAGACGCCGTCACGTCCAGATTTCAAGGATGCAAGTTTCATTGGTTGTCCGTTCACAATGGAATGGCCCATCCTAAACGGCTCATCCGGATTGGGGATCACATGCCACGGTGACACGCGGTGCGGACAACTGCGATCTACCGTAGCGTCCGACGCTCCTGACCGAAGCCCACACAGAAACGGCGAGACCGGAGCCAGCTCCAGTCTCGCTGATCGTGCCCTGGATTTACGATCTGTCAGATGCTGCCGGAAGCAGCCGTTTCGCGACGCATCGTTTGCAGCAGAGCGCCGGGCAGGCCATCCAAGAAACGCTGTATCGCTTGGCTGGTTTCCGCCGCATGGGTGACAGGTGGGGCATGCCCGGCACCCTCGATTTCTACAAAGTTCGCGTTCTTGATGTCGGCGGCGAGGTTTCTGCCATGCGACACATCGATACCGATGTCGTTCGAACCGTGAACGACGAGCGTTGGCGCCGCGATCTCATGGAGACGAGGGGTAAAATCGTCACGCTCGACGAGTGCATTGACCGGCAGGACCAGGCTGTCGCGCTCCATGTTTCTCCACTTCGACATCCATGCGGATGCGTGACGTTCGTCGCCGATCAGAAGGCTGGAGAGCATTTGCTCCACATTGGCGCTGCCGTTCTGCAACCATTCTTTTGCCAATTGCCTAAAGTTTTCGTTCTGCTCGTCAGTATCCAGACCAGAGCGGGTCGCAATCAGGACCAGTGCGGTCACCCGCTCGGGAGCCAAAAGAGCGGCGCGCATGGAAATGAACGCGCCCTGGGACAATCCCACCAGGGCGGCTTTGCTGATGCCAACATGAGCCATCAGGTCTAGAAGGTCTTGCGCCGAGTCCCAGAAGGTAAAGGGCTTGCCGTCGCCGTTGGTTAAGCCGAAGCCGCGCTGGTCGAAGGACAGGCAGCGAAACCGCGGGCGCAATGTCTCGACCTGCGCGTGATACATCGCATGGTCCATCAGGAAACCGTGACTGAAAACCACGGCCGGACCGTCGCCGCCGGTGTCTTCATAGTAAATCTTCTGTCCGTTCAAATTGACATGAGGCATCGCGTTACTTTCCGAGCTTGGTTAATGCAGCTTGTCGGAAGCTATCGTCCATGATCGACTTCGGATCGAGGCGGGTGCGCAGCGTACCCATCTCGATTTGCCAGTCGATGAATGCATCGACCCACTCGAGGGAGGGTGCGGCGTCCTCCGGAATGAACAGTGATGGCGATCCAGGAGCGATTTCGATGTTGTATTTGCGGAGCATCGCAAGGATTTGCTCCTTATCGGTCTGCGCCGATCCGAAAGCCTGCCCATAGTCGCGCACGCCCTTCAGGTAACCGACCATGAAACGGTTTCCGGCATCGACATTGTCCTTGGTTAGCGCCGGGCCATACACCAGGTATCCGACCGGGGAATTGGGAAAAACCTGGTCGATCGAGCTTATCCGTGTGACGCCCGCCCGCTCCATCAGAAGCGAAGCGAGCGGCTCGGCCACCGATGCGCCATCGACGGCCCCGTTGCTTAGTCCGGCAACGACGTTGGCAAAGCCCAAGCTGACATACTTGACGTCGTCCTTCTGAAGCCCCGCCTTGCGAGCAACCTCCGAGATCACCCAGTGGGGGGCGGACGTGACACCGGTGGCGATCTTCATGCCCTTAAGGTCGGCCAACCCTTTGTAACGACCGCTATTGATAAGCTGCTTGCTCAACACAACGCTGATGAAGCCATGGTCGGGGGTATTGTTGCCGGCGCCGGCAACAACGCTGAGGTCGATGTCCCGCAGCTTGGCATTGAGCAGCGCGACATTCACGCTGCTGGTTGCAACATCGATGATGCCGGTCGCGTGGGCCTGATATTCGTCTGCTCCGGTAGCAAACTTTGTCACCTCCACATCGAGGCCTTCCTCCTGGAAGTAGCCCTTCTCCAACGCAATCAACGAAGGTGCGTCGAAGAGCGCGGAGATGATGCCCATGCGCACTTTGACGCGCTCCTGAGCTGCGCCACTTTGCGACCGGGCTTTTGTCGCAGCCATTCCAAACCCCGCGCCCAGCAGCGCGATGGCTTTGCGACGCGTTATATTCACCGCCATGTATCTGGACATTCTGATATTTCCTCCGCTGTCGAGACGTTGCGCTCCCGGAATACCGGCGCAGCTACGTATGTTGTTTCCATGGGATTAGCAGGCGCTCCGCGGCGTCGAACAACCAGAAGGAGATCGTGCCGAGAATTGCGACGGTGACGAGCCCGACATACATTTCTTCGATCGAGAGCGTCTGCCATGCACGCCAGATAAGGAAGCCGATACCGGAGTCACTGGAGACCATCTCCGCGGTAACAAGAAGAAGCAGGGAAATTCCCCACCCAAGCCTGAGGCCAGCAAAAATGGTAGGCATAGCTCCTGGCAACGCAATCGTGAATGCAACGGCAAGTTTTTTTGCCTTGAAATTGCGTCCAACATCAAGATAGATTTTTTCTATGTTTCTAACACCCGTCGATGTTGCAATTAGCACCTGAAAGAATACCCCAATCGCAATGATTGCCCATTTTGATGCTTCACCGATACCAAATATCAGCATGATCAACGGCAAGATTGCGACCTTGGGGATTGGAAAAAGTGCGCCGACAACAGGCTGCACTGCGGCCCGCACAAGAGGCACAAGACCCATCACCACACCCAAAGCAATTGCCGGCAAGGCGCCTATCAGGAACCCTATGCAGGCACGGGCGAGGCTCGTTTGCACCTGAAATAAGAGCGATCCCTCCCAGCCGGAATTGAAAGTGAGATCATAGAAGGCGCCAGCGATATCCGACGGCGGCGGGAAGAACCGGGCATCGATCAATCCAAGCTGGCCCAGGATCTCCCATATCAGCAGCAAGGCAACTGGCATGAAGAGCGCGACGAGACGTTCGCCGTTACGTCTGAGTAAACCGCTCCGGGAGGAGCTGTTAGCGGGCCGAATGACATGACGTTTCACATCTACACGCGACTGGGCAGATACCGTTATGCTCACAACGCCTCCATCTTCTGCTTGGCGGCCAGGACTTCATCCCGAAGCTCCCCCCAAATCCGATTGCTGATCTCTCCGTATCCAGACCGGCTTTTGATTTCATAGGCGCCGCGCGGGCGAGCCATATCGATTGTTAAGTCGCACTTTATTCTTCCGGGCCGCGCCGTCATTACTAAGGCCCGATCAGAAAGCACAACCGCTTCGTCTATCGAATGGGTGATGAAGAGAACTGTTTTGCGTGTCTCCTCCCAAATACGCAGCAGCTCCTCCTGAAGAAGCGATTTGTTCTGCTCGTCCAGGGCCGCAAAGGGTTCGTCCATCAGCAGGATTTCGGGATCGTTCGCAAACGCACGAGCGATCGATACGCGCTGCTTCATGCCGCCAGATAACTGGTGCGGATAGGAATTCTGGAAGGTCCGGAGACCTACTTTGTCGATGTAGTAGGCGACGATTTCCTCGATATTTCTGGCGCCGCGGCGACGCAGGCCGTAGGCGACATTGTCCTTGACTGTCATCCACGGAAATATCGACTGCTCCTGAAAGATCATCGAGTTTAGCGGCTTGGATTGATCAAAATGTGAAATCTCAAGATTACCGCCTGTATGATTCTCTAAACCTGCGATAATTCGTAATAATGTTGTCTTACCGCAGCCGGACGGTCCAACAATACAGCAGAACTCACCTTTGTTTACGACCAGATCCACATTGGCAATGGCGAGAGTAGTGCCTGTCGGGGAAGAAAATTCTTTTTCAAGCTGGCGAGCTATAATTTGAGCCTGCAAATTATGCATCTTTGGTTCGACCAACATCAACAGCCTCCCTCTGAAGAGGTTTTAGATCTGGAGCCTTGCTCATGCCCACAACCACCTATGATAAGTGATCCGTGAAGCATGGCACATGTATGCGTCTTTGTTGGAAAAATTGAGACCATTTGTTCATATTTTCGCGTTTTTTGATAATTAACACAAGCTTCTCACACAAAGTGATACACGTCCCGCTCCACAGGATGATCCTCCTCGCGCCGGCTACTGCAGTAGAATGGTCTTGATGCTAGTCTCTGAGACAGGAACCGACATCACATGGGAATGTGACACTGAAAGCTGATCTCAATGTACGTCGTACACTAGCTCTTCCCGGCTCGCCGCCGGGCGACGCTGATGGCCGTAAGTTCTGGGGCCGGGCGACAGGTAACAAGCAGGGTTGCCAAAGCTATGGCTTGGCAGGCCGCGCCACGACTGCTGGCGTGACCCCTTGCGACTACGCCCGTTCCTACCTAGTGCGCCTGATTGAAACGGATTAGGTCATGCGAGAGATCGACATGATGGGCGCGCGCGCGGCAGAGCAAGGCAGGGAAGAGAAAAGCCTTCCGACCGAATATCGCGGCTTTGTCGGACCCTTCGGACAAGTTGCAGTCAGCCTGATCTCGCGGCCCATTTCCCACCATCTGCATTTTAACTACACGTGGATGTTCAAGGTCCGGGGACCGGATGTCGAACTGGATACGCCAGTGGGGCCAAAGCTCATCCGCGACGACAATGTCCTGATCCTGAATCCGCGAGAGACCCATGCCAAGAGCCATCTGACCCGGATTCCGATGCTAGCGCTCTCAGCGCATGTCGATTCTGATTGGCTTGGCGGGGTCTACAAAGAAGCTGGAATCCGACTGGGACGGAAGTTCACCAATACCGAGGAACCATTGACCCAAGAGGTCAGGATCGCCGCCGCCCGCATCGTCGCGATGCTTCTGTGCTATTCCCCGACAGATGAGACACACCAAGTGGAATTGGTGCGCGATCTTTCGCTTGCGATGGGGCGGTCCTATCTGGGCGGCAGCGGGTCTGACAGGGCAAGCGACGGCTCGGCGATCGATTTCCGGGTGGCGCGTGCCCTTAGGCATATCGACGGCGAAAAGTCGTTCTCGAAAATAGGTATCGATAAGCAATTGGCGAATATGGAAGAACTCGGGCGCCAGGTCGGGCTTTCCCGATCCCGGTTCTTCGAGCGCTTCAGGGAATGTGTCGGAACCTCCCCAAGTCGATACATCGAAAGCGTCAAGATCGCCTACGCGATGAAGCTTCTGGTGGAATCCGACCTGCCGATCAAGCAGATCGCCGAGGAACTCGGCTTCAGTGAGCACACCCATTTCACCCGCTTCTTCGTTCGCCGCAGCGGTATGACACCAAGTCTTGTCCGAAGAAACCAGCTCGCTTCAGAGATATGATCGGGTTGGTTGCTGCAGCGGGCACGCCACTACATGAACCATGGCTGGCCGCCCGCAGGATCCCTGCGAATGGATGCCCCTATTGATGCCATAGCGACGCTGTCCTTTTTTGCGCAGCACCTCACGCCTTCTGCCCACTAACGAAAATCGTACGATCGGGTCACAGTTTTCCACGCCCGGACGCTCATATGAAGCGCAATCGCCCGGCTGTTTCGTGACGGGTCGGGTTTTTGCCGACGTTTGCCGCGCGCCACCGGTACGAGAATTCTGATCTACATAGGAGGAATGATCATGAAGATAAGGGCTTTGCGTTATCCACCAGGTCTCGATTTCCTGAGCTACGACGCGCTGCCATCCGGCGCCAATGCGGAATCTGTTCCGATCGAGGCCGAAGACGGAGGCAAGTCGCGCGGAGTGCTGTACTCGAAGGGCAAGGAGAAGACCGTGCTCTTCGTCATGCATCCCCGGGCCGATATGACGCGGCACTACATGGTGCCGGGTATCGTCGGGAACGGCTATGCATTCTTCGGCCAGATCTGCCGCTCTCCAGGCGACGACCTTTCGGCTACGACGATCCACGAGCATCTCCTGGCCGATGTTGCCGCCGGACTGAAATTCCTGCGTTCGCGCGGCTACGAAAACATCGTTCTGGTCGGCAACAGCGGCGGCGCATCGATGTTCGCGTTCTACCACAAGCAGGCCACCACGCAGCCTCCGGGTCGCCTGACCGCGACAGTTGCCGGCGACCCCTTCGATCTGAACAAGTTCGACATGCCGACGGCGGATGGATTTATCTTCCTCGGGCCGCACCTTGGTGCGGGGCTCTGGATGCGGGACGGGATCGATCCCTCGATCACGGACGAGGACGACCCGACCTCGTGTGACCCGGCCCTCGATCTCTACAGCCCCGAGAACGGCTTTCGCGAACCTCCGACGGCGAGCGAGTATTCTTCCGACTTCCTGATGCGGTACCGCGCTGCTCAGGATGCGCGCTCGTCACGCATCGACGCGCTGGCCTGGTCGATGATCCGCGCTGAGAGTGCGCGCGATGAATTGGCCGAGGCTACTGCCGGGCGCAACGATGCGGCCGGGTTGCTGGCCCGGCGCCAAGCGATCGCAGGGAAGGGTCAGCGGATAACCATCCACCGGCTGGACGCCAATCCGGAAAGCGTCGACAGAACGACAACGGAGCCCGGCCGCAGCTATGGCTCGCTTTTCGCGTACCGCCCCGACCTGCTAAACTATTCGATGCATACGTCGAAGATCATTGATCCACGCGCTTGGCTAAGCTCATGGTCGGCAGCCACATCGCGGGCAAGGCTGCTGGAAAACTTGCCGGCGGTGAAGACGCCGACGCTTGTGCTGGCATATCGGGGCGACAACACGGTGCATCCCGACAAGGTGAAACAGGTTTACGACCAATCGCCAGCGAAGGACAAGGACTTCAAACTCGTCAATGGCGACCATTTCGGCTTTTTCGACGGCCCTGAGGGTGAGGGCGGCCGTCCGGCTGCTAGGAAAGTCATCGTCGACTGGTTGCGTGGCCACTTTCCGGTCGCCTGATCGGCAAAGGGACCCGGCCGGACAGATACCGGCCGGGCCATCACAACCGGGCCACCGCCGTCTCGAGCGCCGAGGTCTTGAGGTCGTGCGGCGCTGGAAATCGGCGCATAAGGCCGCATAGCAAATAGACTAGCGCTTTGATGAGGGGCTCCAAATACTCTCTGCAATCGGTTGTCTGCTTCAGAGAGGGCAATACCTCACTACGAATAAGGAGGTACGTAGGCACCCGGGATCATGAGAACCTCGCGCGAGGTTCTCATGATGTGTTTTCGCATCATGTCCTCGGCCGCTGCAGCGTTCCTTGCCTTTATCGCATCGAGGATCGCTTGATGGTCGCGATTACCGCGCTCCATCACTTCCTCCGAGGCGTCGCGGGCGACGAGGTGGTTGAATTGATATCGAGTGGCCGAACGGATCGCTTTCGCCAACTCTACATTCCGGGCGATCCTAATAATCGCCAGGTGAAAATTTCGATTGGTCGATACCCTTGAGGCTATGTTTTCCGGAAGGGTCATCAAGTGTTGTTGGTGGATCGTTTCCAGTTCAGCGATGTCGATTGCTTCCGCTCGGCTGGCAGCAAGGCTGGCAGCGAAGCCTTCCAGACAGATTCTGACCTCCATGAAGCAGATGGCATCTTCCGGACGGCATTCGCGAACCGCCCAACCCTGCCTTCGTGGAACAATCAGTTCTTCAGCAGCCAGTCTTTGCAATCCCTCACGAACGGGCGTTCGGCTGACCATCAGCCGCTCACCAATTTCGTTCTCGACCAGCGGTTCGTTGGGACGCAGCACGCCACTCAGAATCTCCTCCCTGAGCCGTTCGTATACGGAGCCGCTCAAGAGGCTCTGGTTGCGTGCCATTCAGAGAGACTCCCAACGTTACCTTGACAAACCTTATGTGTATGCTTTCTTGTATGCAAGAATGTATTTGTCGTCTGGGAGGAGACCGGATGACTGCCCGCAGCACCCCGACCTTGGGAGAAAGCGAATGTCATTGAAGGCCGATGTACTAGAGAATTTGCATCACGAGAGCGGTGGTCCAAATGACCTGGCCGACTTGATCGATCTGATCGGGAGGTCCGATCTTGACAGAAAACTGTTCGATTACCTGAGGTCGATTTCCGGGTGCGAACATGTTTCGGCATTTTATTTCCCTAACGGGGGTTCACCTAAGAGCGTTCTAGCGGAAGGCGGGGAGGCAACGCCCCAGGCAAGACATTGCGCCCAGAAGTATGTTGATCTGTTCTGGCGACTTGATCCTGTCTTGCCATGCAGCAAGGCGGTGCCCAACGGAAAGCTACTTTTTGCTCAGACTTCGGCTACAGATGTAGCGAATAGTAAATACAAGAATGAGTGTTATACGAATGTAGGCGTTTCAAAACGCCTGTCTATAAACAACTTTCGTGAAAATGACCGTATTTCATTGAACCTGTACCGAAGAGAAGACGATGAATTCTCGGAATCGTCCCTCAATCATTTACGAGAAATATCAAGATTTATTTTTGCAATACTTCGTAGGCATATGTGGAAGGAGCCTGCTTCTGTAACCGCCCCGCCCGACTCCGAGGAGTATGCCCGGATGTTGAAGGAAAGGGCTCCCGGGTTGACCGATCGCGAACGAGAGGTGTGCGTACAGGTTCTTCGTGGGCTTACCTCCGAGGGCATAGCCCTGACGCTGGGAATAAGCATCAATACGGTGCTGACATACCGCAAACGCGCCTACAGTCGGCTGTGTATCGGCAGCCAGAACGAGCTCATGCGGCTTGTTGCCTTCGGGCCTCAGCTAGCCGCCTAACGCCTTGTATCGGTGCGCGAGGAACTGAGACGGATCATCGTCACTTGTGAAAGCGCTCGGCGTGCGGCGTCGGGGTTGTTCGGCGCGGCAAGTCGCCGGTGATTCCTGCAGCGAGCCTGAACAGCGCTCCGTCGGCCGATCCGTCCGATTCCTGCACCGTCACAATGCGACGACCGGATGGGGAGCCAGTGCGCGCGCTAGCCATGAGATTCACCCTGAATGGAAGGTGGCTCCCCAACTTTGCTACGCGCGCCCTGTCGCCGGTCTCGGGCTAATCAATCGACAAGGAAGCTGGAAGCCCCACCGACCAGTCGTGTGTCTCGTTCCAGATGGCGAGGAGCTTTGGTGCCTCCCTTGCGTGGCGAGCAATCTCATCGTGGTCAGTCAGGGTCTGGACGGCCAATTCAAGTCGGTGACCGGACGGGTCGAAGAAGTAGATCGAGCTCATGACCCCTTCATGGTCCGTAATCCCGACGACCTCGATGCCTTTCGCTTCAATGTCCTCTTTTGCCTTCCGAAGAACATTCATGCTCTCGACCTCGAATGCGAAGTGCTGGATCCAGCTAGGCATCTCCAGGTCTTTCATGTTTCCCGGATCTTTCGGGCACTCGAAGAACGCTATGTTGCTCCCGTCTTCCATTTGGAGGAAGATGTGAATGTGGGGACTGTACTTGCGCGTTGACGGGACGTGATCGTCGCCCATGACATGAGTAAACTTCAAGCCGAGGACCTCAGTATAGAACTTGACGGTCTCGGCCGCGTCACGACAACGATATGCCGCGTGATGTAGTTTCTTGCACAGCATTGCTATTCTCCTGTTCAGGCTTGACTCCTTGAAACGGGCGTAAGCCGTTGGGTCGAGTATCCGCAAATGCCTCATTCTGTCAGTCACATGTCGGGGTGACCTCGAACGTGCTGTAAGACGGATTGATACGGCATGCGCACGGGTTACCGTGACGCAGCGAGCCGATCCGGCTGATGTCCTTACTTCCTTTCCCGTCGGCAAGTTCGGCGTCAAGGCGGGGCCAGGCTCGACTAGGTCCATCTTCTTGGCCCGCGACAGTTCGAACTCACCACAGGCGGGTCGCACCCTGCATAGCGTGGTGCCGCCGGCGCGTTCACCTGTTGCAGCACTGCTCCCCGACTTCATCATAAGCCTGTCCCGGACAGTCGGGGAGGTTGCGCCCGTTCAACTCCAGAATGTCGAGGCCGCGGTGACGCTGCTGGCATCCTGCCTGGCGCAAGGCAGTACCGCACCAGCCAGTAGCGCAGCTTTGGCCCGCTGTTGCGCCAAGCTTGATTTCATCGGCGCAGACCTGGCCGACCCTACGCTGGCACCAGCACTGCTGATGCAGCGGTTTAGGATGTCGCGGGCGCATCTCTATCGGATGTTCGTCGAGGCTTCAAATCATTCGCATCGGCCGACGCCACCCTAGCCGGCATCGAAATGGTTCACATGATGCGTAAGCGGCAAGGACGCTTCGCCCTCAACCCGGCACCGACGATCAAGGAGCAATTTGAGGCAATCGCCGCCTGAAATCCGTCAGGCGAGAAGCGGCCCTTTGTCTGGAAGGAACGTTGCGACACAACCGAAATTTATGCCCGTGTTGCAGATGGGACTGGGAGCAACATTATGGTGACAAGAACCGCTTGGCCAATTCTTCCTTCGAGAGAGGCTTTGAAAACCAATAGCCTTGCAATTGATGACAACCGGCTTGACGGGCAAATTCCGCCTGGTACCGGTTCTCAATTCCCTCGACCGTCACAGGGATCCCGATAGCATTCACCAGATTGATAGTAGCGGCCAGCACTTCTGCAGCCTGGGCATCGTGCTCGATGTTGGCGACAAGAGACTTGTCCAATTTGACACGATCGAAGCTGAATTGACGCAAAGAACCGATACTCGCAAACCCGGAACCAAAATCGTCGAGAGCAACCTTAATTCCGAGCGCCTTGAGCTCGGAGATAGATCTTTTTGCCTGATCGGTGTTCGAAATAAGAACCCCCTCCGTGAGTTCGATTGTCAAGCGGTGCGGCTCAAACGCAAACTCATCGAGAGTGGCCTTTAGGCCTCCAGCGAAGTATCGATTACGGAGTTGCAGCGGTGAAACGTTGACAGCGATCTGCAACTCCGACCAGCGTGAGCCTTGTGCTATAGCTTCTTCCAGAATTTGGGATCCTAGCATCCCAATGAGACCGGCCCTCTCTGCGACGGGTATGAATACCTCCGGAGAGATTGGGCCAGCCTGACTGTTCCATCTCGCCAAGGCCTCTACGCCGCAAATATCCCCGCTGCATGCGTCGACGACGGGCTGGAACGCTACCTTGAGTTCGCGCCTATCCAGTGCCTCGATCAGCTGTCGCTCTAACTTCCCTTGTTCGGAAAGCTGGGCTTCCAAATCCGGGCTAAATACGACGGTTGTGTCACCTGACCCATGCTTGGCCTGATGCAGAGCCATTTCGGCCTGTTGCAACAAGTGGTGAAAACTTGCTCCTGCAAGCACGGCTTCGGCGACGCCAATACTGACACCGATCTCGATTTCGTGTCGTCCGATCGTGAATGGTTCTGCGAACACCTCACTGACCGCCGATAGCCAATGGGCGGCGTTTTCGGAGGCATTCGTCCACGCCACAATTGCAAACGCGTCACCGTCGAGCCGAGATATCGCTGATCCAAGTGGGAGATTTTTGGTTAAACGCGCGGCCACAGCTCGCAGCAGCTTATCGCCAACCTGTTGCCCCCAGAGGTCGTTGATGGCTTTGAACCCGTCGATGTCTACCAGGTACAAACCCATTCCCGCCGAACGTTGCCCATCGCGTATCGCGAGATGTTCGACGTATTCGGCAAGACCCGGTCGATTGAGTACGCCGGTCAAATGGTCGTGGAGAGAATTTTGTCTCGCGCGAGCCTCTTCCCTGGCGAGTGAGCGCACCGATAGCAAACCAATCATGCCAATGCCGATGATCAGCAAGAGCAGCACGGCAGCTGCTCCAAAAAGGAGCGGACGAACCCGTTCGTAGCTGAGTGTACCAGGTCGTTCTGAGGGAAGGCTAAGGAAGCCTACACTATTCCCCTCGACATCCTTTAACGGCGCCGCGATCGTGCCCTCCACCCGGCCATTGGTCAGCTGAAGACCGCGGAGGTTGAATTTTCGCGCTGTCTCGTTCAGAGCTTTGGAGTCTAAATACTTTCCGAATATCAGAACATAAGGATCTGGCGGCGAAATGCCTTGAAGGAAGGGCCGGATACGTGCGGCTCCGATTAGAGCGAGTCCATCCGCCGTTCCGATGAAAGCCGCATGGACGTCTCCTTGCAAACTATCAGGCGAGCGCGCCCGCTCCACAAGTCGAGCAAAGGAACTGTCGAAATACTCGCTAGGCCGCCCGTCCATTGGCTTTCCGTAGCGGTAGTGCAACAGGGACTTGTCGTCGGGTCCAATTACCAAGGCCATATCATAGAGTGGATAGTCGAGAGATGGGACGCCCCAGTTCTCGATAAGCCAGGCATTTCGGGTTGGCGACGCCAGTTGGCGATAAGCCTCGTCCCAGAATGCGTTGTCCCTGACAGTACCAGCCATCTGCGACCGCAATGATTCTAGCGCGGACTCCACTGCACCAGCTGCCCTGCTTTCATCGAGTTCATCGGCAGTACGCACAATGGAATAAATGGCGCTACTGACGAAGACTCCTAATGCAGCTGCTACGCCCAGTGAGAAAAGCACAGCAGTAACAATGATTGTTCTTTTTTTATGCCCCGAAAAACCGGGAGAAGAGGGAGGAGCGCCGCCCGCCATTGAAAAGCTCTCGAAAGGAACAGTCACTTCTTTGGGACAAATTTATCAGATCGCTTAAGTTGTCGCTCAATAAGAATTCACTAATTTCCCTCTTAAATTTGTCATCAAATCGAGTATTGGCGTAGGCCACGACGAACCGCTCGACCTTTATGCTTTCGCGGAACAGTTTGGCGTGCAAACGGCGATGAAGCTTGACCCGTCCATTCGGCCTGGCTCTAAGGTGCTTCGCCGAGATCAATCCGGGCGTCAGCTTTGATTTGGCCGCCGTGAGGGATGCCAACCTGAACGCATGCGCTATGTCCCAATGGTTGCATATGGCGACCTGCGCCGCTTCAGGAAGGAGCCGTCGCCTGGTTCGCCGATGATCTTGCCGTCCTGCATCATCACCTTGCCTCGCAGGAGGGTCATGACTGGCCAACCGGTTACCGTCATTCCTTCGTAAGGCGTATAGTCGGAGCCGTGATGCATAATCTCTTGGCGAATAGTTTCCTTACGATTGGGATCCCACAGGACGATGTCAGCATCGAAGCCTGGAGCGATTGAGCCCTTCTGCGGGTAGAGGCCGTAGATTCTAGCGTGATTGGTCGAGGTCAGCGCGACGAACTCATTTACGGTAATGCGGCCTTCCACGACGCCCTTGGAGTAGAGGATCGGCATACGAACCTCCACGCCCGGGATGCCGTTGGGAACCCATCGGAATGACGTCCGCGCCTTGTCATTTTTCTTCCCTTGGCTTCCATCGAAATAGTAGGGACAGTGGTCGGACGAGAAAGTCTGGAACACCCCCGTCCGGATGCCTTCCCAGATCGCCTTCCAGCTATCCTCGTCGCGCGGTGGTGGGGAGCACACATACTTGCCCCCGCTGTCATCCATATTGAGACCCTTGAGGTCGTTCGCCGTCAGCGCGACATACTGCGGGCACGTCTCCGCGAGAATTCTAAGGCCTTTGTGCTGCGCCCAGCGGACCTGCTCCATCGCTTCGCGACCGGAGACGTGAACCACCATGATTGGCACGTCAGTTAGTTCGGCATGGCTAATTGCGCGATGCGTCGCTTCGCGCTCCACCGATTGCGGCCGAGAGACCCCGTGATAGTAGGGTGCCGTTTTGCCGGCCTGCTCTAGTCGCTCAGTCATGAAGCGTATTGCGTCGTATCCTTCGCAGTGAACCATGACCAAGGCACCGCAAGTGCGAGCGCTTTCAAAGACCTCCAGCAGTTGGCGATCAGTGAGCACGAGATCGTCATAGGTCATGAAAACCTTAAAGGAGCTATAGCCGTCATCGACCAGCGAGGGCAGCTCTTGCCCGAGAACGCTGGGGGTGGGATCACTGACAATCAGATGAAAACCGTAGTCGGCGAGCGCATTGCCGTCGGCCTCCCGATGATATTCCATCACGCTCGCCCGCAGGCTGGCGCCGCGTGGCTGCAAGGCGAATGGCAATACCGTGGTATTGCCGCCGGCAATGGCGGAACGGGTTCCACTTTCGAAACCGTCGGCCATCTTCGTGCCTCCAGAGGAAGGTTGGGCAAGGTGTACATGGCTGTCTATGCCGCCAGGCATGACGAGAAGGCCGGATGCATCGATCTCTTTGGCTGCGCTTCCCAGCTTTTGTCCAACGGACACTATGCGACCAGCGCTGATGCCGACTTCCGCCCGTACGGTGTCAGCCGCGGTTACAACCGTTCCACCCCTGACGACCAGGTCAAATTCGTGCATAATTGCTCTTTCTGAAATGTGGTAACTTCCGCCTCGCCGGATACGGCGGCGTCAGATCATTACGTCCCCGCCATTGGGGGACAGCGTCTGGCCGACGTAGTTGGACCCCGCGTCAGACGCCAATAGGAGCGCCGTCGGGGCGATTTCGTCGACGAGACCGAACCGCCGGATCGGCAATTGGGCCATCTTCATCGCGCGCCATTCGTCGCTCAGACTCATGAGAAGTTCGGTCTCGATCGGTCCTGGAGCAATGGCATTCACCAGCACTCCATGCGGCGCGCCTTCGTAAGACAGTGCCCGCGTGAAGCCCACAACCCCGGCCTTGGCCGCGCAATAGTGTGCAAGACCAGGAGCGCCCTTGTAAGCCAGTTGAGAGGCGACATTGATAACACGTCCCCAGCGTCGTTCGAGCATGCCGCCGAAAAAGGAATGCGTGACGAGGAAGGTTCCCCGCAGATGTACGGCGAGCATTCGGT
Organism: Aminobacter sp. DSM 101952; assembly: GCF_001424795.1. NCBI lineage: Bacteria > Pseudomonadati > Pseudomonadota > Alphaproteobacteria > Hyphomicrobiales > Phyllobacteriaceae > Aminobacter > Aminobacter sp. DSM 101952. The sequence goes on along the minus strand of NZ_LMCL01000006.1, from coordinate 104,778 downwards.
CGAAGGAGGCAACATCGAGATCCACGAACATACAGTCGCCGCCGATGCCAGCGCTATTGACGACAATGTCGACGTGACCAAGTCGTTCCGAAGCAAAGTTCGTTAAACGCTTCACCGAATTTTCGTCGGCAACGTCACATTCGATGCCATCGACAGGCAACCCCAACAAATGGGTCTTTTCCAAGAGTGCCGCAGAGCCCTTGACGTCACCATAGTGACAGAAAACGACCTTGGCGCCGCGTGCAGCAAAGAGCTCCACAATAGCGCCGCCAATCCCACGACTGCCACCGGTGACCACTGCGGTCTTTCCATCAAGCCTGAACGGGTCCTTCAATTACTTGTCCTTTCAAGATGTCCACTTGCGTGCGCCGAAAGCCACGCCGCATAGCTGCGGATGCCATCTTCAAGGCCGATGGCCGGCGCAAAGCCAAGATCTCGCTCGACGGCAGAAATATCGAACCGCCCCTGAACATCGTCGACCGGGTCCGAGCCCGGGCCGAGGTTGATCTCCGCGTTCGGCAGAACCCGGGCGACCATATCGCCGATCTCGCCGAGCGTGAGAAAGGTGCCCCCGGTAACCGTATAGGTACGGCGCGGCAGGCTGGGTTTGTCGAGTGCCGAGACCAATGCCCGCGCGGCATCATCGACGTGAATATATTGTCGCGGAAAGTTCCGACCGAAGGGCAGATGCGTGGGCCGGCTGGCAAGGGCATCTTCGATCATCGTTCGGATGGCACAATCGGTCGTCCGGCGTGGTCCGTAAACCCAGGAGATCCGTAGGCTCACTCCGTCTAGCCCGTATTGCTGTGCGTAGGTCGAGACCAATTGCTCGCCTGCGACCTTGCTTGCCCCGTACACGCTCGAGGGCCACAGCGCCACGTCTTCAGGCACGGGCTCTGGCGTTTGCCCGTTTTCGGATTCCGTGTTGCCGAATGCGCTGGTCGAAGAGCAAAAGACAAAACGCTGGACGGAATGGATACGCGCCAGCTCAAGAACGTTCGCCGTACCAACGACATTGACCTGTACCATGCCATTTGGATTTGCACGTTCGACCATCGGCCCAGAAAAACCACCGCAATGCACGATGCCGCCAATATCGCGGCCCACCACGACAGCGTGAAGGCGGTGTATATCGGTGATGTCGCAGACCGTAAGCGGCCTGCCGTCGCCGGTGACGTCGATCCTGTCGACGGCAATCACCTCTGTGCCCCTTTCTTCCAGAAGAGTGCGCACGGCGTTGCCAAGCAACCCTGCTCCGCCGGTAACAAGGACTGTCTTCTCTGCACCTCTCACCGCATTGCTCCTGTCAGCCTCTTCTCGCCCCGCTCGCGCTGTGCCTGGCTCTGTTCGATCGGCAGTTCGGCTTTCAGCAGCGTCTTGGTGTATTCCTCTTGCGGAGACGCAAAGATCGTCTCTGTCGGGCCATATTCCAGAATTTTGCCATGACGCATTACCGAAACGAAATGGGCCAGCGAGCGCACCGAATTCAGGTCGTGTGTGATAAAGAGCGCAGAGAGCCCCATCTCCGTCTGAAGCTCACGTACAAGGTCGATGATTTGAGCCCGTACCCGGATGTCGAGCGCCGTGGTCGGCTCGTCGAAGACCACGAAATCAGGGCGCGTCGCCAAGGCACGGGCAATACCAACGCGTTTTTGCTCGCCAGCAGTCAGTTCGTGCGGATAGGCATCCACCAGCCGCGCAGGCAGTTGAACCGCATCGAGTAATTCTCGAACCCGTTTGGCCTTGTCGACCGACCCCGTTGCAGACAGCAGCGCCAGCGGTTCGCCGATAAGGCTTGCGACAGGCCAGCGCGGATTGAGCGCGACATAAGGCTCTTGAAAGACCATCTGGATGCGCCGGCGATGCTGCCGAAACTCACGCTCGCTCATGCCGATCAGATCGTCGCCGTCGAAGGTGACACGGCCTGATGTCGTAGTCAGCAGACGTACAAGACACTGGCCGATAGTAGTCTTCCCCGACCCTGACTCACCCACGAGGGCAAGAGTCTCGCCGCGCGCCAGAGAGAACGATACGTCGTCAACCGCCCGCACGACCTCGTTGGTTCCGGGGATGGGGAAGTGCTTCACCAAATTAGCCACATCAAGCAAAGTGGCGCTCTTAACGCCAGTAGTTTGCTCCGGGGTTTTGCTGACGATGGGCGTTGGGCGTACTTTGGCTGCGTCGAGGAGTTCGCTGCTATAGACTTGCGTCGGGCCTGAGAGAAACTTGCCCACGGGTCCGATCTCGACGATACGGCCCTCGCGCATGATAGCCACCTTGTCGCAGAAATGGGCGACTATGCCGAGATCGTGCGTGATGACGATTGCGCCAAGCCCTAGCTCGCGGCAGCGGTTGACGAGCAGGTCGAGGACCTGAACTTGGATGGTAGCATCAAGCCCGAGTGTTGCGTCGTCGGCGAGTACGACCTGGGGAGACGTGATCATTGCCATAGCGATGACGACGCGCTGCGCCATGCCCCCGGAAAGTTCGTGCGGGTAGGCGCGGGCACGACGCTCCGGATTGACGATGCCCACTTTGCCGAGCATATCGACGGCTTCGCGCCACGCCGTCCGCTTCGAGCCACCGCGGTGGGCGCGCAGAACGCGCACAATCTGCGACCCGACGGTCTCAACCGGATCGAGCAGCGCTTTGGCGTTGGTGCCGATGAGTGCAAGCCGGCCGCCGCGAAGACGGCGCAATTCAGCGTCATCCATGCCGAGGATCGACTGGTTGTCTAGCAAAACGTCTCCAGCGGTGATGCGGCCGTTCTCGGACAAAAGGTTCATTAGTGCACGCGCCAGGACGGACTTGCCCGACCCGGTTTCGCCCACGATACCGAGAACCTCATTACGGCGGAGACCGAATGACACGTTATCTAGTGCAGGCCTGTCCGCTCCGTCGAACTGGACACTGAGATTCTGGACGACGAGCAACGGGGTTTCTTGATTGGCAGACATGGTTTTGGACATATCAGCGCCTCCGTGCTGTTGGGTCGGCGACCTCGCGGGCGGCATCACCAAGTAGGGCGAAACACAGCACGGCAAGGACGATTGCAAGTCCGGGAAACAGGGCAACCCACCACACGCCAAGGATCATCTGCTGCGCGCCGATGCTCACCATCAGTCCCCATTCGGGAGTCGGCATGCGCACGCCAGCGCCGACGAAGGAAAGCCCCGCTGTCAGCAGAATGGCCATGCCTATGGAAATAGAGATCTGGACGATCGCCGGCGTCATGGCGTTGGGCAGTATATGGCGGAACATGATCGATAAATCGGTCGCGCCGCTGCATCGGGCGGCACTGATGAAGGGGCGTTCGCGCAGCGAAAGCACCTCAGCCCGGATAAGCCGGGCGAACATTGGTATGAACAGGACCGCCAGGACGATGGCCACGTTCCAGATTTCCTGGCCCATGACCGAAACGAGGGCCATTCCCAGCACGAAGACCGGGAAGGACTGGATGAAATCGAACAGGCGCATCACCGTGGCGCTGAGCAGGCCACGGTAGTAACCAATCAGCAATCCGAGCGGTACGCCGATAACGAACGCGACGATGACCGCCGTAATCGAGATCAACAGGTTTATCCGCGTCGCGTAGACAATGCGCGAAAAAATATCCATGCCCGACACGTCCGTGCCAAGCCAATGTGCAACCGAAGGCGCCTCAAGCGAGACGAGCGGGTTTGCCTCGATCGGCGAATAGGGGACAATCCAAGGGGCGAAGATCACGGCGATAACCTGGAGAGCAAGGATCGTCAGTCCGATCACGGCGCTCGGCCTTTGCAGGAACCGCAACACAATACCGTTTTTTTTCATCACACTTTGATCCTTGGATCAGCGAGTTCGTAGAGAATATCCACGATTAGATAGACGACGAGGATGAAGGCAGCGGCCACAAGAACAAACCCCTGCAGTGCGGGGTAATCGCTGTTGATCACCGCCTGCACGGCGTATTGGCCGAGGCCACCCCAGGAGAAGATCGTCTCTACGAGAACAGCGGCGCCGAGCAAGAAGCCGAACAAGAAGCCGACAAGGGTGATGATCGGGGGCAAGCTGTTGCGCAAGGCGCTACGGACTATGGTGCGCTCCGAGAGGCCACAGGCGCGTTGATGTCGGATGAATTCGCTGCGATAGGCGTCCGCGAAAACGGTCTTCGTCATTTTCATGAGCGCTCCCGCATTGACGATGGCGAGCGTCAGTACCGGAAGCAGCAATCGACCCAATGCCGAGAAGAACGCGGCAAAATCTCCCGCCAGCAAACTGTCGATCGTGTAAAAGCCGGTCACCGTGGGCGGTGGTGTGACCATGGCGTCGACCCGCCCGAAAGGAGCGGGCGCCCAGCCGAGTACATAAAAGAAGAAGTAGATTAGCAATAAGCCGACCCAGAAGTCGGGTATGGCACCTGCCGCAAGTCCGTAAACGCGACTGCCGTAGTCAATGGGGCCTCGAGGGCGGACCACCGAAATCACCGCGAGCGTCACGCCGATCAGGATCGTGAGAAGCATGGCGTAGGTAATGAGTTCCAACGTGGCTGGCGCCCGCTCCAGAAGATCCACGGCTACCGGGTTCGAAGTGAAGGGCGAGACGCCGAGATCACCATGCAGGACGTTGCCTGCATATTGTATGAACTGATCGTAGAGACTGAGGTTGAGGCCCAGCTTTTCACGCAACGAGATGATCTGTTCTTCGGTCGCCATGTTGCCGAGCATCAAGAGCGCAGGATCTCCTGGAAGCAGCCGGACAAGCAAGAAGGTGACGAGCATCACGCCAAACATCTGTGGCACGATCATAACTAGACGACCCGCGATGATTCTGAGGGGGCGCGGAAGCACGCGCCAGTACTGGATGAGAGTCATTTTTCTCACGCTCGCTGCGATTGGTCGTGTGCGCGGAGGCGAACCTCCGCGCGGCGACGCTAGTCCTTGTAGAAATCAAACCAGCTGTTCGCGTTAGGTGTGTACCAAGAGTAGCCCTTCACGTTGCTCCGTGTCGCGAGCTGGTAGCCAGGATTCATCAGGAATATCCAAGGCGCAGATTCAACTGTAATTTGCTGCACTCGACGCATATCCTCGAGGCGCTTCGGCTCGTCGATGCTGGTGAGACTGGAGTCGATCAGCTTGTCGACTTCCTCGGTCTTGAAGCGGGGATAGTTAATGAGCGAGGCACTGTTGAGCCACAGATTGGCGACATAGGCGGCATCGGGAACGATCGCCATATCGCGAAAGAAGTACATGGGGATCTTGCCGTTGCTATAGCGCTCCACCAAGGTCGAGGCCGGCAATTTCGACAGGGTGACTTCGATGCCAGCCTTAGCCAGGGCACTCTTCAGAATGACCGCGATTTCTTCCTCGATCTGATCGCCGGTGCGATAGCCGAGCTCGGTTTTGAAGCCGTCCGGATAGCCGGCCTCAGTGAGCAGCGCCTTGGCTTTCACCGGGTCCGTTGAATACTGGAAATATTCGTCGGTGAAACCGGGGTAGATTTCGGAGATGGGGCTTTTTGTCATGCGCGCAGTATCGAAATAGACCGCCTTCAGAATGCCCTCACGAGGAACCAGATAGTTTAGCGCCTGACGCACCTTCACATTCGAGAAGGGCTCCATTTCGTTGTTCATTTCCACGCGATGGATGTAGTTCCCGAAGACCTTCCAAACCTTTACGCTCGGCATTTTTTCGACCAGCGAGAGCTCACGAGGCAGCAGATATTCGGCGACATCGACAGACCCCGCCTGCAAGGCCGCAACGCGGTTCGCAGACGTGGGCATCTCCCGGAAAATGACCTTCTTGAGGCGGGGCTCGCCGCGATAGTACTTGGCGTTGGCTTCATACACGACTTCCTGGCCCGGCGTGTACTTGGTCACACCGTACGGGCCAAAGGAAGCAGAATGGGTCGCAAGCCAGGTCGAAGCCCACGGATCCTCGTTGGTAATATGCTTCTTCATCTCGGTCGCATCGAGAATGCCCAGGTCATTGTTGACCCAGAGACGGTCAATTAGCGGCGACGAATTGGGGATTGTGACCTTGACCGTATGCTCGTCGACCTTAGCGAAGGCCTGTTCGAAAGATTCGATCTTGAGAACCTGCGTCATGTACCAACGGAAGTTCGCCTTCAGCTGCCAACCGCGTTCGAACGACCACATCACGTCGTCGGCAGTGAGTGGATTGCCGGCGGTGCTGACGGCGTCTTTGCGCAGGTGGAAGGTAATCGACGTCTTGTCGTCCGACACGTCCCAGCTTTCTGCGAGAGCACCTACGATTTTGCTGAAATCTTCATAGACTATGCCATCGTCCCCGGTTTTCGATGCATAGGCGAGAAGGCGTTCGTAGATATTGCGGCGGGCTTCGTGGCCGGCCTCGGTCGGAGGATATTCCTGATCAAGCGATTCCGGGGTCCGGGGACCCGCAACAATCAGCGTAGTCGAAGCGTCCTGCGCGAAAGCCGGCACTGAGGCTGCCGCAGCTAAAGCAATGATGGTGCCAGAAAGAAGATTTGCTGATGACCGGAAAATAGCGCCCAAGGCTCCACTCTCCAAGAAACTTGTCTTGCCCATTGGTTCCTCCCAATTGTTTGCCACGCACCACGAAGCGTAGCGACTTCCCATTCTGATGCAGCAAGCCCAAGCCATCCTGAGCCATGTCTGCTTCCATGCGATGCGGATTAGCGCGGCACCGGCGAAGCCCCAACTGCCGCATTCCTCCTCGCCTTGCAGCTATTTGCACTGTGCTCTACATTGTGCACAATAAAACTGAGGAGCTCACAGCCTCTTGTCAAGGCAAAAATGAAAGCCCAAACTTAAAGCCGTTACAAACAACGAACGCCGAACAAGGCAAGCCGCTGGCACCAAAGGAATATCGGCGGAGCCGAAAACCCGCCTTTAGAGAATGACGATGAATGAAGCGAAGCCCATAGGCGCAGATTTTGAGCCGGCGGACACAGGCAGCGTAGGAGATGGCAAGCTCCCTCTGCTTGAAAAGTCGCGCGGTAGGACGGAAGCAGAAATCCGGCGGCGGATACTGCAGGCGATCTTTGAACAGCGACTCCCAGCAGGCGAATCTATTACGGAAGAGCAACTTGCCGCTACATTCGATGTCAGCAGGACTGTTGTACGCCAAGCCGTTGCGAGGCTGGCGCAGGACGGGATTTTGGTGAAGTCCCCAAACAAGGGTACTACCGTCGCCTCACCTAGCCGGAAGGAGGCGCGCGATATCCTTTTCGTGCGACGGTTAGTCGAACCGGAGATCGTGCGGGTTTTGGCCTCGGCACCACACAAGTTCGGGTTAGTCGAATTGAGGAAGCACATCGCGGAGGAGAATGAAGCTCGGCTCGCGGGTCAGCGCGGCACTCTTGTCCGCTTGACGGGGGAATTTCATCTTTTACTTGCTGAACTCTCAGGAAATCAGGTTCTGCGCAGACTAATGACCCAGTTGCAGACGCTGACCTGCCTCGCAGTCTTGTTATATGCCGAGCACGACGACGCCTGTCCCCGCGACGAACACTTGCGCATCGTTGATGCCATTGCGGCAGGTGACGGAGCCGCCGCCGCGCAAGAAATGCTGAGGCATCTGACCCATGTCGAGAAGGATTTAAAGCTCGATAGGGCGACCCCGGAGTCGTCGTTCGACGACGCAATGGGCTGGCTCCGTGGAGCTTCCGACAGATAGACTATGCCGTCGGTTGCGGGCGGATTCCTGTCATTGGCGACATTCGATTGCACGCCCTCGGTGGATATTCACCATTTCCTTATGCTTGAAATTGTCGTGCGCCACTCTCCGATCGAAAAAGCCTGCCGGCCCATGATATTTTAAGCTTGAAGTACCATGATTCCTGTGACACGTTTTATGACGCAACGGAATGGGGCAGGTGCGCTTTTGCCCGCAGCGCGCTTGGCTGGACTGCGGCTACTGCCAGAGACTGTCTGGCCGCGACTGACGGCACAGTTTTAGGCGCCGGCGTGTGGCCCGGAAAGATGGTTTTCCAACTGTGTGCAGGCTGGCATCCGCCGCCTTTGGAACTAACCGCGACGAAATACTCAAGACGGTCGCGGCAACCGCCCTATTCGCTGACCTCGTTGGGATCAAGTCGCAGCTTACCCTCCTTTCCCGCGGAGGTCAGGCGGCAGGGGTGATCCAGTTCGTCCTGCGCCAGATAAAAATTCGCACTGGTCGCAACAAACCGAGTGCAAATCGGGCGATGGCCGACAGGCTCGGCATGCACTAATATTCGCAGGTCACCCGATGGGTTGGCTAGCCAGTTCCGAAGGCGCCACCCGCAGGGCGACGAAGGCGAAACGCGATCGGGATCCGAAAGCACATGGCTATCGCAATCCGCGACCTCTTGCGAGGCAAGGCACGCCTCCTGGCGATCGTCCTCCTGCTTTCCGGTTTTGCCCATTCGGCATTGGCCCAGGATGCCGGGACGTCGCCGCAGGACAAGCTGCGCGAGATCTCTCGCCTGCTCGCCGACCCCGGCGTCGCCGCTTGGCTGGACACTGCCGGAAAAGGCGAGGCCAAGGTTGCGGAGACGCCGGCCGCCGGCGTCGGACCGATGATGCAGACGGGTTACGTCGCCGAAAGGCTCGATGTCGTCCAGCGCCGGATCGAGACCGCGATGCAGGGCAGCATGGAGCTTGGCAGCGGCGCCCGTACCGCCCTGATGCGGCTTCGGGCCGAAGTCACCGAGCGTGGGCTACTGCGCCTCTTTGCCCTCCTGCTCCTCGTGCCCGTGCTCGCCATCGGCTTCGAACGGTTGTTCAACCACCTTTCCGGCCGGCATTGGCGCCGCACGGGAGCGGGGCAGCATGCCGATCCAGTGGGCTTGGTGCCGACGGGCCTCCATGCCGCAGGCCAGGCGATCAGCTTTGCCCTCGGCGCCCTGCTGCCGCTCGCCATCGTCGCCTGGCCGCCGCTGCTGCAGCGGACGGCGCTGATCCTGGCGATCGCCGCCCTCGTCACCCGCTTCGGCGGCCTCGTCGGCACCTACATCGTCTGGTTGCTCGAACAGCCGGTCGACCGCCCGCCACCCGCCGCGGAGGCGCTGCCCGTACCGGAACAGACCGGCCCCGCCGAAACGGTCGCCCTGCCGCAAGGCTTGGATGCGGCAGCCTCTCCGGTACAAGCCGTCTCGATGGAGGCCGTGCCGGCGGTGGCCACCGGATCACCGCCCGAACCAGCCGCCGATGCGGTGCTTGCCGGTGACCTTGCGCCCGCGCCGCGCATCACTCCGGAGCGGGCCCGCTACTGGTTCTCGCGGCTCCAGCGTGCCCTTCGCTTCTTCGTCGTCGGCTGGGTCGTGCTGGAACTGATGCGGGTGTTCGGCTTTTCGCAGGGCTCGACGCTGCTCGTCATGTTCGCCTTCGATTTCGGCCTCTTTGCCATTGCCGTCGAGGCGGTCTGGTCGCGCCCCCATCGGTCCGGCCACGGCGAGACGACCCGCAAGATCTGGTCCTGGCTGGCGACGGCCACGATGATCCTGCTGATGGTCGTCTGGATGGCGGGGCTCCACCTCTTGTTCTGGGCAGGCCTGGTTGCGCTCGTGTTGCCTTCGCTCCTGCGGCTGACAACGGCGGTCGTCGCCCGCCTGCACGGTGGCAGCGAGACGCAGCGCCCCACCAGTATGCATTTTGTCATCGGCGAACGCGGCGCGCGGGGCGCTGTCATCATCCTGTGCGCGTGGCTGGTCGCAGCCGCCGCGGGCGTGGATGCCGCCGGAATGATGGGTGCCGGCGAAACGCTGGTTAGCCGCGTCGCCCACGCCATCACCCAGGCCATCGCCGTTCTGCTGGTCGCCGATATCGCCTGGCAGTTCCTGAAGGCCGAGATTTCCGTACGGATGGCCGACGGTCCGCTCGACCGCCGCCTCACCGACGAGGAGCGCGGCCGCAATGCCCGCATCCGCACGCTGCTGCCGATCCTGCGCAATATCCTTGCCATCACCCTTGCAGCCGTCGCCGTCATGATGGTGCTGACCAGCCTCGGCGTCGATATCGGTCCGCTGATCGCCGGCGCCGGCGTCGCGGGTGTCGCCATCGGCTTCGGCGCCCAGACCATCGTCAAGGACCTGATCTCGGGGATTTTCTATCTCTGGGACGACGCCTTCCGCATCGGAGAATATATCGAAACCGGCAAGTACAAGGGTGTGGTCGAGAGTTTTTCGCTGCGCTCGGTCAAGTTGCGCCACCATCGCGGCCCGCTCACCACCGTTCCCTTCGGCGAACTCGGCGCCGTGCAGAACATGAGCCGCGACTGGTCGGTCATCAAGTTCAACCTGTCGGTTACCTATGACACCGACCTCGAAAAACTGCGCAAGGTCATCAAGCGCATCGGCGCTGAAGTTGCCGAAAAGCCGGAATACAAGGACATCCTGCTCGAACCTCTCAAGATGAAGGGCGTCTCGGATTTCGGCGAATACGCCATCGTCGTGCGCGTCGGCTTTACCACCAAGCCGGGCGAGCAGTTCATGATCCGCCGCGAGATCATGAACCGTATCAAGCTCGACTTCAAAGCGAACGGCATCCAATTCGCCACACCCACAGTCCAGGTCGGCGGCCACGCCGGCGACGGCCAGGCTGAGGCAGCGGCGGCCGAAGTCCACCGCCTGCGCCAGGAAACACTCGCCGCCGCGAACCAGGCGACGGCCTGATCACGGCGCCAGAGCGGGAACAGCCGGCTCTCACAGCACCGCGCCGTGCTGATGTCAGGTCAAGCGGTGGTTGAAGTTGCGAACGCATGCCGCTCGACTGGGCGGCGGCACAGACCAATCTTGATACTGCTCGGCGGTCGCGAAGGCGTGCCCGATGAAACTCTAATCTGCCACAAGGCTGCCAAATGCATCGCCGCACCAGCTCGCCTATCTGACCTGAACAACCGTGGCGCCTGAAGCGTCATCTTCGTCGTCATCTTCTCTGCTCACCAAGCCAACCGGCAAATCCCCCACCAGCAGTTTTTCCTTGCTGAGCAGCCCGGCGTCTTCCAGCGCCGCGAAGTCGGGCAGGTCCTGCAGCGTCTCGAAGCCGAACTCCGACAGGAAGGCTTTGGTCGTCACATAGGTGTAGGGCGCTCCGGGCTGCGGCGCGCGCGGACCCGATGCGATGAAGTCCTGGGCACGCAAGGTGGCAATCAGGTCGCGGCTCACCTCCTTGCCGAAAAAAGTCGACACATCAGCGTCAGCGCCTCCGATTGCGACAGCGGGCGGACATCGCCGTCCACGACGGATGCCGCGCGAATGGCATCGGCAAAGGCCCTTTTCGTCCGATGCTGCCAGCCGCCGGCGACCGCCACCAGTTCGTAGGGGCGCCCCGCGAGTTCGGCCCGAATGTCGTCGATGATGAGATCCAGGTTGCAGCCCTTGCCGACAACCCGCGCCAGGATGGCTCGTGGCACAGGCGCGCTTGCCGCAAAGATCACCGCCTCGACCCGCCCCATCCACTCGCGCCAGCGCAGTTCGGGCGGCAGGTGATCCAACTCGATGTCGACCAAACAGCCGCCCGGCCGCGTCTGCTGTCCGCTGTTCCGTTTTGGTCTGCCGGCATCGGTCATCGTCACAGCCCGTAGAGCCGAAAGCTCGAGCGGCCGGAGAGCTCCCGTACCGCTTCGAACGTCTCGAGCCGCTCGAACAGCCGCCGTGCGGCAAAGCGCGACAGGTTGGCGGTCACCAGCGTACCCGGCACGGCGTCGTCATCGAACAGCTTGCGGACCACCTCACCCGCTCCCTTGGCGCGCAACTTCGGCACGACCGACTGCAGCCGGTCGGCGCGGCGGGACATGTCAGCCGCCTGCCGGCAGGCCTCCACTACCGCCTGCCCGAGTGCCAGGCAAAGGGCGCGGCCAAATCCATCGTCAAGAGGCCCTATCCTCTGGCCACGGCCTTCGGCCGAACGAAGTGCGGGAGAAAAGAACTGGGACATCAAAAGCGGCACCGGCCGGGGCCATCGCAGCTTGGCGGCAAGCGTCAAGTCGCCCAACCACCAGGCGAGCCGTTCTGCCGATGGCGCTGCCTGCGTTACGCGTCCCATCACCGCCGCCACGGCAAAGGGTGCCGCCGGTCCGTTTCGAACCAATTCGTCAACCGCTTCGGGCAATCCGGCAAGGCCGTCGTCCCAGCGCAGGCCCAGTTTTTCGACCACCGCTGAAAGGCGTGGCCCATCGATCACCGGGGCGTGCACCGCCAGTAGGCGCCAGGCTGCAAAAAGATTGCCGGCCGGACCGGGATCGTCGTTACCCTTGCGCAGCAACCAGGCGTCGCGCAGCGCCGCCTCGTCCTCGCTGCGTCCGGCTTGCCGGCAGGCATTGGCAGCACATTTCAGGGCGAGCCGCTGGCGCCAGGCACCAGCCCAGACCGGTTCGCTTCGCACCAACTGGTCGAGCGCTTGGAGTGCCGCGCCGGCACAGAATGCTGCCTCGGCGGGATCGGCCACTGATTGCGACGCACGCGCCCAGCCGGGCACGGTCGGCAACGAAGGAGCAAATTCGACGGACGGCATGGGGCGAGTCATGGCGAAGAGCCTAAACCGACCGTGCGGTTTTTACCACCTATTTGCGATACAAACGCACAGCCTGTCATCTCGGAATAAAGAACGATAATGTTGAATTATCGATCATATTGTGTTCCACTGCCGAAATGGCCTCTCACGTCGAGCAGAACCGCAAAAACCGTACTGGACACCACTCCGCTCGACGAGAGCGCACGACCGAGAACGGCGATTTAGACCACGATCGCCCTGACAGCGGCTCGCCGGCAGAAGATCTGCCCGACATCGTCGATGTCGTGATGGCGATGGGGCGGCAGATTGATGATGTCCGCGTGCCCCTGTCCGACGGACCATCCCCTGCCCTGCAGCCCGCCGAAACTAAGTTCGCCGGCCAGATGCCTGCACATCTCGGCGATCTCACCGAGCGAGCGCGCGGTTATGTCGAGGCGGCGAGTTCCGCCAACACCCGTAGGGCCTATGCCGCTGACTGGAAGCATTTTTCCGACTGGGCCCGGCGCCAGGGTTTTTCGCTCATGCCGCCCGACCCACAGGTCGTCGGTCTCTACATCACCGCCCTGGCCTCCGGCTCCGCTTCAGGCGGCGACAAGAAGTCCGTGTCGACGATCGAACGGCGGCTGTCGTCGCTGGGCTGGAACTATGCCCAACGCGGCCTTTCTCTCGAGAGAAAGCATCGCGCCGTCGCCACCGTCATGGCCGGTATCAGAAACAGCCATGCCCGCCCGCCCCGGCAGAAGGAGGCGATCCTGCCGGAGGATCTGATGGCCATGCTCGAAACGCTGGATCGTGGCACGTTGCGGGGCCTGCGCGACCGCGCCATGCTGCTCATCGGTTTCACCGGCGCCCTGCGCCGCTCCGAGATCGTCGGTCTCGATTGCGGTCGTGACCAGACATCGGATGGCCGAGGCTGGATCGAGATCTTCCCCGAAAAGGGCCTGTTGGTGACCCTGAGGGGAAAAACCGGTTGGCGCGAGGTCGAGATCGGCCGTGGCTCGTCCGACATCACCTGCCCCTTGGTCGCGCTGCAAACCTGGCTGAATCTTGCCCGCATCGCCCATGGCCCGCTGTTCCGCCGCGTTACCGGACAGGGCAAGCACGTCGGCGCCGAACGGCTCAACGATCAGGAAGTTGCCCGTCTCGTCAGGCGTACGGCGCTCGCCGCCGGCGTGCGCGGCGATCTGGCCGAAGGTGAGCGTGCCACGCTTTTCGCCGGCCATTCGCTGCGGGCCGGGCTGGCCTCGTCGGCAGAGGTCGAGGAACGCTATATCCAGAAGCAGCTCGGCCATGCCAGCGCCGAAATGACCCGCAAATATCAGCGTCGCCGCGACCGGTTCCGCGTCAACCTGACCAAGGCAAGCGGGCTCTAAAACAGTTTATCCTGCTTCGTTCAACGCAGGTCAGAATTCCCAAGGGGAGATCAAGACGAGGCCCGTTGCGCCAAAATCGCTCTGATTTCGCGTGGCCAGTTGGCCACCGTTAACCTGCGCGATCGCCGCGATCATTCCATCAGGCCCTGACATGGGGCGGCCTTGGCGTGACGCAGCACCCATGATTTCCCCATAGGCCAGCGCCGCCTCCTCTGTTAGCCCGAAGATTCGGTCGGCAAAGCGTCGTCGCCAATCTGACAGTCCAGACGATCGGCGCGCTGGTCTGGCCTGATCTTCTGAATGCCAAAGGCAATTTCGGCTATCGTCACGGTTGGTAGCGCCAGTTCGGCATCGTGCCGGATCAACCATGCGATCACGGCTCATTCGGCGACTTCTTCAGAGTCTCTGAGACGACGTACGTATCGACAAAAATTACAGATCGACGCCCTGATGCGGATGCCGATGTGCACGAATTGTGGCCTCAAGGTCAATGTCGGTGCCAGATTGCGCACTCAGTCGGGTGTAGAAGGCCAACGCTGGTTCACGCCCTGCTTCGCGCACTTCGTAGGATTCGAGGGCACGTTCCACGACTTCGGCGATCGTACGGTTTTCACGTCGGGCAAGCCTATGCGCCAAGTCGCGAGCCCGAGCGCTCCTTATCAAAAGTTGTGGTTCAGCCATGGCCGGCCTCCTTTCACGGCATATAGCGCGTGCGCTATTAGCAAGATGGCAGAAGATGGCAAGACACCTCCCTCATCACCCGGTTCGTGCCTGGCCCCCTCCCCTGCCGCGCAGCAAAGCCATCAGCACCGGCCCGATGGAAAACTCGCCAGCCCGTGCCTTTGCGGTCAGGCTGCGCAGGTAGCCGCCGGGGCTGGCAATCGCCTCACCCTTCTGCAGCATCGCCGCCACCATGATCGCGGCATCCACCGCCCCCATTGCCTCGCAAGCCTGGTTCCACGCATCCGGGCTCACGCCGAGTGCGCCGCGCACCAGATTTGCCGTCTCCACCAGATCCGCCCAGCCCGAAATGCCGTTTCGTGCGTAATCGGCAATGTCAGGGCAGGCGCGCAACACCATGCCAAGCGGATATCCCGTCGGCGGCTGGCTCCTGGTTTCCGGCATTTGCGCCACGCTTGCCCCCTGGTCTTCTTCGAGGCCGGGTTCAAGTTCATGGGGTTGTGTATTTGAATTCTGTATGTGGCGCTCGAAATGAGACTCATTGGCGCTTGTTTTCTGTGATTTAACGTGGCTTTCCAACGCGTTACGCACCTCCTGGGCGAGCGCAGCCAGTTCTGTGGCTACCGGTTCCAGCTCAAGCCGGCTCGCGGTGCGCGGAATCTGCGCGACAATCCCACGATATTCGAGGTGCAGGCGCTGCCAGTCGGCCGCAATGCCCTCTTCCAGGCCGAACGAGATCATCTTGGCAATGTCCCGGCGCAGGATGGTGATGCGCTCGCGCAAAAGCTGGAGGGCGCGCCTCTCGGCTCTGACGGCTTCGGCCATGCGTTCGAACTCTTCGGCGCGTGCGAGAAGCGGCGTCACGTCGAAGCCGAAGGCCTGTTCGATCTCGCCACCTGCCCCCTTGCGGGCGTAGCGTTTGCCGTTGGGGCTGTCGCGGCGGACAACCAGGCCGCAGTCCACGAGCACGGACAGATGTCGCCTCAGCGTCGCCGGCGCCATGCCGTGCGCACGAAGCGCCAGTTGCGCGTTGGAGGGAAACACCACGAGCCCCTCCCCTTCGACGAGATCCGTGTCGGGATGGAAGGTCAGCAGCGCATTGAGCACGGCCAGGGCGCGATCGCTGGCGCCCAGCAAACCCTTGGCCTCGCACACGGCACGAAACACCTGCCACTTGTTGGCGCTGGCGCCCGGCGCACAGCTGTCGGCCGCCAATTGCCCTGCCACCATGGCAAGCGACAGCGACCGCCGCCCAAAGGGCGTCGTCGAGATATGCTCGATCATAGTTCCTTCGCCTTTCAATCAGGCAAAAGAAATCTGCTCACCGTTTCGGTGCCATGACTCTTGACAGTGATTCGGGGAAATGCGATTCTCTAGTTGCTAAACCAATGAGAAGGGCTTCCACGACGGCAACGTTTGGGGGCCTTTTTCTTTTGCGATCAGTCTCCTGTTTTCACTTTCCCAGACTCCCTGTACGCCTCGTAAAGGCGCTCGAGGTTCTCTGAAATCCAGCCGCCAAATCCGGCGGCGTCCTTGTCTTTAAGAGCAAGGGTATAGGTCTTGCCGGCCGCCTTTGCGGTCACGCTCACCATTTTGTCCGTGGCTACCCAACGCTCAGCTTGAGCGGGTGGCTTGGATGGTTTTTTCGTGAGTTCTCCGAACACTGCCTGGAACCTGGAATCGCTCGGCGCTTCCCTGACTTGAGCTTGAGAGAGATAGGTGAGAAGCGCGGGCAGTGCCGACGGCTTCATGATCTCCGCCAGTTCCGTCCAGCGGCGGCGGCCCACTTCGGGAGCAGGGCCTATTGCCTCGATCAATTCAAGCGGGATCTCGCGCACGACACTGATCAGCTTGGATACCGCTGTTTTCTCGATGCCGAGCGCAGACATGATGACATCGCGCGAAAAAGAACGGTCCTCAAGGCGGGCCGCAAAGAGCGCGCGTTCGATGAAGGACAAATTTGCCCGCGCATTGTTTTCCTGACCTTGGCTTACGATCAATTCGTCGTCCGACAGGTTCCGCACGACAGCCCGAACCTTGAGGCCAAGCTGCGAGACCGCGGCCAACCGGCGATGTCCGTAAGCCACCTGGAAGCGTCCCTTGGCATCGGGATGCGGACGGACAAGGATCGGCACCTGCTGGCCATGGTCCCTGATCTGTTCGACAAGTTGAGCGAGTTCAACAGGATCCATGGTCAAGCGGTCGCGAACAATCGATGCGTCGACAAGGGCAGCATCGAGTTCGACGACCGTTTGGCCTTCAGCCATTTGACGCTCGAGATCTTGGACGCGCTCCACCTTCTGTGTGATATTGCCAAGCGTCTTCGCAATGCCACCAATCGGAGCGTTGGCTCGCGGGGCAGAAGCAGCCAGGCCTGCGATCGGCCGTGATGCCGCCAGCGGTTCAGCAGGCCGCAAGAGAGCCGTGCTTTCGGATACTTCGATGAGGTTCTTCCGAGCCATTATTTCCGGCTCCAAGTGCTCTTGAGGAGGGTCTCAATTTCCGAGTTGACCTGGTTGAGCGACTCCATCGCCCGGTCATACGTGCCTCGGGTGAACTGAGCTCTGTCAACTTCGTAAAGGGTCTGCTTGGTCACGCCTGCATCGGAGATCGCCGTCGACTTGAGCATGGGATACTGAAGCATACGGTTGCCGAAGATCGCTCGCATGAAACCTGTCATCTGACTTTGTGGCCCATCATTGGGTTCAAAGCGGGTAACGAGGTAGCGCATCCAGTCGTAACTCGTGCGGCCGCCTGCGTTCTCGACCACGGCCATTAGTTCACTGGTCATAGCCAGGAACTGGCTCATCGACATGACGTCAAGCATTTGCGGGTGTACTGTGATCAGCACCGAAGTTGCCGCGCACAGCGCCGACATTGTCAGAAAACCCAATTGCGGCGGGCAATCAATGACAACGATATCGTAAAGGCTCTCAATAGGTGCAAGAGCCTCACCGATACGGGCAAAAAACATCGACTCTGCTGTGCCGGAAGCAATGGCCGTCGGGGTTTCGTGTTCGAACTCCATCAGTTCAAGATTACCAGGAACAATATGGAGATTGGGTGTGTAGGTAGCCCGGACGATATCGGCGATCGAACGTGGCTCGTCATATCGGATGGCGCCGTAGAGGGTCTCTCCTTCGCCAACATCCAATTCGGGTTGATGCCCAAACAGTGCGGAAAGCGATGCCTGCGGATCGAGGTCGATCGCGAGCACCCGATATCCGCGTATGGCCAGATACTGGGCAAGATGAGCGGAGGTTGTGGTCTTGGCTGATCCGCCCTTGAAGTTCATCACGGCGACGACCTGGAGCTTCTCGCCAGCCCGGCGTATGGGCACGTATTTCTGAGTGCTGTTCTTTTCGTCAAGGCTGGCCCGGATTCGGTCCATGTCCTCAGGGGAATAGACGCGCCGGCCATTGGCCAAGGGCTCAGGCCCATGGCCTTCGGATGCGACCTGTCGAAGATACCCCTCGCCTATCCCGATATAGTAGGCTGCCTCGGCAGGCGTAAACTGCCTGATCGTCTTCTGGGACGTAGGAGGAAATATCTTCTGCTGATGGAGCTGCAACTGCCGTGACAGTTCCCGCGAATCCGCGGACAACATCGACGGAAGGTGCTCCTGCTCTTGGTGTATCCTGCTCTGCAACATCCCTGAACCTTGAACTACGCATTTCGCGAAAGAAAAAGCCAAACTGCGCAGTTACAATATGGCCCGATTCGTGAAGATTTGACAAACGCTTAACCATAACGCCCCCCGAGGCGTCATGCCGCTTCGACCTGCCCCCTTCACGATCAATCCAGGCCAGGCCTTACAGTTGCCTTCGGACGCCTGCCCTCCAGAACACTCGATTACCCGACGCCTTCACCGCAAAGGCTTTTCCATCTCCTGTAGCGGCATTCCACTTCCTTCTTGCTGACGGGCAAGGCACTCATAGGCCTTCGCTCATCGCTTAGTCGCCAAAAGTTGCCCGCGGGCAACTCGCATCGCCAAAAGTTGCCCGCGGGCAACTCGAATTGCCAAAAGTTGCCCGCGGGCAACTCGCATCCAAGACAAAACACTAAGCTGTCTTTGGTCGACAGACCCGGCCTGCCTAGTCGTCAACCATTCGCGATCGGATATGCACTTAAACCGTCAGAGAAGTTGCCCGCGGGCAACTCGACGTCCCGATGAACATCGCGGTCACGTCCTACAAACACCATCCTCAAATTTGACGAGGCGACTTCCGCACTGAAGCACCTATGTTGCGCAAGTTTTCAACCTGGCTGGCGACAATGTCCGACCCCACCTTCGCAACTGTTGACGATAAGGTGCCAAGAACCGGAACAGGCCACGCGATCGGCCATCACGGAGAATTGCTGCAGGGCGTATTCCAAGGACATGGCAAGCGACTTATTCGCGGACTGATTACCTTGCCCCTTCCCGCTCTCAGCACCAATGCCCGATTTGTTCCATCGAGCGGTGGAACGGTACGCGTCCAGCCGTCGGGGAAGACGAAAGCGCGCAGAGCTGCAAAACTTGCCTTGCAACGGCTCGGCCACAGTCAACTCGGCGGAGACCTGCTCATCGAAAGCTCCATCCCCGTTGGCTTTGGATATGGTTCGTCCACCGCCGATGTTGTTGCCTCCATACGCGCAGTCGTATCCGCGTGCTCGGCCTTCTTGCGTCCGGCAACCATCGGCAGGCTGGCTGTAGCAGCTGAACTCGCTAGCGACTCCACGGTGTTCGGCGACGAGGCCGTCTTGTTTGCGCAGAGAGAGGGGACCGTAATTGAACCGTTGGGCGGATCCTTCCCGCCACTCTACCTACTCAGCCTGGGACACAGGTCGGCATCAGTCGTCGACACACTCAAGCTCCCGAGGGCCCGATACACCAGCGCGCAGATCTTGCAGTTCAGCGTTATCCGTGGACTGGCACGCCACGCCATCGAACATCAGGACGCCGCCTTGCTCGGCCGTGTCGCCACCGCCAGCGCCACAATCAGCCAACAATATCTACCCCAAGCCGGCTTTGAAACCGCGCTGCAATTGAGCAGGCTGCACGAAGCCTGTGGAGTGCAGGTATCGCATAGCGGTTCGCTTATAGGGATTCTGTTTGACGCTTCCAAACCAGAGGCGCGTCGTCATTTGACGAGTGCGGCCCGCGCCGCTCAAGCCGAAGGGTTCGGTGCCGTGTCAGCTTATTCCGTTTTCAGCGACGGGGTGCAGCCATGAATTCCTTCCTCGAGGCCTATGAGACGCCGAGACTCTTCCATCTAGCACCCAATCTGATCGCCGCCAGCTTTGCGCTGATGAAGCTGATGCCGGCACGTCTGATGCTAGATCGTGCAGAGCAAGAAGGAGCACTCGACAAGGGCGCGCGCATCATAGAGTCGTCATCTGGATCATTAGGTCTAGCGCTGGCCATGTTGGCCGCGGAGCGGAACTATCCATTGACCTTGGTCACCGCGTCGAGCCTGATCGATCTGCCCTTCGCTGCGCGAATCCGCCAACTCGGCGCCAAGTTGATTGTGAATGAAGATCCGTCGGCGTCGGGTGACCAGTGGGGTCGCCTTTCAATCATCGAAAAGCTCATCGCCCAAAGGCCAGGCACGTATTGGCCAAGACAATACGACAATCCCGACAATCCAGCTTCCTATGCGCGGTTAGCAGAATTGCTGGTCCGCGCAAACGGACAGATCGATTGCCTCGTCGGCACTGTAGGTTCGGGAGGCTCGTTGTGCGGCACCGCTGGCTTTCTAAGATCGGTTTTCCCCGATCTCCATGTCATCGCAGTTGACACCAATCGCAGCGCACTTTTCGGGCATCGCCCTGGCGCTCGTCTTCTTCGCGGTCTCGGCAACAGCCTGGTACCAGCAAACCTTCGTCATAACGAGATCGATGAAGTCCACTGGATCGGTGCGTTTCAGGCCTTCATGGCTACCCGACACCTCAACACCATGTTCGGAGCTTATCTAGGTCCGACAAGCGGTGCCGCCGCGCTGGTAGCTCAATGGTATGCGAGCCGAAATCCCACGGCATCAACCGCAGTCATATTACCCGATGAGGGAGGTCGATATCAGCAGACCGTCTACAATGACGAATGGCTGAGCAGTCTCGCCGGCTGGCCGGTTTGCGAACTGCGCAGCCCCCAGAGGCTGGACCGGCCGCAGGAACACGGCGAGGGCAGTTGGACGATGCTGGATTGGCAACGGCGAATGCTAGTGAACAAAATGGCAGAAGCTACGAAAGACGACCTGTCCCGAAATATCGCCAAGCCTCCTCGGTCGACCCAAACGGGGAGGGGAGACTGACGTTTGAACTTCGATCCAGATCTTTGAGACCACTTGCGGTCAAGACGGCTACGACCCGATCAGAACGCTTGATGATCTCCCGCCTTCGAGCCCAGGCTATGGCAGCCACAGGCAACACAGAGGCAAGCTCCGCAAAGACCCCCTCTTTCTCGGCGATGCTTTCCTGAAGCTCTATCATTCCGTCGTTGCCGATGGGAACTGCCAGCCCTTTGGATTCACGAAGTGCGCAAAGCGCCTGATATGTGCTTTGAGCAGCGCCGACCGAGACTGCCAATGTTTGAAAGCCAGGACTCAGTGCGTGAATTCTGTCGCCGCCATGCGAAAGCGCATGCGCGAGCGAGCCGTGGACTTCTGCAGCAATGAGCCGGGGAAGCCGATCTGTTACTCCCTCCCGCTGGAGCTCCTTGAAGCCAAGCCAGAGCCCTGACAAGGCGTCACCGTAACAGACCGGCAGTGCACACCAATCAGGGACCTCGCCATTGGACTGCTCGACTATTTCATAAGCGAGTGTCTTGTATCCCTCGATACCTACCGGATGACTACCAACCACCGGCGCCAGAAATGGCGAACATGCCCACCAATTATGTCGCGCAATCCCCTCCTGTAAGAACCGCCAGCGGTCAGGTTTGGAAGAGAAGGGGACAATTTGCGCCCCGTATTTTGCAATCTGTTGCACCATGGGTGTGGCTGCACCTGCAAAAGTCGCCACCACGCATTTAAGCCCGGCTCGTGCCGCGTAGGCTGCCAACGAAGCGCCGGCGTTTCCCGACGAGGCCGTGGCGACGATTTTCGAGCCGCGCAAGCGCGCCATCGATACCGCTAGCGTCGAAAAACGATCCTTGTGCGACCATGTCGGGTTGCGCCCCTCATCCTTCAACCAAAGGCGCGGTATGTCGACCGTCAGGCCGAGTTTTTCTGCCGAGAGCAGGGGTGTCAGTCCCTCTCCAAGAGACACCGCCTGATCATACGAACAGGGGAGGCGTCTTTGAAATCGCCAAAGAGAGCTGGCAGGTGCGTAACCACGGTCCAATGCACCAGATTGCGGAACCACTACCTGAAGGTTTGAAGGAGCTTCGTGATGGCATCGCGGACAACCTCGCGAGTCGATGACCAACGAATGCGGAAACCTGCTCGAGCAACGCAGGCACTGATACGAGTAGTCCGAATCCATCACGCTCCCCCCAAGAACGGGACTTAGTAAGAACATCTGGCGTCTGAGAATTTATCGAGCCAAGGTGTGGCCGAGCTTGGCCGCGATGCGATCTGCAGCATCTTTGACGAGGTCACCAATTTCGGAAAACCTTGCCCTCGAAATGGCGTCGCGTGGCATGGCGACGGAAATGGCCGCAACAGGTTGGCCGCTGTCATCCAAGATGGGCGAGCCATACGACAGGACCCCCATGATGCTCTCATTGAGGGATGTGGTGTAACCTACCGATTGCGCCAGTCTGATCTGGGACGCAAGCTTCTCCAATCCGGTGATCGACCGGGGCGTTCGCTGCTCGTAGGGTCCTTCGCCAATCAGCTCTCGCATCTCTGCAATGCTCATTCCGACAAGCAGTGCCTTGCCGATAGCCGTCGTATGCAGAAGGCACGGGTCGCCGGGATTGGCTCGGATGACGATTGGGCCAGTGCCTTGGACGCACAGCAGCAAAATGGCGGCAGCTCCGCGCCGGACACCGGCAAAACAATTGAACCCATGTGCCCGGGCAAGGTTCTCAAGCTCAATCTGACTGGACCTGATCAGCCGGTTCTGATCTTGCGCTCCATATGCCAAGCCGAGCACGGCCGCACCCAACCGGTACCTTCTTTCGGTGTCCTGCTCGGCATAGTCGTGTTCGGAGAGGGTGTTAAGGAGGCGCTGTACTGCAGCCGGGCTCAGGTCGAGGCGTCTGGACATCTCGCGCACTCCCTGGGCTCCGTTCTCCTTGAGGAGCCGGAGGACAGCAAGGCCCCGTTCGAGGGAGAGAGAGCCACTCATTGTTGTTCCTATAATTAGAGTGGTGTTTCGATAAATGACACTTGCTTTTGATACCAATCAACCGCCAAGTCAATCGGAATGTTCACTATAGTGGGTCGCACTATAATGAACATGCGGTCGACAAGGCCGCATGGATATACGTGTAGCAATCGGGCTCAACGTACAGCGGATCAGGCGAGAATTGGGTCTCTCGCAAGAGGAGCTATCGTTCCGTTCGGGCTTCACGCGAGGTTATATCAGCAGCCTCGAGGCAGGCAGGCGCAACATCACGATACTGTCCCTGGTTAAACTTGCAGATTCGCTCGGCACATCTGTCGACCAGCTAATCCGCACCCCAAATGGCCGGCGCGCCGAAGGCGTTTGAATACGGCATTTGCAGCCGGCAGTTCATCCGGCGCGCCTGATCAACACTTCCACTTCGACCTGCAATGCTAGCGCAATGACTTCGAGCGTATCCACAGTCGGGGAATTGCCCTCACGCTCGAGCTTGCTGATATAATTGCGATCGAGGCCGCATAGATCCGCCAATTGCCCTTGCGTCAGACCCGAAGCTGAACGCCTCATCCTAAGGTTTCGTGCAAAAACCGACCTTAACTTCATGGATTCGAGAACAGCATATTTTCTACATATACATATACATACTATAGTAATAAATGAATAAGGCCCAACTTGAAAAAGGGCGCTCTCCATACATCTCTGTCTCACCTACTCCAAACACGGTTACAGATGCAGAGAGAGCTTCTACAAATATTCGAGACAACGGCGCGAATGAGCGAGGCTGGGTCGGTCAATGAAATCGTCAAGCGCCTTAGACAGGGGCTAACGCGGTTCGGTTACAGCGCGTGCCTGATCACAAACCTGCCCAGGCCTGAACATGAGCGGTGGCAACAACACATCCTGATCAACGAGTGGCCCCGACAATGGTATGAGCGCTATGTGAATGCCGGGCACTATCGAAATGACCCTTGCGCTCTCATAAGCCGGTCCACGGAAGTGCCCTTCCTTTGGGAGGAGGTTGCAAAACGCCATCTCTGCAAGGCCTCGCGGCGGGTAATGGAAGAAGCCGGCGATTTTGGGTTGCGGCAGGGGCTGTGCGTTCCGATCGGGTTGGGGACCGGAAACCCGGCAGTGGTCACCATGGCTGGCGAGGAGATCGGACTTTCCCCAATAGCCCGCTGCACGGCACATGCTCTGGCAAGGCATGCCCATTCCGCGGCCAGGCGATTGATTGCCCGCACCAGTCCGCGATTTGCTCCGCTGTCACCGCGCGAGAGAGAAGTCCTCAGATGGGCTTCCCTGGGTAAGACAGCCTGGGAAATCTCCAACATCCTTTCGATTTCCGAAAGCACGGTAAATACCCATTACCGTAACTCCCGATGCAAGCTCGACACCACGAATGTGGTTCACACCGTCGCAGAAGCGCTGCGACGAGGCGAAATCGAGCTGTAATCCGCCTTGGAACGTGCCCCAATGCCGCATCTGCCATTCGCCGTCCATGTCATAGACCGTTTCAATCGCAACGCTTACACTCGGGAGGTGGAGCAGCATTTCCGGATTCGTCACGACATCTATGTCGTGCACCGCCAATGGCTGGACCTTGCCAGGCCTGACGGACGCGAGGTCGACCCCTTCGACACCGACGATGCCATTTACCTGCTTGGTTTAGAGCAGGGGAGGGGAGTGGTTGCCGGAAGCAGGCTGATACCGACTGAAAAGTCCAACCTGTTCAAGAATCTGTTTCCGCATCTGGCGGCCAATGGCGTACCCGTGGGGCACGAAATTCTTGAATGGACGAGGTTCTTCGTGGTTCCAGACCTCAGGGGAGGCCAGAAATCCTCTCTCGCCGCGGGCATCATGCTTTGTGCGATCCAGGAATTCTGCCTGACCCGCCTAAAAACGGCACTGATCGTGGTTTGTGAGGATTTCTGGTTCGACCGGCTGTCTGCACTAGGCTGGCAGCCGCGTCGCCTGGGCGCACCTGGTCGAGATGGAGGGGCCGTCATTGTCGGGCTGCAGATCAGGATCGATCCTGAGGCGCTGGAATGCACCCGAGAATATTACGGAATTGCTGGCAGTTGCCTGTGGTCCGGCAGGCCATCCGAACGGATTTAAAGCCACAGGCGACCAGCCGCAGTTCCTTGGATAAAGGGCTGGGGCGATAATTTGTGCTGGCGTCAGAGAGATTGCCAGTAAGATAGCTTGCGGTCTATCAGAGCCCATTGCGAGACATACTCGAGGCCGTCCGAGATGAAGCCAATGGTGCTGATCGTTTCACAGGAAACGGAATTCTATCTGCTCTTCAGCCACATCCTGCAGGCTGAGGGCTTTGACACCGAGTTGATCCACAAACCCGTCGACACCCATGCAACTGCCGAGACAAAGCGGCCTATGGCGATCGTTCTCGACTGCCAGCTTAATTCAGAGTTAGCGCCGATGATCAGCGGCCTCAAGAACGACACGCCAACCTCGCAGATTTCAGTCATAGGCCTGCTTGCGGCGGACGCTCAGGCACAGCACATCGACTTGCTAAAGGCAGGAGCCGACGAGATATTTCAGCGGCCATTCCCACCGGCGCAGCTTGTCGCTCTACTCCATAACAAGCGACCCGCAAAATCTAAAAAGCCAGCTTCCTCGAAAGGTCTACTGGCATATCGCGATGTCGAGCTCAACCTCGATACACATCGCGTTTACGCCGCAGGCAGGGAGGTGAAACTGCCTCCCATAGAATACAAGCTGCTGCTGCATTTTATGCTGTCGCCTGGAAAGGTGTTTGGGCGCGAAGATCTAATCGTAGCGGCCTGGCCGCGTAAGGCAATTGCCGACGAACGCAGTGTGGATGTGCATATCGGCAGGCTACGCAAGGCGCTGAAGCGCGCAATCGGCTATGACATGATCCGCACCGTGAGAACTGCGGGGTATGCCCTGGCTGAACCGGACATTAGCTAAGGTTACGAACCTTGGCCGCGATCCCCGACGCTTAAGCTCGTCAATACCAAGATTCACCGATGGCGCCCCATTCACGCGAGAATAGGTTCCAACCTTGCTGACTGGTTCTCATGGCGGTCGAACTGGGGGTGGTATGAATCTGGTACTGAAAGTCTTACAGGCCGACGATCTCGGCGCCGTCGCGCATTTGCGGCTGGACGCCGCGCAGGAGCGGTTTGCGGGCGGCAAGCTAGGGGAGATCTTTGGCAAGTTCCAGGCGGCGCGCTCACCTGCAGAAACTCCCATTGCAGTTGTTGCGGACGGCGCTGTCGTGGGGTTTTTCATTCTGCGGCAGCCACCTGCTTCCCCTGCCTGGGCACCCGCCTCGGCCGTGTCGTTGCACAATCTTCGCATTGGCGTGAGCTTTCAGGGGAGGGGCTATGCGAGGCAGGCGATGGAGGCGACGGTTGACTGGATCCGGGACCATCGTCCTTTGGCCGATCGGCTCATGCTGGCCGTCAACGAGCTGAACCTGCCCGCGTTGCAGCTTTACGCCAGTTGCAACTTCTTCGGCACCGGAACGACTCTGGAGGGTCCGATCGGCCGTCAGCTTGTACTGGTGCGTCCGATCGTCTCTGGTGCTGACACTTAGTGCCAACGGCACTTTCCGCAGCCCTCACAACTGTTCCAGCGGAACCATAAGTTTGAAAAGGCAATCACCGGGCTCCGCAAGCGAAGGAGCGCGACGACAGGCCACGAGACCTGAGCTTGCAAACCTGACCAATTGAGGCTCCCGATACGGCCACTCGACAGGATGGATCAGTCCGGCTTCGTCATCGGCCCGCACTTCGTCGCCGAGTTCGGCGAAGGGTTCGAAAATACCGCGCGAATGAGAGTAGACGAAGGAATCCCGCCCGGCGACCATCATGATACGCGTGGGCTGCGCCGGTTCGACAAGCAATTCGGGGGTGACCCCGAAATGCTTGAGCAGGCGTTTCAGGCCCTTTTCCGCAAGCGCAGCACCGGCTGACGACAAGGTGGCGCCGCCACCGAGTTCGGTTGTCAGTGCCAAGATGTTTCGTTCCTCGGCCGCGGAAGCGAGTGTTGTCATCCCCCCACCGCCTGCACCATTGCTTACAAAGCTGATCGGGGCTCCAAACACTTCCATCATCTGGAACAATGCCTGCCGCTGTCCCTCATCCCGCCCAGGCCTTACCAGGGAACTCTGAACGTAGTGTAGGGATCTGCCGCCCGAATGGAGGTCGACCACGAAATTTGCCATCGGGATCAGGACCTCGCTGACGTAATGGGCGATCATCTGGCTCGGCGTCCCAAGAGCGTTGCCAGGGAACATTCTGTTGAGGTTGCCCTCATCCAGGGGCGACACGCGCCGTCCCGAGATCACGGCCGGATAATTCAGCGCCGGCACTATGATCACCCGTCCACGAATGTCGGCGCAGTCGAGACTCCGGGCCAGATTGAGGAGAGCAACTTGGCCTTCATATTCATCGCCATGTGTGCCTGAGATGAGCAAGGCAGTCGGACCGGGGCCATTCTTCAGGCAGAAAACCGGAATAGGTATCCAGCCATAGGCAGACAGATCGGTAGAATGCGGCAACCGGAAACAGTCTGATTGACTGCCATCGGCGTCAAAATCGACAGGTGTCCAGATGCGAGATTGCAAAGTCATTTTCTGACCCCTTCAGAACTGTCAGTGAAGCAAGTTGCTCAGAAATGCTCGTGTGCGAGCGTGGGTGGGAGCCGCAAAGAATGAAGCTGGATCCGACTGTTCGACGATGCTTCCTTGGTCCATGAAAACGATCCGGTCAGCCACCTCCCGCGCGAAGTGCATTTCATGCGTGACGCAAACCATCGTCATGCCATCTCGAGCAAGGCTCGTCATGACGTCGAGCACCTCCTTGACCATCTCCGGATCAAGGGCCGAGGTCGGTTCATCGAACAGCATGATCCTAGGGTTCAGGCACAGGGCCCTTGCAATGGCGACCCGCTGCTGCTGGCCGCCTGACAGTTCGGCTGGATATTTGTTCGCCTGCTCCGGGATCTTAACTTTTTCGAGGAAATGCATCGCAATCTCGGATGCAGCGCCCCGTGACTTTTTTTGAACCCGGCGAAGGGACAGGGTGCAGTTGGCAAGCACTGTGAGATGCGGAAACAGGTTGAAACTCTGAAACACCATTCCCGTCTGCCGGCGGGCAGCCGAGGATTTGGCTGCGTCCATTTCCAGTGGGGTATCCGCCAGGCGAATGGTGCCGCTCTCATACTTTTCGAGCCCGTTGACGCAACGGATGAGTGATGACTTTCCTGACCCGGACGGTCCGCAGATCACAATGCGAGAACCGGTGCCAACAACCAGGTCTACATTCTTCAGCACATGAAACGTGCCATACCATTTGTTGAGCGCAGCGATGTCGATCGCCGGCGCAAGCGAGTGCTCCTGCATTTCTTCCTCCGACTGGATTGGTCCGGGGCCGACTTTAGCGTCGGTCCGCTTTCAGCAATTTGCGCTCGAGTTGCTTGACGCCACCGGTGACAGCGAGTGCAAGCAACAGGAACATGACCCCTGCAACTGTAAGCGGCTCGGCATACCGGTATGTATCGGACGCGATATCAAAGGCGCTTCCCAGCATCTCGGGCACGGCAATGGCAGCCAGGTATGGCGTGGCCTTCAGGATCGAGACGAAATAGTTGCCCATGGGCGCCGCAATGTTCCGCAGCATCTGTGGTGCGATGACAAAAACGACGGCATCGACGCGACCCAGGCCTAGCGCGCGCGCAGCCTCCTGCTGTCCTTTAGCCACGGCATCGATGCCAGCTCTGAAAACTTCCGCGAGATAGCCGCTGTAATAGACGCTGAGCCCGAGGATACCGACTGCAGTAGTGGGCAGCCGGACGCCATAGAAAGGCAGCACGAAATACATGAAGTAGAGCCATCCTAGCACCGGAGTTGCTCGAATGAAGTCGATGACGAAGCGCATGACATAGTCCGCTGTCCATCCGCTCCTGCGGATCATCTCGAAAGCGAAGCCTAGCCCGGCAGCTCCGGCGCACGACAACGCAGTGATGATCAAAGTCGTGCCTACAACGCTTAGGATCGTAGGAATGGTTGCTATGGCGAAGCCTATTTCAAATCCCATGAAGCTGGCTCCTCCGTTCGCCGATCCGGCTGGAAAGATATCGCCCCATCAGGGCGATGGGATAGCAGACCACGAAATAGGCAAGCAGCAACGAGGTATAGATTGCTACGGGGTCGTACTCGATCTGGGCCAGTTCCTTGGCCCTGAAGGTCATGTCGGTGAGCGTGACCAACGAGACGATCGCCGTGCCCTTCACCAGCTGAATGAGTTGGTTGATGAAGGTTGGTGCCATTGCCGTGAGTGCTTGAGGCAGCTCGATCATGAACAGGACCTGCGCTCTTGTGAGCCCCAGCGCGGACCCGGCCTCGCTCTGCCCCTTGTCGAGCGCCTGAAGACCCGCGCGGACCGATTGGCTGGCGTAACCGCCTATGTTCAACCCGATCACCATTGCCCCCACCGTCATTGCCGAGAGTTCAATGCCAAATACGGGGAGGGCATAATAGAAGACGAACAGCAGGATGATGACTGACGAACTGCGCCAGAATTCGATTACCGCCGTGACTGCGAACCTGGCCAGACCGGTCGTCAAGTGCTGGGCTATTCCGAACAGCAACGCGAAAGGAACCGCAAACAGCAAGCCATAGAGTGTTACCAGCGCTGTGACGTGAAGGCCCTGCAATATACCGAGCCATATCTGGAAAATCGACATCATCGTTCTCTCAGCGGGAACAGAGACTGGCTGCAGTGATGCCAGCAGGCACGGTTTCGGGGGTCCCGAAACCGTAATTTTCCATCAGTTTGGTCAATGTGCCGTCCGCACGCAGCCTTGCGAGGCGCTCATCGAGCATGTCGCGTAGATCCGCATCTTCCAGGCGAAACGCAATCGCCGCGAAATTCGCCTTGTCATCGCTCGTCTCGAATGGAACTGCCCTTTCCAGGCCAATAGCTCCTCGACCGGCGAGCAGGCCGATCACTGTCGGGGAGGAAAAGACTGCTACATCGATCCGTCCCGCTCTCAATGCGGAAACATTTGCCTCAATATCGGGGAACAAAAGCATCTGAGCGTCAGACACGCCGGCGCTGGTGGCATTCTTGACGACAGAGCTGCCCCGGCCTGCACCCATGATGGTATCGGCGTTGGTGGCAATGTCCGCATAGCCATGGATACGCTTGGGATTGCCTGAAAGCACAATCGCGGCGTCAGGGACCTTCAAGTCCGGTGTCGCGAACGCAACCTGCTTGCAGCGCTCGGGAGTGATTGCCAGTCCTGAGGCTATGGCATCGAAACGGCCGGCCAGCAGACCTGGAATGAGCGCGCCAAACTCTGTGACACGTATGTCGAGTTCGATGCCGTCACCGGCAAATGCTGCTTTCAGCAGATCTGGGTGCCAACCCGACGGCTGTTTGCTCTGCTCGTCGCGGTATCCCCATGGCTTACGATTATGGATGCCGATGACCAGTTTACGCTCTTCGAGCATGCGTTCGCGGGCACCTGCGGCCTCGGCACTCACCAAGGATGCCTGCACGGCAGACAATGCGATGGCAATCGCAAGAATTGTCGATTGAATGGACCCAGCCTTCAAGTCAGTTCCTCCCTGAGCTTCTGTCGCGGCCGCGGCTGTTCCCGGCCTTTCGGCACGGTTGCCCGCGAAACCCGACCACACTCAGTCGGTAGACCAGGTATACCTAGCTGTCAACAAATATGTATTCTATATGAATTTTATATGTGATTCGTATGTTGCAAATTTGATAGGAACGTTGGCGGTGAATGTCATTCTTCATGAAGCGGTGCGGCAAGAACTGGAGCAGCGCGTGGAAAGCGGCAACTACAAATCCGGAACAATGCTGCCGTCGACTGCAGCGCTCGCCAGGGAATTCGGCGTCAGCGCCATCACGATCAAGAGGGTGCTTCGCGACCTTCAGACGTCTGGTGTTCTCAGATCGGTCGCCGGGCTCGGGACCTTTGTCAGGGAACGAAGGCGCTTTGTTAGAAACCTCGATTTCTCGCTCAATAGCCTCGATGACGCAAACCGACTTGGGATCCCCGCGCGCGTCGAGCCAATCTCGATAAATCGAGAGTACATTCTTGATCCACAGCTCGCCGAGTTCGCAGCTGCCCCCAAAGACAAGCCCATGATCTGCATACGCAAGGCCATCATCGCGCAGGCCGAGAAAATCATGCACGACACCACCTACGTCTCCATCGACCTGGACGACAAGACAATCGATGAGTTCTCGCGAAGGCTGGTCATGGAGGTGCTTGCAGAACGCGGGCTGGAATTCACCTCAAGCCGGATCATGATTGATGCGGCGCCGGGCCCGCCTGAGGTTTGTCAGGTTTTTTCGCTACCGCGCGGCTACCCCGTCCTGCGCAGGCTCTACAAGTTGACCACCGCAAGCGAGGACCAATTCGTCGCCGGCATGGCCCAGTCACCATTCGATCGGCTCGCCTGCACGACCGAGATAGATCTGGCTCACCGTGCCGATGCTTGCCTGCGCCAGCGCTGAACACCCATCAACCGCAAATGAGGAACAACATGCTGCCAGCCCCACCTCCCCCGGACGTCCCTCTCCATGAACTTGAGCGCCGGCTCGCCTTGATCCGGCAAGAGATGGCAAGCGATCGGATCGACATCCTCGTCCTGACCGGACAGAAAAATATCGAGTATTTCACGGACTACCGAACCTTGTCGTGGGCATATCATGCAAGGCCGTTGTTCGCCCTGCTCGATGAAAGCGGCGTTCGCGTTATTGCAAGCAGCATTGAAACCAGGAACCTCGAATCCAAGCCGCGTCACTTTCCCTGGTTCTACTACGACGGCTATCTGCCTGAGGCTGCGGATGCCGTCGCCGAGCAGATCAGACGCCGCAGAATCGGGAAATTTCTGCGGATCGGAATCGACTACGGACAGGACATGTTCGGTCGCGGCTCGATCGAACTCGTGAATGGATTGCAGACCCTTGCGGGCGAGAGTGGCCTGCTGAGTGGAGCCGCCGCTCTTTGGCGCACACGGTGCATCAAGTCCCGTTTCGAGGCTAATCTCAAGCGGATGTCGTTTGCGATCGTAAATGCGGCATTCGACCAGGCAGTTTCCGAAGCCCGGTTGGGAATAGCCGAGTTCGAGTTTTGCCGGCTGGTGCAAGCCCACATTATCAGGAACGGAGCTGACAAAGCGGATCCGATAGCAATGACTTTCGGCAAGGGCGATTTCATTTACAGCCGCCATCCAGGTGCCCGCCAATTGCGACAAGGCGACTACCTTTGGACGGATTTTCGCTCAACATATGGCGGCTATCCGGCAGATCGCAATCGCATAGCCAGGGGAGGGGAGCCAGGACCCGCAGAGATCAGCTTATATGACACCACGCGTTCTCTAACCCTTGCACTTGTCGACAGCATTCATGCCGGGATGAGGTGCAGTGAGCTTTTCGCCAACTACCGCAATCTTTGGCACGACGCGGGCCTGCCTCCGAGCTACGGTTTGGTCAGCCGCATTGGGCATGGGGGAGGTCTTGACGTAACCGAACCTCCTTCCATAGCAGCAGACAGCGATGCAACCATCCGTGCCGGAATGATCCTCCATATCGAGCCCAAGTTAGAATTTGATGGCGCGGTCTATCAGTTCGAGGAGATCGTCTATGTCTGCGAGGACGGGATCGAGTTTCTAAGCACTCCGTCCCCGGCCGCCATACCTGTTATCGCCTAGAGGAACCCGAAGGGCTGGCTCGTGATGCTCCCCTATGCCGATTCTTCAATTCCTCCTTGCCCGCGGGCCCGCAGTTAAACTATGCTCGCAAAGAGCATTGCCGGTTCTGATCCTGGAAATTTAGGGCAACTACATCTGCCGGACAAACAGGCGATGCCGATACGCTGACCTTCAATGTCAGCGTATCGGCGGCCTGAATGAACAGTTCATCCTTTCGATGAAGCCAGAACTGCAGCATTGTCCTACCCTGGCTGTCCGGCGGGCAGGGTGGTTAAAAGTCCTCGTCTCGTCGCTCGTCAGGTCTCGACCCGCCTGCATAGTGCAGCGCAGCCATGCGGACACCTC
Organism: Aminobacter sp. DSM 101952; assembly: GCF_001424795.1. Lineage (NCBI taxonomy): Bacteria > Pseudomonadati > Pseudomonadota > Alphaproteobacteria > Hyphomicrobiales > Phyllobacteriaceae > Aminobacter > Aminobacter sp. DSM 101952. The sequence continues at coordinate 71,903 of NZ_LMCL01000006.1, read as the reverse complement.
CACAAATCTGTCGATTGAGTGGCAGTGCCTTATGCCTGCATCAATGATCGAAGTAGCGCTCCAAACCAAACGGGGAGGCTTGCGCGGGCAGCTCGATCACGCGGTATCCAACTTTCCATGTCACGACATCAATCCCATTTGCGCCTGGTCCGAAAACTGGAAGAGGGCCTTGGCAACGACCTGTGCGCCGCACTAGCAGATCCCGACGTCGTCGAGATCATGGTCAACCCCGATGGCCGTACCTTCATCGAACGATTTAGCAGTGGGACTGTCGCTGCCGGAACGATGACCAGCTTGTCCACCGAGTTGATCATAGGAGTTGTAGCCCACGTCCTACAGACCGAGGCCAACAGGTCACATCCCGTCGTCTCAGGCGAATTGCCCATCGGCGGGCATCGCTTTGAAGGGGTGTTGCCTCCAGTCGTTAGTGGGCCGGCATTTTCCATCAGACGCCGCGCTTCCCGTATCATTGCGCTGCAAGAATATGTGGATACACAGGCGATGACGACCGATCAGGCCGCGACAATAAGAAAGGCGGTCGCTTCACGACAAAATGTCTTGATTGCAGGCGGCACGGGATCCGGAAAGACGACCCTGGCCAATGCGCTGATCGCCGAAATGGCAGCGATGGCACCCTCCGATCGTATCGTCGTGCTTGAGGACACGGCCGAGATCAATTGTCCCGCGATCAACACTTTGTCGCTGCGAACTGCCTACGATGTCGACATGAACAGTCTTCTGAAGAGCACTATGCGGCTTCGTCCCGATCGGATTGTGGTCGGCGAGCTTCGCGACGGAGCAGCGTTGACCTTGCTCAAGGCCTGGAACACCGGCCATCCCGGCGGTGTTACGACTTTGCACGCTAACAGTGCGGTTTCAGCTCTGAGGCGCCTCGAGCAGCTTACGGCCGAGATCAGTCAGCAGCCCATGCGTGAAGTCATAGGCGACGCCGTCGACATCGTCATCTCCATGCAGCGGACCCAACGAGGCCGCAAGGTCACCGACATAATCGCCGTTAGTGGATACGACGGTTCAAATTATCAATTGAGGGGGATATGAGTGAATTACAATCTGCGTGTGTGCCAGACGCTTTCAGGGGTTGCAGTATTCTTTGCCAGCAACTCCGCCCTTGCATCCAGCGGTGGGGCCTTGCCCTGGGAGCGGCCCCTACAACAGATCCAACAATCGATCACTGGACCGGTCGCAGGCTTCATCGCACTGGCGGCTGTTGCGGTCGCTGGAGGGATGCTCATCTTCGGTGGGGAGCTGAACGACTTTGCCCGCCGGCTGTTCTACGTCGTGCTCGTTGCAGGCGTGCTGCTGGGTGCAACGCAGATCGTTGGCCTATTTGGGGCTACAGGCGCTTCGATCGTGGATTGCAGGACCCTGGGCTGTATTGTTGACCAGGCGCCCAGCCATGTCTGACAGCTCTACGCCCTTGCAGATCAATCGCATACACCGCGCCCTTTCGCGCCCTAGCCTTCTTCTCGGTGGCGACCGCGAACTGATTTTGTTGTCAGGACTGGCGGCGATCATCCTGATCTTTGTCGTCCTGACCTGGTACGCCGCAGGGGTAGGCTTCATCGTCTGGATCACTGCTGTCGCAGTCCTGCGAGCCATGGCCAAGTCGGATCCATCCATGAGGCAGGTCTATCTCAGACATATCCGTTACCGCTCGACATATCGGGCAACAGCAGGGCCATGGCGAGGTTGAACGATGGTCTCCTTGAAGAGTTTTCGCTATCGGCATACCACATTCGCTGATCTTCTGCCTTACGCAGCGCTTGTCGATGATGGCGTCATCTTGCTGAAGGACGGGTCGCTGACGGCAGGATGGTATTTTGCAGGCCCCGACCTCGAGAGTTCCACCCACCTTGAACGGAACGAGCTCACCCGGCAGATGAACGATTCCCTTGTCCGCATGGGATCAGGCTGGATGCTGCAGGCCGAATCCATGAGGATAGGGGTCTCAGGCTATCCGCTTGAGCAGGACTGCCACTTCCCGGACCCGGTTACACGCGCGATCGACAGCGAACGCCGCGAACTATTCGAAAGCGGAGGGGGACATTATGAGTCCAAGCATGCGCTCATCCTGACATGGCGTCCGACAGATCGAAGAAAATCAGCACTAACGCGCTATTTCTATGCAGGGCCGAACGAGCGCCGACCCGGCTACGCTGACGAGGCCCTTGCCCGCTTCTTAGACGCGATAAGCGAGATCGAACAAAATCTCCGCAACGCAGTCTCTATCGAGCGGATGTGTCGCCGACAGGCAACTGACGCATCTGGCAAGGTCGCTCTGTACGACGACCTGTTCCAGTTCGTCCGATTCTGCATCACTGGTGAGAATCATCCGGTTCGGCTGCCCGCCGTTCCCATGTATCTCGACTGGTTGGCCACGGCAGAATTCAGGCATGGATTGACGCCTACGGTCGAGAACCGTTTCGTTAGCATTGTCGCAATCGACGGACTGCCGTCCGAAAGCTGGCCGGGCATGCTCAACTCGCTCGACCAGCTGTCGCTGCCATACAGATGGTCGTCGCGTTTCATATTCCTTGACGAGCAGGAGGTCCGCCCCCTGCTTGAGCGCACTCGCAAGAAGTGGCAGCAGAAGGTGCGTCCGTTCGTCGACCAGCTTTTCCAGACGTCGAGCCGTGCTGTCGATCAGGATGCACTTGCGATGGTGGCCGAGAGCGAGGACGCCATCGCTCAGGCAACCTCGCGACTCGTGTCCTATGGATTCTATACGCCTGTTGTCGTGATGTTCGGCAAAGAAGAGGGCCTACTGCGCAAACAGGCCGAGACCGTTCGGCAATTGGTGCAGGCCGAAGGCTTTGGCGCCAGGATCGAGACCCTCAACGCTACAGATGCCTATTTGGGTAGCCTGCCAGGCAACTGGTACGCCAATGTCCGCGAGCCTCTGATCAACACCCGCAATCTCGCGGATCTGCTGCCCTTGAATGCAACCTGGTCAGGCAATGCAAAGGCACCATGCCCGCTCTACCCGCCGGGCTCTCCTCCACTAATGCAGGTCGCATCCGGTTCCACCCCGTTCCGCGTCAATCTGCATGTCGACGATGTCGGCCATACCTTGATTTTCGGCCCGACCGGATCTGGCAAGTCAACACTTCTTGCATTCATTGCCGCGCAGTTTCGCCGCTACTCGTCCGCCCAGATATTCGTGTTCGACAAAGGGGGTTCGATGCTGCCTTTGACCTTGGCAGCAGGCGGTCGCCATTACACAATTGGCAGCGTCAATTCGGCAGAGAAAGGGCATGACGAAAAGGCCAAGGAAAGGCTTAACTTCTGCCCGCTTCTTGATCTTGCTAATGAATCCGATCGTGCATTCGCATGCGAATGGCTGGAAACGCTTGTGGTGCTCCAGGGGACCGAGGTTACGCCCGAAGACCGGAGTGCCATAAACCGCCAGATCGGGCTTATGGCAGGATCGATGTGCCGGTCGCTGTCAGACTTCGTGTCGGGCGTTCAATCGCAAAAGATCAAGGGCGCGCTGCAATTCTATACGGTTGAAGGTCCTGCCGGACACCTGCTGGATGCAGAGATCGACACCCTGTCGCTCGATACTTTCCAGACGTTCGAGATAGAGGAGCTCATGAACATGGGTGAACGCTACCTTGTCCCGGTGCTCACCTACCTGTTCAGACGTATCGAAAAGCGCCTCACGGGTGCACCCAGCCTCATAGTTCTTGACGAAGCCTGGCTCATGCTTGGCCAACCCATCTTTCGCGAGAAGATACGAGAATGGCTGAAGGTATTGCGCAAGGCGAATTGCGCCGTCGTCCTGGCAACCCAATCGATTTCGGATGCAGAACGCTCGGGCATCATCGATGTTCTGATGGAAAGCTGCCCGACCAAGATCTGCCTTCCCAACCCCGCAGCACGCGAGGGCGGCGTGCGGCCGTTCTATGAGCGATTGGGCTTCAATAGCCGCCAGATCGAGATCGTGGCCTCGGCGCAGCCGAAGCGCGATTACTACATTGTCTCGTCCGATGGCCGACGGCTGTTCGAGATGGCTCTTGGGCCGGTGGCGCGTGCCTTCCTTGCAGCGACTTCGAAGCAGGACATCAAGCGCATCACATCGTTACGCGCAGATCACGGGAGCGCATGGGTACGCTTGTGGCTGACCGAAAGGGGGGTAACCGATGCAGCAGCGCTTCTGGACGACTGTTAGCGACAACAATGCACGGCTGGTTCTGGCCATCTGCCTTGCGATCAGCTTTCCAGCGTCTGCCCGGGCTGGAGCTGTAACCGGGCAGGCAACGGAGTGGACCCAGTTGCTCAACAATGGCCAGCTCATCAGTCTCGCCGGAAAATCTGCGCAGCAGGTGAACAATCAGATTACGCAGATCGCCCAATCGGCTGAGCAAATTCAGAACCAGCTCAACATCTATCGGAACATGCTCCAAAACACTGCCCGCCTGCCCGAGCATGTCTGGGGCCAGGCGCAACAAGACCTCAGCAGGCTTCGACGGGTCGTCGCCCAAGGACAATCAATTGCCTTTTCGATGGGCAATCTCGATGACCTCCTCAACCAACGTTTTCAGAGCTTCAGCCAATTCAAGACCGAACTGCCGGACGGGGCATCCTTCTCCAAAACCTATGAGGCCTGGTCAGCGACCAATCGCGACACCATCGCCGGCACATTGGGGGCCGCCGAACTCACCTCGAACGACTTCGCGTCCGAGGAGGGGACCCTGTCCTCGTTGCGGACGATGTCGGAGACCGCCGACGGTCAGATGAAGGCCCTGCAGGTTGGACATCAGATAGCCGCCCAGCAGGTGTCGCAGGTCCAGAAGCTGCGCGGACTGGTCGCCCAGCAGACAACGTTGATGGGCGTCTGGATGCGCGCCGAGCAGGCCAAAAAGGATCTTTCGCAGGCGCGGAGGGAGCATTTTTTCGATTTCGCGGAGCCAAGCGTCCGGGGCGGGCAGGAGATGAGGCCGCGATGGTGAACAGGCAGCTCTTCTTCTTGGCCCCGACCCTGATGCTCATGGCGACGGTCCCTGCCATTGGGCAGGAGGGATCGGTGCTGACTGAGCTCGAGAACTCGATCACGACTGCCGCCAAGGGCTGGGAGCAGACAATCATGTCCGCAGCCCGCTCGCTTTTCTGGATCTTGGCAGCCATCGAAATCGCTGTTGCCGCCATCTGGCTTGCAATCAACGCAGCCTCGCTGGAAGCCTGGTTCGCTGAACTCGTCAGACGAACGATGTTCGTAGGCTTCTTTGCCTTCGTTCTGGATCGTGGGCCGAGCTTCGTAAGGACTGTGGTCGACAGCCTGTTTCAGATTGGCTCTGCAAGCGGATCCGCATCCCCTGCGGACATCTTCAATGCGGGCATCAAGGTCGCTACTGCGATGTCCAAACAGGCAAGGTTCGGACTTTTCGAGGATAACGCCCTGGCAATTGCCGCAGTGTTCGCAATGGTGGTGGTGGTCATCTGCTTTTCGCTTGTGGCCGCGGTGTTCGTCGCCGTGATGGTCGAAATGCATGTCGGCTTGCTTGCCGGCATGATCATGCTCGGCTTAGGAGGATCGTCGTTCACAAAGGATTTCGCAGTTCGCTACCTGATATATGCGTTCTCGGTCGGCATGAAGCTGATGGCCCTTGTGATGATCGCTCGAATTGGCTCCAAAGTCCTGCTCGACCTCGCTGGCCGTTCGGGTTCTGAGAATGACCAATTCGTGGCGTCTCTGGCGATCGCGGGCATCTCCGTAATCGTGTTCATCATCGCCATGTACGTGCCGGCAATCATACAGGGTGTCGTCCAGGGCGTGTCAACATCGAATGGTCTGGAGGCAATCCGCCACGGCAGTCAGGCTGCGACTGTTGCCGCCGGCGGTGCCTTCCTCGGCACTGCGGCTGCCGCCAACGGTGCTGCCAGTGCAAGGCTTGCACGATCGTCAGGATCGTCAATGGCCGCTGCTGCGTTGCGCGGGGCGGCGGCTGCCGTCGGCAATACAACCAAGGCTACCGCGTCGGCTGCCAAGGACAAGATGATAGCAGCCCCTGGATCTCAGGCAAGCTCACTGCTGGGGCTCGCCAATTCCAAACTAGGCCCATCCCGCCCTAACGGACGTCAGTCGTAGCAAACAGCCTGAATGATCAGCATCGGAAACTGCAAGAAATGTCAGAGAATGATTTGGGCAGTCCATATCTTGCGGCCCGCGAAGAATGGAACGAACGGTACGGTAGCTATGTCAGGCAGGCTGCAGCCTGGAGAATGATGGGTATCGTTGCCATGATCATGGCAACGATCGGTTTCGGTTACGCGCTCTACCTAAGCTCTCAGGTTAAATTGATTCCATATATCGTAGAGGTGGATAGGCTCGGCGGCGCGATCGCCGCAGGCTTTCCTCAGCAAATCGAATATGCTGACGCGCGTGTGGTGCGGGCGACGCTTGGCAGTTTCATTGCAAGCTTCAAGAGCGTGACGCCAGACGCGGTGGTCCAGAAACAATACATCGATCAGACATATGCGCTTCTACGCGCGACCGACCCATCGACCGAGAAGATAAACGCCTGGTACCGGGCGAACTCTCCGTTTGAAAAGGCGCGCAGCGCCACCGTTGCCGTCGAGGTCAGCAATATTGTTGCGCTTTCAAACCAGTCCTACCAGATCGACTGGACCGAGTTCGAGCGAGACCGCAAGGGCAAGGAAAACGCGAGCCGTCGTTTCCGCGGCATCGCCACGGTGACGCTGACCCCACCCCAGGACGAGAGAGTCATCCGGCTCAATCCGATCGGGCTTTACCTTCGCGACTTCGATTGGACAGCTCAACTCTGAAAGGTATGCAATGCCGAGTTTGAAAAACAGCACGCGCAAAATCGCCGTGCTCGCGCTAATCATGTCATTGGCACCCTTTCATGATGCTGACAGCCAGGATCTTGAAACGACAGGCAACGAGGCACGGGCTTCGGCCATTTCCAATCAGTGGCGAGCCAAACGAGGTCTCGTCACTAAAGGCTCAGATGGCAAGGTCACTTTCCTGTTCGGTGAAGTTCAGCCTTCAATCGTCTGCTCGCCACTGCAGGTATGCGACATCGAACTCGAGGCTGGCGAGATCGTGCGGGACGTCCTGGTTGGCGACACTGTCCGATGGAAGGTCGAACCAGCAAGCTCCGGCGCGAGAGACAATCAGGCTATCCATCTGATCGTCAAGCCTTCCGAGGCCGGACTCATCACGTCCATGGTCGTCACGACCTCCAGACGTACCTACCACATGCAGTTGCGATCCCACGAGATCACCTACATGCCCAGAGTTGGATTTGACTATCAGACCGACACATCGGGAAAGTTGGCGAGCGTCAATGCCCGGCTCGATGCCGCAAGGTCATCGGAGAGACATGCGGCAGAGGGGCTAGACTTTGAATACAAGATTTCGGGCCGCGCGCGCTGGAAGCCTATGCGCGTCTACTCAGACGGGTCCAAGACCTACATTCAGTTTCCCCGTTCGATTGCCGGACAGGATTTGCCAGCTCTGTTCGTGGTATCCGGAGGTACGGACCGCATAGTCAACTATCGGTTCAAGGGCGACCTCATGACCGTCGACTTCGATGTGCAAAAGGCGGTCCTTGTTTCCGGAACCGGGTGGGGCAAGGAAAAGATTACCATCCAACGGGGAGGGCGATAATGGCGGCTCCTTTGTTGCGAAGGCTTCTCGTTTCGGGATTTACTCTGCTGGCGCTATCAGCTTGCCAGACCGCGGGATCGGACGACCGTTCGAAACTTAGCATTCCGCAATCGGTCGTCCAATCGATCGCCATCGACATGACCAGCCGCTTCGGCGAGCACTTTCAGCCAGGCACCACACAGGTCGATCTTGGCCTGGAAAATTCGCCTTTGGCCGATGCGCTGGCGGAAGCGCTGACGCGCGGAGGCTACGCTGTGGTCAGAGGCAAGCCCGCAGACCAAAGGCAGGGCAAGACGCTTGAGCTTGCCTATCACATTCACCCTCACGAAGGTCAGATCCTCGCGACGCTGTCCACGCGCGAGTCATCGCTATCGCGAGCTTATGAAATCTCAGGGGAGGGCGCCAAACCAGCCAGTTCGTTCTCCATTCTCCGTCGAGGCTGAGGGAGGCTCATGGTTCAGTCATTACAACTTGGTTCGAGCTCAGACCACTCCGGAATCGTTCGCATCAATCGCCGGCCGTTGTTTATCGCCGTGGCCATTGTGGTTGTATTTGTGGCAGTTCTGTTCGCTGGATTGATGACCCGCAGCCTATATCTGGACGCTGGGTCCGGGCTTGACGAAGCAAGCGGCAGCCCGGCCTCAAACTTCGCCGACCAACTCAAGAATGGCGTTGGGAACGCTATCATCGGTGAAAAACAAGCTGTGGTCCCTCAGCCGAGCAACGGCCAAACATCGCCGATTCGATTGCAAGAGGTAGTCCTCAACCAGCCGGTGGTTCCAGCAGCGTCTACCCCACCAAGCGAGGAAAGCGACGAAGCGTGGCGTCAACGGCTCGAACGCGAACAGCGCGAACAATACTTGCGCGAACGCCACAGGCAGCACCTTGCCAAGCTCCAGGCGTTCGCTGCCGCACGGGACGCTCCACTTGCAATTGACAAGTCCAAGCTGGTTACGGAAGCGCATGACATTCACCTGGGAACATCATCGAGCACACTACCGGATGGGGACAGGTCGGCATTGGATGCGGCCCTGAGATCAGTTGCGATCGATCTCAATGGCCAGCACGGCAAAGCAGCGTTTCTACAGCAACAATCCAAGGACAACCTGGGCTATCTGCCGAACAGGATGATCCGTCAACGCTCGGAACGGGAACTCAAACGTGGGTCCGTTATCCCCGCGATAATGGTCTCCGGAGCAAATTCAGATCTCCCCGGCCGCCTGATCGCTCAGGTATCCCAGAACGTTTATGACACAGCGACTGGAAGACTGCTTCTTGTTCCACAGGGCACCAAGCTGTTCGGCCGCTACGACAGCAATGTCACCTTTGGTCAGTCGCGGCTTTTGACAGTCTGGACGGACCTCATCTTTCCCGACGGGTCGACACTGCAGATTGGCGGCATGCCCGGTACCGATAGCGAAGGCTATGGTGGGTTCAAGGACAAGGTGGACCGCAAGCTCCTGCAGACCTACGGCTCGGCGGTGCTGGTCGCCTTAATCGGGGCGGGCACGGGTTTGGCCAATCCGTCAAACTCCCGCTCAGATGGCGCCGGCCAGAATTTCGGTGACACGGCCCGCACGAGTTTCAGCGAAGTCTTCGGTCGTCTCTCCGAACGCTCCATACAGCGCAACATGGATGTCCAGCCAACCGTCCGGATACGCTCCGGCTACCAGTTCAACATTGTTGTCGACCAAGACATTGTCTTCGACACTTCTCCCGCCCCATAATTCGCTCAGCCCATGACAGTCCACGCCATGATAGTGACTGGGGCAAGAGCTGCGCCCATCCACTGGGCCGACCCAATACCAGGCGGGTAACACAAAAGGAGCGAGCTATCTGGCACCTGAGGAATAGACAAGTGATAGTGACGCGGCGGGTCTCGCAGGGCTCCAATCGGAGATCCGGTCATCCTGTCGCTTGCTTGGCCAAGGTCTTATCCGGTAGAGCTCGCTTCAAGACCTAATGCTCGCGATTTCCGCTGGCAAAATGCAGGCAATCTGAGGTCAGTCTGATCGGGAAAGAGCAATGAAGCGTCAAGTTCGACCGTTTGTCGTGGAAGTCAAGCGGAAGCGCGGCAGTCAGAAACCAATGAAATCCATTTGGGGCGCTGTCGACTTGGCATCGATAGCAGCTGAAACACAGGCAATGGTGGACCTGGCTGGGCCTCAACTTCTTGACTCTGTTCGCACACATGTTGTTTCTGACCATGGGTTTAAACCACAAGCGGAGCTTGACATGCCATCCCCGAACGAAGCTGAGACAGAGCAGACAGTGACCGAAGAGCCTGCAGTTAGCGAGGCGCCAACTGCCAAGAAGGCCAGCCGAGCCAAGACGGTCAGATCGCCCAAGAAACGCGCGGCGAAAGCTGAGCCTGCGCCTGACGTTCAGGCTGCCCCCGCTCGTGCGGGTCGCAAGGTATATTCTCCAAAGGAACGGGCTGAAAGGCTGAGCAGAATCGAAAAGGCGATCGGCGGCGGTGATAGCGTAAAGGGTGCAACAGCGCAGGCTGGCATTTCGGAGCAGACATACTATCAGTGGAAAAAGGCTGCGGCTCCTGCCCCATCAGAAGGCGGCGAACTGAAGGATCTCGTAGCGCTCGAAGAAGAAAACAAGCGTCTTAAGACACTGCTTGCGGAGAGGCTCCGCCAAGAAAATGCCGAACTTAGGAAAAAGCTCGGCCTTAACTGAATGGCCTGTATTCCGTGCCCCGCTCTACTAGCTCGAATTGGCGACTACACATCGTAAGAGCCGACGTTAGGATGAAAAACCGACCGTCAAAGGGCGGCTCCGGGGGCCTTGCTTCGATCAAGTAAAAGCGTGCAGGCATGGCGCCCGACAAGGAAAACCCGCTCCCAAACAGGAGCGGGTTTTGATTGCCTCGCAAGCAAGGCTATAGTTGTTGGCAGAGCGCCCTTTAGGGCGGGCGGGGCGTGTGCTCTACACGACAACGATATCAAGCCATCCTTTTCAGCGATAGCTGATATCTATGCGTCCAACCGAGGGCACTCCGTCCTCATGGCGCTGCAGTCTTTTGAGTAGTCCTCGGACAGGGATCACGGCCTCGGCGTGGAGACAGCCAGCTTTTGCTCGCCTGCGAGCCCCGCGAGTTGGGAGTTTGCTGGCCCGAGAGTTCCCTTATCCATCAAAGCAAGAACCTTGACGAAGCATCCGCAGTGTCGGCCAGCTCGCTTGACTTGATCTCAGACAATCCGCCGACAATTGCATTGTTGACGAAATCCCGGGCGTTCCCGGTCGCAGGGCTGCCAAGACAAGCACGTACATTCCCAACCAACAGGGCCAGAGGCATTGCCTCAGCGGTCTGGGCTGCACTCTCGGGCGGTGTGCCCGATTTGATTTCACCCCTGGTCCAATGGTCGTCGAAAGCGGCCTAGGGAACCTGACTGCCACGGCTGCATTGTGAAGGGCACTCTTCTTACGAAAGGAATTTGCCATGACCAAGACTCCGCGCCTGTCGACGCGCAATATTGCGACCGTCCATGACCAAAAACTGGAGCGAGGCGAGGGTGGCGAGCTCCATCAGATTGCAGAAGCAGACACACCTATTCTAACAACCGCGCAAGGGACGCCTGTTTCCGACGACCAGAACTCATTAAAGATAGGCGCGAGAGGGCCGACGGTCCTCGAAGATTTTCATTTTCGTGAGAAGATTTTCCACTTCGACCATGAACGCATTCCCGAACGGGTCGTGCATGCTCGAGGTTACGGCGCTCATGGATTCTTTGAAACATACGACTCCTTGGCTGCCTATACGAGAGCCGACATCTTTCAGCGAGCGGGTGAGCGAACGCCTGCGTTCGTACGTTTTTCAACGGTCGCAGGCAGTAAGGGATCGTTCGATCTTGCTCGCGACGTGCGCGGCTTCGCCGTCAAGCTGTATACCCAGGAAGGCAATTGGGATCTCGTCGGCAATAACATCCCGGTGTTCTTCATCCAGGACGCGATCAAGTTTCCCGACATTATCCACTCAGTGAAACCCGAGCCTGATCGGGCGTTTCCGCAAGCGCAGTCGGCACACGACAATTTCTGGGACTTCATCAGCCTCACGCCTGAATCGATGCACATGATCATGTGGGTCATGTCGGATCGCGCGATCCCGCGATCGTTTCGCTTCATGGAAGGCTTTGGCGTCCATACCTTCCGCTTCGTCAACGCCAAGGACGAGTCCACCTTCGTCAAGTTCCACTGGAAGCCGAAGCTCGGGCTGCAATCGGTGGCCTGGAATGAGGCGGTAAAGATCAATGGTGCGGACCCAGACTTTCATCGTCGCGACCTCTGGCAGGCCATTCAATCGGGCAACTTCCCCGAATGGGAGATGCGCGTCCAGCTCTTCGACCAGGACTTCGCCGACAGCTTCGATTTCGATGTCCTCGATCCAACCAAGCTCATTCCAGAGGAAATCCTCGAGCCAATCCCCGTCGGCAGATTAGTACTGGACCGAATGCCCGACAACTTCTTCGCCGAAACGGAGCAGGTCGCCTTCATGACCCAGAATGTGCCGCCAGGCATTGATTTTTCCAACGACCCGCTGCTGCAGGGACGCAACTTCTCCTACCTCGATACCCAACTCAAGCGATTGGGCAGCACGAACTTCACCCATCTGCCCATCAATGCGCCCAAATGCCCGTTCCACCATTTCCAGCAGGATGGTCATATGGCGATGCGCAATCCGGTCGGCCGCGTGAACTATCAGCCGAATTCATTCGGGGAGGGGCCCCGGGAATCGCCCCAACAAGGTTTCCGCTCCTTTGCCGATGCCGAGGAGGGACAGAAGGTCCGCCTTCGAGCGAAGAGCTTTGCCGATCACTACAGCCAGGCCAGGCAGTTCTTCCAGAGCCAGACAGCTCCGGAACAGCGCCACATAGCCATGGCCCTGACCTTTGAGCTGAGCAAGGTCGAGACCCCGGTGATCCGGGAACGGATGGTATCTCACCTTTTGAACATCGATGAGGGGCTGGCCGTGACCGTAGCCGACAAGCTTGGCATCAAGAAGCTTCCCGCTCCGGCGGACGCAGCAGTTACGCCCCGCGATGACCTCCAGCCGTCGCCAGCGCTCAGCATCATTGAGAATGGTCCCAACAGCTTTGCCGGCCGCAAGGTGGGCGTGCTCGTCAGTCCTGGCACCGATATCTCCCTTTTGAAAAAGCTCCAGACGGCGATCGAGAAGGAGGGGGCCGTGATGGAAGTCATTGCGCCGAAGGTTGGGGGCGTGGAAGCCGCAGACGGAACCTGGATCGAAGCTCGGCACATGATCGACGGCGGGCCATCGGTTCTGTTCGATGCGGTCGCTCTGCTTATTTCGGACCAGGGAGCAGAGCGCCTGATAGGTGAAGCGGCGGCACGCGACTTCGTCGCCGATGCGTTTGCCCACTGCAAGTTCATCGCCTTCACGCCGGGAGCGGTACCACTTCTGCAGAAGGCCGGGGTTGATCATGAAGCCGACGAAGGCCTGATCCCCCTCGTCGATGCGAAGGCGGCCAAGGCATTTGTCGAAACCTGCCGCAAGCTTCGACTGTGGGGCCGGGAGACCGCCGTCAAGCTCTAAACAATCAGCCACCGCGGGAGCCGATCATGCAAATCATCCGTACGGAAATCGAACAAGATCTCTCGACCGAAGAGCATCCCATTGTGCGAGTGATGTTTAAGGGTGAGGGGGGTGAATGTGTCATTGTCGACATGGCCGACGTTGACGCACTCGCGCTCGACGAAGACGCAGCAATAAAGCGTGCGAAGGCCGTGCTCGTGCAGACCGCCACATTCGATGTTTCCGTCAATGAGTATGACGCTCGAAGCAACGGCAACTTTGATCAGGTCAGCGTAACGGAAGCGACGGATCAAAGCGGCGGGATCTATATCTTTGAGTACCGCGACGGTGATGGCGTTCGGCGAGTTCCTCCCTCGAGAATGCCGAGTTTGAATGCCGCTCGTGAGGAGGCGCTTCGGTGTGCGGTAGAGCTGCTGGCAGACCTTGACCTAAGCGCGGGTGCACTCCCGGACTGGCTCATCCGCATTTACGACGACGACGGCAATCTTCTAGCAGTCGTCGACGTCCAACAGGCGAACGCAGCTCGTCAGACGGCTGATCAGAAAGCGGACGGATCGTGACGGCTTGTAGGGTGAGAGAGGCTGCTTCTGTCGGTCGGATACCGGGGGGGCGATAATGGCGGCCCAGGGGCTTGCACATGGTCAGCTAGGGCAGAATTGTTTGCATGTTTGCGTCGACATGCAGCGGCTGTTTGCACCAGGCGGCCCTTGGGCCGTACCTTGGGCACAAAAAGTGCTGCCGGCGATTGAAGAGCTTGCTGGCAGGCACGAACGGCAAACCTTGTTCACGCGCTTCGTTCCCGCCGCCCGTCCGGGCAATGGACCAGGCACGTGGGCGCGCTACTACCGCCGTTGGGCTGAAGTCACCCTGGCCCACATGGACCCAAGCTTCGTAAGGCTGCTGCCCACGCTTGAGCGCCTCGTTCCTCCTGCTCGCGTACTCGACAAGCACGTCTACTCGCCGTGGACGGAGGGGCGTCTCGATGAGCTGCTGACTTCGCAGTTCGACACGCTCGTCATCACGGGCGGAGAAACCGACGTCTGCGTTCTGGCGACGGTCCTGGGTGCGATCGATCGGGGTTTCCGGGTCGTGCTGGTGACGGACGCATTATGCAGTTCTTCCGACAAGACGCACGATGCTCTCATGGAACTGTATAACGCCCGGTTCAGTGAACAGGTCGAGATCGCCACCATGCGGGAAGTGCTGGAGGGATGGCGGTAGTTAATGGTCGCGAACAGCAAGGCGAAACTATACGATTGTCTGATCGTGGGAGGAGGCCCTGCTGGTTTGCTTGCTGCCACCTACCTCGGACGATTTCGGCGAAAGGTGCTTGTGATCGATTCTGGTCAAAGTCGTGCAAAGCTCATTCCCCTGACCCGCAATTGTCCCGGTTTTCCTGATGGCATCTCTGGCCCAGCTCTGCTGGGCCGGCTGCGGAGGCAGGCGAGCCGCTACAACGTTCGGTTTCTCGAAGGATATGTCACTCAGCTGTTCTGCAGTCGAGGCACATTCTCCGCGAAGCCCACGAACGTTCGGGCCCGCGCTATACTGATCGCAACCGGAGTGGTCGATGTCCTCCCCGATATTCCTGAGCTGGATATGTTGATCACGCGGGGCCGCATCAGGATATGTCCAGTGTGCGATGCTTTCGAAACAATCGACAGATCGCTTGCTGTAATCGGACCTTCAGCCAATGCAGTAGCCAAAGCAGAATTCCTGCAACCGTACACGCGGAAGATTTCGATCCTGGCGACAGGAACTCTTGATAATGAGGGTCGTGCTGCCGCTGCAGGACTTGACATTGCTGTTGCCAATCCCGCTTCGATCCGTGCTACCGACGACGGGGTGTCAGTACGCCTCATCGGGGGCGAAAGGCGCGTTTTCGACGCTATCTATCCCGCCATGGGAGCCACGATAAATTCTCGCGTCGCTGCTGACTTAGGTGCCGAATGCGACGAACTTGGAAATCTTGTCACCGACGCTCGACAACGGACGGCTGTTCCCGGAATGTATGCCGCTGGAGATGTCGTCAACGAACTTAATCAGCTGTCAGTTGCGTTCGGACATGCCGCAATCGCCGCAAGCGACATCCACCGCTACCTGGATCGTCCAGTCCTATGATGAGGCCGACGATATCGTTCAGTGCCTGACGGCCTGAGCGATATTCCCATGCACGCCGTCGGCATGGCAGATATTACGATCTGTCAGTGGGCGGCAAATCGATCCGACGTGTGGTCGAGCAATTTCTCGCGTCAAGACCGGGCCGGTAAATCATTCCATAATAATTGGGATTTTTTTGCCTTTGGTGGAATTTCATTCCATTTTAATAGACAAGTCTGCATCGGCATGCCATATCATGTCCAAAATACGACATGCTATCGTGAATGCGTAATTGCGTCACCTAGCTCAAATGACCGTCGTTCCACGCTGATTGCTTCAGCACAAGCTAACAAAGGAGAGTGTCCCGCTCCCGGAGCCGGGCCCAACGGAATATGGCAACAACTGAGAGCGACCCAACGGTCAAGATCAGTATCAAAGATGTCTTCAAGATTTTCGGCGACCAACCGGAGAGAGCCCTGGAGCTGCTGAAGGCAGGCAGGACAAAGCCGGAAATCCATGCTGCGACCGGCTGCACGATCGCCGTCAACGATGCATCCTTCGACATCAGCGCCGGCGAAATCTTCGTCATCATGGGCCTGTCGGGGTCCGGCAAATCCACCATGCTGCGCCTCATCAACCGGCTGATCGAACCGACCAGCGGTGCAATCGAGATCGCAGGCCGCGACGTGGCGCAGATGTCGCGCAGCGAGCTGGTCGCGCTCCGCCGCAACGACGTCAGCATGGTTTTCCAGTCCTTCGCGCTGCTGCCCAACCGCAGCGTCATCGACAATGCCGCCTTCGGGCTTGAAATCGCCGGCATGGAAGAGGCCGAGCGAAAGCGGCGCGCCCGAACCGTCCTGCAAGCCGTGGGTCTGGAAGGCTATGACGACAGCCGTCCCGATCAGCTTTCTGGCGGGATGAAACAGCGCGTTGGCCTTGCCCGCGCTCTGGCGGGAGAGCCGACCGTGCTCTTGATGGACGAGGCCTTTTCGGCGCTCGACCCCCTCATCCGGACGGAGATGCAGGACGAACTGGTCCGCCTCCAATCAGAGCACAGCCGCACCATCGTCTTCGTCAGCCACGACATCGACGAGGCCATGCGGATCGGCGACCGGATCTGCATCATGCAGAACGGCGAGGTCGTGCAGGTCGGCACGCCCGACGAGATCGTGCTCAAGCCCGCCAACGACTATGTGCGCTCCTTCTTCCGCAACGTCGACGTCTCGCAGGTCTTCCGCGCCGGCGACATCGCCCGCAAGACGCAGGTGACGATCATCGACCGGCAGGGCGTGTCTGCTGCCGCGGCGCTGGAACGCATGGAGCACTACGATCGCGACATCGCCATCATCCTCGGCCGTGACAAGACCTATCACGGCATGGTCAGCCGCAATTCGCTGATCGAAACCACGCGAGACGGTGCAAGCGATCCCTACCGGCGCGCCTTCCTGAAAGACATCGAGCCCATCCCGGCGGCGGAAAGCCTTTCGAACGTTCTCGGCAAGGTCGCGGCCAGCGCCTTTCCGGTTCCGGTGATCGACGAGGCGAACCGCTATCTCGGCTCGATCAGCAAATCCACGCTGCTCGAAACGCTCGACCGCACCGCCTGATCGAGCTCATTCGGAGACAATCCATGACTTTCGATATCGGCGACGGCGTCGACAGCGCCGTCAACTACATACTCGACAATTTCTCGCCGCTGCTGGATCTGATCGCGGCGGTCATCGGCGCGGTGACGAATGGCATTCAGACGGTCCTGCTTGCGACGCCGATGACGCTTGGCATCGCGATCTTCGTCTTGCTCTCGCTCTGGCGCGTCGGCTTCGGCTTTGCGCTCTTCACCGCCGCTTCCCTTTGGCTCGTCGATCATATGGGCCTGTGGTCCGCCATGATGGAGACGCTGTCGCTGGTGCTGGCCTCGACGCTCGTCGCCATGCTGATCGGCCTGCCGCTCGGCATCGCCATGGCGCGCAGCGACCGCGTGGCAGCGATCGTTCGTCCAATCCTCGACCTCATGCAGACCATGCCGGCCTTCGTCTACCTGATCCCCGCCGCCATGTTCTTCGGCCTAGGCGCGGTGCCGGGCACCATTGCGACCGTCATTTTCTCCATGCCTCCGGTCGTTCGCCTGACCAACCTCGGCATCAGGCAGGTGCATGTCGAATTCATCGAGGCGGGCAACGCCTTCGGCTGCACGGCCTCCCAACTGCTCTTCAAGGTGCAGCTCCCCAATGCGCTGCCCTCCATCATGACCGGCATCAACCAGACGATAATGCTGTCGCTGTCGATGGTGGTGATCGCCTCGATGATCGGCGCGGGCGGCATCGGCAACACGGTGCTCACCGGCATCCAGCGCCTCGATGTCGGCACCGGATTCGAGGGCGGAATCGCGGTCGTCATTCTCGCGGTGATCCTCGACCGGATCACCCAGAGCCTCGGAAAGGAACGCGCCGGTTTCTGCCGCCTTCTTTTCCGCCGTCAGGCGCAGCTGCCCACTGCCTCAGCCGTCACGGCCTGAGGCGCGCCCGCTGTGCTGAAAGAAGGCGGTGTCCAGTCCGCCGAATGCGAACCTCAAAAAAGGAGCAAAAATGTTCAAGACACTCGCTACCATGGGCTTGGCAGCCGGGATTATTGCCGGCTCCTTCGTCTCGGCGCTGGCTGAAGACAAGGCGCCGGTGAAGCTCGGCTGGGCGGCCTGGTCAGACGCCGAATTCGTGACAAAGCTTGCCGCCAAGCTCATCAAGGACAAACTCGGCCACGAGGTCGAACTGGTTCAGACCGACGTGGCGCCGCTCTATCAGGGCGTCAGCCGCGGCGACATCGACGCCATGATGATGGCCTGGCTGCCGGAGACCCACGCCGACTACTTCGCCAAGGTGAAGGACAAGGTAACGACGCTGGGTACCGTCTATGATGGCGCAAAGCTCGGCTGGGTGGTGCCCAAATACGTGCCCGAGGACGCCATCGCCTCCATCGAGGACCTCAAGAAGTCCGATGTGAAGGAGAAGCTGAAGGGCCGTGTCGAGGGTATCGATCCCGGCGCCGGCCTTATCCGCCTTTCCGAGCAGGCGCTCAAGGACTACGCGCTGGACGGCTACAAGCTGCAGATCTCCAGTGAAGCCGGCATGCTGACCACCATCGACCGGGCGGTGCGCAAGCAGGAATGGTTCGTCGCCACGTCGTGGAGCCCGCACTGGATGTTCGGCAAGTACGAACTTCGTTACATCGACGACTCCAAGGGCTCGCTTGGCAAGGCGGAGCATGTCGATGTCATCGCCCGCAAGGATTTCCCGACGGACAATCCTGAAGTCGCGGCCTTCCTGTCGCGCATCAAGCTGCCGATCGGAGACCTCGAGGCGGCAATGTTCGACGCGCAGGAGACCTCCTATGAAAAGGCGGTCGACAAGTACATCGCTGACCATCCCGACCAGGTCAAAGCGTGGCTCGCCGCCGACGAAGGCTGACATCGCGCATTGCTATAATCTTTGGTCCTCGCGAGAACGCTCGCGAGGACTTCCCATCGCCGATGAGGGAACGCACATGTCCAGAGACCACTCCATTTCCATGCTCCTCGCGCCCGAGATTGCCGACGACACGCTTGGCGGCCGGATATCGCTGGCACGAGACTCCCGCGGTCTGTCAATTGCAGAAGCTTCCGCGGTTACGGGAGTGATGGCAGAGACGTGGAACAACTGGGAAAATGATCGAGCGGAGCCACGCTCCGATCGTCTCGGCATGCTCGCTGGTGTTCTGCAGATTAGTATTACTTGGCTGATTCACGGGCAGGGCAAGGGTCCAAACCAGATCTAGTAGAAATTGTCGAACCGCGACGTGTTCAGATATGTAACCTTGGGCGTTGGCCCAGCCACGGTCGTAGGATTGGCGCTTCCGCTCTCTGACGATGTCCGAGCGGTGCAGAATGTTGAGTTCTAGGCTAAATCTTCGGTCGTGACGTCGCACTTCAAGCTACAACCCACCGATCTACATGGGTTGTCACGGCAACTTAAAGATGAGACAAACAGTAAACTTAGAAACACGACACCATACTATCGTTTAAGCCTGCATCTGCAAACAAAATATTTGCGTAATACGCAGACATAAGCTGCCGGCCGGGTGGAGCTGGTTAGCGTTGCGGAGCCCGACCGGGGGCGATCCAGTCAAACTCCACTGGGCTTTAGCTTTCTCATCCTGATTGCGGTATGGACGGGCGGGCTCCCGAGGAGACCCATGGAGGTAGGTAGTGGTTTTTTCGCAGGACCAGTTCTTTCAAGCTTTTGCGTCTAGGCAAATCCCAAGAATTAGAATTGCGGGAATCGTCGTGGAGCAGAGTGCGGTTTTGGTCCAAAGACCCGCCGATGATCCGACATCATGCTACGCGTTTATCGGCGGAGAGTATGAGGTTGGAGATACCTTCGAGACCCGACTGAGGAAGGAGTTCGAGGAGGAGACCAATGCGAGAGTGGTCGAAGCTCACTACCTGTTCTGTGTCGAGAACCATTTTCGATACAATGAGAACCTAGTTCAGCAGGCGGAGCACTATTTCCTTGTTAGCTTGGATCGATTTGATGTCGAAAGCCGAGAAAACCACCTGAGACAGGATTGGCTACCCCTTTCGCTGTTCGGTCAAGCCGATGTGCGACCCATCGCCGTCCGCGACGCTGTCGCCGACGGTAGTTATTTGAGTAAACGACACATCGTTCAGATGGCCAATTAATCGATTGCGACCATGGCGCCACTGCTCATTCCGCTGCAGCCAGACGTGATACCGTCAGACCATGGTTCGACGCCAGCTTCTCGGCCGCTAGGGTCGGGCCGATATCGACATATTGGTCACGCACCAGGTCGAGCGCAGCGTTCCGAAAATCCTCGGTATGACGTCGATTGCTTGGCCGGCCGCGCCGCTTCGAGGCCAGGCCGCCGGCGCCGTCCTGATCATAGCTCTGTAGCAGACGGTGCACCTGACTTCGGCTGAGATTCAACAGCTCAGCCGCCTGAACGACACTCAGTCGCCGATCGCGGACTTTCTGGATGGCTTCGAGGCGGTGCAGTTCTTCTTGCGACAAGGTGATGAGACAAGGCATGACGGCTCCAGGCTGAAGCCATCAACCTTCCTTTCCAGCTTCGGGTTGGCGAGCGTCGGAGCTGTGAAAGTCGGGTCGCATCTCTAAATTGCTCAACTGTCGCATCTCTATATAGCCGCTACAGACATTTGCCGCATAAGTTATGTTATGGAACTATTCCGTTGCCACTCGCCGAACATGGGCTATCAGTCAGGCAAGGCTTGCCGGTGAGGCCAAAGCTCAGGCATTTGCCGGGTTGACCGATTCTTTATGCGTAGCACACCGCCTCGCCACCGAGCTTCGTGTTCAACGCCCGTCGCAGATTTCCGCAGTGATTTTGTTTTGGCGCGCTCACCGCTCCTCTCACTGGGCGCCAGTGAACGATGCTGCAAAGGACTGGCTGCGAGGCTGGAACCGTAGGCGCCACCACTCGTTACTCCTTCATCTATCACCAGGATGACAGGCAAGCAGGCATGGGCGTGTTGATCGGAATTCTAATTACTTTCCTTGTAGTTGTTCTGGTTCTTTGGCTAGTCAATCGGCTGCCGTTGGACGGCCGCACTAAGCAGATAGCTCAGGTCATCGTCATAATCATTGGCATCGTGTCCCTCCTCAGGCACCTCGCCGTTTTCTAAACGTTGCAAAGCCCAAGATGAAAGGCTCCCCTATGGCCACCGGTAATCCTTCAGACAACACAAACAAGGCAAACCAGCATGAGGCGCAGGAAGCTTTGGAAAAGCAGGTAGCTCAGATGAGGCGCGAGATCGCCAAGATCAATCGGGTCTTGACAGAACGAGCCGAGGAAGCCGCCGCATCTGCGGCCGGATGGCTAGATAGTGCGAGCGATCGCGCATCCAAAGCGACCCAGGCCCTCCGGAGCCAGGCTCAGACTGTCTCCGAAACCGTGCGGACAAACCCCGGCACTATCTCATCAGCGATGATAGTTGGCGGCGTGGTTGGGTTCGTGCTGGGTTGTATTCTCACACAGGGATCAGACCAACGACGCCATTGGTACTGATGCTGAGAACGGCAGCCCGGCCCAAAGCATTGGCGGCGGAGCACCGAGGGCGGCCGTCATGATACGGCAGGTAGCTTCGAACGTTAGCTCGAAAAAAATTGAGGCCGCACTAGCACCCGATATAGCGATCTAAACGATGAAAGCTTCACAATTTTCGTTAGTTAGGCGGGTTAGTCTGGGATTCCTGCCGCACCCGTTTGCGGGTTCCGGTTCCTTGTCCGAAGGAACGTTTGGGGTCACCCCTTCCCTGTTCACCGTGTCTGCGAATGCGCTCATCGCTGTTGCTGGTTATCACACGCGTGGCCGAGAACCAGGGCAGATATCACAACTGCAACTCTGACGCATCTCATGGTTCAACACCTCCTGAAGGATAATCATCAGGAAGGGAAATATGTTCATTCTTCTTAGGGCGATGACACGGACGGAACAAGCACCGCGCTCAACGATTTACGATGGTGCTCGGTAGGGTCGCGCAACCGCAGCATCCTGTCACCTTAAGCGAGACAAATTCGTGACAACCGAACCGGCGGTGAAGTTGAAGAACCGAAGTCGGCATCGAGATCTGGCGATAGTTATCGCCATGCCTCTGGCATTCTTGGTCATCGGATACGGCTTGCGATACGGCGCATACTCGTTTGGTCACACGCCTTCCTTCGCAGACTATCTGCAGTCTCTTTGTCGGTGGGACTGCTCTTGGTACGTGCGAATAGCAACAGACGGCTATGACGGTTACCCTACCGCCAACCAGACTAATGTGGGACGCTGGGCTTTCTTTCCCCTCTATCCGCTCATGGTGAGAACCGTTGGAACCGTGTTCCAGCTGGAAATACTTTCGGCGGCAGTCCTGACATCAACAGTCCTTGCCTGCGCCGCCTGTCTGGTTGCCTGGCCGCTTCTCGGCAAAGATTCCAGGGCTTATGCACTTCTGTGTGCCTATGTACTTAGCGGGCCGCTTTCGTTTCATTTCACGAGCGTCCTCACCGAACCTCTTTTTCTACTTCTGACGTCTTGTGTCCTTCTAGCTCTGAAGCGCAGCAATTATCTGGCTGCGGGTGCCTTTTCCGCCCTGTTGTCTGCGACGCGATTGGTTGGTGTGTTCATTGTGCTCGCCTCGCTTCTGAAGATCTATCAAGACTACCGGTTGCAAAGACCGGGAAAGCCATTTGCGTACTGGATTCTTGGCAAACCCCAGATTCTGGTCGCCATCTTAATTTCACCGGCCGGCTTGTTTGCCTATATGCTCTACCTTCGGGTTACCGTCGGCGACGGCCTCGCTTTCGGCCATGTGCAGCGAGCTTTCGGGAGGGTCGCGGGCAATCCCATTCTGTTCTTGTGGGAAGGCCTTTCTGCTGTCCCGGCAGAAGGGTGGATACCTAGCCCTCCGCAATGGAGCGCCCTTGTCGCGGTTGGTGGGCTCTTCATGTGCGTATTACTTGCCTGGCGTCGACAATATGGGGCTGCACTGTTCTGCACGTTATGCATCGTCCTTCCACTCTTCACCAATCTCGCGTCGATCGTCCGATATGTGGGAGGACTAGCGCCCATCTTGCTGCTTGGTGCGCAAATATTGTCAATCAGGACGGATGTCTTCATCGTCGTGCTGCTGCTGTTGCTGGCGAGCTGCTATCTGGTCACCCAGGCGTGGATAGGGGGCCATCTTGCGTTGGTCTGAACAATTCGTCAGTCCGAGTTTGATGGGAGCAGCAACATATGCGCTTGCCATCTCGCTGGCAGTCGTAGAGGCAGGCATCCTCGCCGCGGCACTCCTACCCAACGTAGATAGCGACTATCGCGCCTTTTACATCGACGGCACGACAACTTGTCTGAACAGAGGGGTTTCCGCCGACTATTCGATTGGGGAGATCGTTTCGTTTCGTCGTGATGGTGCCAAGCGCGCGAAAGATTTCAAGGTGTGCGGCTGGTCAGGACCAGCGGGTGACGGGACACACTCACTTGGCGAAAGTTCCCGATTGCGCGTCAGGCTCACGAATGCCAGGTCCCCTATCAGGGCAACCCTTGAAATCGCCCCCGTCCTGCGTCCTCCCCAAGACCGACAGCGGGTGTTTTTCTCGATCAACGGCATACCAACTCACGCCACCACCTTGATCGGCCCCGACATAAGGTCGGTTTCATTGGACGTGCCGGATTCTGCTCTCGTTAAAGGTCCGACCCTCGAGCTTGACCTGAGCTATCCTGACGCCATTCCTCCGACGAGATCTGCGAGTGCGATCTACAAACGAGCGATCAAGCTGACTTCATTTCGCCTGGACTTCGCTAGTCTCGGTCAACAAATACCCACCGGCTCAATACCACCCAATTGATCGCCGGGACGGTTGCGGAGACAGTGATGATCGACAAGACCTCATTCATTCCGAACCCCTGAACCAGAACAAAGGGAATGAGACTGGCGATAGCGAAGCCTATGGCGGTGGCGATCACGAAGCGCGGACCTTCGCGCGTGTGTCGGCCTCTAGACATGAAGGTCACCGTCTTGTGTGCGAAGTAGGAATAGATAGCGGCGCATCCATATGCGAGCAGTGACGCGGCAATTGCCGAGAGATCTTGAACGCCGGCAAAAATAAACGCCAGACCGGCGTAGACCAAGGTGGCGGAGATGCCAACGGCGCCAAATTTCGCCATGGGGCTTGCTGCTGTGCGCACCAGGGCGCCCTTCAAACGCGGCCGCTACAGGCATATTGCGCGCCGAGAGGAAAGGCTGCCAGCGCCGTTTCCAGCCGGGATGCAAGAGGTCTATCGCTGGGGAATAGCAAAAAATGCTGTGTCGTGATCTCTGAAAGCCCCGCATCGCGAAACAGTGCCTTGGCCTTGCGCGCGTTAAGAAGCACGGCATCTTCGTCGAATGGGCAACGCAGCACGGCGAGACGGGTCAAGGGATTGTAGGGGTTATGCTCGATCAGACACGCTATGCCGCCTGGCCGCACGACCCGCCGCATCTCATCGATGAACGACGCCCAGGTTTCTGGCTGCACGTGGTGCAGCACACAGCTCGCAAAGGCAAAATCAAACGACCCGTCTGCGTATGGCAGGCGAGCCGGCATGCAGAGGTCATAAGCGTTATGTGGATGATCTTTACGGGCGCGGTCAATCGAGGCTTCCGAAAGGTCGCAGCCATGCAAACTGTCAAAGACATGCGTCAGGTGGGAATGGAGCGCTCCCACTCCGCACCCGATGTCGAGCGCGCCTAGAGGCTTGCCGGTCGCCCTCAAGCCGCGCACGTCGACCTCTCGCGCGAGGAGTCTGGCCTTGGCTACCAGAAAGAAGTCATGACCCAGGCCCGAAAAGCTGATTGAACGGGCGACAACTTCTCCATACCGCGGGCCGTATCGATCAAAGAGCTCGGCCATCAACCAGTTCTCCGGCTGACTACCGCGCCGAGACCAGCCTCCTTGCCCGTAGGATGCATGTCGCCAAAACTTGTCGTCTTGGAAACCACATAAAGCGGCCGCCGCTTAACCTCGGAGTATATTCCACCGACGTAAAGCCCGACCACGCCGGTCATGAAGAGGTTGATACCGCACAGGAAGGAGACGACCACGATCGTCGAAGTCCAACCCTGAGCGATTCCCGCTTCGAGGGCCCACGCCAGCATGGCGTAGACGCCGTACCCCAGCGCCAGAAGCGACACAGTCAACCCACCCCATAAGGCCATGCGCAGAGGGGTGTCAGAGAAGCTTACGATCCCATGGACAGCCAGATGCGCCATCTTCCAGAACGGGTATTTGGTCTCGCCACGGGCTCTCGGTGGGCGCTCGAAGGAGACGGCGGTCTGCTTGAACCCCATCCAGGCAAACATCCCCCGTACGAACCGGTCATGCTCGGGCATGTCCCGGAATGTCTCAAGCGCCTTGCGGCCAACCAGTCGAAAGTCGCCGACGTCGCGAGGAATGTCGATCTTGGTGACCCTTGCAAGGAGCCAGTAAAAGAGACTGGCGGTCGAGCGCTTGAACCAGGTTTCGCCATCGCGGCGAACGCGGCGTGCATAGACGATCTCGTAACCGTCGCGCCACTTCGCGATCAGTTCGAGCACTACCTCTGGAGGATCTTGGAGATCAGCATCCATTACGATGACTGCTTCCCCGGCGGCAGCGTCCATACCGGCGGTAATTGCCATCTGATGACCAAAGTTGCGCGACAATTCCACCAATCTGAATCGGGCATCACCGGCACCAAGCCGACCCAGGCAATCGACGCTCCCATCGGTGCTGCCGTCGTCTATGAAGATTGCTTCGGCATCACCATCCAGGCGGACAAACAAATCCTTCATCCGGTCTACAAGGAGCGGCAGAACCTCTTCTTCGTTGTAAACCGGTATTACAAACGAATAGCGCGGTGCCTTGCGCCTTTGACGCACCAATCCAATGGCATCGTTTCGCATGAAACTCACAATCGCGCAGGTGGCAGAAGGTTCCCAATGTCATGGAGAAATAGTTATGCGGGATCTTGACTTGGCCACGAACAATCCCATGAACCTCCGCTGCCAAGAGATAGCCAGGCCAGAATGCAAGTGTTTGGCAGGAATGGACCCGTACGTACCCCTCAAGATCCGTGGTCAAGAACGACAAAAGGACAATGCTCTTAGGGGTTCGCAATTCTGCTGCTGTAAGCGTGTCTTGAAGGATTAAGCCGGGTTGCCTCAAAGCCTGTCCGTTTCAGATATGGAACCAGCTTTGGCCATTCATCGTTGCCGATAGGGCTATCTGAAAGGCTGGTTTGTGGCGACGATGTTTGCTCTAGCTTTGACATCAACTCTCTACCTGCTCTGGACTTTTGTTCAAGCAGCCTTGAGAGGAGTGCGCCGGCACGATGCTAAGGAGACCCGAGTAGCAGCCTTGGGGGCGGCGATCGGTATCGCGAGCTTGGTGACTATCGCTGCGATAGCATCGTCCAATCTTTGTGTCCCCAAATGCCGACCGCTTGCTGAACTCGCAATGCTCTTGAACTAGATCCGTCTCTTGCCAGGGCTGAGTTCTCCAATGGGCTTGCTCAGATAGGGCGAGTTGGCAAACCCGAAGCGCCAAGCTTTGTCAGTTGCTCTCGAAATGCCGATCCGAACGCCAGATGCGACAGGCATGTCCGAGACGGAAGGCTCGAAAGCAAAACGCTCGTCAAAGAGGGAGATCCCGTCATAGGAAGCGTCGACCCCCAGAGCCTGGCAGAGACGCCCTGGTCCGGAGCAAAGCAGGTGAAGTTGGGTCACGTTGCGGCGTTCAACCATGCGATTGACGCCATAAAGTGGTTCAAGGGCACGTAGCAAAACGGCACTGCCGCGCTGGCAAACGAAATTCAGGCACCAATGGAGCCCGTAAGACCGATACACGTAAGCATGTCCAGGGGGGCCGAACATAGCCGCATTCCGACGCGTTTCGCCGCCAAAACTGTGCGAGGCTGGATCATCTGCGGAGTAGGCCTCTGTTTCAACTATCATGCCTCCCACACCTTCAATGCAGAACCGAGATCCAATGAGTGCAAGCGCAACGGCGTCAGGCGCGCGATCCCAGAAGTACGTGGACTGGACGAAACTTGAAATAACGGACCTCCATAGCGGTATTTTGGGGACGCCACGCTCTACGACCTATTCACAAGTATGTTTGCTTCCTCGGCAGCATCTGAGAACGCCTTTCTTGCCTCGCTCGGCGCAACGTTGCCCATTCTCGCTTCATCCAAGAGGCGGCAGGCATTTCGTAAAATTGCTCCCGGCGCTCGCGGCCACTTCTCATGCCGAATACAATAGATGGCCTCCATGACCGTGGTGACCTTCCTTGAAGTTCCCGGCTTGCCCAGGGCGACCACTACGGGCTGATCGAATTCGACACGCATCAGGAAACAACCAGTACCCTGCCCATAGGTTCCGGCCAGATATTTTTGGTGCAATAACGGAAAAAACCCCACCAACGCTGGCTCATAGCCCGCACCGTGTGGAGGCCTGCTTGGAAATATCCTTGTCCTCGAACCCAAAGATGGCCCAGGCAGAAAATCGGCAGTTGGGGTCGAGATTAATTGATGCAACAGCCCGAAAACTGGCCGGAGAATTTGTTGAGAAATTTACATCAGAAGTAGCCTCAAGGCGTCTGGTGAGTTTATCCGCGATTACCAGGCAGATTGTCGCGATGAGCCACGCACCATTGACTAGCTCGGGAGGCGCCGAGGACGACAACCGCTATGGACGCCGCCGCGTGTTATGCCACTCTCCAAGCCTTGCCACCAAGTCGCGAATTCAAGGAGAACCAAATTGTCCCCCAACGACCTTCCCGTTAGTCGCTTCCCCGTTCCCAGTCTCGCCGATATGCCAATTGACATACGGGAGCGTATCGCGGCGGTGCAAGAAAAGTCAGGCTTCATCCCCAATGTATTTCTGGTACTGGCCAACCGACCAAAGGAGTTTCGGGCCTTTTTCGCTTACCATGATGCGTTGATGGACAAGCCCGGCAACCTTACGAAGGCCGAACGTGAGATGATCGTTGTGGCTACGTCCAGTTTGAACCAATGCCAATACTGCGTGGTCGCCCATGGTGCTATTCTGCGCATCCGGGCAAAGAACCCACTGATTGCTGACCAAGTTGCAACTAACTACCGTAAGGCCGACGTCACTAAAAGACAGAAGGCGATGCTCGACTTTGCCACAATGGTGAGCCAGTCCGCGCAACTGGTCGGCGATGCTGATTTTGAGAAACTTAAAGAGCATGGCTTCAACGAGGAAGATGCCTGGGACATAGCCGCGATTGCCGCCTTCTTCGGTCTCTCAAACCGTCTGGCGAATGTCACCAGCTTGCGACCGAACCGAGAGTTCTACTCAATGGGACGTGACTAGCGGACCCGTTGCGACAGGCTCGCACCAAGTCCGGAGGCGTGGCGAGTCGACTTAAGGCTTGAACTGAACCGCTTGATGGCGAGGATTTCAAGCGCAGTGAAATCAGGATTCGTCCAGCGTTTTCGCATTACCCAAGGCCCGCTCGACGCTAACCGAGCGGCGCATTGGATTAGATCACCAGCAGTCGCCTATGGGGACAGCGTGACTCCGGTTACCTTGGTTGCATCATCGTCATCGGTGGTAATTGAAACCTTGGCACCGGGAACTATGCCTGATGGTATGGCAACATCGGGGGGCACGGTAAAACTACTTCCGTCCTCCAAGGTGATAACCTTTGTTTCCGGGATGAATTCGCTCACTACACCGTCTTTTGTGGTGGCGAACGCGGCGCTGTTCATGAGGGCTAAGGCACCGAGTGCCATGCAAATTTTCCTCATCATTTTCTCCTTCGCTGAACCCGCCCAGTGTCATCAACGCCAGAGGAACTTCATGGTTGCAAAAAGCCTGTCCTGCCAACGACGCAACATGACCACCGCTGGGAACGTCCATTCGCTTCACCACCCAAGCGGGTATCAATATTGCACCGTTGGAAAAGTTGGTTCGACCTCGGAACTCCTCGTTTCAAGACACGTTGCGGCTCCATGTTCGTTCTTTAAAAGGACCTGGAAATGCACGATGTGATCGACAGCAGTAACGTCATCGGCACAAAGGTTTACGATCTGCCTGGCGTCCGGATCGGCTCGGTTGAGAGCTTGGTGTTGACCCGAACTGGAGGCCGCGTGTTCACGTGGTCCTCATTTTTGGAGGCTTCCTTGGCTTGGCAGACGAACACTATCCTGTGCCTTGGGCCAAGCTGTCTTATGACGAAAAAGTAGCTGGCTTCAAACTCGACATCACAAAAGAGCAACTTGAAAAAGCCCCTCGATACATCTCAGCCAGTGAATTCGATTGGTCCGAACGCAACACTCGACAGATATATGGATATTACGGAGCGCAACCCGATTGGTGAAAACTTGCCCTAGGTTCAGGCAACTAGCATGAGCTTAGTAATGTGCTCGGCTACGAGCGAGTGGGCCGCTCGCAAGCGTCAGCTCATCTCAGTTTGCAGGAAGATTTGTTCCAAGTCTTAGCCGAACCGCCCTACAGCGCGCCCTTGACGTTCTCAAACTCGACATTCGTCGCCACCGTCGATCCCCTGCTAGTTGGCCGGACACAACAAGGGGCCTGGATACGAATACAACCACCTGAACGCTGCGGGGTCGGGATAGCAGCTAAATGGCAAGAATCCCTTACAAAGAAGCCCTCACTCGCACATTCGTCGGCCGGTGACATGCGCCGCATCGCTTCACGACCCGTCCTCGCGTCAAGCACCATTCCTGCAAATGGGAACCGTCCAGTCTTCCGTGCATTTGAATGTCGTGGACAAGACTTCTACGATAGACCCGGTGGGGTCACCGAGCGGATGGACCATCAAGCTGGGAGATTCACCAGTAGTTGGAACTGCTATTCACAGCGGTTCGGAGGTGAGAGAAGCTTACCAATCGCTGATGTCGCTTGCCGATGCCGACCGGCTGAGGGAGGAAGATCCCTTTACCGACCTCTTTATCCTAGATTTTCCCACCCAGATCGTCGTTCATCAGTCGCGGTTCCAGGTAGACCTGAACCGCGCGCGGGAGGCTGCGATTTATCTGTCGCCAGACCAATCCTGGGGCCTGAATGTCTGGCGGAAGAAACCTTCTCTTGCGCTGATAAGCGATGTTCATGCCTTTCATGATGCTTACTACTGCGCTTTGAAGCGCGCATTGATGGATGTAGAGGAACGTTTTGGCAGATTCGTTCTGGTCGATGTCCACAGCTACAATCATCGCCGAAATGGGCCGGACGCGCAGGCTGCACCGCAAGAGGAAGCGCCTGACATCAACATCGGAACTTTCTCGATGGACCGGAAGCGCTGGGCGCCAATACTTGATCCCTTCATCGAGACCTTGCGGGGCCATCGCCTCAACGGAGAGCGGATAGACGTTCGCGAGAATGTGTCGTTTCAGGGCAAAGGCGAGCAAGCGCGCTTCGTGCACGCCAATTTTCCTCAAACCGGATGCGCGATTGCGGTCGAGTTCAAGAAAATCTTCATGGATGAGTGGAGTGGTAAGCCTGACCAAGCAATTTTGGGCAAATTACGCGCCATGCTTGCGTCGACAGTGCCGGTCTTAGAGGCGGCTCTGCGAGGGATGGAATGAATCCAAAGCTGGCCGCTCCAGACCCTACGCTAGCACCAGTAGAAGCCGATATCGACGCCCTGCTCAAACAGGGCAGGCCAATACGCCATGAATTTGCCGATGGCGGCCGGTTACACATAGATCGGCCTTTGCCCTTTCTATGCGTCTATATAGGATCAGACCACACAGCTGCGTTCGATGCCGCCTCTGCCAACGCCTCTTATTTGATCGCCCCCCATCCCAGGCTCGCTAGTCAAGTGGCTCGATTGGTTGCGATGAAAATGTTTCGACAGTGCGGAGCATTCCTGATCATCGACATCGGAGAGTTGAGCATAGACAGGTTCCTGACTGACGATGCTCCTTTTCTCCCACCATTCGAAATTGCTCTGGCAACCGGTAATACCGCTCAGGAAAAGGCTGCACTCAAACGTTTTGCTGCTGCGGCTGCTGAGCGAGAGGTAAAATATCGGACGCCGCGTGTCTGCGACCTCAACCTAGCCGAATGGCAAGGGCCGCAGCTTTCTGACGTTCTCGGAAAGATACCATGTCTCATCGTCCGCTTTGCGCCGATCTACCGGATGACCGGCGACAATGGCGTCTACCCGGCTTTGCGCGATCTTGTTGTGAGCAACATTGTGGATTCCACGCTGCAGGCAGTAAGCGCTTTCCTCGAGGCGTCGAAGCTGCCCTCCCCGACTACCCATCGTTCGCTGGGACGGCGTGTGTTTATCGAGGCAGTCGCGCGAGCCGATCGCGACATTGATAAGGTAGCGTCTGCCTTCGACTTTCTGCTTGCGGTGACGCCAATCAATTCCGAGCAGGGGTATCTGGAGTTTGAGGCAAACGGATTCCAACGGATGCCGACCCTACTCTATCGGCCGCTCCCCTTCGACGTCTCCGCAGAGAAGCGAAAACTCTACTCGGTTTCGCTCGATCATCTCGAGGATCCCCTTCTTGCCGGACTTCTTTCCGAAAAACAGCAAGAACTTGATCTCCAATTGTCGATGCTCGCGTCCCGCGAAACCTCACGCTTTGCTGAATTGGGACGTGCCCTCTATGGAAACGTCGAGCCCGACCTGGCCGTAAGGGCAGGAAGAATTCTCAACAACGTGGCTGTCGCCAAGCGGAAGGCAGGAGCAAAAAGTCTCAGCGCAGATGCCGTCGCTGCAGCAGCGCGAGAAATGATTGCTCGATACAGCGCTGCCTGCCCCGATTTCAAGGCGTCCGTGGAAATTCGCGCGGATTTGCCAGCTGGTCTCTTGGTATCTCGAAACCGGCTTCTGGTGTCGCGGAATACTTCTGTCCCGCCCGAGCGTCTGATGGCGCTGTTAAGTCACGAGATCGGCGTTCATTTGCTCACCTATTTTAACGGGGAGACGCAGGGACTTTCCATGCTCCGTAACGGCCTGGCGGGTTATGAGGGCATGCAGGAAGGGCTCGCTGTGTTGGCGGAATATCTCGTCGGTGGCATGACAGCAACGCGGCTGAGGCTGATTGCGGCAAGGGTTCTCGCCTGCCAAGCAATGCTCGATGGCGCTACGTTCGAAGAAACTTTCAGGATACTCAAAGACGATTTCAGTTTCGATTGCCCCGCCGCCTACAACGTGGTGTTGCGTGTGTTCCGAGGTGGTGGCCTTGCCAAAGACGCCATCTATTTGCGCGGCGTACTACAAGTCCTCCATCACCTTAGGAACGGTGGCAGCCTAACGCCTTTTTGGGTAGGCAAAATCTCGGCCGCCCATTTCGGCGCGATTGAAGAGCTCCGCACCAGAGGCTTGCTTCGTGCACCTCGATTTGAACCTGCATTCCTGTCGTCTCAAGTGGCGCGGCCGCGCCTTAAGAAGGCGATGGCTGGGATGGATCCAATCGACATGATTTCGACATGACAGGAGCTCCAATGCGCATTGCCTTCTTTGTCAATTCCGTTGAGAGAGAAACTGCCGGTTACACGACGACAACGCTTGCGCTGACCGCAAGTCAACGCGGGCATTCGGTTATCTATGTCGAACCGGGTGACTTCATTTTGCGTCCAGACGATAGCTTAGCCGTAAGCGGTGTGGTTCTGCCAAGTGCGTCCTACAGGACCTCCGATAAGCTTTATGCCGCCTTGCAGGGGGCGAGCGCCCAGAAGAAGATCTTCGCTGTAGGCGACATCGACATTCTGTTTCTACGAAACGACCCGTCACTCGACGCGAGCGAACGACCATGGGCCGCCAATGCGGGCATTATGTTTGGGCGACTTGCCGCGCAACACGGAGTAATGGTGGTCAATGATCCTGACGGGCTCGCTCAGGCACAGAACAAGCTTTACCTCCAGGCATTCCCTGCCCTTGTCAGGCCCGCCACGCTGATCTCCCGCAGCATTGCTGAAATTCGCGCGTTCATAGACGATCAGCCCAAAGGGTGCATCGTCAAACCGCTTCAGGGATCCGGTGGCAAGAATGTCTTCCATATTGCGACCCCGGACGATTCAAATCTGAACCAGATTTTCGAGGCGGCGAGCGGAGATGGTTATCTGATCGCGCAGACTTACATTCCCGAGGCCAAAGCTGGTGACGTGCGCCTGTTTTTGCTTAACGGCCGGCCACTTGAGCGAGATGGCAGCTATGCCGCTTTCCGCCGGGTTCCAGCAAAGGGGGATGTCCGATCCAACATCCATGCAGCTGGAACTGCGCGCAAGGTTAAGGTGACCAACCAAATGCTGGCTCTGGCCGAGACCGTGCGCCCAAAACTGGTGCAGGATGGCATGTTTCTCGTCGGGCTGGATATCGTCGGTGACAAACTCCTCGAGATCAATGTTTTTACACCAGGCGGTCTGACGAGGCTCGCAGCGATGTACAAGGCAGATTTTAGTGCATCTGTCATCGACATACTGGAAGAGAAACTGGCACTGCGCCAAGCGTATGGAATGGCCATTTCGAACGCCCGCTTGTCCACGCTATAAATCTGGTGCGCGATCTTAGGTCGACTGCGCGGCCAGCGGCCTCAACGCCCACAGAGCGAAAAACTGTTCTTGAGCGTTTGGGTTAGCTCACGAGGGCGGCATGATTGTCTGCCAAGACACCGATGAGCCCGCCTCCCTGCGGATGCTGTCAATCACGCAGGAGCAGCGATGCGGAAACCTTTGCGCTCTAGACCAACAGCTTCCCCTCGGCGCGACGTAAGGGAACCGATTTGGTCCACGTCGATTGTTACACTGCAACCAACGAGAGGCTATTGAGATGATTTTCCGAAGCACCCTTGCCACAGCGATCTTGTTTGCCGGTACCGTTTTCGCTGCCGCCCAAACAGTCGTTGTTACCCCGGAACAGGAAGTCGTGGTCCGCGAGTATGTGAAAACGAATCCGGTGGTTGTTGAACGTCCGTCCAACTTTGAACTGGTAGTTGGAGCCATTGTACCTGACATTCTCAAGCCCGGCGCACTTGCCGAAAACACAATGCCAAATCAGTATCAGTATGTCGTCATGGACGGTCGGACTGTGCTGATCGATCCCCAGACTCGCAAGGTAGTCTATATTATGGACTAACCAGCCAAGCGGGTAGGTACCTCGCGAGAGCAGGGCCTCCGCTACAGTGCATGACCTAAAAGGTGCCTGCTTCGCGGCAGGCGCCTACTTTTTGAACTAACGGGCTGGGAACAGAAGCATGCTGCCGAAGCCGCTCGTGAAACGATACTCTCTATATGAAATTTCATTTAGGTTGGAGTAAAATGGTGCACGCTCAGAAGGCGCGGAACGCAAAGCGTCCGCTCGCACCAATGACCTGGCAGGATTGGTATTACTGGACAGTGGTCGTCGCCGCCATCGCGATGATTTTGTGGCTTGTGATCTCGTAGAGATTTCGGGTGATCGGTGATTGGGGTATAGGGGTCATTAGCGAGATGCCAATGAGCGAGCGCACGTACGTACAGACAAGTCCGTGATACTGCAGGTGGCCCCAGCCTCAACGACGGCTATCATTATTCGCGTGCCGACCCTGACAGCGCTTGTCGTTCATGAGACTGACGTTACTGTCGCTGTCGAGGAGGTGTGTTCTGCACAGGGCGAAGGGCGCATTGGGACTTCTCGGCAACATCTTAGCCACGACTAGCTCCTTCGGTATTGTCTTGTTCCACGCCACATTTGAGCATCAGGGTCTCTGAGCAGTCCCGTCTTTTGGGAATCCGATACAGCTCTGCCCTTTTTCGTCCGACCGGACCCTCTCATGCCACTGGATCAGTCGGTCGAAACTCCTATCTGATGCGGAATGACCTTACGACCGAAGACACAGACCCCAATAAAGCTTGTGGGAGAATGGGTTCTGCCTACGGCGGCCACACTCGGGTCGGCAGTGCGCGCTAGAGGCATTCTTCTTGAAGTACGGGCCCGCTTACCGCTGGCGGCACGAAAGTTCCTTCATGTGCAGAGTGGGCAATTGGTCCTTCTCGTCCCGGAGGAAAGCGATGGTGACTGGCTCGACGTAATTAAGGTCATTGCTGGTACGCTGCGGGCCGTCGAAGACCTACCCGTCATTCCTAGAGAAGTCGAAGATATCCTGACGATAAGTGCGGCCGAACGACATCGCTGGCTGAAAGATGGTCGCTTACAGAGCGCCGGCACCAGGACAGTTAAGCTGCAAGGTCGCGCGCGGAAAATCACCTTCCACGTGTTCGATCCGCGGCAAATCGAGGACGTGCTCGATCGCGACTTAGTTTCCGTGTGGCGAGAGAAGGATGCCACTACCGCTTCCGAAAACCGACGTCGTGCCGCAGGAAAGGCTGCGCTTACGCGAGCCCGCAAACGCGCGGCGGCTTTCGCCATGAAGACACCAGAAGCTAGGTTGTCGAAGCTGGAAGGTTGGGATGACTTCGACCTTGATGGATTGCTTAGATAACGGTGATGGAAATCCGGCAAATGGAAACGGGTAATTTCCCACCAGCCTCAAGGCGGGAGACAGTGCCTTGGCGCAGATGGATGTGGTCACCGTTCGTGCCTTGCGTCAGGCCGGCTTGCTTGCGGGCCCGGCGCAGGATAGCGCCAAGTTGTTTTTCGCTGCGGGCAATCTGATCAGCCATGTTGACCTCCACAAACAAGTAACGAGTTCACGTATAAAGGTTCAATATACGATTTTGCGTATTGAATAGAAAAATACGCTTTTGCGTATTACGCGAACGCATACGCAAACCCGTATGAGAAATACTTCCATGGAGCCGTGACGCGCCGATTGGCTGGCGCAAGACTTAGAAAGCAAAGCACCCTGATGGCCAACCAATCTGCCCGGCTCTCTTCCCACGTCTGGACAAGGGTCTGAACCTGCCAATGAGGGGTAGACCGCGTCGGACTACCCTTTGCGTCAACCACGAGAATAGCGGGCTTGCGAGACGGCAAGCCGCCCTGCCCACTTCCATCGGCATGCTGGAGCCGTCCGATTATAACAGCACCAGCCTCAGCATAGCTTCCCCTGAGTGAGTCGGACTGCTCACAGAGACCATTTTCGCTGACGAGTTGTCGGGAAGTGTCAGCAATCTTTTCCACGTTTCGCGTTCGTGCGGGACAATGCCCTCATTAGCTGAGGAGGCATTGATGAACAGGTTTGACATTTCGTTGTTCGGTTTTCGTCTGATTGCCAGAGGGCACGTTGGGATTGCGGGCGCATTGCTTGTGGTAGCGATGCTGGTTGGCCTCGCAGTTGCCTCTTCATTAATTGCACTGCTGGCCGATGGGGTTGCGGTCTTACCACCGACCACTCGAACAGTGCAGTTGCCGCAGTTGGAACAAGGCTTCTCCAGATAGATGGAGAAGCCTCCAAGACAGCGAGACCTATGCTTTATCACGAAAGCCGGCGGTAGCAGGGGACTGGGCGACCCCCAAAGAGACCTCAGTGCCACAACGACGCAACCTTCTTCGTTCGCGTGCAGTGGTGCCAGTCGCGCCGAGGGCCTACATCGACGTGGACAATGCCCGTGCTGCAGTAGGTTCCGACGCCGCCTATTCCATTCAGCCCCCGAGCGTAGCGGGCAATCTGGCCAGGTTTGATACCAATAATCCTGATATCGGCGGCCTTGCACTTCGCGTGCATGGAGCGACCCGACCTCGGACGATAGCCTGAAGTCACCACAGGCCGCTTTCCAAATCTTCGGTGCAAGCTTGCCAGCACAGCAATAAGTTGAGCTGGAAAACAGTTGCTTCTGACATTGTTGCTCTGCTTGGTGTAGGCGACCTCAAGTTTACTCTCGAAATCGGGGGTAAGGCCCTGAAGGCCGCTTGGATGGTGAGCCTCAGGGCTCTGGCTTGCGTACAGCGAGGCGACGGACAGTCCGCAGATCATGATGCCAGTAGCAAAGGTTGAAGTTGCCGACATAGGCATGGGGAAACTCCATATTGAGTTGCCATTCCCAAATGCCGCAAGTCAGGAAGCACCCTCATTAGTTGCATCGATTTGGGCTCAATTGTGGCAAGCGAGGAATTGAACGCCTCCTATCTTTTCCGCGAAGGCCCGCCCTCGATTCGCTTGGCATATCTCACGCAAACTCCCTGTCGGGCCCGCGTGTTGCCGCATGTGCCCTTTGGTCTGAGAGGCGACCGGGACCGGGACCGAAGGTCTTCGAGCACGTCCATGTGATGGAGCGACCCGCCCCACGCTCTGAAGATTGAGGCCTGCCGTCCCTCCCCGCAGGCCTCTCTTCCTGCGGCGCATCGGCGCGCGGTCCCAAACCTCCGCTTCCAGGCCAGTCCTTAGATCTCCGATACCGCGGAAGCTTCTGTTGACCGTAGGTGCCTTACCTTTACTCGCAGCACAACCGAGCCGGGACAGCGCCTTGTCGCCGGAACTGCCTTGCGACCCAAGTTTCGGCATGCGGGAATTCGCGTCACCCAGGTGCTGGCACGGCGCTTTTAAACGATACCTACAAGGCCCATTCGCTCGGCGGCGGCGAATAGTCGACAGCGGTGCCACGCCTCGCTCAACTGGATTGGGATGAAAGGCCTGTGGGTGCCGACAAAAAACTGCAGCATTGCCCGCCGTTCCTCGCAGTTCTGCCGCCGCAGCCGTTCAGTTCGAGCTATCAAGGCGTAGAAAACCAAGCTCGAGGTCGGCGTCCCGCTTGATGAGGGCGCGGGCGCCGGCGAGCTCTGAGGCCTTTTCATCGATTATTGAGTTGGTAGCCGCTTTCAGTTCAACCCGCCGGCTCGTTCGAGTTCCCGCCTGGCAATGGCTTGAAATTCCTGCGTTGCCTCGGGCAATGCGGAATCGATCAGGTATCTGAGCATCGGCCAGTTCGCGGCCTGGGCCTCGGCCTCGTTGAGCTTGTCGATCATGGCAATGATGCGGGCCAGATCGGTAGGTTCGTCGCTCATCTCAGACCTCTCCCCGCCGCCTGCGTGACTGGCTCGTCGGTCTACACCGGTGATGTCCGGGGCATCCGCGCTGATGGTCATCCGGCTATTTCCCAGGCGTTGGTCGACCGTGACTTCAATCGTTATCGTATCCCCGACGCGGATGTCTCGCGGTTTCTCAGCCATCACCCCAAACGCCTTACGCCCCGCCTCGCCAGCAATGACATCTTCGCTGTCGGCGCGGCTGCCCGCCCCGGTCGACCGACCTCGGCACCGTGGTGCACGAGAAGGCCGCCGCCCTGTTCGAAAAGCGCGTCTACATGGCCGCTGAAGAGGGTGCCGAAGTACTTACGACCCCGGCCGCAAAGGCGCGCTGTTGCCCTCCATCGTCGTCGATCGCGTGCCGCACACCTCGGAGCTGGTCATGGAAGAGACCTTCGGCCCGACAATGACGACGCGCTGATCGCTCTCTCCAACTCCACCGCTTCGGCCTGCTGTCAGGCGTCTGCACCAACGACTTCCGCCGCATGCAGAAATACATCGCCGGCCTGCAGTTCGGCACCGTGAACATCTGGGAAGTTCCCGGATACCGCATCGAGATGTCGCCTTTCGGCGGCATCAAGGACAGCGGCAACGGCATAAGGAAGGCGTCATCGAAGCCATGAAAAGCTTCACCAACGTCAAGGCATTCTCATTGCCCTGGTAAGTTTCAACTCGCTCGCCGCTTGGAACAGCGCAGTATATCACGGGCCTGGTAAGTAGAGAACGCGGGACATCTTGCTGCCTTGAGACACCCCGGGACGCTAGCCGACGACAAGCCAATCGCCACGCATTGGAAAAGACGCCCGCCACATCGTGGCGGGCGTCTTTTCATTTTCAGAAGCGAGTACTGCTACGCTGGCGGCAGACTGTCTTCTTCTTCATCGTCCGCCGCTGGATCGGAAGTATCGTCTTCGTCGCCTTCCGGCTCGTCCGGAGCGACGTCCTCATCCGCATCGTCATCGTCCAACTCCGGTCGCGAAGGATCATCGGCCGGCATGTCATCGGGACGAAACCTCCGCGGTTCGTCCGGATCGTCCTGCAACGGTTCACGTCCTTGCTGTGAGGTCATCTTGTTTTCCTTCGAGATGGAAGTGGCTACTTGCGATTGCCGCGGCCGCTGTCGCTCCCGCCGGTTCGCTTGTCGTCCTCTTTCCCTTTGCCGCTGGACGACGACCCGGTGCCGCTCGACTTCTGCTTTTCGTCCTTACCGTCGTTTTTGTGGCTCTGCTCTCCGGCCTTGCGATGCTGCTCGCTGCTGCCGCCTTGGGTACCTTGATTGGCCATGACATTTGGTCCTTTAAGTTCCAGTGTCGGCGGGTTTGCCGACGCCTGCGAACCAACCTGTTTGCCAATCAAAGGTTCCAACCCAAAGAAAAACGTGATCGATGGCATTGCTCTAGGTACGTCTTTTTACATAGCAGTACGTCTTTTTACATAGATACCCGCGGAATATGCTTTTGTTATTTGCAATCCGTGATGTGTTGATATTTGTAGATTCTAGCAGTACGATTAATTATCAACGGCAACTAACAAGGGCATCGTCGGCTGTAAGCGTTCACCATGTTCCCGCTCCAGACAACATGGAAGAGGAAGCCATGGCGCTTTCAGTCTCAGCTTTCGAATTCGATATAGCGAAAAGCATCATTGTCGAAGCGGCCACCTCAAATCCCGACAAAGACACTTCCTGGCTGCGTAGCCAGGCACAGATGACCTTGGAAGTGATGTGTTCCGGGGCGAAGGTGACTGAGGAACAGATCTACGCTTTAACCACAGCTGCAATTAAAGCCAGGGGCCGCACCACCGCTACGTTGGTTTGTTTTGGCGTTCTTAGCTAGAAATCGAGCTTCTCTTACGAGAGCCGGCCACTCATGCCCGAGATCCGCAACCAGCCTCCGGCTTGGTCGGGCATAGGATCCCCAGTTCTGCTGCTGTTGGGAACATGGGATTGGCGTGGCTAGCCGCAGACTTGTCCCAGAGCTATCCGGCAACCGTTTCACCGCTTCCGCTTTTAGGGAAACAATCTGCCTTTGTGCCATCGGCCAAATAGAAAAGCCCGCCGTATTACTACGACGGGCTCAGCTTGGAGGTGTGCTGAAGGAGGAGCTCAGGGGGATCTGTATTCCTTCAACGCGCTGCAGACTGATTTGAAAGCAGCTAACACGAGGTAAAAGATGACTCGTCTTGAATCGACTCGAGAAACGAATGATCGCCAGATGCCACGATGGCCAAACCGCCAAGCCTGTTGCAATATCAACGGCAGGAGCGACTACGTTCTGCGAAACCATGGAGTAAGCTAATGACCGAACCATTGCCGAAGCCGACCGACCAGTTTGTTGAGCTAACTGCAGATCTGGTCGCTGCCTATGTCTCTAACAATCCGGTGCCGCCTGCGGAACTTCCAGAGCTGATTGCCCAAGTTTACACTAGCATTAGTAGCCTTAGCGCGCCGACAGAGGAGGTTGCAGTGCGGCCGAAGCCGCATATTCCCATTAAGAAGACCGTCACCCCCGAATATCTGATCAGCCTGGAAGACGGGAAACAGTATCGGCTACTTAAGCGCCATTTGGCGGGTGCCGGTCTGACGCCTGATGAATATCGCATGAAGTGGTCGCTTCCAACCGACTATCCGATGGTAGCCCCTGCGTACACTGCCAAACGGTCTGAACTGGCCAAGAAACTGGGCCTCGGACGCAAACCCCTGGCGAGGACGCCTGCCAAACGACGAAATGGTAAGGCAAAGACCTAACAAGGCTGCCTTACGGGCCGTGATGGCCAGCGGGCGGCGGCTTCTTCACACCAACCAAGCGAGGCCGTTGCGAACGAAACGGAAACGATGCTTCATGATCGGATGAACATCGCCATTCGTGATTCGGCACCGGAGCCCGATTATCTCTCGAGGTTGAACGTCGGCCAGCGCGCCGCTGTCATGCATGGCGATGGTTGTTCCGCAAGGCCCCTGCTCATTGTTGCCGGTGCCGGATCTGGCAAGACAAACACCCTCGCTCACCGGGTTGCCCATCTCATCGTCCGCGGCGCCGATCCTCGCCGCATTCTGCTAATGACCTTCTCCCGCCGCGCTGCCGCTGAGATGGCCAAGCGTGTCGAGCGCATCGCCGCCGAGGTGTTGAAGGAGCGCGCGGCGAGCCTGATGGAGGGGCTGAACTGGGCCGGCACATTTCATTCCGTGGGCGCCAGGCTGCTCAGGGACTATGCGCTGGATATCGGGCTTGAGCCCGCCTTCACCATCCATGACCGGGAAGACTCCGCCGATCTGATGAACTTGGTTCGCCACGAGCTCGGATATTCCGAGATGGAGAACCGCTTTCCCACTAAGGCGACCTGCCTTGCGATCTATTCCCGCGTCGTCAATTCCCAGGATGCGATCGAGGCCGTGCTGGGCAGCGCCTTTCCCTGGTGTATCGGCTGGAGCGACGAGCTCAAGCGCCTGTTCGGCGCCTATGTCGAGGCCAAGCAAGCCCAGAACATCCTCGATTACGACGACCTTTTGCTCTACTGGTCGCAGATGGCCGCCGAGCCGGAGATCGCGGCGCATCTTGCCTCGCGTTTCGACCACATCCTTGTCGACGAGTACCAGGACACCAACAAGCTGCAGGCGGCGATCCTGACTGCGATCAAGCCCGACGGCCGCGGCCTGACGGTGGTGGGTGACGATGCCCAGTCGATCTATTCGTTCCGCGCCGCCGAAGTGCGCAACATCCTCGACTTCCCCACCCTGTTTGCCGAACCTGCCGACGTGGTCACGCTCGACCAGAACTATCGCTCGACGGATGCCATCCTCAACGCCGCCAATGCCGTCATCGGCGAGGCCTCGGAGCGTTTCACCAAGAATCTCTGGACCGAACGTGCGTCGCTCGAAAAGCCTTTCATCGTGACCGTGCCCGACGAAGCCGAACAGGCAAGCTATGTCTGCGAGGAGGTGCTGAAGCAGCGCGAGGCGGGCACGCTGCTGAAGGAGCAGGCGGTGCTGTTTCGCGCAGCCCACCATGCAGGGCCACTCGAGGTCGAGCTCACCCGGCGCAACATCCCCTTCGTCAAATTCGGCGGACTGAAGTTTCTAGATGCTGCTCATGTCAAGGACTTGCTGGCTGTACTGCGCTTCGCCCAGAACCCGCGCGACCGCATCGCCGGCTTCAGGGTGATGCAACTGTTGCCCGGCATTGGCCCGTCATCGGCGGTAAATGCGATCGACAGCATGGAGCAGTCGCTTGACTTGGAGATGGGCCTGGCAAGGTTTGTGCCGCCAGCTCGGGCAGCAAGCGACTGGCCCGGCTTCGTTGACCTGTTTTGCGAACTCAGGCGCGGCCCCGGCTGGCCAGCCGAGATGGAGCGGGCGCGGCTCTGGTACGAGCCGCATCTTGAGCGCAAGCATGAGGATGCGACGACACGAAAGGCCGACCTTCTCCAGCTGGAACAAATCGCCTCGGGATATCCCAGTCGCGAGCGCTTCCTTACCGAGCTGACACTCGATCCGCCATCGGCTACCAGCGACGCGGCTGGGCCGCCGTATCTTGACGAGGACTATCTCATCCTATCCACGATCCATTCGGCCAAGGGCCAGGAGTGGACCAAGGTGTTCGTTCTCAATGCGGTGGACGGCTGCATGCCGATCGACCTGAGCGCTGGCGAGCACAAGGAGCTGGAAGAAGAGCGCCGGCTGCTCTATGTCGCGATGACACGGGCCAAGGACTCACTCCATCTGATCACGCCGCAGCGTTTCTTCACCTCCGGTCAGATGGCCCGCGG
The DNA here is from genome assembly GCF_001424795.1 of Aminobacter sp. DSM 101952. Lineage (NCBI taxonomy): Bacteria > Pseudomonadati > Pseudomonadota > Alphaproteobacteria > Hyphomicrobiales > Phyllobacteriaceae > Aminobacter > Aminobacter sp. DSM 101952. The sequence continues at coordinate 29,347 of NZ_LMCL01000006.1, read as the reverse complement.
CGACAGGCATGTCTATGCCTCGCGCACCCGTTTCATCCCAGCGCATCTTCTGGAGCACTTCAAGGCCACGTCCTGGACAAGTCAGTCGTTCCGCCAAGACAAGTCGGCACGGCCGCGCGGCTCGGTCGACATCAAGGGCAAGATGCGGTCAATGTGGAAATAGCTCGCCGCCAGGAGCTGCTTTTCTTTGCTGGCCGTCCATTTCCTTCCATTCGAATAGCCGCTGATCCGGGGCTGAGGGGCGACGGGACATTGCGCCACGGCACAGAAATCGGAGGGCGGCATTACCGACCTGGTCACCTGCCGGCTGCCCTAAGGAACTGACCACGACATGTTGCGTTGATCCAGCGCCAACTCACTCGATCGCTAGGAGGTACTTCGCAATGAGCGGTTTGTTGGGACTCGATACCCTGGGACGATCTGGCGACGGGCTAGGCGAGAAGTTCAAGCTATTGCTCCATGCAGCAGCACGCGATGCGCAACGTGCGGCGACTATGAAACGCCTAGGCGAAGCAGGTTCCGTACAAATCGCCCCTGGTGTCGAACCGGGACTGACGGCCGCCGACGACAACCTCCCCAGAGACCAGCGAAAGCCCGCCCGAGGAACCGGCTCTGGTGGCTTGCCCCCCTCTGCCGAGGCTGGGCCGGGCTGTGGCATTCCACCCCAAGGCGCGAAATCATGAAAAGCAAATTCGATACTTCGCGAATGCCCGACATTCGCAAGGGCATGCCTAGTTCCAACTTGGACGAAGAGACCTTCAAGAACAGATTTCGGCAACAGTTCCTGGATCCGCAATTTGGTACTCTTGAAGCCGAACTCAAGAAAATTGCCAATGTCGCCTGGCGCGCCTATTCGACGTCACGCAAGAGCCCAAAAACGCGTCGGGCCGGAGACGGGTTTAGCGATCCGGATCACGAGTTGTCTTTCGATTGGCTCGCCACGCGCGACAACATCGCGGCCGCCCAGATCAGGCACGATGATGAATCTTTGCCGGCACGGATCCTGCTTATCAACGGGTCATCGCGCAGCGAACACACCTGCCCCGGCGAAATGTCGAAAAGCTACAGGCTGGTCGAGATTGCTCGCTCGGCAATTCTGGACACAGGGCAAATTGATGTCGAAGTTCTCGATCTCTCGCGGCTGGCATCCGAGTACGGCCGCAACATTCATCCCTGCAAAGCGTGCTTTTCGACGGCCGCGCCGCTCTGTCATTGGCCTTGTTCCTGTTATCCCAATCTCGGGCTTGGACAGACACAAGACTGGATGAACGAAATCTATCCGATGTGGGTTGCCGCCCACGGTATAATGATCGTGACGCCCGTCAACTGGTACCAGGTCAGCTCGCCGCTCAAATTGATGATGGACCGCTTGACATGCGCCGATGGCGGAAACCCCGACCCGACGTCGACCCATGGCAAGCATGCAAATGAGGCGAAGGCGCTGGAAATGGCGGGCTGGCATTACCCCCGCCATCTGGAGGGACGCCTGTTTTCGGTGGTCGTCCACGGCGATGTTGAAGGCGCGGAAAATGTCAGGCGGCTGCTCGTCGACTGGCTGGCTTTCATGCGGCTCGCGCCTGCAGCCGCCAAGGCGCAGCTCGATCGCTACATCGGCTACTGGCAGCCCTATGCCACGAGCCACCTGGCATTGGACGAGGATCGCGACATCCAGAAAGAAGTCGCCAATGCGGGAAAGGCGCTCGCGAGCGCAGTCATCGAACTACGCCGTGGCAAATTCCCCTTGGCCGATGCGGGACTTTCGGATCCAAGGTCCAAATGACATAACCCGCCGTTCCACGTCTCCGTGGTCCGGTCAACAGTCCTCTTCTGGAATTACATTCTGTTCTCAGTGAGAAGGCTTTGATGCAATCACGCCTCTACATCGTGCTGACAGTTTCGGCGATCGCAGTCGTGAGTTTCCTGATCCTTGGCCGGCCGAACGGTCTCCTTGAGACCCGTGGCGAAGGCCGCACCATAAGCCAGATGGCGGTCTGATCCGGCTCAAGAATATCTGCCGCCGCCACCCGCCTTGCGACGTCCTGTCGGATCGCACCGATTTCGTGATCGCTGGGCGCGGAACCGCCGGGCTCCGCAGTGGTTACGGAACAGCACAACAACGACGTGCAAGTCAGCCACAGACGGTCAACCAATCGACCATTTCGAAGCAGCGAAATGGGCCAGCAGGACTTGCGACGCTCTCATTGGGGAGGGCTTTGCGCGATCCCATCATTGGAGTTCCTTGCGAATGCTCATTAACGGAAAAGCGGTCGATCTGGATGAACCGGCGACATTTTACGAAGACCGTTTCAATCACGGCACATACTTCTCGCATTTAGCGCAAGCGATCAGCCATGCCGTCGCCACGCCATCGTCTCACCAGATGCACGCGGCCAGCATCGTCACCCAGTCGGGCGAGCAGTTCGGCTGGACCGAAATAGGCCTGCTGCACGATCACCTACGCAATGATGCCGCCAGCTCCGACCGAAGCGCCCACGAAGCCTTGTCAAATGGGAACCACGGACAGCCCCAAGGATTGGGCCCGGGCGGAGAGGCGGCGGGTAAGGGTCAGCAATTGGAGACCATCATGCAAACCGGAACCGAAGAGCTAAAGATCAGAACCTTCGATGGAACCGTGACCGTCACCTTTTCCGATGCCGTCATTGCGTCCACGACCAGGGCGCGGGTAGTCTGCGTAGAAGGCGAGCCTGACGTGTTCTACATTCCGTTCGAAGACATCTATTTCGAGATGCTGCGGGCGATGGACAAGAACGTTCATCGGCCTGATTGGGGCATGGCGCATTTCTGGAGCGTGTCCGCCGTCGGCGAAGCGGCCGACGATTTCATGTGGGCCTATCTGGCGCCCGAGCCGGCGGCAGCCGCTGTGGCGAACCACGGCGCCTTCAACCCGGAAAGCGCAGGGATTTCGGCAGTGCCAGCCGAACACGGCATTCACTCGACCGCCCTGCCCGACAACTAGCAACCGACAACGGCCAGCAAATCAAACACACCGACAAGCGCAAGGCTGAGAGCATGTCGACGAGGGTTAAAGGATCGCGGCATGCCTGTCGACGAGGCGGAGAGGCCTGAGCACGATGAACAAGGGTTCCGGCGGCCAACAATTCGGCTTGGGTGAGGCTGACCCAGCCTGCTGACCCGCACGCCTTCGCCTGCCGACCACCGCACCAGATTCATGGGACGAGGCGTGGCAAAAAACCTTTGCCACGCCTCGTCATGGACCGAAACGGTCGCTGAAGTGGTTACCCCTCTCCTGCCGCGTTACCAGTAGGGTTGAGCGCCGTAATGATCGTAAATACGCCGATTGTTCTCCTCCGACCAATCATAGCCGTCCCCGGTATAGGTCGGCGCTCCGTCGAGTTGCTCTCTGGTGATGTCAACCTGAAATCCGCCAAGGTCCTCGTTGTAGATTAGCTTGTTCCACGGCAATGGATAACGGTCCTGCGCCATGCCGAGAAAGCCGCCGAAACTTAACACGGCATGCGCCACACGGCCGTCGATCTTCTCAAGGATCAATCGTTCGACCTCGCCGATATGAGCGCCATCGGATCCGCAAACTTCGGTTCCAATAACCTTGTCGCTTTCGATGAGATTGTTCATTTAGGTCTCCTCGGGTTCAGGGCATCTAAAGGCCAACGCGTCCCGACGGGGCTGGTTCCGAACTTTCTGATCGATCCCGACCGGCCCGGTGTCAGAGGCCCAAATCATCGGCTTAGGCAGCCCCATTCGGTTTCGGCGGCTTTCTCCGGAACCCAATGCCCGATGCCGAGTTGCTCTCCGAGGATGGTTCACGAAGGTCGTCGCAGATGCGATATGTCCGAAGAGGAAATGGTCTACTAGGTGGTGATCTCCGACGCGCTCGCCTCGATCATCTTGCCGTACGGCTTCTAACCGATAACGAACCGCTATGCTGGAGTTGCTGGTTCCATCTTGCCGTGGCTTTCGGTACCGCAAGCGGTTTTTTCTGGCTGGCCGGCTATTGATCCACTTGAGTCTCATTCCAACGAGCAAACGTGTCGACATTTGCCCTGCAATAGATGGACATTCGAGGTATCATCATGAAAACGCCTTGCGAAGAACTGGTAAGGAAAATTCTCAACGACCCGCTGGCATCCCGCGAGATCAAGATACAGCGTCTCCGCCATCTCGAAGAGGACGCGCGCGCCTTACAGCGGGCGGCTTCCGAAAGCGCCATGAATTCCGACGATGGCTGGCAGGCGGAACTGCGCCTCGCTCGCTTGGCGCTCGAGCAATTGGGCGCCAGGCGCCTCCGCAAGGGCGCGGCGAGCCTGTGATCATGAACAAACGGAAAAAGCGTGCCATCCGGTCAGCCATCAAGGGCGATCCCGCAAGCCAGGTTGCGGCGCTGCCCTATCGCTTGGCTGCGGATGGGTCCATGCGCGTGATGCTCATCACCTCGCGCGGAACCCGGCGCTTCGTCGTACCGAAGGGCTGGCCGATGAAAAAAAAGACCTCGGCGGCTGCGGCAGCGTGCGAAGCGAGACAAGAGGCCGGCGTGGTCGGGCAGATGGCAAAGGTTCCGATCGGATCCTTTCGCTACTGGAAAAGGCTGTCGGTCGGCTTTGTTCCCGTAATCGTTCGCGTCTTTCCAATGGCGGTCGAGACGGTGCTCGAGAGCTGGAAGGAAGAAGGCGAGCGCGGTCGCCAATGGCTGTGCCCGGAGGATGCGGCAACCCTTGTCGACGAGCCGGCGCTGGCCAGCCTTGTCAGACGGATGCCGGAATTGATCGCCCCGCGTTAATTAGAGCCAGCCCGCTCTCGCGCTCGACCATGCGCACTGCGTGTCCCAAGCGGCCAGCATCGCGACTACCGGCCGGTCACAGCGCGGCAACGCCTCCAGTGTAGTCTTTTGCGCCAGCATCTCAATCCCCGCTGTGGTCCCGGACTTGTGAGGCGGCATCAGGCTCCCGTCTGACCATGAGGGGCGGAGACAGGCTTCGATTCGGGCGAGCCTTTGAAGCGGAGGAAGATGGACAGCACGACCAGCATCGCCGTGGAGAGGAATTCCGACTGCCAGTTCTGGAAGGATTCGAACCAGAGCTGCGGATCGAGCAGATAGCTGAAGACGGACTTGATATCGCCACCGTGCCGGGCCGCCTCCTCATTGGCGGCAACCGCACTTGCCAACCAATGGATAGTGAACGAAAGCACGAACAAGACGGCAAGGCCCAGACCCAACCCGTAGGAATAAAGCCACCTTCTGATGGTGCCATGCAGCCTGGCTGGCGGAGCGTCCCCTTGCCTGTGCGGATCGTCGGGATCGAGGGATTCCGCCGACCCGCGCTGGAACAGAAACGCGGTCAGCATCACATAGGCGCTCATCTGGAGAAACTCACTCTCCCAATTCTCGAAAACCGCTGAAAGAAACGAACCCGAACTGAGATATGCCAAGAAAGTCAGGGGCGGTTCGCGGTGGAGCGCCAGCTGGCGGCTCTCATGCGTGAAGCCCGCGACCGCCATTCCCAGGATCGTCACCAGAAAGACAAGCATCAACGTGATGGTGAGCCCGTTGTCCCTGAGCCAGCGTTTCATTGCATTCTCCATTTGTCGAACCACCCTTCAACGGCCAGGCGGGGATATGGTTCGCAGACACCTAAGCGTAGAAGTTTGAGCCGGGCCCCTTCGTGCAGCGCGCCGGTGATGCCGGGCCTGAAAAGCCCGCCTGGAGAAAGTCGTCTCTCCGAGGAACCTTTTGCGTCCAAGCACGCTTTTCCTTTGAACTCTTCATCCACTGAAGCCAGGTGCCGGATTGACGGTGCCTGGCATCCCAGCACTGACGGGAGACGTAAATGGGACGCGGTATTCTTCTTTGGCTGCTCGGGATTCCGATCCCGATTATCATCTTGATCCTTCTTTTCGCGCGCTAGGAGGAACGACATGACCCTAGCTCCCGATGAGACGCTGGTCTCCCAAGAATTCGCTGCTTCGCCCCAATCCGCCGCGTCCGCCATCAATTGGGGCCCGATCCTGGCCGGGGCCGCCTCCGCGGCGGGCATCACTCTGGTTTTGATGCTGCTCGGCTCCGGGCTCGGATTGACGATGGTTTCGCCCTGGTCCACGGAGGGTGTCACCATTACCACGCTGGCGGCCTCGACTGCTGTCTGGCTGGTCATCGTGCAGTGGCTGTCGGCCGCCGTCGGCGGCTACCTGACTGGCCGCCTGCGCACCAAATGGGTCGGCATCCACACCGACGAGACGTTCTTCAGGGATACGGCGCACGGCTTTCTCGCCTGGGCTCTTGCCACGTTGCTGGTCGCCGGTGTCCTTGGGTCGGTACTTACGGCTGCGGTCGGCAGCGGCGTTCAGGCGGCGTCGAATGTCGCCTCGGGTGCTGCTGCGGCCGTCACCGCCAATGCCGGTCCGCAATCGGTTGACACGGCAACCTCCTATTTCGTCGACACCCTGTTCCGGCCGTCGGATCCTGCCGCGGCCGGCGCTGCCGGGACGGTCGATTCCGACCAGGCGGCCCTGCAAGCGTCTCGCATCCTTTTGGCAAGTGCCGCCACCAATGAAGTCTCGCCCGAAGATCGTACCTATCTGGCGCAATTGGTCGCCGTTCGCACCGGCCTGTCCGAGGCCGATGCCCGGGCGCGCGTCGATGGGGTGTTGACCCGCGTCAACGAAGCCAAGGTCACCGCACAGCAAGCGGCCGACACTGCGCGCAAGGCGAGCGCCACCTTTGCCTTGGTGAGCGCCCTTTCGCTCGCCATCGGCGCCTTCATTGCAAGTGCCGCAGGCGCCCTGGGCGGCTGGCAGCGCGACGACGACGAGGTCCGCTACCGGTCGCGATGATGCCAAGTTCGCCAATGCCTGCTGGGTCCGCTCAGCAGGCATTGCGATCAGTCGTGGGCCTCGGTTCTTACCTGAGCAGGAGTGTTTTGCGCCGCTAGGGACTGAGCGAAATGCCTTCGACTTCTATTCGTGAAACCGCCTACGATCCGGAAACCAGGGTTCTCTCCGTCTGGTTCGTAGCAAGCGGCAAGCGCTACAATTATGAGGCGGTACCACCGGAGACTTACGCCGCATTTCGAAGGGCCTTTTCGAAGGGCCGCTTTTTTAATGCCCACATCCGCGATCGCTTCCGCTACCGTCTGGTGCCCGACAAGCGAGCGGCAAGATAGGCGAGTGGCAAGAGAGGCCAGTGTGTAGGCGGATGAACTATTAGGGATATATCCCGTATTCAAGCTCGGGTCAGCCAGGAGTCTGCAGCGCACTGAAACGCCGGCAATTTGCGCCTTGGTCGAGGCGTGTTTCTTGCCTCAAAAGCAGTTCGGCTTGCTCTGTTAAAAGGCCTACCGGGAGGGATTCGCGGCAGGCCCCTAGTTGAAGCGCTAAGCCGTTCGGCGATGGCAAGCGCTCCGGGAGCTAAATGCAATAGTGACACTATCGTTCCCCTGAATATTCGAACGGGAGGATCGATCGATCGCGATACGAATTCTCGCATGCATATCGCACAGTCATTGGAACCTATCGCCCTCCAAAGGGTTCTTCTCATGGCAAAGCCCAAGGAGAAAAAATAATGCAAAAGCTGATACTTAGCGCGGCATTTCTTGCCGCCACGGCTCTCTATGCCCACGCGCAAACCCAACCGTCGACGGATGGCGAGACACCGGCAATCGCCAGCCCCGACACCACAAATCCCACCGCACCGGTTGCCGGCGCGAACAGCTTCACCGAAGCCCAGGCCAAAGAGCGCATCGAGGCGGCAGGGTTCACCAATGTCGGCGTTCTGGTGAAGGCCGAGAGCGGCCTCTGGGAAGGCAAGGCCACGAAGGACGGCAAGGAAGTGGTCGTGTCGCTCGACTATCAGGGCAATGTCGTCGCCCGCTAATCCCATCCCCCCTCAAACTTTTCAGGAGGCCTAAATGGCAACCGTGACAGGACTTTTTGACACCTATTCCGACGCGAAGACCGCGGTGGGTGAACTGGCTCGTGCTGGCATCGATCACGATGACATCAGCATCGTGGCGAGCAATGCAGACGGCTCCTATGACCGCTCCACGGGCGACGTCGATACCGGCGAAGCCGCAGGCGCAGGAGCTGGCATCGGCGCCTTGGTAGGCGGCACTGGCGGCTTGCTCACAGGCCTCGGTGTGATGGCCATTCCCGGCGTGGGTCCGGTGGTGGCTGCCGGTTGGCTGGCTGCCACCGCTGCCGGTGCTGCAGCTGGGGCGCTCGCGGGCGGGGCGGCCGGTGGGATCATCGGGGCGCTGACAGATTCCGGCGTGAGTTCCGATGATGCCCATGTGTATGCCGAAGGCGTGCGTCGGGGTGGAACACTGGTGACGGCGCGGGTGTCGGACGGCGACCAGGAGAGTTTGGCCAGGTCCATCTTGCAGAATTCCAACTGGGTAGACATCAACCAGCGGCGCGCGTCCTATGCAGAAGGTGGCTGGGACAGTTTCGACGAGACTGCGGATCCTTTCTCCCCCGAGCAGGTCGAGGAAGAGCGTCGCCGCTATGCGGGCCGGGTTCCGCCGGCCGTCTGAGTCGGAGCTTCGCAGGCCCGCCAGGCCCTAAATCTGGCGGACTTGCTTCAAAGCTGCTTGTCGCGACGCTAGCCGAAGCTTGAGCGCGGAACCTATTGGCACAATCACGCTTATTTGGACAAGCGGGGAAGCGATATGCCTAAATATCGATTTGAATTTCTTCAGGAGACAGATGCCGCACCCGTTGTCCTCGAATTGGCGGGCGAAGATGCGGCCAAGGCTCAGGCGCGGCAGGCAATGGCCGAAGCCGTGTTGGATCACGTCTCTAAGAGGCTCGACCCCAGCAAGCTGGCGACGCGGATCTATGACGAGGCAGGCTATTTGATAGCGACCGTAGATTTTGGCTCGGTATTCACGGACACAGAAGACAAGGAACCGCCCTCCGCGCTTATTCCTCGGTAAAGAGATCAGGCTAGGCACTAACAATGCCACGGACATATGTGGCGTCGTCGCCAGCCTCTCGCAAGCCTTGCAGTAGGTGTAACCCTCAGCTTCTGATGAAGTGATCTAGGTTCGCCTTCTGGTAAGCCTCCGCAGCAGTACTGCGGAGTAAGTTCGGGACTGTTCTAAGCCCCGTCTTATGACGCTTAGGCGATCCGAGTCGTCGCAATCACGCCATTTGTGGACCTGCGGCGTTCACTCGTGGAAACGGCCGCCCTCTCGTGTGGGACTCTGTGAGATCGCCCGCTCTTCAATATCTTCAGGCAGCGCCTGGTCGCTTTCCTGGTAAGGATCATCGTCATCGATGCTCGGTCCGACTGCTGCCTCAGGTCCAAGCTCGAGTGGGGCACTTTCCACTGAGATTCCGGCCGTTTCTGCCATCACGCGCAGAGCCTGCTCTTCAACGAGGTCGTCGCTTTCAATAAGCTCGTCTGAAGCATAGTCGACCACGATCGACTGCCCAGCCTCGCCCATAAAAGAGACCTTGTAAAAATAGGCTGAACCGGTTTCAAAGCGCTTGGTGATGTCCGTCTTCAAAATCTGCATGGTCGTGATCCTTTGTTGATTGACCTCGACAACGCAGAGCAGGCTACTCCGTTCCTTGCCCGTTTTGGCGTCCGAAGCGCATCGGCAACGGTCGCTGCCGGGCGACGGAACCTTTTGATCCGCCCAGCGCTTTTCTAAGAGCGTCATGCAGAAGGAGACGGCCCCCGCTAGCGGTTTAACGATCCGGCGAAGTCGGTGGAAAACCTACTCGCCCACGTTCGGAGAACTCGCCAGCCACCCATCATTCCCGTCACACGAAAGGATCGGTTTTGGCACCGCGAGCAAACTGGAAGGGGGTGTTGAAGGTCGGGGAACTGAGTTGCCCGGTTGCGCTCTACACCGCTGCCTCGACGTCGGAGCGCATTGCCTTCCACACCATCAACCGCGCGACGGGCCATCGGGTCCGGCGCGAATTCGTCGACAGCGAAACCGGCAAGGCCGTCGACAGGGAGCAGCAGGTCAAGGGTTACGACATCGGCAAGGACGATTACGTCGTGCTTTCCCAGGACGAAGTGGCAGCGGCCGTGCCGGAAAGCGACAAGACGCTTTCGATCACCGCCTTCATCGCCTGCGCCGATGTCGACGACATCTATTTCGACCGCCCCTATTATCTCGCCCCGTCAGGCGACAGCGCCGAGGAGGCCTTCACGCTCATCCGGGAAGGCATGCGGCAGAAGCAGGTTGTCGCCATCGCCCAGGCGGTGCTGTTCCGGCGCGTGCGTGTCCTGCTCATCCGCGCCTATGACGACGGCCTGGTCGCGACAACGCTCAACTTCGACTATGAAGTGCGTTCGGCGAAGGAAGCCTTCGGCGATATCGCTTCGATGAAGATGGAAGGTGAGATGCTGGAGCTCGCCGAGCACATCATCAAGACCAAGAAGGGCAAGTTCGACGCGGCGACATTCGACGACCGCTACGAGGCCGCGCTGGCGGACCTCGTCAAGGCAAAGCTGGACGGCAAGAAGATCGCGGCCCCGAAACAGCCGAAACGCGAGGATGTGATCGATCTGATGGCGGCGCTGCGTGAGAGCGCCGGCGTTGCCGGCAAGACCTCGCGGAAAAAGACCCGGGCGCCGCGCAAGCCCGGCAAGGCGCAGCCGGCGCGGCGCAAGGCCGGATGATCATGGCGCTCGAGACCTATCGAAAAAAGCGGAATTTCGGCACCACGCCTGAGCCGAAAGGGCGACAGGGGCGCCGCACAGGCAACAGCTTCGTCGTCCAGAAACACGATGCGACACGCCTGCATTACGACTTCCGTCTGGAGATGGATGGCGTACTGAAAAGCTGGGCGGTCACCAAGGGGCCCAGCCTGTCGCCCGGCGACAAGCGGCTGGCCGTGCATGTCGAGGACCATCCGCTCGCTTATGGCGATTTTGAAGGAACGATTCCGAAAGGCGAATATGGCGGCGGCACCGTGATCGTCTGGGACCGCGGCAGCTGGACGCCGATCGGCGACGGCGCGAAAGGTTACGCCAAGGGGCAGCTCGATTTCGAACTTGATGGCGAGAAGCTTCACGGCCGCTGGCATCTCGTGCGCATGCGCGGAAAACCACGGGAGAAACGGGAAAACTGGCTGCTGATCAAGGGCGACGACGAATTTGCCCGGAACGACGGCGCTGATGTGTTGGACGAGCAACCGCTGTCGGTGAAGACGGGCCGGGACATCCCTGAGGTCGCGGGCGAAGCTCCCGGCTGGTCGTCGAAGAGCGGGCGCATCAGCGCCGGCAAGTCGCCCGACAAGACAACACCCGGCAAGGCCGGCAAGAGAGCGCCGGCCGCCAGGCCGACAGGGGGCTCGCCGGCCAGCGCCGCCGCCGACATGACCAAGGCCAGAAAGGCAGCCCTTCCTGACTTCATCGAGCCGGCTCTGGCGAGCCTTGCGGCCTCGCCGCCCGCAGGCGAGCGCTGGATTCACGAAATCAAGTTCGACGGTTACCGCCTGCAGGCGAGACTGCAGGATGGCGATGTTGTCCTGTTGACGCGCAGCGGACTGGATTGGACGGGCAAGTTCGGCAAGGCTACAACAGGCGCGCTTGCCGCCCTTCCCGCCGCCTCGGCACTGATCGACGGCGAGCTGGTCGTGGAGACGGGCACCGGTGCGTCGGATTTTTCCGCCCTGCAGGCCGACCTCAGCGCGAGCCGGATGGACCGCTTCGTCTTCTATGCATTCGACCTGCTCTATCTCGACGGATACGACGTCACCCAGACACCCCTGGTGGAGCGCAAGGCCATGCTGCAACAGCTTGTCCCCGAGGGCGACGGCATGGTCCGCTACAGCGGTCATTTTGAGGAACGGGGCAGTCTGGTGCTGCGGCACGCCTGCCGCCTGAGCCTCGAGGGCGTGGTGTCGAAGCTGCGCGACGGCCCCTATCGTAGCGGCCGCGGCAAGTCTTGGATCAAGTCGAAATGCTCCGCCCGCCAGGAGTTCGTCGTCGCCGGATTTGTCCCTTCAAGCGTTTCGCGCAACGCAATCGGTTCGCTCATCCTCGGCGTGTTCGACGGCAAAGAGCTTCACCATGTCGGCCGTGTCGGGACCGGATTCACCGAAGCTGTGGCACGGCAGCTCTTCGGCAGGCTCGACCGCATGGCGATCGCGACCAGCCCATTTGCCAGCCGCCTGTCGGCCGACGAAAGGCGCCAGGCCCGCTATGTCCGGCCCGAACTGGTGGCGGAAGTAGAGTTCCGGGCGTGGACCGCGGATGGTCACCTGCGCCACGCCTCGTTTCGCGGCTTGCGGGAAGACAAGCCGGCCACGGAAATCGTCCGCGAAGCGCAACCGGTCGCGAAAGCGCCGCCGCCTCAACGTCGGACAGTCAAGCTCACCCACCCCGACCGCCTCTACTGGCCCGAGGAGGGCGTGACCAAGGAGGGGCTGGCGGACTACTACAGCGACGTCTGGCGTCATATGGCGCCGATGGTCGTCGGCCGGCCACTGGCGCTGCTGCGCTGCCCGAACGGCATTGACGGCGAGAAGTTCTTCCAGAAACATGCCTGGAAAGGCCTGAACCAGAACATCGTGCTCATAAAGGACCCCGAGGATGCCGCCGGCGCACCGCTGATCAGCATCAACGACCTCGACGGCATGCTTGGCCTGGTCCAGTCGGCGGCGCTGGAAATCCATCCGTGGGGCTCGACGGCAGCGGATTGGGAACATCCCGACATGATCGTCATGGATCTCGATCCGGGAGACGGAGTCTCCTGGCAGGCCGTCACCGAGGCGGCGCAGGAGGTTCGACAGCGGCTGGTCGACAAGGGGCTTGCCGCCTTCCTGAAAACCTCGGGCGGCAAGGGCCTCCACGTCGTGGCGCCACTCAAGCCGAAGGCCGGCTGGCCTGAGGTCAAGGCCTTCACCAAGGCGATCGCCGACGCAATGGCGTCGGACGATCCGGATCGCTATGTCTCGACGATCAGCAAGTCGAAGCGCCACGGCAAGATCCTAGTCGACTATCTGCGCAACCAGCGCGGCGCGACCGCCGTGGCCTGCTATTCGACTCGGGCCCGCCCGGGGGCTTCGGTCTCGGCGCCGCTGTCATGGGATGAGCTCGGCGCAGAGGTGGGTCCGGCCCACTTCACCGTCGAAAATATGCCGAAGCGCCTCGAAGCTCTGGCAGGCGATCCGTGGGAGGATTTCCGCGCCGCCGCCGTCCCGCTCGTCGTAAAAGCCGGCAAGCCCGGCTAGTTCTTGGCGCGGCCTTCCGCCTTGATGCTGCGTTTCAGCGCATCCATGATGCTGACGACATTGCTCGAGGACGGCGTTTCGGTCTTTTCTCTGGCAGGTCGACGGCGGCCCTTCTTCTTGGAGGCGATGATGTCGAGCAGCTTTTCCTGGACCGGATCACGAACCATGTCGGGGTCCCAGGGGCGTGTCCGGGTCTCGATGAGGCGGCCCACCAGGGCCATCAGATCGGGATCGAGCTTGCGGGCATCGATCTCGGCGAAATAATCGCCCGCGTCGCGGACCTCGTCGCCATAGCGCAATGTCCACAACACGATGCCCTTGTCGCGCGGCTCCAGCATCACGGCGCGCTCACGCCGGTAGAGAACCAGGCGCGAAATGCCGACCATGCCTGATGCCGCCATGGCATCGCGGATCACCGAGAAGGCTTCCTCGCCGACGCTGTCGTCCGGCATCAGATAATGCGGCTTGTCGAGCCAGATCCAGCCGATGCTGTCGGCGGAAACGAACATCTCGATGTCGATTGTCCGGGTGCTGTCGAGACCGACTGCTTCAAGCTCCTCGTCTTCGAGGAGCACATAATCGTCCTCCCCCTTCGGGTAGCCCTTGACCTCATCGTCCTCGTTTACAGGCTTGCTGGTGACCGCATCGACATAGTGGCTGACGACCCGATTTCCGGTCTTTTCGTTGAGGGTGTGAAAGCGAACCTTCTCGGACTCGCTGGTCGCGGGCGTCATGGCGACAGGACAGGTCACCAGCGACAATTTCATGTAGCCCTTCCAGAATGCGCGCTGTGCCATGGTATCGACCCGCATGTCATTGCCAGATGTCGGGTAACGTCGGATGCGGGCATGCGTTCCGATGCGATGCCTTGCTCGGCATGCTGCCAAGGCAAGCCATCGCGCATGATCGAACATAAGGCATCAGCCAATCGGCAGATTTGCGCCCCATGGTCCCGAAACCAACTGGGAAAAGAACGGCCGGAATGGAACTCGTCGCAGTTGCCGAAGTTTTCTCTTTGAAAGCCTGTCGTCGATGACAAAGGAGGCCAGCATGAGGTCCGCGCAGACGACAATTGACCCCGACATCATCCGCCGATGGGCGGAGCAACGTGGCGGAAAACCATCGCGGATTAAAGACTCCGCCAAGGGTGCGGGTATACTGCGTCTTGACTTTGGTGAGAAAGAGCCGGGACTGGAGGAAATTTCCTGGGAGCAGTTCTTCGAAATATTCGACAAGGAGAAGCTTGCCTTTCTTCATCAGGACAAGACCGACGAAGGCATCAGCCGTTTTAACAAGTTCGTCAAACGGGACTAGGTCGCACTGCACCGGGCCGGCGGTCTTGCAACAGAATCGTTTGGCCGTCGGGCGCTTTTCGCGAGCGTTGACGCCAACCATCCTTCCGACATGGAAGGTCGACCGGCTTGTCCAACTATCGGGAGCGTCGAAACAGGTCATGTCCAACCAAACATCGATGCTGAATCCCGCGCGGCGCAACCACTGTCTGATTGCCATCGGTGCGTCCTCCGGCGGGGTCGAACCGTTGAAACAGATCGTGCGCGACCTGCCGGCCGATCTCGCGGCAGCAGTCTTCGTGGTCCTCCATATCGGCCCGGTAAGCCATCTCGCAGGCATCCTGGATCGGGCCGGCCCGCTGCATGCCAAGACGGCGGTGAATGGCGCGATCTTCAAACGCGGGAACATTTACGTGGCGCCGCCGGACTACCATTTGTTGATCCATGACTATCACATCCTGCTGCGCCGCGGCCCGCGCGAAAACCTTTCGCGACCGGCCATTGACCCGCTGTTTCGATCTGCCGCCTTGAGTTTTGGCCCACAGGTGATCGGGGTTGTTCTTTCGGGCTCTCTGTCGGACGGGACAGCAGGATTACGAGCGATAAAAGCGATGGGCGGACTGGCGGTGGTCCAGGATCCACAAGACGCCACGGTGCCGGCGATGATCAACAGCGCGATAAGGTATGTCGATGTGGATCACACCGTCCCTGCCGCCGATATCGGCACGTTGCTCGGAGAGCTAGTCGCCAGACCGGCGGGAGAAAAGCGTCCTGCACCGCCGCATTTGCGACTTGAAGCCGCCATCGCGGCACAGGAGCATTCGACCATGCAAGAAGAAGATCGACTTGGTGAGATTTCGATATTCATATGTCCCGAATGCCATGGCCCGCTGTGGGAGATCGAAGACGGTGACATGGTGCGTTATCGATGCCATACGGGACATGCTTTCACTTCGGAGGCGATGCTGGAGGCGCAATCGGTCGAAGTCGATGAGATGTTGTGGAGTCTATTGAGAGCGCATCAGCAACGTGCCGAATTTACGCGACGGATGGCACAGCGCGAGAGCAAGAAGAATCTCCCCGCTCTGGCCGCACAGTTGGCCGCGAGAGCCCAGGAATACACTAATGACGCTCGCGTGATAGAGCGCATTCTCGAGAGCAGGCAGGCAGCAGTAAGCGAGCATGAAGCAATCCCGGAACAAGAAAACGGAAAGAAACGCCCAGGCTAATCAGGCCAAGGAACCCGGGAACGGGAAGAATACTCCCTTCCCGATCATTGGTGTGGGTGCCTCAGCAGGTGGGATTTCCGCCTTGCGACAGTTCTTCCCGACGGTGTCGCCAGAAAGCGGGCTTGCCTATGTCGTCATCCAGCATCTGGATGCCGAGCACGAGAGCGTCTTGCCCAGCATTATCCAGCGCTGCACGACGATCCCGACGGAGACGGCAGCCGAGGGCGACGAGATATTGCCCAACCGGATCTATGTCATTCCGCCGGGCGCTTCGGTGACCGTCAAGGACGGCAGGTTTCACATTGCAAAATTGGCTGCAACCCGGACAAAGCGGACGCCTATCGATGATTTCTTTATTTCGTTGGCCGAGGAAAAAGACGAACATGCCGCTGGTGTGATCCTTTCGGGAACCGGTAGCGACGGCACGATCGGCCTGCGGGCGGTCAAGGAACATGGTGGCCTCACGCTTGCGCAAGAGAGCGCCGAATATGACGGCATGATGCGAAGTGCCGTCCAAAGCGGCCTCGTAGACCTGGTCCTGCCCGCCGAAGAGATGGCCGCCAAGCTCGTCAATTATTTCCAGCATGTCTATCGGCCGCAGACCGACGGCGAGAAGGATCGGCGCAAGCGCGACGTCGTCGACCAGTTGACGCGGATAACGCTTTTGCTGCGCAATCGCACAGGCCACGATTTCAGCGGCTACAAGAGCAACACCATCTTGCGCCGCATCCAGCGCCGCATGCAGGTCCTGCAGATCGACGATCCCGTTGCCTTTCACGACCGGCTGCGCCAGGAACCGCAACAAGTCGACCTGCTCTTCCAGGACCTGCTGATCGGCGTCACCAGTTTTTTCCGCGATCCTCAGGCCTTCGAGGCACTTGAGCGGTTAGTCATCACGCAACTCTTCGAGGGTCGCAGACCAGACGAACCGATAAGGGTATGGGTTCCCGGCTGCGCCACGGGCGAAGAAGCCTATTCGATTGCGATGCTACTTCGAGAGAACGCCCCGCGCGGCGCGGCATCACCCAAATTGCAGGTGTTTGCCACCGACATCGACGAGCGTGCCCTGGAAATCGCCCGCGCCGGCCGTTATCCCGCAGCGATTGCCACCGACCTCACGCCAAAGCGGCTCAAGGAGTTCTTTTCGCGCGAGGACGGCACTTACCGGGTCGCGGCCGAGCTCAGGGAAATGTGCCTGTTTTCGGCTCACAACCTGTTGCGCGATCCCCCGTTCTCGAAACTCGACCTGATTGCGTGCCGCAACCTGCTCATCTACATGGGGCCGGAGCTGCAGGAAAAGGTCATTCCCATTTTCCACTATGCGCTTCGAAACAATGGCCACCTGTTTCTCGGCTCCTCCGAAAACGTCACGCGCCACGCGCGCCTGTTTTCGACGATCGACAAGGCGAGCCGCGTCTTCCAGAAGCGAGCCGGATTTGGCGGCCCACGGCTTCCTGAATTCCCGCTGACCACATCGGCAAAACCCACGACGCTTCCGGCGCGCCAGAAGGCGACGACGGGCAGCTTGCAGGAGACCGCCGAGCGCGTCCTTCTGGAGCGTTATGCCCCAGCCTATGTCATCATCAATGCAGCCGGAGATCTCGTCTTCAGTTCCGGCGGCACAGGCAAATATCTCGAGCTCGCGGCGGGCGCCCCCGACAACAACATCTTTGCGATGGCCAGGCGCGGCCTGCGGCTGGATCTCAGAGCTGCCATTCACAAGGCGGTCAGCACCGGCCAGGTTTCCGTCCAGAACAAGATCAATATCGGCACCAATGGCGGGCGGCTGACAA
Organism: Aminobacter sp. DSM 101952; assembly: GCF_001424795.1. NCBI lineage: Bacteria > Pseudomonadati > Pseudomonadota > Alphaproteobacteria > Hyphomicrobiales > Phyllobacteriaceae > Aminobacter > Aminobacter sp. DSM 101952. The sequence goes on along the minus strand of NZ_LMCL01000006.1, from coordinate 11,842 downwards.
TCAGCCTTGCCGTCCAGCCGCTTCCGCCTGATGGCTCGGCCGACCCGCTTTACATGCTTGTGTTCAGAGACAGCGGTACCGTTCAGCCGGACTTCGAAAGCGAGCGCGCGCATACGACCGACGATGTCGAGAGCGCTAATGTCACCCAGCTGGAGCGCGAGCTGAGGGAGACCAAGGAACGCCTTCAGATCACGACCGAAGAGCTGGAATCGTCGAACGAGGAGCTGAAATCCTCGAATGAAGAACTGTCATCGATCAACGAGGAGCTGCAGTCCTCCAACGAGGAACTGGAAACCTCGAAGGAAGAGCTGCAGTCGATCAATGAGGAACTGCAGACCGTCAACTCGGAGCTGAACATCCGTGTCGACGAGCTCAGCCGTGCGAACAACGACATGGCCAATCTGCTTGAGAGCACCCAGATTGCGACCGTGTTCCTCGACCGGGACCTGTGCATCAAGAGCTTCACCCCCACCGCACGGGACTTGTTCCGGCTCGTCGAAAGCGATGTCGGGCGGCCTTTGGCCCATGTCCGCCCTCGCTTTGCCGCCGACAATCTGCAGCTTGACCTGGAACAGGTGCTGCAGCGTCTCGGCACCATCGAACGGCAGATCGACAATGCGGAGAACGAGCGCCGCTACATCATGAGGGTGTTGCCTTACAGGACCGTCGACAATGTCATTGCCGGCGTGGTCGTCACTTTTGTCGATGTGACGCAAATCGCACGCGCGGAAGAACGCATAGGCGCGCTTTCCCACGACCTGCGGGACCGGGTCGACATTTTGGAAACCTTGCTCGACCTTGTTCCGGTGGGCATATTCATCGCCGAGGGCGGCAATGGCGAGCAGATAAGGGCCAACCGTTACGCGGTGGAGCTGGCGGGTCGGCGCGTGAGCGACGACAAGCTGGTGTCGATGCCGGCCGACCTGCCATTGCTGGTGGGCGGCGAGGCAATGGATACGGACAACCAGCCCTTGATGAAGGCAATCAGGACAGGAAAGGCCGTTCCCGGTTATGAGGCCGTGCTCAAGCGACGGGACGGCAGCCAGAGCGATATCCTGTTTTCGGCCAACCCGCTGTTTGACGAGGCAGGCAAGATTCGCGGCGCCATTGGCGCTCTTGTCGACATATCCAGCCACAAGGAAGCTGAGCGCAACCGCGAGGAGTTGCTTCATGAACTGCAACACCGGGTTAAGAACATCCTCGCCATCATTACTGCACTGACCTCGAGAATGCTGCGCTCGGCGACGTCGATCGAGGAGTTCGCGGCGGCGTTTCAGGAGCGTCTCAAGGCGATGGCCAGGACGCACGAACTCCTGTCGTCACACAGTTGGGGCAGTGCCGATCTCGAGGGTCTGCTCCGAAGGACGGTGTTTCCTTATGTCGGCGACAGCCATCAGAATGTGAGCATCATGGGCGAGCCAGTCGTGCTGAATGCAAATCTGGCGGGAACCTTGGGCATGGTCTTTTTCGAGCTGGCCAGCAATGCTGCCAAATATGGCGCTCTGTCCACTACAAGCGGCCGCGTCGAGGTGGCCTGGAATGTCGAAAACAAGGTGCTATCCCTGACCTGGAGAGAGGCCGACGGGCCGGTCGTCGCGCAGCCGCCGAAAAGAAATTTTGGAACCACTTTCATCCAGCGCAGTTTGCAATACGAGTTTGGCGGAAGCGTCCAGTTGAGATTTGAGCGAACCGGACTGGAATGTTCCATAACGGTACCGCTTGCCAAGAAGAAGTCTCGCTAACGCTTGCGTTGCCGCCTGCTCCCGGATTAGGGATGACAAACAAATCGCAACTGGATGGCCTCAGCGTTCTCATCGTTGAAGATGCGTTTTTGGTCGCTTTGGATCTTTGCGACTATCTCGAAAGCGCCGGCTGCACCGTGATAGGTCCCGCAGCGACTGTAAATCAAGCATTTCAGGAGATGACCGACGTCAGCCTGGATGGCGCAGTACTTGACGTCAATCTTGCCGGTGAACAGAGTTTTCCCATAGCTGAGCAGCTGGCGTCGCGTGGCGTGCCATTCCTCTTTTTGACCGGATATGACAGCGCAACCGCATTTCCCAGCGAGTTTCAGAGTGTCCTCAGATTGTCAAAGCCTGTGGAACTGGAAACTCTGGCAAAAGCAGTTTCGGACTTTCGGAAAAGCTAGGCAAGGTCCGCGAAGCTCAACCAAAAAAGCCCACTATAAATAAGCCCCACCACCCCTCGGCGGTGGGGCTTGCGCGTCACTGCGCCTTTTCGACCTGGCCCCTGATTTCGCCATCGGGGAATTTCTGCGTGTGAATGTTGAGATACCATTTGCCCGCCTGCAGATCGGCCATCTGCTGGTCGGTCAGGTCGGCGGAGCCGCTGGCTACGCTCGACGATATGTCGACGACAGGATCGGCATTCTCGCCCACGGCGGCGGGCCCGTGGAAATGAGCGGCCGTCGCATCGCCGGTCAGCCCGGTCGATGTCACGGTCCAGGTCAGCTTCTTGGTAGCACTATCGACGCTGACGTCGGCTGTCCCCGTACCGGGGCTATCGGTGGGAGGCACCTCGCTGGCAGCCTTAAGGTCGGCCTTGAACTTCATGGTCTCAGACAGCGACGGCGTCACCGCCAGCAGCGTTCCAACCGTGAACGCAAGCGCGAATGTCTTGAAAGCGGACATTTCAGATCCTCCTGGGGAATGTGCAGCATGCGCCGCACCGATTGTCTGAAACGTGCGGTCTACCGCAGTAGTTCCACCGATGAGGCCGTAGCGCTTCTATTCCGTCGCGTCGGCACGAACCGTGCCGTGGTCTTCTTTTGCTTCCCTTTCAATGCTGTTCAACGTCTTCTTGATCTCTTTGGCGTCGGCATGTTCGAGCCCCACCACCTGATTGCGGGCGCTGTTCAAACTGAGGACAATCTCGTCCAGCTTGGCGTGAATTGCTGCCGTATCACGGTAGCCCTGGATTAGGACGACGCCCGTTATAAGGATAGCAGCGACCGAAAGACCATAGGTAACGATGTCGGTCAGGCCAAAGGGAACCAAGGCGGTGCTAACGATCATCGCTGCCATCAGCAGGTAGAAACCCGGCGGCCGTGAGAGAAAGCCGGCCAGCCTGAAAAGATGCAGGTCCATGGTGACGCCTGACGTCCAATTGCGTAGCTGATAACGCAGGCTCCGGCCTTTGGTTCATTTGTCGGCCTCCGAGCGGCCTGAAAGGTTTCCGGAAAATAGCCAAAGTGCATTCCCTCCACAACGGCCAGATCTCTTCAGAAGCCACCAGCTCTGGCAAACTGCTCAATCGGGTCGTGAATGTCCGATGTGTCGTCGTTCGGCGACCCGTCCTTTTGGCCAATTTTCGACATAGTCATCAACTCGTGTGGAAACGGCTTCAGGAGTGGGCAGGATTGGCCTCAGGCCCGATCCACTTGACATTAGTCGTCCGACGCCAGGACGATGGGATGCGATCGTAGATCGTAGCCATGAGTTCATTCGACGCGCAGGTGACGACACAGAAGGTTCGAAGCAGCTCGCCATTGGCTGGGTTGCGCCATTGTCGTAGATCCCGGCGAGCCAGAAGGAAGAGCCGTCCTTAGGGCTGCTTTTCCTTGCCCGTGCCATGGTGTCTTGTCACTCAATGCAACCGTCAACCGGTGTCAGGCAGCGCTTCGCGGCATAACCCCGCTTGAACATGCCATAGCGATGGCGGCGCGGGGGCATTGACCGATGGTACCGCCTGCCCGGTGCAAACCACTCTGGCTTTCGCGCTGGTCGGCGCAATGGGATCGCATCCACCGCTCGCGCTTTGTGGTCACGGGAGGAAGTTCCATGATCGACGAGACGAAATGCTGACCGAGCAAGTCGCAAACGATACCGACTAAGATGTGCTCACATTGGCTGAGCAATATGGATAGTCCGACGGTCAAGCCCGCGCGCCAATCCGGCTGCACGGCACATCTCGCGGGAAGCTTGCCAAGATAATCGCAGGCGAGATTTTCGACAGTTTCCCTATCGCCTATGCGATAGCTCTGTGGCCTTGGTGCTTGTCATTACCCTTTGCAGATCGGGGGAACGTACTGACGGTTTAGCTCCGAAGTTCAGCAATTCAGAACCGCAAGTATGGCTAACTGTGAAAGCCTGCCGTGGGCAAAAGGTACCGGCAGGCTTTCACCTCAAACGTGGCGAAGACGCCCACGCTACCGCTTTGCGCGGCATATTCATAACCGGCTCGACCAATCGTAGGTTCCCTATATCATTCACAAAGTTTAACGGGATTGGCGATCAAGTTGGGGAGGCGCATTCGCCCCTAGCTAAGGGTGTCCGCTCCCTAGTTTGAGCGGACACCCATACTCTAATCTGCTACCAGTATCGATACCAGATCCAAACACGTCGCCTGTAGCACCGCGTAACTCTCCTGCCTCGGCGCCAGTGGCGACGGCAGTATCGCCTCCAAACACGACGTCTGCGCCGGCGCGGCCGATGGTGCCATCTCCGGTGATTAACTGGCGCGACTTCGTCCGGATCCTCATGGGCCTCTAGGGGGAATATGTCGAGTTCATCCAGGATCCCGTCGCCAGTCTTGGGACGAAGCGGAAATGCCTGGATTGGCTGAGCTATTGTGGTTGCGGCTGCGGCGCCGGTAAAGGCCACCATGCCGGTCAGGAATAATCGGCGGTCCATTGGAACCTCCCAATCGTTGACACAACGTGTTGGTCAACAGCTCGCGGGTACGTTGGTTCCCTCGGAAACTGGGGCCCCAAGAAAGCCAAGACCTGCCGGAGGGCGATCGCGGCAGGCTTGGTCCTCGGGAGTGATATTCGGGGTATGATCGCTCCATCGCGAGAACGCGCCGGTCGCCGTTCCGTACCCATAGCAGCGTTTGAATGAGACGCAGCACAACTCGGCGGCCGAAGTTGGAACCTCACCACGCAACAGCCAGCGGCCCCCGGGCGGCTGATGGACTCTTGGGTGGTGCAACGGCATGATCCCGGCGATTCGGAAGGGATGCCCATGTCTGTAAAATTCGGAAATACGACCACAACGCCGAACCTGGTCAACGTGCATATCAATGCGCTCGAACCAGGAAACCTTATCGTTCGGCTGGAATATGTGATCTCCCAGGACCACATCGAGCAGATCCGACGCGGCGAGGCCACGGTCGACAACGTCGAGCTGCTGATCAAGCCGCATCAGGCGCGAAAGATCGCCGAAGGACTTGTCCGCCAGGCGGAACTGATCGAGGCCTCGAAGCTGCCCGGCGGCACGCAACAGTAGAACTGCGCCATACGCTTTATAGACTTGCTAAGACAGATGCGGCCAAGGCCCTGCCGGACGGCCCATCACGTGCGCTGATCAAGGGATTTCCGGAGCGCGGGTTACCGACAAGCCAACGGCGTGGTGTGGGAACTGCCGTGGTCTGCCGGTTCGGCCGCCGGGCAGACCACTATCGGGAACGTGGTCCGCTGAGGGGACGGACACGTTCACGAATTCCACCGCAAAGCGGTGGAAGGCATCTTGGCCGTTACTGGCCGCTTGGTGCCGGTGCAGGCGTAGCAGGGGCAGCGGGGACTTCGGGGGCGGCCGCAGGGGCTTCAGGCGCAGCTGGTGCGGCCGGCGCGGCAGGTGCCGCCGGTGCTGCGGGTGCTGCGGGCGCAGCCTCAGGCGCCGAAGATGTTGGTGCTTGGACATTTACGTCGACATTGCGGTCCCAATCGCCTTGAACGAAAAAGAAAAGTGCAACAGCGGCCGCAATTGCGATGATAATCGCAACAACCCAACCGGTCCCGCCGCCGCCGGAATTAACTACCGTAGGTCCATCAGCCATAACCAACATCCTCCGTCATGTTAAATATATGCCGGCCACAAACAGTCCGACACCTAACCCAAAGATGGGTGCGAGAATCCACCGCGCCTGGTGCACGCTGCGGTCCATTTGATCCTCCCGTTTCACTGGTGTTATTCGAACGAGAAACCCTGGGAATTGGTTCCCTGGGGTCAGATCATCACTGCCCGCTCGGGATGAATTGAACCCAACCCGGCGAGCGACAGCTCAGCTTTGGCGCAGCAAAAGGCCCCGCCGGGGACTGCGCCGGCGGGGCTGTCAGTGCCAGTTTAATGTCGGCCCTAGACGAGGATGAGCACGATTTTCAAGGTTGAGGGCTCGACGATCACGATGCGCCCGTCGACGAGGATAAAGAACAGATATCCTTCGTATGCCGGCACGATCTTTACGATCCGGACAGGAAGCGGTCTCAGCTTGACCTTCACCGTCTGCGGCACGGCCACGCCGACCGCTACGTCAACGTCGACACGTACCGGCTCCACCTTCTCTTCCTTGATCACCTGGGTAATCTCTGTCTTCTGCTCGACGGTGACGTTGACGTTCGTGCCAGCAGACTTGCCACCTTGCTCAGTCTGCTGCTCGCCCTGGGCAGGCTGTGTTTGCGTCTCGGTGTTACTGCCTTGGGCTGGCTGCTGTTGTGTTTCCGTGCCCTGGGCTGGCTGCTGCTGCGTCTCAGCGGTACCGCCCTGTGCCGGCTGCTGCTGCGTTTCCGTTCCCTGTGTGGGCTTTTGGGGTTCGGCCCCCGGCTGCTCAGCTTGTCCCTGCTGAGCCTTGGGCTTGTCGGCCTTACCCTGATTTTCACCGCCCTGCTGGCCCTCGGGAGATGGTGTCGTGCCTTGCTGGGCACCACCTTCCGGCTGTGGGCACGTCGCGGACTGCGATCCATCAGGGCATTTTGCCTCCTGTCCCTGAGCCGGCTGCTCTGTCTGTGCCAGAACCGGGGCGATTGCAATTCCCAGTCCTAAGCCAAATGCACTGGTTATGATGATACCTCGCATGATGACTTCTCCCGTTGGAATAGCCCGCGAGGGGCTAATCCAAAGCGGCAGCTATCGTTCCAAAGCATTTTCCCTGTGTCCCGGTTTCCGCTGCATGGCGATCCGCCGCCGATCTCAATCAATTGCCGCCCTGAGGCAGGTTTGTCGGAACGGATCGCCGCCCCGATGGTTTCGCCCTCCCACCCCAAGAGGACGTCAATCATGAACCATAAGAATCACGTTCGCCTCACCGAAGCCGAGCTCACGCCCGATCTGCTTGCAGAGGCCACCATCTACGGCCCGGACGACGAGGACATTGGATCGGTGTCACATGTCCACGGTTCGGGCAGCATGGCTCAGGTCATTATCGACGTCGGCGGCTTCCTCGGAATCGGCGCCAAACCGGTTGCAGTTCCCCTCAGCCAGCTCGATTTCATGCGCAACGAGGATGGCGAAGTTCACGCGGTTACGTCTTGGACGAAGGACCAGTTGAAGGATATGCCGGAGCACCACGACTAACCCGGGCGCCTGGCCAGCAAAACGCACGGCATGCATCGCATTGAGCCGGGTCAGGGCAACCGCGATCCGACGCGGTCCCCGAAGGTTTCTGCAAGGCGTTTTCCGACGGTGCCGGAAGGATGCTTTCGGGCGATAGGCCTAAAGCCCACATTCGACGCTTTTTCGCGGAACCGCCCTGCCCCAACCTGACGCGCCGCCTCAAATAAGTGCGCAGGATTATGCGCGGCCCACGGCTACGAGCGGTCGCGGTCAGAGATGCACAACCTAGCCGGGTCGCCGGAATGATCGGGTAGCGCGGGAGCTTTCGGATCGTCTGGGCAGGCCATTCGCCAACATCCACCGCCGTTGAGGAATCCTCAGCAAGCTCTCCCACCCGTCAGACGCCATTGGCCCGGCGATACCCGTGCACCGTATTGCGCAGGCGGTCATTCACCGGCCGCAGGTTAGTCAATGCGTCCACGAATGCCTGGCTATCGCGGACGGACAGGTCAAGGCGCTGACGCTCCTCGATGGCGTGGCGAGCAGCTTCCAGCACGCTGGCCATGACGAAATCGGTCACCGTCCGGCCCTGCAACGCGGCGGCATGTTCTATAATACTCTTCTGGTCAGCCGTGACGCGTGTTTCCAGACGCTCACCACGGACACGACCAGGCGGAACCGAGGACGGTTGATTTTTCGTGTATGCCAAATTGCCGGCGCATAGCGCCGAGCGAAGCTGGTCTAGGTGGCGCAGGCCGGCGAGCGCGGATCGGCGTCATCGGGGTGGTCAGGCACGGTTGTTAAATCGCCAGAGATAGAACCGACAAGTACCTCGTCATAAGAGACCTAACACTTTCAGGTCCATGCTGTTTTTCGGCATCAAACTGAAGGCTATCTCCTTTAGACATTAGGTAACAATTATCTCCATGTCGGTACAGCAATTCACCATCTAATATAAATATAAACTGCCTTCCCTGATTACTACGGTATTCTATGGAGCCGCTATTTAACATATCCTGGGTAAGTGTCACTACCTGTTTGTGAACTACCAAATTTCCACTCGCCAGCTGCTCTGCCATATTGCTTGCACATTCAAAATCGTTTGTTATTCCGGGCGGCATAAACTTCGTAAATAAAGCAGTTCTTCTAGATTTGGTGCTTCGTAGCAGGGTAGTTATTGGAATAGCCAAAGCCCAAGAAAGTGACTGCAAGGTGCCTAGGGAAGGCGCGATTGTCCCCTTTTCTATCTTTGAAAGCATTCCAGGCGATATTCCCGAGGCATGAGCAAGCTCGGTAGCCGTCATTTCGTGTTTTCGACGACAATTTCGTACTTCCCTTCCGATGAAAGCCTGTAGTTGCCTTGAATCGAGACCAGAACTATCGCTCAGCCTATCGTTAGGAACATTAACACCGCTTTTCACGAATTTTGCCTTATGTTTGTTTCGACATCCACCTTGTCGTAGCTGTCTCAGTGCCTTGCAGTCCTGTTGATCAGCAGTATTTGCAGGCCGGCTGCAGCGGAGCTGGGGCTGCTAGTTGGAAGTAGATCACCCGAAAACTGCAGGGCATGATGGAAGGCTCCATCCTCAAGCAAAACGCCCGGTTCGCAGCCAAACTTCCGTATCCGCGAAATCGAGTTGGCGTCCACAATCGCGCCGGCGGCCGTGGACGAACCATCACGTCCAGCGCCTCCGCTTAGAAATGCCCATGGATGCCCGATCGGTGCTTGCTCATCGAGAAATGCGAAACGTAATGCGAGCTCTTGGTTTCGCTCTCGGATGCCGGTGATTTTGGCGGCCGGGCTCCATCCCGCGACTATCGCCATTGGCCCGGCTTCTGCAGGTTGCAATTTCGCGAGGCGATGCAGCGTCGCAGCGACATCGGATGCGCACCCTTCGAGTTCGTCCACTTTGAAAATAGTTTGATGGCTGACGGCGGCCCGTTCGATCACCTTGCGCAGGCTGGCGTTGAGGGAGCCAACTACTAGGTTCTCTACATGCGAGAAGCTCATTTCTTCGGTTCGTTGGAGCAGACCATTTGCATAAGAACGAAGGGGGCCTGACATGACCCCATTCAAACGGTAGCGGATTAGCACCGCTAGTGCGTCTGCGGCGGTAGTGGCAGGTTGCACCGTTGGCCCTGAGGCAATTGTTCCGGCATCATCGCCTACAATATCCGACAGGATCAACGATAGTACCCGCGCACCGGTTGCAAGTTGCGCCAAGCGGCCACCTTTCAGGCGCGAGAATTGCTGCCGCACAGCATTAATCTCACTGATATCCGCGCCTGAGTGCAGCAGGGCTTGGTTGAGTGCTATTTTGTCCGCGAGCAGTACGCCTGACGCCGGCGCGCACACCATTGCCGAACCGCCACGGCTTATGAGCACTAGCACCAAATCGCCGGGTTCGGCTGAACGCGCCGCGCGTTCAACGGCATAGCCGGCTGCAACACTGCGCTCGTCGGGTAGCGGATACCCTGAAACCGTGATGTCCATTCCTTTCACGGCCGACTTATTTTCGCAGTTTGTCACGATGCACGACCTGTGCAGTTTGGCGACTACAAAAGGTAATGCGGCGCGCGCCATTGAACACGCTTCCATGCCGAACGAGATGAGGATCACTCGCTTGGCCAGATCAAGTTCGGTGCTGCGACTTTGCAAGGCCGAAGTAACTGCCTTTTCGGGATCGAAGGCTTCTATGCCCTCGTGGAACAAAGCAACGGCCTCTTCGCGAAGCCTGTTGCCCGACGATGTCGAAGGGTCTTGGATCATCGTTCGTCCTGGCCGCCTAGTAGGTTTCGCCTCTCCTCGCATGGATGCGACATCGCCTCCCACACTCTTGTCGGTCTCAGACGAAACCGGTCACCACGCCGACACCCACGATCGCCGCCAGCGCACCGATTGAGCGAACCAGGAGTGCCCCTCGTGCGCCCGCCTTGCCGTCGAGCAGCAGGCCGCCGGTCACCACGCCGACACCCACGATCGCCGCCAGCGCACCGATTGAGCGAACCAGGAGTGCCCCTCGTGCGCCCGCCTTGCCGTCGAGCAGCAGGCCGAAGCTGAGCCCGATCGCGTGCAGGATCGCGGTCGCCATGACAAAACCGGCACCGTAAGCGAGACCGCTGGCGCTTTCGGGCATTTCGGCTCCATGGGCGTAACCGTGAAAGACGGCAAAGAAGCCGACAAGCGCCATCGCCGCCGCCACGCCAGCCCGCAGGTTGAAGGCAACGACGCCGCCGAGAACGACGATCGACAGGCCAATGCCGAGCTCGACGAATGGAACGGCAACGCCGGCCAGGCCRAGAGCGCCACCCAGAACCATCACCGACACGAAGCTGGCCGGCACCAGCCAGCGGGCCCGGCCGCCAAGCTGCGACGCGAACAGGCCAACCATGACCATGGCAAGCACATGGTCGAGCCCACCCAGCGGATGGGTAAAGCCGTGGGCAAATCCGTCGACATGGCCGACACCGGTGTGGGCGCTKGCGACACCGGGCGCCAGCGCAAAGGCGGCCAGTGCCGCCAGGCGGGTGAGAGACGTGTTGTTCATGATCTGCATCTCTCACTTGCGCCGCGGCATGGGCTGTTGTCCGAAGGCTGCGACGACCGCGAGTGCAAACAGGCTTTCGGCAATGCCGCGCGCGGCAATGGCATCGGCCGCCAGGCAGCGCACGCCCCACCCTGCCCCGTTGGGCAGCAGGGTGATACCCACGACCTGGCGCTCCGGCCGCCCGAGGACTGCCAGTTCGTCGGCGGTGGGCAGCCGGTCGGGCGCGCCGACAAGCATGAAGTTGGACACGACCTTCCAGTCTCCGATCGGTGAACCGGCACCTGACAAATGCACGCCGGCGATCTCGAGATTGTCACGCACGAGCAGCCGGCCAGCGGCATCGCGGATGTCGACCTTGGCCTCCAGTCGCTCGAACGTGCGGCCACGACCTTCCGGATCATGCAGGGCGAAGGCATCCGACAACAGCAGCACCGCACCAGGCGCGAGCCTGGCCTGGATGACGCTCGAGCAGGCGGCACCGGGAAACAGCACCAGCGGATCGGGAGTCAGCGCAAGGAACGCACCCTCCTCCAGGACGATCTCTGTCGTCTGGTGCGCCGGTTGGCCGTGACAGTCGTGGACCACCGTCGCTGCCTGGGTGGTGACATGGCCAGCCGCCCCTGCCCCGACGTCGATACGGCTGTCCAGCCGGTCGTCGCGGTAGAGCCCACCTGAGGACGACTGCTGGTAGACCGTGAGCAGCGACGGGATGGCGACGTCGAAGGCAAACGGCCGCGTCATGTGGAACGGGTAGGAGACGTACTGGCGCCCGATATGGGTGCGCGCGCCATGCCGCGACAGCGCGAGTTCGAAGCGGCCGCTCCGCGCCCCTGCCGGGCGTGGCTGCGCCAGGGGTTGCGTCACACGCGGTTGGGGCCAATGGCTCGTCATCTGAACAATACGTCGGCAACGATACGGTCGGCGATCGCGTCGATGCCGTCATTGCTGCGGCAGGAGCAGGCAGGCGGCGGCACCGTCGGCCACCGGGCGCAGTTCGGGCCGGAC
>NZ_LMCL01000005.1:0-135881 GCF_001424795.1 Aminobacter sp. DSM 101952 | reverse complement strand
TGCACCACGGTGATGAAATACCGGGCAGGCCATGCCGAGACGCGGTTTTCGGCGCTTTCGGTGCGTTATTGCCTCCGGGCGCGGGCGATCCTCCAGCGCGATGGCCACAAGGTGAGTGGCGTGGTGCCCGAGGCGACGTTCGGTTTCGCCGCGGTAGCCGGCCTCGGCGCGGTCACGGTTGGCGGCTCGGCGCCTCCCAGGGGCGTCTGCGTCAGGCGCTCCTTCGTGCCGGGCCCACGCTACATGCGCTGYGTCGAATACCGGCCGGCGGCCCAGGCGCGGCATATCCGCAGCTTGCGCGCCAAGCTGTTTGGCGGCTAGGTCTGGATGCGGGGGACTGATTACCGCGCCGCACGCCTTCGGGCGCGCATGGACGCGGGTGCACTTTGGTTCTGCGCATGATCCTGTCCGGGGATCGATCCCATCCCGGGAACCATGCGCCAGGGGAGAAATGATGACGGTATCCCGACAGCGCATCTCGCGGCATGCCGCATTGCTGGCCCTCGCACTGGCGTTGCCGCTCGGCCTGGGCGCCTGCCAGTCCGGCGCCGGCAGCGATGACGTTCTGGGCACCGTGGCTGAAGGAAATACAGCCGGCGCGGAAGCCGCCGCCGCGAAGCCAGGCCCGGCCAAGGCCGGCGAGACGCTCGGCAAGGGCCCGGTCAAGGTCGCCATGCTGCTGCCTCTCTCCGCCGGTGGCGCCGCCGGCGACCGCGGCCGTAAGATGCGCGACGCCGCAGCCCTTGCCATGGCCGATCTCGGCAACGACCTCATCACCCTGAATGTCGAGGACACCGGCGGCAATGACGGTCGCGCCCGCACGCTGGCCACGGGTGCGCTGGCCTCGGGCGCAAAGCTGGTCATCGGTCCCAGCGAGCAGGGCGCGGTGCGGCAGCTGGCTGCGGTCTCGGGCACCAACCGGCCGCTGGTGCTGGCGCTGGCCGACAATTATGCCGGCGCACCCGGCGTCTATTCGGTGAGGCTCAACGAGGCCGACAGTGCCGCCGCAGGCGCGGCCGCCATCGCTGCCAAGGGGCCGCGCAAGTTCGTGCTGTTCATGGCCGAGGGCGAGGCCGGCAAGGCGGTCGAAAAGCGGGTCGCCAACAGCCTGTCGATCTATGGCGCCACCCTTGCCGTGGCGCTGCCCTTCGGCCCGTCGTCGGGCGGCTCGGAAAAGGCGGTCGCCGACATGATGGCGCTGGTCAGCGATCCGCAGGCGGTCGTCATCGCCAGCGGCGGCGCCAATCCGGCGCCGCTGGTTTCGGCGCTCAAGGCCAAGGGCGTGCTCGGCAACAACGTCACGCTGGTTGGCTCCAACCGCTGGCTCGAGCACGGCATCGACGACCCGGTGCTGCAGGGCGCCTACATCGCCACCCTCGACAGCGCCGAGATCGGGCCGATCGCCGAGCGTTTCCGCAAGACCTACAATTACGAGCCCGACGTCAACGTCGCTTATGGCTACGACACCGTGGCCCTTGCCGCCGGCATCGCCAGTGCCATGGGCCCCAAGGGCTTCACCAAGAAGGTGATCGAGAATCCCACCGGCTTCCGCGGCTCCACCGGTGTCTTCCGCTTCCGCGAGGATGGTGCGGGCGAACGCGCCATGCCGTTCTTCCGCATCGACAAGGGCAAGCTCAGGCAGGTCGAGAAGTCGACCTCGGGCTTCTGACGGGCTGTCCCAAAGGCAAAAAAAGCGCGGGAACGCGGCGCCTTTTTCGTTTCGACTGGACGTTGCTCAGGCGTAGCGCGACAGCGCCAGATCCGAGACGTCGATCTCCGGCCGGACGCTGCCGATCATGTCGGCCAGCACGCGGCCCGAGCCGCAGGCCATGGTCCAGCCCAGCGTGCCGTGACCGGTATTGAGGTAGAAATTGTCGAACCTGGTCCGTCCGATGACCGGCGTGCCATCCGGCGTCATCGGCCTGAGCCCGCTCCAGAAGGTGGCGCGGCTCTGGTCGGCGGCGCCGCCGAACAGATCCTCGACAGAGAACTGCAGCGTTGCCTTGCGCGACGGCGACAGGTCGGTGTTGAAGCCGGCAATCTCGGCCATGCCGCCGACGCGGATACGGTCGCCGAGGCGGGTGATGGCGATCTTGTAGGTGTCGTCCATGATCGTCGACACCGGCGCCTTGCTCTCGTCGACGATCGGCACGGTGATCGAATAACCCTTGACCGGATAGACCGGCACCGTGAGGCCGAGCGGCTTGACGAAGGCGGGCGTGAAGCTGCCCAGCGCGCCGACGAAGGTGTCGGCCTCGACCTCGCCTTCCGAGGTGCGCACGGCAACGATGCGGTTGCCTTCCTGGCGCAGGCCTTCGAGCTTCACGCCGTAGCGGAACTCGACGCCCAGTCCTTCCGCCAGCTTGGCCAGTTCGTTGGTGAACTTGAAGCAGTCGCCGGTCTCGTCATTGGGCAGGCGCAGGCCGCCGGCGATCCTGTCGCGCACCGGTGCCAGGCCCGGCTCGGCGCCGACGCAGCCGGCGGGGTCCAGCACCTCGTAAGGCACGCCGTCGCTCTTCAGCACCTCGATGTCCTTGGCCATGCCGTCGAGCTGCTTGGCGTAGCGGAACAGCTGCAGCGTGCCCTGCGTGCGGTGGTCGTACGCGATGCCGGTGTCGTCGCGCAGCGCGATCAGCTGGTCGCGGCTGTATTCGGCGAGCCGCACCATGCGGCTCTTGTTCAGGGCGTAGCGGGCCGAGGTGCAGTTGCGCAGCATCGCCGTCACCCAGCGCCAGGTCTTGATGTCCAGCATCGGCTGGATGATCAGCGGCGCATGCTTCATGAACAGCCACTTCATCGCCTTCTGCGGAATGCCGGGCGCGGCCCAGGGCGAGGCATAGCCGGGCGAAATCTCGCCGGCATTGGCAAAGCTGGTCTCCAGCGCTGGGCCCGGCTGGCGGTCCAGCACGGTCACCTTGTGGCCGGCCTTGGCAAGGTAGTAGGCGGAGGTGACGCCGATGACGCCGGCGCCGAGAATGACTATGCGCATGATTGCCCCTGTGGTTAGCGCGCTGCCGGGCTGAGGTAGCGGCGCTCGTAGCGCCGGCCCAGGCTGGTCAGGATTTCATAGGAAATGGTGCCGGCATCCGCCGCGATCGTTTCGAGAGTCTGGTGCGGGCCGATCAGCTCGACCATGTCGCCGAGTTTCAGCGCACCGGGCTGGAGCGACGTGACGTCGAGGATGATGCTGTCCATCGACACGCGCCCGACGATGGGCAGGCGCACGTCGCCGTAATATGCGGCACCCGTATTGCTGAGATGGCGCGGCAGTCCATCGGCATAACCGGCGGCGATGGTGGCAAGCCGCATCTCGGATGAGGCGACGAAACTCGCGCCATAGCCGATCTCGGCGCCGGCCGGCACGGTGCGGGTCTGCACGACGCCGACCTCGAGTCGGACGACCGGCCGCATCGGGTTTTCGCCTTCGCCCAGCGACGCGCCGCCATAGAGCGCTATGCCCGGGCGGGCGAGTTCGCCGCGATAGTCCTCGCCGAGGAAGATGCCGGCGGAGTTGGCAAAAGACAGTCTTGCGTCGGGGAAGCGGCTCCGGACGGCGCCCATCCGTGCCAGCTGGCGGGCGTTGGCCGCGTGCGCCGGCTCGTCGCCGCAGGCAAGATGGCTCATGACGATGTCAAGATCGATGCCGGCAAGCCTGTCCGGCTCGGCAAGCAGCGTCTCCAGTTCCCGCGGTTCGAGCCCGAGCCGCGACATGCCGGTGTCGGTCTGCAGTGCTGCCGGCAGCGTGGCGTTGCGCGCCCTTGCCGTCGCCGACCAGTTGGCGACCTGTTCAAGCGAATTCAGCACCGGCACGACGCCGAGATCGGCGCAATCGCCTTCGCTGCCGGGCATCAGGCCGTTCAGCACCAGGATGCGCGCTTCGGAAGGGAGGTACGGCTTCAGCCTGATGGCCTCGATGAAATGCGCCACGAAGAAGTCGCGGCAGCCGGCCTCGTAGAGGGCAGGGGCGACATGCGCGACGCCGAGGCCATAGGCGTCCGCCTTGACCACGGCGGCGGCCTTGGCCGGTGCCGTTTGCCGGCAAAGCAATTGGTAGTTGGCGACAAGCGCCTTCAGATCGATGGTCAGGACCCCGCAGGCCGCACGGCTCTCGATGTCGCTTCGCACGCTCATGGTCACGCCCGGGCCCCGTCCCTCGCCAATCCCGTGACCATACCGCAATGATCGTCGAAAATCTTGCCAATATGATGCAGCTTGTGCGAACAACAGGCTATTGGTGCAATTTTCAGCGCCTCATTGGAAGGAAATGCGATGCCGTCGCTGGATGCCATCGACCGCAACATCATCCGCGCCCTGCGTGCCAATGCGCGCATCAGCAACGCCAGGCTGGCCGAGGAGATCGGCCTGTCGCCGTCCGCCTGCCTGAGACGCGTGCAATTGCTGGAGCAGGAAGGGGTGATCCGCGGCTACACCGCGATCATCGGCAATGCCGCCGCCGACGAGGGCATCGCCGTCATCGTCCAGATCACGCTGGAACGACAGACCGAGGATTATTTCAACCGCTTCGAACTGGCGGTGCGGCGCTACCCCGAGATCAAGGAGTGCTACCTGATGACGGGCGATTCCGACTATTTCCTGCGCGTCGAGGTCGCCAGTGCCGGCGATTTCGAGCGCGTGCACAAGGAAATCCTGTCGGCCCTGCCGGGCCTCGCCCGCATCCATTCGAGCTTTTCAATCCGCAACATCCTGCAGTCGAAACGGCCGAAAACGTCTTGAACAGAGCCGGCGCCTGTGCGGCGCCGGCTCTGTTCGATTGTCAGGTTCAGACGGCTGCCTGGGTCAGGAACTTGGTCACCAGATAGGCTTCCAATGCTTCCGAGCCGCCTTCAGAGCCGTAGCCGCTGTCCTTGATGCCGCCGAACGGCGTTTCGGGCAAGGCGAGACCGAGATGGTTGATGGTCAGCATGCCGGTTTCGATCTCGGCGCCAAGGTCCGTCACCGTCTTGTTCGACTTGGTGAAGGCGTAGGCGGCGAGCCCGTAGGGCAGGCGGTTGGCTTCGGCAACGACATCCTCGAACGTCTTGAACGGCATCACCAGAGCCACCGGGCCGAACGGCTCCTCGTTCATGATGCGCATGTCGCTGCGCACGCCCGAAAGCACGGTCGGCTCGAAATACGATCCCTTGTTGCCGATGCGCTTGCCGCCGGTCTCGATCCTGGCGCCGTCGCTCACCGCCTCGTTGATCAGCGTCTCGACTGCCTCGAGGCGGCGTTCGTTGACCAGCGGCCCCATGCGGGTGCCCTCGGCCAGGCCGTCGCCGACCTTCACCGCGCGCACATGCTCGACGAACTTGCCGAGGAAGCGGTCATGTGCGCCTTCCTGGATCAGGAAGCGCGTCGGCGACACGCAGACCTGGCCGGCATTGCGGAACTTCGAGCCTGCCAGGATCGCCGCTGCCGCGTCGATGTCGGCGTCGTCGAACACCATCGCCGGGGCGTGGCCGCCGAGTTCCATCGTCGCCCGCTTCATGTGCGTGCCGGCCAGCGCGGCGAGATGCTTGCCGACCGGCACCGAGCCGGTGAACGACACCTTGCGGATGATGGGATGCGGCACGAGGTAGCCGGAGATCTCCGGCGGATTGCCGTAGACGAGGTTGAGCACGCCGTCGGGCAGGCCGGCATCCCTGAACACGTCGGCCAGGCAGGCCGGTGATGCCGGCGTCTCTTCCGGCGGCTTGACGATGATCGAGCAGCCGGTGGCGAGTGCGGCGCCGATCTTGCGCACCGCCTGCGACACCGGGAAGTTCCAGGGCGTGAACGCCGCCACCGGGCCGACCGGCTCCTTGACCACGAGTTGCTGGATGCCGGGCGCGCGGGCCGGTATGACCCGGCCATAGGTGCGGCGGCCCTCTTCGGCGAACCAGTCGAACAGGTCGGCCGACGACAGGATTTCCATCCTGGCCTCGCCGATCGGCTTGCCCTGCTCCTGCGTCATCAGCGTCGCGATCTGGTCGACGCGCTCGCGCATCAGTTCGGCGGCGCGGCGCAGCACCTTGGCGCGGTCGAACGGCGAAACCTTGCGCCACGCCTTGAAGCCGCGCTCTGCCGCGGCAAGTGCCCGGTCGAGATCGCCCTTGCCGGCCGAGGCGACCTTGCCGATCACCTCGTTGGTCGCGGGGTTGGTGACGTCGATGGTATTGCCGCCTTCTGCGTCGCTCCATTTGCCGTCGATGAACAGTTTAACGTCAGGGTACATTGCGGTGTCCTTGCTGGAACGGTGGCGGGAAGGGGCTTGTGTCGGCACTGGCCTAAACGCCTAATCGGGGAGTTGTACTAGACATAGGGTGGCGCAATTCTTTGTGCCACGAGATCTGCAATCGCCAGCGACGAGGTCAGCCCCGGGCTTTCGATGCCGAACAGGTTGACGAGGTTCTTGACGCCATGGGTCTCGGCGCCCTGGATGACGAAGTCGGCTGCCGGCTCGCCCGGCCCCGACAGTTTCGGGCGAATGCCGCTGTAGGTCGGGCTCAGGCTGCCATCGGCAAGATCCGGCCAGTATCGTCGGATTTCGCCGTAGAAATGCTCGGCGCGGCGCGGGTCGACCGTGTAGTCCTTGTCCTCGATCCACTCGACGTCGGGGCCGAAGCGCATGCCGCCATTGAGGTCGAGCGTCAGGTGCACGCCGAGCCCGCCCGGCTCCGGCACCGGGTAGATCAGCCTGGAGAATGCCGGCTTGCCGGTGACCGAGAAATAGCTGCCGCGCGCCAGCTTGAGCGCCGGCACGAATTGCGGGTCGAGCCCTTCGAGCGAGGCTGCCAGCCTGTTGGCGCCCAACCCGGCGGCATTGACGAAATGCCGCGCCGCGATCTCGAAGCTGGCGCCGCTCGACCCGTCCCGCGTCTGCAGCACGAAGCGCTCCGTCTCGATTCGCCCCGACACGATTTCGGTGTTGAGGCTGAGAAAGGCGCCATGCTCCTCCGCCTCGCCGAGCAGCGCCAGCATCAGCGCATGGCTGTCGACGATGCCGGTCGATGGCGACAGCACTGCCGCCACGCATGTCAGCGATGGCTCCATCGCCATGGCCTCGGCGGCGTTCAGCATCACCAGATCGTCGACGCCATTGGCCTTCGCCTTGGCGATGATCCCGGCCAGCATCTCCTGCTGCCCGGGCAGGGTCGCCGCGATCAGCTTGCCGCAACGCTTGTGCGGAATGTTGCGCGCGGCCGCATAGGCGTAGAGCCGGTCGCGGCCCTCGACGCAGAGCTTCGCCTTCAGGCTGCCTTCGGGATAATAGATGCCGGCGTGGATCACCTCGGAGTTGCGCGAGCTGGTCTCGGTGCCGATGGCGTCCGCCCTCTCCAGGACGATCGTCTCCATGCCGCGCCTGGCAAGCTCGCGCGCCACGGCGAGGCCGATGACGCCGGCGCCGGCGACGATGCAGTCGACGCTGTCCATCTCAGGCAGCGCCTCCGGCCGGCTTCAGCGCGCTCAGTTGCTCGATGATGACCGAGCTTGCGCCGCGGATGTCGTCGACGATGGCGCGTTCGGCCTTGTCGGCGTCACGGGCCTCGATGGCGGCAAGGATGATGTGGTGCTGGTCGATCATCGCCCGCCCGCCATGCTGGTAGGATGCCGCGATGATGGGACCCATCTGCAGCCACAGCCGGCCCAGAATGCCGCGCAGCACCGTCATGTTGGCGATCTGGGCCAGGGCGAAATGGAAGGTCTGGTTGAGCTCCAGCGCGCCGGCCCAGTCTTCGTCGGCGATTGCCCGTTCGTTGCGGTCGATCAGATCGCGCAGCCGCGCCATGTCCTTGGCCTCGGCTTTCAGCGCGGCCTCGCGGGCGGCCAACCCTTCGAGCTTCATCCGGATCTGGCGTATCTCGAGATAGCGCTCCAGCGTCATCACCGGCACCCGCACCTCGCGCGCCGATTTCTGCACCAGCGCCTCGTCCTGGATCAGCCGCAAAATGGCATCGCGCACCGGCGTCACGCTGGTGCCGAGCGACTGCGCGAGATCGCGGATGGTCAGCCGCGCGTCCGGCGCGAAACGGCCCTTGATCAGCGCATCCGACAGCTGGCCGTAGACGATCTCGCCGAGATTGTCGTGTTCCACCGCCTGCAAGCGGAAACTCTCGTTCATTGCTCCTCGATCCTGCCGATGCCGCGTGGCCTGCCTGCGGGCATGCTCTGGCCCTTGACAGTCCGCTGCTTGAAAAACATGATGCATCAAACAGCAAAACGTGGATTTTGCAAGTGCGGTCGCGGCACCAGGCCGGATCGCCCTTGCATGCGGACAGCCGCTCGTGCGGCTCAGGATCGGAACGGAGGAAGCCCCGATGGACACCCAGCCCAATTCGCCCGAGGCGCGCGACAAGAAATACCACATGCACGCCTACACCAACGCCCGTCGCCACCAGGAGGTCGGGCCGCTGATCATCGAAAAGGGTGACGGCATCTATGTCGAGGACATCTCGGGCAAGCGCTACATCGAAGCGATGTCGGGCCTGTGGAGCGTCGGCGTCGGCTTCTCCGAGAAGCGCCTCGTCGATGCGGCGACCCGGCAGATGGCCAAGCTGCCCTTCTACCACAACTTCACCCACAAGGGGCATTCGCCGGTAATCGACCTTGCCGAGAAGCTGGTCACCATGGCGCCGGTGCCGATGAGCAAGGCGTTCTTCACCAATTCCGGATCAGAGGCCAACGACACGGCCATTAAGATGATCTGGTATCGCTCCAACGCGCTCGGCCAGCCACAGAAGAAGAAGATCATCTCGCGCAAGCGCGGCTATCACGGCGTCACCATCGCCTCGGCCAGCCTCACCGGCCTGCCCTACAACCACATGTCCTTCGACCTGCCCATCGCCAACGTGCTGCACACCTCGTCGCCGCACCACTGGCGCGAGGCGCAGCCGGGCGAGACCGAGCAGCAGTTCTCGACCCGCCTCGCCGATGACCTGGAAAAGCTGATCCTGGCGGAAGGCCCCGACACCGTTGCCGCCTTCTTCGGCGAGCCGGTCATGGGTGCTGGCGGCGTCGTCGTGCCGCCGGCCGGCTACTGGGAAAAGATCCAGGCCGTGCTCAAGAAGTACGACATCCTGCTCGTCGCCGACGAGGTCATCTGCGGCTTCGGCCGCACCGGCAACATGTTCGGCACCGAGACCTACGCCATGCAGCCCGACATCATGGTGATGTCGAAGCAGATTTCCTCGTCCTACCTGCCGATCTCGGCGATGCTGGTCAATGACAGGGTGTTCGACCCGCTGGCCGACGAAAGCAACCGCATCGGCACCTTCGGTCATGGCTTCACCGCCGGCGGCCACCCGGTGGCGGCGGCCGTCGCGCTTGAAAACATCGCCATCATCGAGGAGCGCAACCTCGTCGCCAACGCCCGCGAGGTCGGCGCCCACATGCAGAAGCGCCTCGCCGGCCTCGCCGCGCACGACCTCGTCGGCGAAGTCCGCGGCGTGGCCCTCATCGGCGCCATGGAACTGGTAACCGACAAGGCGACCAAGGCGCCATGGGGCAACGTCGGCGCGCTCGGCGGCCTGGTCAACGGCATCCTGCAGCAGAACGGCGTCATCTCCCGCAACATGGGCGACTCCCTCGCCTTCTGCCCGCCGCTGATCATCAACGACAAGCAGGTCGACGACATCTTCGACGCCGTCGAAAAGTCGCTCGACGAAGCCGCCAGGCAGGTCAAGGCCTGATCGACTGCACGTCGCCAACAGCAAAAAGCCCGCCATCTGGCGGGCTTTTTCGTTGAGGTTGCGTGCTCATCCGTCAGTTGCGCGACCGGAAATCGGCACGCCATCTCCGTAGCCCTCGTGGTTCGACAGGCTCACCATGAGGGCTACTGAAACGCTTCGCCGCTCCGAGCGGAAGATTTGGGGGAGGCACCCACGCCTTCTCCCACAAGGAGAACGCCATGCGCGCCGCTCACACGTGCTGGCCGCCGTTGATGTGGATCTCGCCGCCGGTGACATAGGACGCCTGGCCCGAGCACAGGAAATAGATGATGTCGGCCACCTCGGACGTGGCGCCCAGGCGCCGCATCGGGATCGTCTCGACGATCTTCTCGGTGCCCGGCGACAGGATGGCGGTGTCGATCTCGCCGGGGGCGATGGCGTTGACGCGGATACCGTGCGGGCCGAAGTCGGCGGCCATCTCGCGCGTCAGCGCACCAAGCGCCGCCTTCGAGGTCGCATAGGCCGCGCCGGCAAAGGGGTGGACGCGCGTGCCGGCGATCGAGGTGACGTTGACCACCGAGCCCTTCGCCGCCGCCAGTTCCTTGAACAGGCCGCGCGCCAGCATGATCGGAGCCAGGAAATTGACCTGGAACACGTCGCGCCAGACATGCATCGGCGTGTCGAGCGAGTTCATGCGCGCGCCGCCCTTGAGCTTGGGCGAAATGCCGGCGTTGTTGACCAGCGCGTGCAGCATGCCGCCTTCTTTTTCCAGCCGCTGGCGGATTTCCGAAACGGCGCTGCCGACGTCGCCCTGGTCGGCAAGGTCGACCTTGATGTGGTCTTCAGGTCCGGCCGGCCAGGGGCAATCGTCGGAAAATGCCTGGCGCGAGCAGGTGATGACGCGCCAGCCTTCGCGCGAAAAGCGCTTCACCGTCGCATGGCCGATGCCACGGCTGGCTCCGGTCAGCACGATCGTCTTTCGCCCTTCGGTCTTCTCGGCCATCGCATCCTCGTTTCAAACGTCTGACGTATGTAGCGGATGCACCTGGCCTTTGCGAGGGGGCACGGCCGATGGCGGCGTTCAGCCGCGCTCGGTCGCCGCTTCGCGGATCGTCTTGAGCAGGATCGAAAACGCCGCCGAAGGCTGCGTGTCGGTGCGCATCGTCAACCCCACGGGCCCGCGCGTCTCCGCCGTGTCCACCGGCAGCATTTTCAGCGTGCCGGCCTTGATCTCGTCGCTGACCACGCCATGCGAGATGATCCACACCGCATCGCTCTGGCGCACGAAGGCGCGGCCGAACGAATCCGATACGGTCTCGATCTCGGTCGGGATCGAGGCGACGCCGTTGGTGATGAAGAAGCGCTCGACGAAGGGCCGGATGATCGAGCCGCGCGTCGGCATCAGCAGCGGGAACTCGCCCAGCCGTTCGAACACGTCGGCGTCGCCCTTGAGCAGTGGATGGCCGGCGCGGACCACGAAGACCACCTGTTCCGAATAGAGGTGCTCGAAGAAGAAGCCGGTCATCTTCTCGGGTGCCGCCAGTCGGCCGACGACGAGGTCGAGCTCGCCGAGCCTGAGCTGCTCCAGGAGCACTGCGTTCTCGCCGGTCACGATCTTGATCGTGGCGCCCGTGTCTTCGCCGAGGAACAGGCTCATGGCGCGCGGCATGATGTGCGCCGAAACCGTCGGCAGCGCGCCGATGCGGATAGGCGGTGCGCCCTCGGCCCGCGCATTGGCGACCGAATCGATGCCCTGGCGCAGCGCGGTGATCGCCATGCCTGCGTGCTGCATGAACACTTCGCCCGAGCGCGTGATCTTGATGCCGCGTCCGTCGCGCTCGAACACGCTGACGCCCAGCGCCTCCTCCAGCTCGCGGATCGTCTTGGTCACCGCCGGCTGGCTGACATTGAGCAGCCCGGCTGCCTTGACCACGCTTTTCTGGCGCGCGACTTCTAGGAAAGTCTGGAGGTGGCGGAACCTGACACGGCTTTCGATCATGGGATTTTCATAACCCAGCAGTTAAGAGAAGGCCACAAAATATCATTTTACCAAACCAAACATCTCATCCACTGTCATCCCGAGGAGAAATCGAGTGCAATTCACAGACATCGGCGGCATCACGCTGCACCACCAGCTCATCGGCGGTCCCGCAGGCAAGCCGGTCCTGGTATTTGCCAATTCGCTGGGCACCGATTTCCGCATCTGGCGCGACGTCATCGTCCGGCTTGCCGGTGACTTCCCCATCGTCACCTACGACAAGCGCGGCCACGGCCTTTCCGACACGGGGACGGCTCCCTATTCGATGGACGACCATGTCGGCGATCTTGCCGGCCTGCTCGACCACCTGAATGTCAGGAACGCCATCGTCTGCGGCCTGTCGGTCGGCGGGCTGATCGCCCAGGGTCTCTATGCCAGGCGTCCCGACCTGGTCCGCGCGCTGGTCCTCTGCGACACCGCCCACAAGATCGGCACCAACGACAGCTGGAACACGCGCATCGCCGCCGTCGAGAAAAACGGCATCGCCTCGATCGCCGATGGCGTCATGAAGCTTTGGTTCACGCCCGAATTTCACGAACAGCGCCAGCCCGACCTCGTCGGCTATCGCAACATGCTGTCGCGCCAGCCGCTCGCCGGCTACACCGGCACCTGTGCCGCCCTGCGCGACGCCGACTACACCGAGGCCGCCAGGGCGATCGCCGTGCCCACGCTCTGCGTCGTCGGCGACCATGACGGCTCGACCCCGCCGGCACTGGTGCGCTCGATGGCCGATC
This sequence comes from Aminobacter sp. DSM 101952, assembly GCF_001424795.1. Taxonomy (NCBI): domain Bacteria; kingdom Pseudomonadati; phylum Pseudomonadota; class Alphaproteobacteria; order Hyphomicrobiales; family Phyllobacteriaceae; genus Aminobacter; species Aminobacter sp. DSM 101952. The sequence continues at coordinate 123,462 of NZ_LMCL01000005.1, read as the reverse complement.
TCATTCCCGGCTCGCGCTTCAAGATCATCGACGGCGCCGGCCATATCCCTTGCGTTGAAAAGCCGGACGAGCTCGTCGCCCTCATCAGGCGCTTCGTCGCCCGCCTTCCACTGGAGTGATTTGACAATGAACGCATCGGCGCCAGCCTCGACCAGGTATCGCCAGGGTCTCGCCGTTCGCCGCTCGGTGCTCGGTGATGCCCATGTCGACCGCGCCGAAACGGCCTCGACCGATTTCGACCGGCCGTTCCAGGAACTGATCACCGAGGCCGCCTGGGGCACGGTGTGGGCGCGCCCGACCTGGAGCAAGCGCGAGCGCTCGATGGTCACCCTCGCCCTGCTCGCGGCGCTGGGCCATGACGAGGAGGTGGCAATGCACGTCCGCGCCACCGCCAACACCGGCGCGTCGCGCGAGGACATCTGCGAAACCTTCCTGCATGTCGCGATCTATGCCGGTGTGCCGGCGGCCAACCGCGCCATCAAGATCGCCAAGCAGGTCTTTGCCGAAATGGACGCGGGCAAATCCGATGAGCATTGATACCAAGCCGAACCGCCAGCCCGAGATCGGCGCCTTCTTCCAGCGCGACCGCTCCTGGCACCCGCCGGCCCTCACGCCCGGCTACAAGACCTCGGTGCTACGGTCGCCGCAAAAGGCGCTTCTGTCGCTCGACAACACCATTTCCGAGATCACCGGTCCGGTCTTCGGCCACGACATGCTGGGCGAACTCGACAACGACCTGATCCACAATTTCGCCAAGCCGGGCGAAAGTGCCATCGGCGAACGCATCATCGTCTACGGCCGCGTGCTCGACGAGCGCGGCAAGGGCGTGCCGGGCGCGCTGCTCGAATTCTGGCAGGCCAATGCCGGCGGGCGCTACCGCCACAAGAAGGAAGGCTACATTGCCGCCCTCGACCCCAATTTCGGCGGTTGCGGCCGCACCATCACCGACGAGGACGGCAGCTATGCCTTCCGCACCATCAAGCCCGGCCCCTATCCGTGGCCGAACGGCGTCAACGACTGGCGCCCTGCCCACATCCACTTCTCGGTCTTCGGCCACGGCTTCGCCCAGCGGCTCATCACCCAGATGTATTTCGAGGGCGACCCGCTGATCTGGCTCTGCCCGATCGTCAGGACCATCCCCGACCGGGCTGCCGTCGAGACGCTGATCGCGGCCCTCGACATGCCGGCGACGATCCCGATGGACGCCCGCGCCTACAAGTTCGACATCGTGCTGCGCGGCCGCCGCTCCTCGGTGTTCGAGAACCGCCTGGAGGGCAACTGATGGTCCAGTCGCTGAACCGGCTCAAGGAAAGCCCCTCGCAGACGGCGGGTCCTTACGTCCATATCGGTCTCACCCCCAATTTCTGCGGCATTCCGGGCGTCTTCGAAAAGGACCTCGGCACCGACATGGTCAACGACAAGACCATGGGCGAACGCATCACCGTGCGCGCCCGCGTGCTCGACGGCACCGGCGCGCCGCTCAGGGATGCCCTCATCGAGGTCTGGCAGGCCGATGCCGCTGGGCTCTACAATTCACCGACCGAAATCCGCGGTGCCGCCGACCCCAATTTCACCGGCTGGGGCCGCAAGGCCACCGACATGGTCTCGGGCGAATGCCTGTTCGAGACCATCAAGCCGGGCCGCGTGCCCTACAAGCCCGGCGTGCTCATGGCTCCGCACATCACCTTCTGGATCGTTGCGCGCGGCATCAATCTCGGCCTGCAGACCCGGATGTATTTTGCCGACGAAGAACAGGCCAATGCCGATGACCCGGTGCTGGCCCGCATCGAGCACCGTTCGCGCGTGCCGACGCTGATCGCGGCGCGCCTGGACGATGTCTACGTCTTCGATATCCACCTCCAGGGCGACAAGGAAACGGTGTTCTTCGACATCTGAGCCACGTTCCGAGCCCACGACCTTTCAGCACATGCCCCTCTGAGCAGATGACAGTATCGCCCTTCGATCATCCCTTCCTCTCCGGCCTGCTGGCCGATGCCGAGACCGCGCGCCAGTTTTCCGCCGAGGCGGAGATCGCCGCGATGCTTGCCTTCGAGCGCGCTCTGGCCGAGGCCGAGGCCGGCGAGGGCGTCATCGGCAGCGTGGCTGCCGCTGCGATCGTCGCGGCAGCCGCCTCCTTCGAGCCCGATATGGCGGCGCTCAACGCCGCCGTCGCCCGCGATGGTGTCGTCGTTCCCGAACTCGTGCGCCAGCTGCGGGCCCGTGTTGGCGCACCGCATGGCGACAAGGTCCATTTCGGCGCCACCAGCCAAGACGTCATCGACAGCGCACTCGTGCTCCGTCTCAAGCCGGTCGTCGAGCGCCTCGACGCCCTGCTCGCCGAAACGGTGGCCAGGCTAGCCGCGGTGGAGAGGAAATTCGGCGACCGTCCGCTGATCGGCCGTACCCGCATGCAGGCGGCGATCGGAATCACCGTCGCCGACCGCGTCTCGTCCTGGCGCGCGCCGCTGGAGCGTCATCGCGTGCGGCTGGCCGCGACCCGCGCCGACCTTCTCGTCGTCCAGTTCGGCGGTGCCGCCGGCACGCTGGAAAAGCTGGGTGGCAAGGCTGCCGTGGTGCGCAGGGCGCTGGCGCAGAAACTTGGCCTTGGCGACGCCCCGCAATGGCACAGCCAGCGCGACCGTCTGGCCGAGTTCGCCGGCCTGCTGTCGCTGATCTCGGGCAGCCTCGGCAAGTTCGGCCAGGACGTTGCCCTGATGGCGCAGGACGGCTCCGAGATCGCGCTCGGCGGCGGCGGCCGCTCCTCGGCGATGCCGCACAAGCAGAACCCGGTCGCTGCCGAGGTGCTCGTCACGCTCGCGCGTTTCAATGCGACGCAGCTCTCCGGAATGCACCACGCCCTGGTCCACGAACAGGAGCGTTCAGGCGCCGCCTGGACGCTGGAATGGCTGCTCCTGCCGCAGATGGCGGTGGCGGCGGCCGCGTCGCTCGGGCACGCGGCCGCACTTGCCGGCCAGATCGAAAGCATGGGCGCGCGGCCGGGCAACTAGCCGGCGGCAGCCCGTCAGCCAAACGCCTGGAACGTCGGTGGGCCGGGGCCCGCAGGTCGACGGCGGGGCGTGCGGGAAAAGAGGAAAACAGATGCGTACTCAGGTGGTCATCGTCGGCTCCGGCCCTTCCGGGCTCCTGCTCGGGCAGTTGCTCGCCAACAGCGGCATCGACAACGTCATTCTCGAGCGCGTCGATCGCGACTATGTGCTCGGCCGCGTCCGTGCCGGCGTTCTGGAACAGGGCATGGTCGACCTGCTCGACGAAGCCGGCGCCGGCGCCCGCATGCATGCCGAGGGCCTGCCGCATGAGGGCATCTCGCTTGCCTTCGACAACCGGCTGCATCGCATCGACCTTGCCCAACTCACCGGCGGCAAGCGCGTCACCGTCTACGGCCAGACCGAGGTCACGCACGACCTGATGGACAAGCGCGAGGCTGCGGGCCTGGCCACGATCTACGACGCCAAGAACGTCACGCCGCACGGTTTCGACACCGACACGCCCTTCGTCACCTACGACAAGGACGGCGCCACCCACCGCATCGACTGCGATTTCATCGCCGGTTGCGACGGCTTCCATGGCGTCTGCCGCAAATCGGCGCCCGAGCGCGCCATCAAGACCTATGAGCGGGCATACCCGTTCGGCTGGCTCGGCATCCTGGCCGAGGTGCCGCCGGCCGACCACGAGCTGATCTACGCCAATCATCCCAGGGGCTTTGCGCTGTGTTCGATGCGCTCGACCCACCGCAGCCGCTACTATGTCCAGTGCCCGCTCGACGATCACGTCGAGGACTGGAGCGACGAGCGCTTCTGGGACGAGTTGCGCCGCCGCCTGCCGCCCGAGGTCGCCGCGCGCGTCGTCACCGGTCCGTCATTTGAAAAGTCGATCGCGCCGCTGCGCTCCTTCGTTGCCGAGCCGATGCGCTTCGGCCGCCTGTTCCTCGTCGGCGACGCCGCCCACATCGTGCCGCCCACCGGCGCCAAGGGTCTCAACCTCGCCGCCAGCGACGTGCGTTATCTCTACTGGGGCCTGCGCGAGTTCTACCAGGACAGGTCGCAGGCTGGCATCGATGCCTATTCGGCCCGCGCCCTGTCGCGCGTCTGGAAGGCGGTGCGGTTCTCCTGGTGGATGACCACCATGCTGCATCGTTTCCCCGACACCGACGATTTCGGCCAGCGCATCCAGGAGGCGGAACTCGACTATCTCGTCCATTCGCAGGCGGCATCGGCCTCGCTCGCCGAAAACTACGTCGGCCTGCCTTATTGATCCCGTGGAATCGCGCCGGTCACATATCTGTCAGGTTATAGATTGAGCGATTCTTTTCATTTTACATTACCGTTTCGAACATGACACTTGGCTACGGACATACCGGGACCGGCGCGCGCGACAGTGCCGGCTCGTCCAGATGGAGGAAAAATTGAAGAAGTCTGTTTTGGCCGCCCTGGCGGTACTTGCGCTTTCCGGCACCGCCTTCGCCGACACCATCAAGGTCGGTGTCGTCGGTCCGTTCTCCGGCCCGTTCGCCATCCAGGGCAAGAATTTCAAGGCCGGCATCGACGCCTGGATCGCGCTCAACGGCGCCAAGGTCGGCGACGACGACATCGAGATCGTCTACCGCGACCTGCCGGCCGCCGATCCGGCCCAGTCCAAGGCGCTGGCCCAGGAACTGGTCGTCAAGGAAGGCGTGCAGTATCTCGCAGGCTTCTACTTCACCCCTGACGCGATGGCGGTCACCCCGCTTCTCGAACAGGCCAACGTGCCGCTGGTCGTCATGAACGCCGCCACCTCGGCCATCGTCACCAAGAGCCCGCTGGTCGTGCGCACCTCCTTCACCACCTGGCAGACCTCGGCGCCGATGGCCAGGGTCGCCAGGGAGCGCGGCGTCAAGAAGGTCATCACCGTGGTTTCCGACTACGGCCCGGGCGTCGATTCCGAAAACGCCTTCAAGACCACCTTCACCGCCGAAGGCGGGGAGATAGTCGATTCCGTCCGCATGCCGCTGTCGACCAACGACTTCAGCCCGATCATGCAACGCGTCAAGGATTCGGGCGCCGATGCGGTGTTCGCCTTCCTGCCGTCGGGCCCGACCACGCTCGGCTTCGTCAAGGCTTACAACGAAAACGGCCTTGCCAAGGCAGGCGTGCAGTTCCTCGCCCCCGGCGACCTGACCCAGGAGTCCGATCTGCCGGCACTCGGCGAGGCGGCATCCGGACTGCTGACCACCTTCCACTACGCCGTGTCGCACGACTCGGCCGAAAACAAGACGTTCGTCGAGGCCGCCCGCAAGGCCATCGGCAACCCGGCCGAACTGTCCTTCCCCTCGGTCGGCGCCTATGACGGCATGCATGTCATCTACAAGATGATCGAGGCCACCGGCGGCGAGCAGGACGCCCAGAAGGCGGTCGACGCCGTCAAGGGCCTCGCCTGGGAAAGCCCGCGCGGCCCGGTGTCGATCGATGCCGAGAGCCGCCACATCACGCAGAACATCTATCTGCGCGAGGTCGCCAAGGCCGAGGACGGCACCTTCTACAACAAGGAAATCGCGACCTTCGAAAAGCAGGGCGACCCCGGCCTTGCAGCCCTGAAGTAACAGCGTTACGCCAACGACAGGGCCCGGATGCCTGATGCGTCCGGGCTGCTGCTGGATCACACGATGCAAACCGTTCTCAGCGTTGGGATCGACGCCCTTGCCTATGGCATGGTGCTGTTCGTCATCTCGATAGGACTTTCGGTGACCATGGGCCTGATGCGCGTGGTCAACCTCGCCCATGGCGCCTTCGCCATGATCGGCGGCTACATCGCCTCCTATGCCACCCAGACGCTCGGTCTCGGCTATGGCGTGGCGATCCTCGCCGCGGTGGTCGGCACCATCATCATCGCCGTCCCGGTCGAGCGCTTCCTCTACCGCCGCATCTACGGCGCGCCCGAACTCACCCAGGTGCTGATGACGATCGGCATCACCTTCTGCGTCATCGGCATCGCCAACTACGTCTTCGGCCCGACGCTGAAGACCATCCCGCTGCCCGAGGCGCTGCGCGGTCCGGTCGATCTCGGCTTCCGCTCGATCGCCGCCCACAAGCTGTTCGCCATCGCCTGCGGCGTCGCCGTTGCCGGCGCGCTCTGGTACCTGATCGAACGGACCTCGTTCGGCGTCAAGCTGCGTGCCTCGGTCGACAATGCCGCCATGGCCGCCTCGCTCGGCGTGCGCACCAGGATCGTCTATGCCGTCAGCTTCGCGGTCGCCGTCGGCCTCGCCGCCTTCGGCGGCATCGTCGGCGCCGAGCTGCTTCCCATCGAGCCCTATTACGCGCTCCGCTACATGGTCACCTTCCTCGTCGTCGTTTCGGTCGGCGGCGCCGGCTCCATCCCCGGCGCGCTGCTTGCCTGCCTGCTGCTCGGCGCCATCGACACCACCGGCCGCTATCTTCTGCCGGAATATGGCGAGTTCTTCTTCTACCTCGCCGTCATCGCCATCGTCTGCGTCTTCCCGCGCGGCCTTCTCGGCAGGAGAAGCTAGATGGCTGCCATCGAGACCACCTCATCTGCGAAGCCTGAGGCAGCTGCGCGCGCGAACTGGCTCATGCGCGACCTGCTCGGCCTCGCCGTCATCCTGGCCGTCGCCGCCATCGGTTATTTCCTGTTCCCCAACAACCTGGCGCTGCTGACCCGCATCCTCGGCGTGGCGCTGCTGGTGCTGTCGATCGATCTGGTCACCGGCTTCTGCGGGGTGGCCACGCTCGGCCATGCAGCACTCTTTGGCGCCGGCGCCTACGCCTCGGGCATCGCCGCCGTGCATTTCGGCATCACCGATCCGCTGCTGATGGTCGTCGTCGGCGCCGTCGGCGGTGCCGTAGCCGGCGTCGTCTCCGGCGCCGTCATCCTGCGCGGCCATGGGCTGGCGCAACTGGTTCTGTCCATCGCCGTCGTCCATCTGTTCCACGAGGCGGCCAACAAGGCCTCCGCCTATACCGGCGGCAGCGACGGCCTGTCCGGCATTGCGCCCGATCCGGTGTTCGGCCTCTTCGCCTTCGACCTCTGGGGCCGCACGGCCTATGGTTTTGCCGTCGCGCTGGTCGTCATCGCCTTCGTCGTGCTGCGGCTGATCACCCGTTCGCCCTTCGGCATGCTCTGCCGCGGCATCAAGGAGGATCCGATCCGCATCCGCGCCATGGGCGCTTCGGTGCAGGGCACGCTGCTCAAGATGTATGTCATCTCAGGCGCCGTGGCGGGAGTCGGCGGCGCGCTCAACGCCATCTCGACCCAGGTCGTCGGCCTCGATTCGCTCAGCTTCACGCTCTCGGCCGAAGCGCTGGTGATGCTCGTCCTCGGCGGCACCGGCTCGCTCTATGGCGCGCTGATCGGCACCGTCAGTTTCATGTGGTTCGAGGATTTCGTCTCGGCCGCCAATCCGTTCCACTGGCTCACCATCGTCGGCGCGCTTCTGATCGCCGTGGTGCTGTTTGCGCCGCGTGGCCTCTATGGCACGGCGCTCGCGCTTGTCGATCGTTTCCGGAGGACGGGCAAATGACTGCGGTCTTCCAGGTCCAGAACCTCAACAAGGCGTTCGGCGGTCTTGCCGTCACGCAGGACGTGTCGATCACCATGAATCCGGGCGACCGCGTCGCCCTGATCGGCCCCAACGGCGCCGGCAAGACCACCTTCGTCAATCTCGTCACCGGCCATCTCGAACCCGATTCCGGCAAGGTCCTGCTCGGCGGCAACGATGTCACCTCGCTTAGCCCGACCTTGCGTGTCCGCCAGGGCCTCGTCCGTTCGTTCCAGGTCACGCGCCTGTTTCCCGACATGACCCCGGAGGAGCATCTGGCGCTCGCCGTCATGCAGCGCACCGGTCGCACCGGCGCGATCTTCGGCCACTACCAGGCCAAGCCCGACGTCATGGCCGAGGTCGCCGAATTGCTGCGCACACTCGGCCTCGACCACATCGCCACCCGCAAGGTCGCCGAGATCGCCTATGGCCAGCAGCGCCTTCTGGAGATCGCATTGGCATTGGCGCTCAGGCCCAAGGTGCTGCTGCTCGACGAACCGGCTGCCGGCGTGCCGCAGAGCGACACCCCGCGCATCGAGGCCGCCCTTGCCGGCCTGCCCGCCGACCTTGCCGTGCTGATGATCGAGCACGACATGGATCTCGTTTTCCGCTTCGCCAGGCGCGTCATCGTGCTCGCCGCCGGTGCCATCATCTTCGACGGCTCGCCAGCGGACGTCACCAGGGACGCCCGTGTCCGCGAAGCCTATCTCGGAAGCTACGCCAATGACCGCAGCGCCGCTTGAAGTCGCCGACCTGAGCGCCGGTTACGGCCCGACGCGGGTCCTGGAGGGCGTCAGCTTCTCCGTGCCGGCCGGCGCGCGGCTGGCCGTGCTCGGCCGCAACGGCATGGGCAAGACGACGCTGCTTGCCACGATCGCCGGCCAGACCAGGCGCTATGGCGGCTCGATCCGCCTCGGCGGCACCGATCTCAGCAGCCAGGAAAGCTCTGCTCGTGCCCGCAGCGGCCTCGGCTACGTGCCGCAGGCACGCTGCATCTTCCCCTCCCTGACCGTCGAGGAAAACCTCTTCGTCGGCCTCAAGGGCCGCGACCGGTCGGCGATCGAGGAAGCCTACCAGATGTTCCCGCGGCTCAAGGAGCGCCGCCGGAACCTCGGCTCCCAGCTTTCCGGCGGCGAGCAGCAGATGCTGTCCACCGCCCGCACCATCCTCGGCAAGCCGACAGTGCTCTTGCTCGACGAGCCGCTGGAGGGGCTGGCCCCGGTCATCTGCGAGGAGCTGATGACCGCGTTCTCGAATCTGGCTTCCGGCGGCGAGATGACCGTTGTCCTGGTCGAGCAGCGCATCCAGAGCGCGCTTGATTTCGCCGACCACGCCATCATCCTCGAGCGTGGCCGGGTTGCCTGGTCCGGCACGCCGGCGGAGCTGTCCGCCCGGCCCGAGGTGGTGGAAAAGCTGCTCGGCGTCGGCGGCCTGCACTGAGCTGCCGAAAGGCTCCGGCTACCCGGCTGCGGCCTCCGCCGCCTCGGTCGTCGGTGTTGCCTCGCTTGGCTCCTTGATCCTGAACCAGGCGACATAGAGTGCGGGCAGGAACAGCAGCGTGATCGCCGTGCCGGCCAGGATGCCGCCCATCATCGCATAGGCCATCGGCGCCCAGAACACCTCGCGCGCGATCGGGATCAGCGCCAGCGATGCCGCCGCGGCCGTCAGCGCGATGGGGCGCATGCGGTGTTCCGATGCCTCGATCACCGCGTGCCATTTGTCGGTGCCGGTGGCGATCAGCTCCTCGATCTGCACGATCAGGATCACCGAGTTGCGGATCAGGATGCCGACCAGCGCCAGCACGCCGAGAAGCGCCACGAAGCCGAGCGGCTGTCCGGTCGGCACCAGTGCCGCCACCACGCCGATCAGCCCCAGCGGCGCCACCGCCACCACCAGGAACAGCCGCTGGAAGCTCTGCAGCTGGATCATCAGCACCGTCGCCATGATGAACAGCATGATCGGCACGACCGCGACGATCGGACCCTGGCTGTTGGCGCTTTCCTCGACCGAGCCGCCGGTCGCCACCGCATAACCCGCCGGCAGCTTGGCGGCGAAGGCCTCGACTGCCGGCTTCAGCTCGGCAACCACGGTGTCGGGCAAGGTGTTGCCGACCATGCCGGCCTTGACGGTGATCGTCGGCATCCGGCTGCGCCGCCAGATCGTCGGCTGTTCCAGCTCGTAGCGGAAGTCGGCGACCGTCGCGAGCGGGATCGCCTCGCCGTTGCCGGTCGGGATCTGCAGGTTGCGCAGCGTCTCGATCGAGCCGCGCTCGACGTCCTGGGCCCGCACCACCACATTGATCAGGTAGGTCGCGTCGCGCACCTGGGTGATCGCCACCCCGCCGACCACGCTGTTCATGGCGCTGGCGATATCCTCGGAGGTGATGCCGAGCTGGCGTGCCTTGTCCTGCAGCACCTCGACCTTCAGCACCCGCGACGGTTCGTTCCAGTCGAAGCTCGGCGCCTGCAGCTTGGCATTGGCGGAGATGACGCCCGCCAGTTGCTGCGACAGCGTCCGTACCGCCTGCACGTCGGGACCGCTGACGCGATACTGCACCGGCCGGCCCACGGGCGGGCCGAGCTCCAGCGTCTTGACGAAGGCGTCGGTGCCCACGAACTGCTCACGCAGGATCTTCTCGATCGCCGGCTGCACCCTCTGCCGCGCCTCGAGATCCTTGGTCACGATGACCGTCTGGCCGAAATACGGGTTGGCCGGCTGCACGTCATAGGCCAGCACGAAGCGTACCGCGCCCTGGCCGATGTAGGAGCTGAAGTGGTCGATGTCGGCGTTGCCCTTGAGGGCGACGTTCTCGAACTGCTCGATCTCGGCGCGCGTCTCGGCGATCGAGCTGTTCTGCGGCAGGTTCCAGTCGACGATCAGTTCGGGCCGGTCCGACGGCGGGAAGAATTGCTGCTGCACGAAGGTCAGCCCGACCACCGACAGCGCGAACAGGACCACGGTCGCGATGATGGTCAGCCAGTGACGGCGCACCGCCCAATTGAGGATGCGGGAAAAGCCCGCGGCAACGCGCCCCGGGCGGTCGTCGTGCTTTTTCATCGTTGCCGGCAAAAGCGTGACGCCGAGCAACGGCGCAAACAGCACCGCCACGATCCACGACAGCAGCAGCGACACCGCGATGACCACGAACAGCGTGTAGGTGTATTCGCCGGCCTGGCTGCTGTTCAGTCCGATCGGCACGAAACCGGCGACGGTCACCAGCGTGCCGGTCAGCATCGGAAACGCCGTCGAGGTGTAGACATAGGTCGCCGCTTTCCGCAGCGAGTCGCCCACCTCCAGCCGTGCCACCATCATCTCGACCGCAATCATCGCGTCGTCCACCAGCAGGCCGAGCGCGATGATCAGCGCGCCGAGCGAGATCCGTTGCAGCGAGATGCCCATATAGGCCATGACCAGGAAGGTGATCGCCAGCACCAGCGGGATCGACAGCGCCACCACGAAGCCGGCGCGTATGCCCAGGCTGATGAACGACACGGCGAGCACGATGGCCACCGCCTCGAACAGCGCCCGCGTGAAACCGGAGACGGCATGCTCGACGATGGCCGGCTGGTCGGCGACCTGGTGCACGCCGACGCCGATCGGCAGTTCGCCGGTCACCTCGTGCATCAGCTCCTTCAGCGCCTCGCCGAATTCCAGCAGGTTGGCGTTGGGCTTCATGCCGATGGCCAGCCCGATCGCCGGCGCGCCATTGACCCGGAACAGCGAGGTCGGCGGGTCGACATAGCCACGGCTGATGGTGGCGACGTCGCTCAGCCGGAAGAAGCGGTCGTTGACCCTGAGGTTGATCGCCTTCAGGCTCTCCTCCGAGGTGAACTGGCCGCCGACGCGCACCGCGATGCGCTCCGACCCGGCCTGGATCACCCCCGACGGCGCAATCGCGTTCTGCGCCTGCAGGCTGGCGACGATGGCTTGCTGGTTGAGGCCGAGCGCCGCGATCTGGCGGGTCGAGAATTCGAGGTAGATGACCTCGTCCTGCGCCCCGATCAGCTCCACCTTGCCGGCGTTCGGAATGGTCAGGATGCGGGTGCGCACTGTCTCGACATGGTCGCGCAGCTGGCGCATCGACAGCCCGTCGGCGGTAAAGGCATAGACATTGCCGAACACGTCGCCGAAGCGGTCGTTGAAGAACGGCCCCTGCACCCCTTGCGGGAAATTCGGCCTCAGGTCGTTGACCATGTTGCGGACCTGCACCCAGGTCGGCGCCACGTCGCGCGCCTTGGTCGTCGACTTGAGGTTGACGAAGATGATCGTCTGGCCGGCGGTGGTCACGCTGCGGCTGAAGTCCAGGCTTTCCAGCTCCTCGAGCTTCTTTTCGATACGGTCGGTCACCTGCCGCGTCGTCTCGTCGACCGAGGCACCCGGCCAGTTGGCCTGGATCAGCATGGTCTTGATGGTGAAGCTCGGATCTTCCTCGCGGCCGAGGTTGAGATAGGCGAACACGCCGGCGATCGTGAAGATCAGCATGAAGTACCAGACCATCGAGCGGTGGCTCAGTGCCCAGTCGGAAAGATTGAAGCCCTTCACGCTATGCCCCCTCGTCGATCCTGACTTTCTGGCCTTCCTGGAGGCTGTGCACGCCTGCCGTCACCACGCGTATGCCCGCCTCGATGCCGCCGGCGGTGAAGCTGGCGCCGTCCTTTTCCTTGACCTCGATACCCCGCAGGCTGACGGTCGACGCTGCCTGGTCGACGACCCAGACGAAGCTCTTGCCGTCCTTCTCCAGAAGCGCCGACAGCGGCAGGTCGATCGCCTCGTCGGCCTTCGATACCGGGATCGCGGTGACCGTGGACCCCAGCCGGAAGGCTGTCGGCGGCTCGGTCAGCGCCAGCCGCACCCGTCGCGTCCGGGTCGAGGCATCGGCCTGCGGCGCGATCTCGCGGACATGCGCCTTGGTGCGCAGCGACAGCGCCGACTGCAGCGACACTTCGAATTCGGCGCCCTCCTTCAATTCGCCCGCCATCTGGTCGGGAACGTCCACCACCGCCTCGCGGGCGTCGGAGCGCGCCACGGTCACCACCATCTGTCCGGGCGACACCGTCTGCCCCACTTCGGCGCCGGTGGCGGTGACGATGCCGTCGAAATCGGAGAACAGCCGGGCATAACCGAGCTGTTCCTCTGCCTTGGCAAGGGCGGCGCGCGCCCGTTCGACATTGGCGGCGGCCGAATCGAGCGCCTGCTTGGCTGAATCGTAGACCGCCTGCGAGGTGTTGGATTCCTGGAGCAGGGTGCGCTGGCGTTCCTCGCTCGCCGAGGCGTTGGCAAACTGCGCCTCGGCGGTCGACAGGTCGGCGCGGGCCGACTGCATCGACAGCTCAAGCGCCAGCGGGTCGATGGCGGCGAGCGTCGTTCCCCTGGTCACCTGGTCGCCGACGCCGACATCGCGTGCCACCAGCCGCCCCAGCAGGCGGAAGGCGAGGTCGGCGGAAAACTCCGGCTGGATGGTGCCGGCGAAACCCTGCACCGTCCGTGCATGCGGCTCGACGACCACCGACAGCACCGGACGCATGACTTCGGCGGGAGGGGCCTGTTCCTGGCTGCAGCCGGCCAGTGCCAGCACGGCCATCATGGCCATTGGCAAGGGCGGCCTCATGGCGTCACCTCCACCACCTGACCGGGGCTCAGCAACTGGCCGCCTTGCGCGACGACCGTCTGCCCCGCTTCCAGCCCCTTCGACACGACGACGACGCCGGAGGCGAACGACAGCACCTCGATCGGCACCATCGCCACCGCCTTGGTGCCGGGATCGACGGTCCACACGGCGGGCCTGCCGTTCTCCGACATCAGCGCCTGCCACGGCAGCATGATGGCCTGCTGCGGCTTGGCGGTGATCGTGCCCGTGATCGCCGCGCCGAGCGGCATTTCCGCCGGCGTGTCGGGCACCGCCACCTTGACGCGGATCGAGCCGGAGGCCGGGTCGACGGCGGGCGACACCTCGCGCACCTGGCCCGTCGCCTCGATCCTGGGGTCGGAGATCAGGGATATCCTGACCGCCGGTGCCACCGGGGTACGGGCGACCATGGCCTCGTCGACATTGAACACCGCGTCGCGGTCGCCGTCCTCGGCGACGGTGAACACCGTCTGCGCCGCCTGAACCACCTGGCCGACCTCGATCGTCCTCGCCGTAACCACGCCGGACGCGCTGGCCTTCAGCTCGGTGTAGCCCAGGCGGTCCCGCGCATTGGCAAGCTGGCTCTGCGCGGCCTCGACCCCGTTTCGCGCCACGCGCAGCGATTGCTCCGCGAGGTCATATTCGCGCCGCGTCGTGAAGCCCTGGGCAAGCAGCGTCTTCTGCCGGTCAAACGCCGCAGATGCCTGACGCAGCTGTGCGTCGGCGGAATCCAGGCTGGCCTGTGCCGCGCGCACGTCGGACTGCTGCTCCTGTGGGTCGAGCCTGGCCAGGACCATGTCCTTGGCCACGCGCTGGCCGACATCGACGGCTCGTTCCGAGACACGTCCGCCGACCTGGAACGACAGGCTGTTGAGCGTACGCGCGGCGATCACGCCGGTCAGCGACGTGGCCGGGGCGAAGTCGGACAGCTTCACCTCCACTGCGCGGACTACTACCGGCAGCCGTTCCGCCGCCTCCTGCTTCTGGCAGGCGGCCAGCGGCACTGAAAGGCAAAGGGCAAGAAGGACGAACGAGGAGGTCGAATGGGCGCGGGCAGGCGTCCTGCCATGCGTGCCTGACGGGTTCGGGTTCGCGGAAGTCATGTACATCCCCCAAAATCGTTCCCCCACAGGCTACGACGGAGATTGCGATCCGGCAACGGCAAGACGTGTTCCGGGCGGCTACGGGCGTCGGTCATCGTTTTGTGATCCTGCGCAGGCGCCATGGACTGGGAACCAGTACATTTCCCGAGCGTTCTGTTGGTCGCAATCAACCTCGGAGGTCGCCATGGATCGCCTGCTTTTCGACAGTCCAGTACAGATCCGCATCGGGCCGGAAAGCACCCAGCGCGAGGTCACGACCGTCAAGGGCGCTTATGAGGCGCTTGTCGACTGGCCGCATTCCAAGCGCAGCGGCCCGCTCTACCGCGAGGCGGTCGAGATCGTCTCCGCCGCGCTGGCCGGCACCCGCACGCGCGAGGCGGCCCGGCGGGCCTTCGTCGCCGCGGCCGACGAGATCGGCATTCAGGTCTGAGCCATCGCCGGCTTCCCGGCCGCGATCAGGGTCAGGCCGTGGCGAGCTTGGCCGGGGCGGGCTTGGCCTGCTGGGGGCGCTGGCTCAGCCAGACGCTGCCGAGCACCACCACCATGCCGAGGATCTGCGCTGCGCTCAGCGACTGGCCGAGCACCGACCAGCCGAGGATCACGGCGGTCATCGGGCTGAGGAAGCCAAGCGGCGACACCACCGACGGCTCCAGCTTGGCGATGCCCCGGAACCACAATATGTAGGTCAGTGCCGCGCCGATCAGGCCGAGCCAGGCGAGGCCGAGCAGGTTGGACATGGTCAGCGAAGGCAGCGACGGCTCCTGCAACAGGGCGACGGGGAGGAGCAGCAGGCCGCCTGCGGTCAGCTGCCATGCGGTGAAGGTCAGCGGCGACACGGGCGGCTGCCAGCGGCGGCTGAGCACCGTGCCTGCCGCCATCGACACGGCACCGGCAAGACCGGCGGCGATGCCGATGGGATCGAGCGCCGCATTCGGCGTCAGGATCAGCAGCGCCACGCCGGCCATGCCGGCAAGCGCTGCGACGATCGCCAGCGGGCGGATCGGCGAGCCGAGCAAAGCGCGGGCAAGCAGGATGACGATCAGCGGCTGGATCGCGCCGACAGTGGCCGCGACGCCGCCCGGCAGGCGGTAGGCGGCGACGAACAGCAGCCACCAGAAGACCGAGAAGTTGAGCGCCCCGAGCACCAGCACACGGGCCCACCAGATGCCTTGTGGCAACTGCCGCACGAGCAACAGCAGCAACAGGCCGGCGGGCAGGGCGCGCAACAGCGCCACCGTGAGCGGATAGCCGGCCGGCAGGAACTCGGTCGTCACGATATAGGTGCTGCCCCAGATGGCGGGGGCGATGGCCGTCAGCAGCAGGTCGGTGTTCCGGGACATGGGATTTATCTCCACATCAATAATCTTGATGTCAAGATATCCTATGTTCTCTTGACGTCAAGAGAATTTTTCCCGAAAGCTTGGCCATGGATCGCGTTGACGACATTCTCGCCCAGTGGAACCGCGAACGGCCCGACCTCGACGTCGCGCCGATGGGTCTGATCGGCCGCCTCAACCGTGTGTCGCAGCATCTCGGCCGCGAGATGGAAAAGACTTTTGCGGCCCACGGTCTGAACTATGCCAGCTTCGACGTTCTGGCGACGCTGCGCCGCTCCGGCCCGCCCCATGCGCTCTCGCCGGGCGATCTTTCGGCGGCGATGATGATCACCTCGGGCACCATGACCAATCGCGTCGACCAGCTGGAAAAGGCGGGTCTCGTCGAGCGCCGCCTCAACCCCGACGACCGCCGCAGCTTCATCGTCTCACTGACCGACAAGGGTTTTGCCATCATCGACGCTGCGGTCACCGACCATGTCGCGACCCAGACGCGCATCGTCGAAAAGCTCGCCCCGGAAGAGCGCGCCGTGCTGAGTGCGCTGCTCAGCAAGTTTCTTGTCGGTTTCGAGAGCGAGTGAGGCAAGGCAGGGCAAGAGCCGCAGCGTCCCCGGTATGGGCGCCAGTCGCTGCGCTGCCCTCATCCCCTGCCGGGACCTTCTCCCCGTAAGGACGGGGAGAAGAAGGCTGGCCGCAATGCCTGCGCCCTCATAGGGGCAACGGGCTTTTTGAGAAGGGCGATGAAGGATCAGGCTCAACGCTGACGTCCCCCTCGCCCCGTTTACGGGGAGAGGGTAAGGGTGAGGGGCAGCTCCAGCTCACCAAACCAGCGTCGGTGAAACTCACCCCGCCAGCGCCTGCTCCAGGTCGGCGATCAGGTCGTCCCCGTCCTCGATGCCCGCCGACAGCCTGACCAGCGAATCCGAGATCCCGATCTCGGCGCGCTTCTCCGCCGGGATCGAGCCATGCGTCATCAGCGCCGGATGCTCGATCAGGCTCTCCACCCCGCCCAGGCTTTCCGCCAGCGTGAACAGCTGCGTCCTCTCGAGGAAACGTTTTGTCCCCGCAAGGTCGCGGTCGAGGTCGACGGAGATCATGCCACCGAAATGATACATCTGCGCCTTGGCAATCGCGTGCTGCGGATGGCTTTCGAGGCCGGGATAGATCACCCGCACAACGTCCTTGCGGCCTGCCAGCCAGCGCGCGATTTTTTCTCCATTGGCCGAATGCCGCTCCATGCGCAGCGCGAGGGTCTTGATGCCGCGCAGCGCCAAAAAGCTGTCGAACGGCCCCGAGATCGCGCCGATGGCGTTCTGCAGGAACTTCAGCTGGTCGGCGAGGTCCTTGTTGTCGCCCACCACCACGCAGCCGCCCACCATGTCGGAATGGCCGTTGAGATATTTGGTCGTCGAATGCACGACGATGTCGATGCCGAGTTCAAGCGGCCGCTGCAGGTAGGGGCTGCAGAAGGTGTTGTCGGCGACCGAAAGGATACCCTTGCGCTTGGCCAGCGCCGCCACCCCTTCGAGGTCGACGATGCGCAGCAGCGGGTTGGTCGGCGTCTCCACCCACAGCATCTTCGTCTCCGGCCGGATCGCGGCTTCCACGGCGGCGAGGTCGGTGAAGTCGACGAAGCTCACCTGCAAGCCCGCCGAGCGCTTGCGCACCCGTTCCAGCAGGCGGAACGTGCCGCCATAGATGTCGTCGGTGGCGACGATATGCGCGCCGCTGTCGAGCAGCTCGAACACCGTGCCGATCGCCGCAAGCCCCGAGGCGAACGCGAAACCGGCGGAACCGCTTTCGAGGTCGGCGATGGCGCGTTCGAAGGCAAAGCGCGTCGGGTTCTGGCTGCGGGCGTACTCGAAACCCTTGTGCACGCCCGGGCTCTGCTGGCCATAGGTCGAGGTCGCGTAGATCGGCACCATCACCGCGCCCGTCGTCGGGTCGTGGCTCTGGCCGCCATGGATGGTCCGCGTCGAAAATGCCAGCCTGTTCTTCTGCGTCGTCATTTTGTCCGCCTGAGATGGTTGATGAGGTCGACCCGGGTGATCAGCCCGACGAATTCGTCGCCGTCGAACACGATCGCCACTTCGTTGCGGTCGAAGATCGGCAGCAGCGCGTCCAGCGTCTGGTTGGCCTGCAGCGTGTGCAGGTCCTTGGCCATGGCCGTCGACACCGGCGCGTTGAAGCGGTTCCAGCGGCTGTCATAGGGTCCGTCGACCTTGGACAGGATGTCGCCCTCGTCGATGATGCCGACGAGCTTGCCGTCCTCCAGCACCGGCAGCTGCGACACGTCCCCGCGCCGCATCCGGCCATAGGCGGTGAGCAGATTGTCCTCCGGGCCGACGAACACCGTGCCGCCCTCGCGATGCGAGCGCGCCACCAGGTCGCTCAAATCGCCGTGCTGCTCCTTCTCGGCCAGCCCCTGTTCGGCCAGCCAGAAGTCGTCGAACACCTTGGACAGGTATTTGTTGCCGCTGTCGCAGACGAAGGTCACCACCCGCTTCGGCGTCTTCTGCTCGCGGCAGTAGCGAAGTGCGGCCGACAGCAGCGTGCCCGACGACGATCCGGCGAGGATGCCCTCCTTGGCCAACAGGTCGCGCACCGCCAGCATGCTTGCCTTGTCGTTGACCGAATAGGCCTTCTTGACCAGCGAAAGGTCGGCATTCGGCGGCACGAAGTCCTCGCCGATGCCTTCCACCGTCCAGCTGCCGGCCTCTTCCATCTTGCCGGTCTTGACCAGCGGCGCCAGCACGGAGCCGACGGGGTCGGCCAGCACCATCTCGGTCTTCGGCGAAACTTTTGCGAAGAACCGCCCGAGCCCGGTCAGCGTGCCCCCCGATCCGACGCCCACCACCACCGCGTCGACGTCGCCGTCGAGCTGGTCCCAGATCTCCGGGCCGGTCGTCGTTTCATGCGCCTGAGGGTTGGCCGGGTTGGCAAACTGGTTGACGTAGAACGAGCCGGGGATCTCGGCGGCGATCTTCTCGGCCATGTCCTGGTAATATTCGGGGTGGCCCTTGCCGACGTCCGAGCGCGTCAGCCGCACCTCGGCGCCGAGCGCCCGCAGGTGCTGGATCTTTTCGCGGCTCATCTTGTCGGGCACCACAAGGATGATGCGGTAGCCCTTGGGAATGCCGACCTGCGCCAGGCCCAGGCCGGTGTTGCCGGCGGTCGCCTCGACGATGGTGCCGCCGCGCTTCAGCTTGCCCTCGCGCTCGGCCGCCGCGATCATCGACAGCGCGATGCGGTCCTTGATCGAACCGCCGGGGTTCTGGCTTTCGAGCTTGATGAACAGCCGGCAGGGCCCGGTGTCGAATTGCGTCAGCTCGACGACCGGCGTTTCGCCGATCAAATCGAGCACGGACCTGAAGGGCGGGTGCAGGCGGCTCATGGCGGCGTCTCCCTCGTGCAGGTAGCTGAACATAGCGCATCTCGCCGGGCGGGGCATCCGCCGGATCTGGCCGCATTTACCGGCGGCAACCCCGGCGAACAAAGGCAAGCGATTTCGTTTCCGGCCGATGCCTGAGAAGGAAATTCCGTGAGAGGCCGGCGAGTTCCCTTTCGCAGGCAAACTGGTTTCGTCCTCACGCGTTGTTGACTCTCCACCTGGTGGAGCACCTACAAGGGGTCGTCATGGACGACAGGATCTACACCATCGGCGAGCTTTCGAAGCTGAGCGGCATCACCGTTCGAAAGCTCCGTTTTTATTCCGACAGGGGACTTCTGCCCCCGACGATCAGGGCGGAGAGCGGCTACCGCATGTATTCGGGTGCCGACCTCGAACGGCTGGGCCTTATCCTCGCCTTGCGCGACGCCGGCGTCAGCCTCGCCGAAATCGGCAAGATCCTGTCGAACCGCCTCGCCATCTCGGCCGTGCTGGAGCTCAGGCTCAAGGCGCTCGAGGCGGAAATCAAGTCCAAGCGCCGTGTCGCCGCCGCCCTCAGGGCGGCCATCCGGGTCCCCGACCCGACAACAGACGACCTCAGGAGAATATGGACCGTGACAAAACTCTCCCAGACCGAATTCCGCGCCGCCATCGAGGGTTTCTTCGACGCTGCCGCCGCCGATGCCAACGTGTCGCCGGAATGGAGAAAGCAGATGATCGATTCCTCGACGCCCGAGCTGCCAGACGATCCCACGCCCGAACAGGTCGACGCCTGGACCGAGATCATGGCCTTCGTCTCGGACAAGGAATATGTCGCCGAGCTGCGCAAGGGAATGGCGACGATGTGGAACGGTGAGTTCGATCCCGCCGCCTATGCCGAGGCCTCCAACGCCACCTTCGCCCGCGTCCGCGAGGCGATCGGCAAAGGCAAGAAGCCGGACTCCGATACAGGCAAGGCAATTGCCCGCGACTGGCTCGAAAGCTCGGCCAAGGCGATGAACAGGACACCCGACAAGGCGTTCCTGGAGTGGCACGACAACCAGTATCGCAAATACCACGGGCGCTCGGCCCGCTATTACGAGCTGCTCCGCATCCTCAGGGGCGACCGGCAGCCCGACACCATCAGCGAGGAATGGAGCTGGATCAACGCGGCGATGGGCGCGGCGTTCTGATCTGGCGCAGGGTCAGCATTGATCGAACACGGCCCGCTAAACGACGAAGGGCCCGCGCGGCGGGCCCTTCGTGTTCGTTTGGCTGGGTGCCTTCTGTCGTGAGCGCGTCCTCAACTCGTCGCCTGAACGAGTCGAACTGCGCTTCTTCCGAACAGTCTGCCACTTCGCTCGATTGCCAGTGCGGGAGGAGAATACGCGATGACTGCTGTCATTGCATGGATTCTGGTGTCGAGCTGTGCTTCACTTGGTCCAATCGTTGGGAACAACATGAGCACCTCAGACACGCCAATCAGAGCCGAGGCCAACAGTTCGGTGGTCGCCAGAAATTATGCCTTCATTCTTGTCGGAGGCGTCTTCTTCCCATTGTTGATTGTCGCCCATTTTATAGCTCGGAAACGTAGCCGCCAGCCGGTCGGGTTCGAGCAAAGCCACTACCAGTTTCAGTATCGGACTACTTCGGTCACGTTGATCATTCTGCTTGCTTTGTGCGTCATCTGGATACTCCTCGTATCCCGAATGAGCCCGACAACTCCGTTGGAAGCGGCGCAGTATCAAATGAAGTTCAGCTTCGTTAGCCAGATAGGCTGGTTAGGTTTCGTTTGGACGGCGATTAGGGCTATTCGTGGGATCTATCTATCGGGGGCCAATAGGACGATCCAGAACTCAAAAACGCTGTGGGTTTGGCCCAGATAGCAACGCAGCAGACATCCGTCTTCCCCATGGACCGAGGATGGGCGCGGACCTTCGAATGGCAATACCAACTGCGATGAAATCGAAATGCTGTGACGCTTATTGGCCTGCGATCCCGTCGATGGCGCCAAACAAAAAAGGGCCCGCAATGCGGGCCCTTTGCATTCGTATCAGCGAAAACTTATTCGAAGTCGCCGAGGTCGCGCACGGCACCGCGGTCGGCCGAGGTGGCGAAGGCGGCATAGGCCTTCAGCGCCTTGGTCACCTTGCGCTTGCGCACCTCCACAGGCTTCCAGCCCTTGGCGTCCTGCTCGGCGCGGCGGGTGGCGAGCGTCGCCTCGTCGACGCGCAGGCTGATGGTGCGGTTGGGGATGTCGATGTCGATGATGTCGCCCTCGCGCACCAGCCCGATCGTGCCGCCATTCGCCGCTTCCGGCGAGACGTGGCCGATCGACAGGCCAGAGGTGCCGCCCGAGAAGCGGCCGTCGGTCAGAAGCGCGCAGGCTTTGCCCAGGCCCTTCGACTTGAGGTAGCTGGTCGGGTAGAGCATTTCCTGCATGCCGGGGCCGCCCTTCGGGCCCTCGTAGCGGATCACCACCACGTCGCCGGCCTTGACCTCGTTGGCGAGGATCGCCTTGACCGACGCATCTTGGCTCTCGAACACCCGCGCCGGGCCGGAGAATTTCAGGATCGACTCGTCGACGCCGGCGGTCTTCACCACGCAGCCGTTGAGCGCGATGTTGCCCTTCAGCACGGCCAGGCCGCCATCCTTGGAAAATGCGTGCTCGGCCGAGCGGATGACGCCGTTTTCACGGTCGGTGTCGAGCTCGTCCCAGCGCCGGTCCTGGCTGAAAGCCGTCTGGGTGGGCACGCCGCCGGGTGCGGCGAGGAAGAAGTCGCGCACCGCCTGGCTCTTGGTTCGCGACGTGTCCCAATGGTCGATGGCTTCGCCGATCGTCGCCGTGTGCACGGTCGGCAGGTCGCGGTTCAGCAGGCCGGCCTTGTCGAGCTGGCCGAGGATGGCGAAAATGCCGCCGGCGCGATGCACGTCTTCCATGTGCACGTCCTGCTTGGCCGGCGCCACCTTGCACAGCACCGGCACCTTACGCGACAGCGCGTCGATGTCGTCCTGGTCGAAGTCGATCTCGCCTTCATGGGCGGAGGCCAGGATGTGCAGAACGGTGTTGGTCGACCCGCCCATGGCGATGTCGAGCGCCATGGCGTTTTCGAACGCGCCCTTCGACGCCACGCTGCGCGGCAGCACGCTCTCGTCGTTCTGCTCGTAATAGCGCTGTGCCAGGTCGACGATCAGGTGTCCTGCCTCGACGAACAGCCGCTTGCGGTCGGCATGCGTCGCCAGCGTCGAGCCGTTGCCGGGCAGCGACAGGCCGAGCGCCTCGGTCAGGCAGTTCATCGAATTGGCCGTGAACATGCCCGAGCACGAGCCGCAGGTCGGGCAGGCCGAGCGCTCGATGATCTTGACGTCCTCGTCGGAAACCTTGTCGTCGGCGGCGGCGACCATGGCGTCGACCAGGTCGAGCGCCACGTTCTTGCCGCCGAGCACCACCTTGCCGGCTTCCATCGGGCCGCCCGAGACGAACACCGCGGGGATGTTGAGGCGCATCGCGGCCATCAGCATGCCGGGCGTGATCTTGTCGCAGTTGGAGATGCAGACCATGGCGTCGGCGCAGTGCGCGTTGACCATGTATTCGACGCTGTCGGCGATGATCTCGCGGCTCGGCAGCGAATAGAGCATGCCGTCATGGCCCATGGCGATGCCGTCGTCTACGGCGATGGTGTTGAACTCCTTGGCCACGCCGCCGGCCGCCTCGATCTCGCGGGCGACGAGCTGGCCGAGGTCCTTGAGGTGGACGTGGCCCGGCACGAACTGGGTGAAGGAGTTCACCACGGCGATGATCGGCTTGCCGAAATCGGTGTCTTTCATGCCGGTGGCGCGCCATAGGCCACGGGCGCCCGCCATGTTGCGGCCGTGAGTGGTGGTGCGCGAACGATAAGCAGGCATGGGGGCTCTCTCATACAATAGATGGCTAACAGTGGGATTGAGCCACTATCGCCCCTGCGTCAACCATTTTCCGCCTGAACGCCATTCTGGCATGCCGGCAGCGGGAAGCTGCCATGCGCCCAGCGCAGCCCGGCGGCGGTTCAACCCTTGGAGCTGGCTGATTTCTTGCCCTTGCGGCCGCGCCTCAGTTCGGCGACGCCGACCGTCAGGCCCATCGCCAGCGCCATCGTCGCGGCCAGCGAGCGGAAGCCGCCGAAATCGGCCTCCGCCACCTCGAACCACACCTTGGCGAACTGCGCCAGCGGCGAGAACGCGCTGTCGGTGATGGCGATGACGGGCACGTTGTTGGCCGACAGCACCCGTGCCTCCTCGACGGTCGCCGAGGCATAGGGCGAAAAGCTGATGGCGATCACTGCGTCCCTGGAGCTGGCAAACGAAATGATCTCGGGGCTCAGGCCGGAGGCGGATTCGATCAGCTGGCTGCGCACGCCGAGCTTGCCCAGCGCATAGGCGATGTAGCTGGCGACGGGATAGGAGCGGCGGCGGGCCAGGATGTAGATCGTCTCGGCGCCGTGCAGGATGTCGATGGCGCGGTCCAGCGTCTCGTCGTCGAGATTGCGCGACATCACGTCGAGCGACTTGCTGGCGGCGGCGAGGAAACCGTCGACGATGCGGCGGTTGGAGGTGCCTTCGTCGGCATCGCCGCGCACCACGGTCAGGCGTTCTTCGTAGGAGGTCGTCCGCTCCCTCAAGCGCTCGCGAAAGACCTGCTGCAGGCTGGTGAAGCCGTCATAGCCGAGATGCTGGGCAAAGCGGATCAGCGTCGACGGCTGCACGCCCGCCGATGTGGCGATGCTGGCGGCGGTGCCGAAGGCGATCTCGTCGGGATTGTCGAGCGCATAGGCCGCCACCTGCGCGATGCGCTTGGGCAGGCTCTCGCGGCGATCGAGGATCAGCGCCCGCAATGCCTCGAAATCGCGCGGCAGTGCCTCCGAAATCGTATCCGCCATCTCGTCCATTCCGCCTCCGCCTATTCCACCATAACGCCGCGCCCACGGGCTGTCCAAATAAAATGAACTGTATGTTCCATTTTCGCCAAAATTCGACTATTCAGTCCGCCATGAGCATGATCCCGAAAAGTGGGAACCGGTCTCGTGGACCGGATCACGCTCCGACAACAAGGAATTCGCCGCATTCCGATGCCTCGGAATGCGTAGTCCTATAAACCGGGAGTGCGTGAAGTGACAGGTGTAGGTCTTATCGGAACCGGCTTCATGGGCAAGTGCCATGCGCTGGCGTGGAATTCGGTGCGCACGGTGTTCGGCGACGTGGCGAAAGTCAGGCTCGTCCATCTCGGCGAGGCCAACGCCGATCTCGCCAGGCAGCGTGCCTCCGAACTCGGCTTCGACAAGGCGTCGGGCGACTGGCGCGCCGTCGTCGCCGACCCCGAGGTCGACGTAATCTCGCTGACCACGCCCAACCAGTTCCACCCCGAAATGGCCATCGCCATCCTCGAGGCCGGCAAGCACCTGTGGTGCGAAAAGCCGATGGCGCCGACGCTCGCCGAGGCCGAGGCCATGGCGGCGGCCGCCCGCAAGTCGGGCAAGACCGCAGTGCTCGGCTACAACTACATCCAGAGCCCGGCCATCCGCCACATCAGGCAATTGCTCGACGAAAAGATCATCGGCGAGGTCAACCATCTCCGCGTCGAGATGGACGAGGACTTCATGGCCGACCCCGAGGCCCCGTTCTTCTGGAAGCACGAAGCCAAGTCAGGCTACGGCGCGCTCGACGATTTCGCCGTCCATCCGCTGTCGCTGATATCGGCCCTGTTCGGCCGCGTCGGTTCGGTCATGTGCGACATGGCCAAGCCCTATCCCGACCGTCAGGTCGCCGGCGGCGGCCGCCGCGCGGTCGAGACCTACGACATCGCCTCCAGCCTGATCCACCTCGAAAACGGCGTCTCCGGCACGCTTCTGGTCAACCGCTCCGCCTGGGGCCGCAAGGGCCGCATCCAGGTCCAGATCTTTGGCTCCAAGGGCTCGATCGTCTTCGACCAGGAGCGCTTCAACGAGATCCAGCTCTACGTCACTTCGGATCGTGCGACCGAACAAGGCTACCGCACCATCCTCGCCGCCCCCGTGCACGAGCCCTACGGCAAGTTCATCCCCGCCCCCGGCCACGGCCTCGGCTTCAATGACCTCAAGACCATCGAATGCCGCGAACTCCTCGCCCGCATCGCGGGGCAGCCGGCGCGCGTCATCGACTTCGACGAGGGGCTTGAGATCGAGCGTACGGTGCATGCCATGGCGCAGTCGTTTGCGGAGCAGAAGTGGGTGAAGGTGAGGTAGGGCGTACGCTCTACGCCTCAGTAGCCCTCATGGTGAGCTTGTCGAACCACGAGGGCGCTAGGCATCCCATTCTGCGGGCCAGGACCCCCATGGTTCGACAGGCTCACCATGAGGGTCTCGCGGAAGCTCTTCCCCACCCCGCCTGCACCACATAAAACGCCAGCAAGATCGCCGTGTTCATCTCAAGCACCTCCTCGACCGCCGAGAGCGCGCGTGACGATGCCGCGATGTCGATCGCCTGCGCCAGGCCGATGAAGCCGACATGCAGGAAAAGCAGTGCGTGGCCCGACAGCCAGCCCGTCGTCCCGGCCATGTTGCGCGCGATCTGGCGTGCCGCGAACAGCACCAGCCCGGCCGACAAGGCGAGCACAAGCGCCACCAGCAGCCAGGCCAGGTTGTGGCTCACCTGTTGCAGCAGGCGAAACGCCAGGATCAGCAGGTCGTGGAAACCGTCGAGCTGTCCGCCGCCATAGAGCGGCAGCGGCTGGAGCCCGAACAGCCGCGAGCCGAAGCTGGTCTCGTCCAGGAACTCGGCGAGCCCGATCAGGCCGGCCAGGACGACCGCGAACCGCGCACCGCGCAGAATGGTAGAGGCCGCGGCGCCCAGGACGGCTGCGGCCAGGAAGATCACCGTCCCCGTCTCGACGATGCCGTCCTCCTGGAGCAGCAACTGGCGGATGCCGGGCGCAAGGATTGCTGCGAGTGCCGCCGCCGCAGTGACGGCGCCGACCAGTGCCAGCGCCGCGACGACGAGGCGCAACTGCCCGCGCCGTCCCGGGTTCGGCGTCGCGCCGGCCAGTGGGGAATACGCAAAGTCCGCCATGGACCTCTCCTGTCACAAATCCGTCAAGTGCCTGTCACGGTAAGCGTCATTCCGGCGAAGCAAGGGCGGCACCGATCACTCTTGGCGACCGTCTGTGACAGGAGGCTCCCTATCATTTGTTGCAGCGGTTCAGTCGCGC
The DNA here is from genome assembly GCF_001424795.1 of Aminobacter sp. DSM 101952. Taxonomy (NCBI): domain Bacteria; kingdom Pseudomonadati; phylum Pseudomonadota; class Alphaproteobacteria; order Hyphomicrobiales; family Phyllobacteriaceae; genus Aminobacter; species Aminobacter sp. DSM 101952. The sequence goes on along the minus strand of NZ_LMCL01000005.1, from coordinate 97,261 downwards.
CCGAATGCGTGTTGACACCCGGCATCGAGCTTGTATCCAGTCGAACCACGGATTCGACTTGTCGTCGTCTGAGGGGGAAACATGAAACGTCTTGCCGTTGCTGCGGCTGTAGTGGTGTCAACTGCCGGGTCTGCTTTGGCGCAGGACGCAAGCCGGGTCGGCGTCGACTGGTCCGGCGTCTATGTCGGCGCGTTCGCTGGTGGCGCCAATGGCGATGCGTCATACACCAACGTGCCCGTTGGCATTCCCGATGTGGGCGCGATCGATGGCGGCCTTGCCGGCCTGAAAGCAGGCTATCGTTACCAATACGGGCCGGCGGTGGTGGGCGTGTCCGTGGACGGAGCGCTGGCCAACGTCAAGGGCATGGTAGGCAGCTTCAATCATGCCCGGTTCAAGGTCGAATGGCTGGCAACCGCCAACGCCCAGCTTGGCCTGGCGTTCGGTCGCGCACTGGTCTACGGCACCGCCGGCGGCGCGCTGGTCGGTCTCCAGCACGACTATGACTCGGTAGCGTCCGTTGACGTTTCTTATCCCCGCCGCACGCACTCGGGCTATGCCGTCGGCGGCGGCGCCGAATATGCATTTGCGGACAAGGCCTCGATCAGTTTCGAAATCCGCCATTTTGTCCTTGAGGAGGAGACCTTTCCCCAGGTGCTCAATGTGATGGGTCACGCCGTCGATGCCAATTTCACCGCCGGCACCATCGGATTGCACGTCAGGTTCTAAGAGATCGTCGTCGCGCGCCGTGCGCATCGGCCGGCCACGCTGCGATACCGTCAAATGCTTTGCCTGGGACATCGGCGTGGCCGTCCCGCCGCAGGTGCTCCGGCCGCCGAGCTTGCCTCGTGGCGGCCTGCACTGGTATTGCCGGCCGGACCGCCTGCGCGGCGGAAAAAGGCGGAACGAACCCGATGACCAAGCTCCCCGACCTGCCGGTTTCGGCGGTCCTGCCGCACCTTGCCGAGGCCTTGTCCTCCGGCAACAGCGCGGTTCTGGTCGCCCCGCCCGGCGCCGGCAAGACCACGCTGGTGCCGCTGGCGCTGCTCGACGCGCCCTGGCGCGGCGACGGCAGGATCGTCCTGCTCGAGCCGCGCCGGCTTGCCGCCCGCGCCGCCGCGCGCCGCATGGCAGCGCTTCTCGGCGAGGAGCCCGGCGAAACCGTCGGCTACGCCATGCGCATGGAAAACAAGGTCAGTGCACGGACGCGCATCCTCGTCGTCACCGAGGGCGTTCTGGCCCGCATGATCCTCGACGATCCCGAACTGCCCGGCATATCCGCCGTGCTGTTCGACGAGTTCCACGAGCGCTCGCTGGATGGCGATTTCGGTCTCGCGCTGGCGCTCGACGTGCAGGGCGCGCTGCGCCCCGACCTCAGGCTCGTCGTCATGTCGGCGACGCTCGACGGCGCCCGCGTGGCAAAGCTCCTCGACGCAGCCCCGGTCATCGAGAGCCAGGGCCGCAGCTTCCCCATCGACATCCGCTACGACGAGCGCCCGGCCGGGGTTGCCATCGAGGACGCCATGGCCAGGGCGATCCGCACGGCACTCGCCGACGAACCGGGCAGCGTGCTCGCTTTCCTGCCCGGGCAGCGCGAGATCGAGCGCACCGCCGAACGTCTTGACGGCCGTATCAGTGCCGATGTCGACGTTGTGCCGCTTTATGGCATGCTCGACGGAAAGGCCCAGGACGCTGCGATCGGGCCCGCTCCGGCCGGCCGCCGCAAGGTGGTGCTGGCGACCGCCATCGCCGAGACCTCGATCACCATCGACGGCGTCCGTGTCGTCATCGATTCCGGCCTGTCGCGCCTGCCCAGATACGAGCCGTCGAGCGGGCTGACGCGGCTGGAGACCGTGCGCGCCTCGCGCGCCGCCGCCGACCAGCGCGCCGGCCGTGCTGGCCGCACCAGCCCCGGTGTTGCCGTGCGCTTGTGGCGCGCCGAACAGACGGCGGCACTTCCGGCATTTTCGCCGCCCGAAATCCTGGAGGCCGACCTCTCCGGCTTCGCGCTCGACTGCGCCGCCTTCGGCGTTGCCGATCCCGCTACGCTTGCCTTCCTCGATCCGCCGCCGGCGCCGGCGTTGGCCGAGGCGAGGGCATTGCTGGCCGATCTCGATGCCATCGATGCCGATGGCCGCCTGACGCCCTCCGGCCAGGCGATGCGAAAACTCGCTCTGCCCGTCCGCCTCGCCCACATGGTCGCCGAAGCGGCAGGGCAGGGTGCGGCCCTCGAGGCCGCACAGCTCGCCGTGCTGATGACCGAGCGCGGCCTCGGCGGCGACAGCGCCGACCTTGAACGCCGGCTGCAGCGCTTCCGCAACGAGCGCGCCCCCCGCGCCAACGCGGCACGGCAACTGGCCGAGCGCCTGGCGCGGGCGGCGGGGAAGAATGCCCCTCACCCTTACCCTCTCCCGGTGAATGACGGGGAGAGGGGAGCATCGACGTCGCGGCCAGCCTCCTTCTCCCCGTCGTCACGGGGAGAAGGTCCGGCAGGGGTTGAGGGGCAGCGCGAACCTGCGCGAGGGTCCGCAACGTCAGACCCGCTGACTCCCGGCGCCCTTCTCCTCTTTGCCTGGCCCGACCGTGTCGCCAAGGCGCGCGGTGAGCGCGGCCGCTTCGTGCTCGCCAATGGCAGAGGTGCCGCCATCGATGCCGCCGATCCGCTCGCCGGCGAGCAATATCTCGTCGTCGCCGATCTCCAGGGCAAGGCACAGAACGCCCGCATTGCCTCCGCCGCCGCAGTCTCCGAAGCCGACATCCGCACGATCCTTGCGTCGCATCTGGAGCGGAAGACGCAAGCCGCCTTCGACCGGGAAAAGCGCTCCGTCCGCGTCCGCGAAACCGTTCGCATCGGCGCCGTCACCCTGTCCGAGCGCATGCTGCCGGCACCGAGGGGCGAAGAGGCCGACCGCGCCATTCTCGAAGCGCTCCGCGCCCACGGCCTCGACCTTCTCGACTGGGGCAAGGAGGCCGAGACGCTGCGCCAGCGCCTCACCTGGCTGCACCGCGGCCTCGGCGAGCCCTGGCCCGACATGGCGGACGCAGCCTTGCTCGACCGCCTGGAGGAGTGGCTGCTGCCCTTCCTGCGCGGCGAGGCATCCTTCGCCCGCATCGGCGCCGGCGTGCTGCACGACGCGCTGCTGTCGCTCGTCCCGCACGATCTCCAGCGCAAGATCGCCTCGCTTGCCCCGACGCATTTCACCGCGCCCTCCGGCAGCCATGTGCCTATCCGCTACGATGGCGAATTCCCGGTGCTGGCCGTTCGCGTGCAGGAGCTGTTCGGCATGGACAGGCATCCCGCGATTGCCAACGGCACCGTGCCGCTCACCCTGGAGCTGCTGTCGCCGGCCCATCGCCCGATCCAGACGACACGCGACCTGCCCGGCTTCTGGCGCGGTTCCTGGGCCGATGTCCGCTCCGACATGCGCGGCCGCTACCCCCGGCATGTCTGGCCGGACAACCCGCTGGAGGCCCAGGCGACCGCCCGCGCCAAGCCGCGCGGCACCTGACGCCTGGCCCGGCGCCGGCAGGCTGCGGCACCGTCGGCGCGGTTTTCGGAAAAGACCGTGCACGGGCACTTGGCGTGGATGCGCCTTGCAGCGCATATAGCGGGCATGAATTCGCTGACCCGCACCCCCGACCTCCAGCACAGCCACCGGCTGCGGCTCAACACGCTCATCCGCCTGCGCTGGCTGGCGATTGTCGGCCAGAGCTTCACCGTCGTGGTGGTTGCCTACTGGCTGGAGTTCCCGCTGCCGGTCAGCCTGTGTTTCGCGCTCATCGCCAGTTCCGCCTGGCTCAACCTGTTCCTCGCCTTCCGCTATCCCGCCACCCAGCGCCTCAACCCCTTTGCCGCCTTCGCCATCCTCACCTTTGACAGCCTGCAGCTCGCCGGCCTGCTGTTCATCACCGGCGGCCTCACCAATCCGTTCTCGCTGTTGATGACGGTGCCCGTCGTCATCTCGGCGACGTCGCTGCCGCTGCGGCTGACCGCCATGCTGGCGGTTTTGGTCATCGTCATGGTCAGCCTGCTTGCCTTCTTCCACCTGCCGTTGCCCTGGTACGACGGCATCGTGCTGGCAATGCCGTTCATCTATACCTCGGGCATCTGGATCGCGGTCTGCTGCTCGATCGCCTTCACCGCCATGTATGCCTTCCGCGTCGCCGACGAGGCCCGCCTGCTCGCCAACGCGCTTGCCGCCACCGAGCTGGTATTGCAGCGCGAGCAGCACCTGTCGGCGCTCGACGGCCTCGCCGCCGCCGCCGCCCATGAGCTGGGCACCCCGCTCGCCACCATCACCCTGGTCGCCAAGGAGATGGAGCGCGCGCTCGGCAACGATCCGAAATACGGCGAGGACGTCACGCTGCTGCGCAGCCAGAGCGAGCGCTGCCGCGAGATCCTCAAGCGCCTCACCAGCCTGTCTTCGGAGGGCGAGGAACATCTCGCCCGCCTGCCGCTGACCTCGCTGGTCGAGGAGGTCATCGCCCCGCACCGCGATTTCGGCATCTCCATCAAGCTCGACCCCGGCGAGCGCATCGGGCCCGAGCCGGTCGGCCACCGCAACCCGGGCGTCATCTACGGTCTCGGCAACCTCGTCGAAAACGCCGTCGACTTCGCCCGCAGCCGTGTCACCGTGCACTGGCGCTGGGACAGCGACACCGTCGCCTTCAGCATCATGGACGATGGCCCGGGCTTCCCGGCGGACATCATCGACCGCATCGGCGAGCCCTACATGTCGACCCGCCAGGGCGCCGAGCCCGGCGGCGGCCTCGGCCTCGGCCTGTTCATCGCCAAGACCCTGCTCGAGCGTTCCGGTGCCGAGATCAGCTTCAGCAATTCCAGCGGGCCGGGCGAGGGGGCCGTGGTCCGGATCTCGTGGCCGCGCACCGTCTTCCTCAATCCGGCCGCTGCCGGCACGACGATGTTCGACACCGCATGAGGCCTGAAGTCACGGCATTTGGGCCTGCGCCATTGGACATGACGCCTCCGCACCTATATCTGCTTGGAAAAACATAAGAACGACTGGGATCAACGATAAAAGGACAGAGGCGATGACCACCCAGGACATTGCGGCCGGATTGCCGGGCGAAGACCACTCACTGCTGCTCGTCGACGACGACAAGCCCTTTCTGACCCGCCTGGCCCGCGCCATGGAAAGCCGCGGCTTCGCCGTCGATACCGCCGAGAGCGTCGAGGAAGCGGTCGCCAAGGTCCGCGCCAATCCGCCGGCCTATGCCGTGGTCGACATGCGCCTGGGTGACGGCAACGGCCTCGATGTCGTCTCGGCCATCCGCGAGCGCCGCGAAGACACCCGCACCGTCATCCTGACCGGCTACGGCAACATCGCCACCGCCGTCACCGCCGTGAAGCTCGGTGCCATCGATTATCTCTCCAAGCCTGCCGACGCCGACGACGTCTATGCCGCGCTGACCAATTCGTCCGGAGAGCGCGCAGCTCCGCCGGAAAACCCGATGTCCGCCGACCGCGTCCGCTGGGAGCATATCCAGCGCGTCTACGAGATGTGCGAGCGCAATGTCTCTGAAACCGCACGCCGGCTCAATATGCACCGCCGCACCCTCCAGCGCATCCTCGCCAAGCGGGCGCCGAGATAAGCGAATAGCGAGCAGTGAGTGGCGAATAGTGGGCGGCGCTTGATCTTCAGGCGCCGTTTCTCGTTCTGCTATTCCCTATTCCCTATTCCCCTCTTACTCGCTTTCCCCTTCCAGCGCCGGCACCGCCACGCCCGCCAGCTCCGCCGCCAGCAGCCGGGCGGCTCCCGCGCGTGCGATGCGCAGCATCAGCGCCTTGCGTGTCGCCGCCGCGATCCGGTGTTCCGGAGCCTCGCGCATGATCTCGGCGCCATAGCCGTCGGAGAGGATGAAGCCGCACTCCTCGGGAAAGATGCCGGCCGGCACCTCGGGATGCGTGGCGAAGAAGAAGCGGTCCGAGTGCAGCCGGTATTCCGGCCATTTGCGGTCGACGCGGAAGTCCTCGATCGACGACTTGATCTCGATGATCCAGATGTCGCCCTGCCGGGTCAGCGCCACGAGGTCGGCGCGCCGTCCCGTCGCCAGCGACAGTTCGGGCAGCACATGCGCGCCCATCTGCATCAGCAGGCGCTGCACGCCGCGACGCACCAGCATGGCGCGCTCGGACTGGCGGCCATCGACGAGGGGGTTGGAAGCGACGGGGGAAATGATCGGCATGGACCAATCATTACATCATTTGTTCACGTTTTGAACCCGCTCGCTGGATTATTCCAGACAGCGTCCCGCCAGGCGGTTCCGCGCCCGGGCAAAACCCGCCATTGCCGCCTGTCGTTGAATCTGTTGGTTTTTCCCGCGATGCGTGTTGCCGAAATGCCATAACCCGGACCTTACGTTAACGAGAGCGCGGCTTTGCTGGTCCGCGCCTCTTGGCAAGCAAAATGCCTGACCGGTAAGAATGGTGGCAAAAATGAGGCCGAATCGGTCCGGATGTCGCTCTTGCTTGGGAACCCCACATGCGATTGAAGTCTCTTGCCATTGTCGCCGCCCTGGCGCTGACCACCGCACTCGCGGGCTGTTCGACCGACGGCGTCTCGCGCATGTTCTCCAACGATTATGGTGGCCGCGTCGATGCCGGCTACCAGCTGCCGACCATCCCGATCAGCAAGGTTCCGCGCCAGTTCCATCGCCAGATCGTGCGTTACGAGACCAACGAGGCTCCGGGCACGGTCATCGTCGATACCGGCCCCAAGTTCCTCTACCTCGTCCAGCCCGACGGCAAGGCGATGCGCTATGGCATCGGCGTCGGCCGCGAAGGTTTCGAATGGCAGGGCACTTCCCGCGTCGCAGCGAAGCGCGAGTGGCCGGTATGGACGCCGCCCTCGGCGATGATCAAGCGCCAGCCCGAGCTCGCCAAATGGGCCGGCGGCATGCCGGGCGGACCCAAGAACGCGCTCGGCGCCCGCGCCCTCTATCTCTACAACAAGGGTGGCGATACCGGCTACCGCCTGCATGGCACGCCGGAATGGAACTCCATCGGTAAGGCCATGTCCTCGGGTTGCATCCGCCTGATGAACCAGGACATCATCGACCTCTACAACCGCGTCGACGTCGGCGCCAAGGTCATCGTGCAATAACTGCGAACCGTCCAGGCAACACGGACGTCGCAAACGAAAAACCGGGCGCTTTGGCCCGGTTTTTTGTTGTCTGGTCTTTTCGTCCCCGCTGATGGCCCGCGGAACGGCCTCGGTCTCAGGAGATCTGTTCGACCTGCTGGACCTCCGGCACGAAATGGCGAAGCAGGTTCTGGATGCCGTGCTTCAGCGTCGCCGTCGACGATGGGCAGCCGGCGCAGGCGCCCTTCATGTGCAGGAACACGGTGCCGTTCTCGTAGCCGCGGAAGGTGATGTCGCCGCCGTCCTGGGCCACCGCCGGGCGCACGCGCGTGTCGAGCAGTTCCTTGATCGTCACCACGATCTCGGCGTCGGCCTTGTCGAAGAACTCGTTCTCGTCGTCATGATGGCCGCCGCCGCCCGCGGCCTGGCCTGCCATCACCGGGGCGCCCGACATGAAGTGTTCCATGATCGAGCCGAGGATCGCCGGCTTCAGGTGCTGCCAGTCGGGGCCGTCCTTGCTGACGGTGATGAAATCGTAGCCGAAGAACACGCCGGTCACGCCCGGAATGTCGAACAGCCGGCCGGCCAGCGGCGAGGCTGCGCGCGCGCTGTCGGCATCGCGGAAATCGGCGGTGCCTTCGAGCAGGACTTCCTTGCCCGGCAGGAACTTCAGCGTCGCCGGATTGGGGGTCGCTTCGGTCTGGATGAACATGGGCGTGTCTCCGTGCCCGCGCGCGCGGGGTTGTCAGTTTGGAATAGTTCTAATTAGGCTTAAGACGGCCGACATTCAAGCCGCTGGCGCGCCTCCGCGCCAATATGTTGCGCCCCGTCATTAGGCCAGGGGTCTATTGGGCCAGGGTCTATCAGGCCAGGACATCGATCAGGCTAGGCTGTCGATGTCCTCGTCGGACAGGTTGAGCGGCACCACCGTCACCGGGATTGGGAAGGCGGCGCCCTTGCCGGCGATCGAGGCGACGAGCGGGCCGGGGCCTTCCTTGCCGGCGCCTGCCGCCAGCACCAGGATAGCGATATCCTGGTCGTCTTCAATCAGCTTGTGGATCTCGTCGGCCGGCCGGCCCTCGCGCACCACCAACTCCGGTTCGATGCCCAGCGTCTCGCGCACCTTTCCGGCCTGCGTGTCGAGTGCGCTGTTGGCCGCGGCGGTCGCCTCCTCGCGCATGATCTTTTCGACTCCCAGCCAATGCTGGAAATCGTCGGGCTCGATGACATAGAGCAGCACCAGCACGCCGTTGGTGCTCCGCGCCCGCTTGGAGGCATAGGCGACCGCGCGTTCGCATTCCGGCGTATCGTCGATGATCGCCAGGAACTTGCGCCGGTGGCCGGCTTCCTTGCTGAGGCGTTTGGAGACCATGTGCTACCCTGATGTTCGGTTGGCAATCTGCCACCGGCGCGGGCCGCCCGCAAGCAGCCGGCGCCGATGTCGTTTTTCAGTCGCCCAGCAGGCCGATGATGTTGCGCACGTCCTTCATCGTCGTTTCGGCGATGGCGCGGGCGCGGTCGCCGCCATCGCGCAGCACGGCGTCGATATGGCCGGGATCGTCCATCAGGCGGCGCATCTCGCCGGCGATCGGCGCCAGTTTCTCGACCGCCAGGTCGGCCAGCGCCGGCTTGAACACCGAGAACTGCTGGCCCGAAAACTGGCGCAGCACCTCTTCCTTGGTCATGTCGGCCAGGCCGGCATAGATGCCGACGAGGTTTTCCGCCTCCGGGCGCTCCTTCAGGCCGTCGAGCTCGCTCGGCAGCGGCGCCGGATCGGTCTTGGCCTTGCGAATCTTCTTCGAGATCGTGTCGGCATCGTCGGTCAGGTTGATGCGCGACAGGTCGGAGGGGTCCGACTTCGACATCTTCTTCGAACCGTCGCGCAGGCTCATGATGCGCGCCGCCGGCCCGCCGATGATCGGCTCGGTGATCGGGAAATAGCCGTTGACCGTCTCTTCGCCGACTTGCATCTCGACGCCGATGCCGAGATCGGCGATGCGCGCCGAGAAGTCATTGTTGAACTTCTGGGCGATGTCGCGCGTCAGCTCCAGGTGCTGCTTCTGGTCCTCGCCGACGGGCACGTGGGTAGCGCGATAAAGCAGGATGTCGGCCGCCATCAGGCTCGGATAGGCGAGCAGGCCCAGCGAGGCGTTCTCGCGGTCCTTGCCGGCCTTGTCCTTGAACTGCGTCATCCGGTTCATCCAGCCGATGCGCGCCACGCAGTTGAAGATCCACGCCAGCTCGGCGTGCTGCAGCACGCGGGCCTGGTTGAAGACGATGTGCTTCTTGGGGTCGATGCCGGAGGCGAGGAACGCCGCGGTGATCGAGCGCGTCTGGCTCTCGAGGTCGTCATGGACGAGCTGTGCGGTCAGCGAGTGCAGGTCGACGACGCAATAGATGCAGTCGTTGGTGTCCTGCAGGGCGACGAACTTGCGGATGGCGCCGAGATAGTTGCCGAGGTGGAGATTGCCGGTCGGCTGGACGCCGGAGAAGATGAGCGGTTTGAAGTCGGTCATGATGGATCCCGTGGCTTGTGGAGGGCCGTTTCGCGCGCGGCGAAAATCGAGTGGCGCTTATGAACGATGGCAGGGGATCGGGCAAGGGCAGTCAGCGCGCTGGGCCAATCAACCCGAATGGCTGTCCGCGCGTCGCACCGGCTCCGCCTGCGCCGTCACTCGGGCTCGGTGGCACCAGTGGCGGCGTTGGCGCGGTTGCGCCTGATGTTGCGCCGGATCATGCCGATATCCGCCCCGCCGATGCCGAAGGCGACGCCGAAATAGATGACCATCGCGCCCGCCACCAGCACGGCCAGCGCTGCCGCCTGCGTGTAGACCGGGGCAGCGGACCCGAGCCATTGCTCGGCCTCGCCTGCGGCGAACCACAGCCCCGCCGCCATGATCGCCGCGGCGATGACCAGGCGGGGGATGCGTTTCAGCAGCGCCGCGTCGCGGTCCCAGTGGCCGCGCCAGATCAGGGTTCCCAGCAGCATCGTCGCGTTGACCCAGCCGGCGATCGCGGCGGCCGCGGCGATGCCGGGCGCGCCCCAGGACGGAAACAGCGTCAGCGCCACCGACACGTTGACCGCCACCGAGATGGCCGCGAAATACATCGGCGTGCGGGTGTCTTCGCGGGCGAAGAAGCCGGGCGTGAACGCCTTGATCAGCACGAAGGCCGGCAGGCCGAGGCCGAAGATGGCGAGGATCGCCGACACCACCGGCGTGCTGTTGGTGGCAGCAAACGCGCCTCGCTCATAGAGCACCCGCACGATCGGTTCGGAGATGACGAGCAGTGCCGCCGCCGCCGGCAGCGTCAGGAACAGCGTGAACTCGACCGAGCGGTTCTGCAGGTTGGCCGCCTCGATCAGGTTGCCCGACTTCAGCGCCCGCGACAGCTCCGGCAAAAGCACGATGGCGACCGCCACGCCGACCACGCCGAGCGGCAGCTGGTAGACCCGGTCGGCAAGGTTCAGCGACGACACCGCGCTGTCCTGGCCCGAGGCGATCGCCGTGCCGATCAGCGTGTTGATCTGGGTGATGCCGCCGGTGATCGCGGCGGGCAGGGCGAGCCACAGCAGCCGCTTGACGTTGGGCGTCAGCTTCGGCCGGCGAAAGCCGATGGCGATGCCGGCATGGCGCACGGCGATCCAGACGATGGCAAGCTGCACCAGGCCGGCCGCCAGCACGCCCCAGGCCAGTGCATAGCCCACCGTCAGCCCGTCATGGCCGCGATACCAGGCATTGGCCAGCACGCCGACCAGGATGATGTTGAGGAACACCGGGGCGACTGCCGCCGCGAAGTAGCGGCGCAGCGAATTCAGCATGCCACTCATCATCGCCGCCAGCGACATGCAGATGAGATAGGGGAACATTATGGTCGCGAGCGCCACCGTCAGGTCGTACTTCTCCGGGTTGTCGGCAAAGCCGGGCGCCACGACGAAGCGCACGATCAGCGGCATCGCCAGTTCCATTGCGATCGTCAGCGCCAGCAGCGCCGTGAACAGCACGCCGAACACCTCTTCCGAGAAGCGCTTGGCGCCCTCGACGCCGTTGGCCTCGATCTCCTTGGCGAACAACGGCACGAAGGCGGCGTTGAACGCGCCTTCGGCAAACAGCCGGCGGAAGGTGTTGGGAAACTGGAACGCTGCATAGAAGGCGTCGGCCACTGGCCCGGTGCCGAGTGCTGCCGCCATCAGCATCTCGCGGGCAAAACCCAGCGCCCGGCTCATCAGCGTGCCCGACGCGACCGTCGCGAATTTCTTGATCAGTGACATGGGACGCGACGATGCCTTGCGGATTTGGGCGGGAGAATGGCTGCGCTCATTCCGCCGCCGCTTTGGCCTTGGCGCGATCGGCGTTCGGCCCTTCGAGCGTGGCGATCAGGCGGGCGCGGATGTTTTCGAGCCGTGTCGGGTTGTCGATCTTCTGGCCGGTCAGGTCGGTGACGTAGAAAGTGTCGATCACCTTCTCGCCGAAGGTGGTGATGTGCGCCGAGGCGATGTCGAGCGACAGGTCCGACAGCGCGCCAGTGATCTCCGACAGGAAGCCGGGACGGTCGAGGCCCACCACCTCGACCACCGAGAATCGGTTCGACAGCGTGTTGCGGATCTCGGCGCGCGGCTGGATGCGGAAGGTCTTCTGGCCGCGCTTCGGCTTGGCCCGCTTGGCGATCATCTCCGGCAGCCAGCTCTTGCCCGAAAGCACGTCCTCGATCAGCTGGCCGACGCGCTCGGCGCGGCGGCGCTCGTCCTCGTCTCGGTCGAACTCGCGGGAAATCAGGATGATGTCCAGCGCCCGCCCGTCGGAGGTGGTGAATATCTGCGCGTCGACGATGTTGCCGCCGGCAGCCGCACAGGCCCCCGCAATGACGGACAGCAGTCGCGGGTGGTCCTGCGCCAGGATGGTGATTTCGGTGACGGCCTCGAACTCGTGCGTCCGCACCATCGTCGACAGCTGCTTGCCCGCCTCGTCGGCGCCGCGAATGAAGTCCGCATGGCGCTTCTGGTCGTCGAGATCGACGGTCAGGAGGTAGTTCTCGTAGTGCAGCTTGACGTATTTCTTGCGCGCCTTCTCCGGCCAGTCGGCAAGTGCTCCTGCCAGCGTCTCGCGGGCCGCCGCCGTGCGCTCGGCCCGGGACAGCTCGGAAAAGCCGCCGGTGAGCAGCAGCTCGGTCTCGAAATACAGCGTGCGCAGCAACTGGCCCTTCCAGCCGTTCCAGACACCGGGCCCGACGCCGCGAATGTCGCATACGGTCAGGATCAGCAGCAGCTTCAGCCGCTCCACCGACTGCACCACGTCGGCGAAGTCGTCGATGGTCTTGCGGTCGTTGAGGTCGCGCGTCTGCGCCGTCATCGACATGGCGAGATGGTTCTCCACCAGCCAGGCCACCGTCTCGGTGTCGGCGGGCGATAGCCCCATATGCGGGCCGATGCGGCGGGCGATCTTGCCGCCGGCCTCCGAATGGTCTTCCGGCCGGCCCTTGGCGATGTCGTGCAGCAGCACGGCGACATACAGCACTTCGCGCTGCTTCTTCAGCCCGCCGATCAGCGAGTGGCTGAGCGGGTGGATCTTCTCGCCGTCGCCATGCTCGATCTCCGACAGCACGCCGATGCAGCGCAGCAGGTGCTCGTCAACGGTGTAGTGGTGGTACATCGAAAACTGCATCATCGCGACGATCTTGCCGAAATCGGGGATCAGCCGGCCGAGCAGCCCCGCCTCGTTCATGCGCCGCATGTTGAGCTCGGGATTGCGGTCCGACGTCAGGATGTCGAGGAAGTAGCGGTTGGCCTCCTCGTTGCGGCGCAGGCCCTTGTCGACCAGCCCGAGCGAGCGGGTCAGAAGCTTCAGCGCGTTCGGGTGCAGCTCCAGCCCGTGCCGGTCGGCAAACCAGAAGAAGCGCAGCATGTTGACCGGGTCGCGCCGGAACACCTCGTCGTCGGCCACGTTGATGCGCTGGTTGTCGATGATGAAGTCGCTGGTCCCGGCGAGCTTGCGCCGCCGCCGCGAAAAGCCCTGCAAAAGCCCGTGGAAGCCGGGCGCGTCCTTGGCCTGTTCCTCTTCGAGGGCGGCACAGAAGATGCGGGTCAGGTCGCCCACCTCCTTGGCCACCAGGAAGTAGTCCTTCATGAAGCGCTCGACCGCCGAAAGCCCCGGCTGGGTGGTGTAGCCCAGCCGCTCGGCGATCTCGCGCTGGATGTCGAAATGCAGCCGCTCTTCCGGCTTGCCGGTCAGGAAGTGCATGTGGCAGCGCACCGCCCACAGGAAGTCCTCGGCCTCGACGAATTGGCCGTGTTCCCCTTGCGTGAACACGCCCTTGTTGATCAGCTCGGCGCCGGTGCGCACCCGATAATAATATTTGGCGATCCAGAACAGCGTGTGCAGGTCGCGCAGCCCGCCCTTGCCGTCCTTGATGTTGGGCTCCACCAGGTAGCGGCTCTCGCCTGATTTGGAATGGCGGGTGTCACGCTCGGCGAGCTTTGCCTGCACGTATTCGGGCCCGGTGTCCTTCACCAGCTCCTTGTCGAAGCGCTCGATCAGCTCGTTGCAGAGCTTCTCTTCGCCCCACACGAAGCGGGCTTCGAGGATCGCCGTGCGGATGGTGATATCGCTGCGCGAAAGCCTCAGGCATTCGTCGATGTTGCGGGTGGCGTGGCCGACCTTCAGCCCCATGTCCCACAGCATGTAGAGCATGTATTCGACGATCTGCTCGCCCCACGGCGTCTGCTTGTAGGGCAGCAGGAACAACAGGTCGATGTCGGAGCCCGGGGCGAGGGTGCCGCGGCCATAGCCGCCGACGGCCACCACCGCCATGCGTTCGGCCCGCGACGGGTTCTTGGCCCGGTAGACGTGGGTGACGGCGAAGTCGTAGAGGACGCGGATCACCTCGTCCATGAGGTGCGATATGCGGATGGCGCAGGCGGTGCCGCCCTCGTCCTCCATCAGCATGGTCTCGGCGATCTTCTTGCCGGCGGCGACGCGCTCCTTGAGCATCGCCAGCACCGACGTCCTGATCGCCGGATCGGCGCCGTTGCCGTCTTCGCCGGTCAGTGCGCTCAGGTCGCGGCGCAGCGCGTCCGCGTCGATCAGAAGCTCCAGGTTGAGCGGAATGTCTGTCATGTGCCTCGGCTGGCCTCGCCCTTGAGGTCGCGTCTATAGCGCGATTTTTCCGCCATGGGTATGGCTGCGCGCTGTTGCAGTTCCCGCTGATATGGGTGCGCCGGGATGCCGAGCCAGCCAGGGAACGATTGCCCCGGCGTCCTCGTTAGAGATTGTCGAACATGTGTTCGACAAAGCCCGTCCCTTTTGGGGCGCGCTGGGGAACAGGGGTTTCGAACACGCCATCCCGCCGGGCTGTTGACCTTCCCCGTACTGGAACCTCTAGAATCGCTGCACGAGGAATGCGGAACCTGCGACATGAACGACAAGCACGACCATCACGGCCACCAGCATCACGCGGCCAACACCAAGGCCCCGGCCGAAGGCGAAGCCGTCGTGCGCGATCCGGTCTGCGGCATGACCGTCGATCCGGCCGCCGGCAAGCCGACGCTGGAACATGCCGGCCACCGTTACCATTTCTGCAGCGATTCCTGCCGTGACAAGTTCGAGGCGGCGCCGGACAAGTATGTTAGCGCCAAGGATCCGGTCTGCGGCATGGATGTCGCCCGCGACACGGCCAGGCATTTCCTCAAGCACGAGGGCTCCGGCTACTATTTCTGTTCCTCCACCTGCGAGGGCAAGTTCACCGCCGAGCCGGCAAGATACCTTTCCGGCAAGGCTGCGGCGGAGCCGATGCCCAGGGACACGCAGTACACCTGCCCGATGCATCCCGAGATCATCCGCGACAAGCCCGGTTCCTGCCCGATTTGCGGCATGGCGCTCGAGCCGATGATGCCGAGCGCCGACGACGGCCCCAATCCTGAACTGGTCGATTTCACCCGCCGCTTCTGGGTCAGCGCCGTCCTGTCCATTCCCCTGCTCGTCATTGCCATGGGGCCGATGGTCGGCCTGCCGGTGCGCGACTGGATCGGCGAACCGCTGGCCTCCTGGCTCGAGCTGGCGCTGGCCACGCCGGTCGTGCTGTGGGCGGCGCTGCCCTTCTTCCATCGCGGCCTGGATTCGTTCCGCAACCGCAGCCCCAACATGTGGACGCTGATCTCGCTCGGCGTCGGCGCGGCCTATATCTATTCGGTCATCGCCACGCTGTTCCCCGGCCTGTTCCCGCACCAGTTCCGCGGCCATGGCGGCTCGGTGCCGGTCTATTTCGAGGCGGCGGCGGTCATTATCGCCCTCGTCTTCCTCGGCCAGGTGCTCGAACTCAGGGCGCGCGAGCGCACCGGCTCGGCCATCCGTGCGCTGCTCGATCTCGCGCCCAAGACCGCCCGTCGCGTCGCCGACGACGGCTCCGAGGCCGAAGTGTCGCTCGACCAGGTGGTCGGCGGCGACCGCCTGCGCATCCGCCCGGGCGACAGCGTTCCCGTCGACGGCATCGTGCTCGAAGGCCGCTCCTCGGTCGATGAATCGATGATCACCGGCGAGCCGGTGCCGGTCGAGAAGACCGAAGGCGACAAGCTCACCGGCGGCACGCTCAACAAGAACGGCTCGCTCATCATGCGTGCCGAAAAGGTCGGCAGCGAAACGGTGCTGTCGCAGATCGTCGACATGGTCGCCAAGGCCCAGCGCAGCCGCGCCCCGATCCAGGGCCTCGCCGACCGCGTCTCGTTCTACTTCGTGCCCACCGTGGTGCTGATCGCCATCGTCTCCTTCATCGTCTGGGCGCTCATCGGCCCTGAGCCGAGCATGGTCTTCGCCTTCGTATCGGCTGTCTCGGTCCTCATCATCGCCTGTCCCTGCGCGCTTGGCCTCGCCACGCCGATGTCGGTCATGACCGCCACCGGCCGCGGCGCCCAGGCCGGCGTTCTGATCAAGGACGCCGAGGCGCTGGAGCGTTTCGCCCGCGTCAGCACCCTCATCGTCGACAAGACCGGCACTTTGACCGAAGGCCGGCCGAAGCTGACCGACGTCGTCACCGCCGAAGGGGTCGGGGAAAAGGACCTGCTGTCGCTCGCCGCCGGCCTCGAGAAGGGCTCCGAGCATCCGCTCGCCGAGGCCATCGTCGAGGGTGCGGCCGAGCGTGGCGTTGCCGCACCCGACGTCCACCACTTCGAATCGATCACCGGCAAGGGCGTCGTCGGCGCGGTTTCGGACCGCAAGGTGGCGCTCGGCAATGCCGCGCTGATGGCCGATCTCGGCATCGACTTCGGCGACCTCGCCACCCGCGCCGACGCGCTGCGCGGCGAGGGCAAGACCGCGATGTTCGTCGCCCTCGACGGCAAGCCGGCCGGCCTCGTCGCCGTCGCCGATCCGATCAAGGCTTCCGCCGCCGCCGCCATCCGCGAGCTGCACGGCCTTGGCCTGCGCATCATCATGGCGACCGGCGACAACGCCCGCACCGCCAAGGCCGTCGCCGACAAGCTCGGCATCGACGAGGTCCGCGCCGACATGCTGCCGGAGAGCAAGAAGGCACTTGTCGACGAGCTTTGCGCCAAGGGGCAGGGCGTCGCCATGGCCGGCGACGGCGTCAACGACGCGCCGGCACTCGCCGCCGCCGATGTCGGCATCGCCATGGGCACCGGCGCCGACGTCGCCATGGAAAGTGCCGGCATCACCCTGGTCAAGGGCGATCTCGGTGGCATCGTCCGCGCCCGCAAGCTCGCCCAGGGCACCATCCGCAACATCAAGGAGAACCTGTTCTTCGCCTTCATCTACAACGTCCTGGGTGTTCCGGTCGCGGCGGGCGTCCTATATCCGGTCCTCGGCACGCTCCTGTCGCCGATGATTGCCGCCGCCGCGATGAGCCTGTCGTCGGTGTCGGTCATTGCCAACGCGCTGAGGCTCAGGGCGATCAAGCTCTGAACCGCGGCTCCCAAGAAGGATGTTCTGTATGAACCTGATGAAGAAGATCGTGCTGTCCCTGATGGCTGCGGGCATGCTCGTCGCCGTCATGCTCGAAACCGCCTCGGCCCAGATGGACCACGGCGGCCACGCCATGGGCATGACCGCCCCCGCCACCGACAGCGCTTCCGCCCAGGCCTACAAGGCGGCCATGGACAAGATGCACAAGGCCATGCTGGCGATCGAATATTCCGGCGACGCCGATGTCGATTTCGCCCGCGGCATGATCCCGCACCATCAGGCCGCCATCGACATGGCCAAGGTCCAGATCGAGCACGGCAAGAACCCCGAGATGCGCAAGCTCGCCGAAGCGGTCATCGCCGCCCAGGAGACCGAGATCAAGGAGATGGAAGCCTGGCTCGCCGCCAATCCGGTCAAGTAGCGCGAAACGGACTGCAGCGTCATTGCGGTAGCCAACGCCGGATGGCGCTGTAAGCTGGCGGAAACCGCCGAGGAGACCGCCATGCCATCCACGACCACGACGCTGCCCGCCGGCGAAGCCGTGCCGGTGCTCGGCCAGGGCACCTGGATGATGGGCGAGGACCGTGCCCGCGCCGCCGACGAGGTGGCGGCGCTGCGGCTCGGGCTCGACCTTGGCGTCACCCTGATCGACACGGCCGAGATGTACGGCAATGGCGGCGCCGAAAAGGTCGTCGGTGAAGCCATCGCCGGCCGCCGCGACGACGTCTTCCTCGTCTCCAAGGTACTGCCCTCCAACGCCTCGCGCAACGGTGTCGTCAGGGCTTGCGAAGCCAGCCTCAAGCGCATGCGCACCGACCGCATCGACCTCTATCTGCTGCACTGGCGTGGCGGCGTGCCCCTGGCCGAGACCATTGCCGTGTTCGAGGAGCTGCACCGTTCGGGCAAGATCCGCCACTGGGGCGTCTCCAATTTCGACGCCGACGACATGGAGGAGATGGAGCGGCTGCCGGCAGGCAGGAACGCCCAGGCCAACCAGGTGCTCTACAATCTCGGCCGGCGCGGCATAGAGTTCGACCTGGCGCCCTGGTGCCGCGAGCATGGCATGCCGGTCATGGCCTATTCGCCGGTCGAGCAGGGCGCCCTGGCCGACGATGCGGGCCTTCAGGCCATCGCCGCCCGGCACGACGCGACGGCGGCGCAGCTGGCGCTTGCCTGGGTCATGGCCCGGCCCGGCGTCATCGCCATCCCCAAGGCCACCCGGCTCGAACATGTCAGGCAGAACGCCGCCGCGCGCGACATTCGCCTCACCCCTGGCGATCTTGCCGAGCTGGACACGCTGTTCCCGCCGCCGGCGCGCAAGCGGCCGCTGGAGATGATCTGACCCCGGTCAGTTCGCCCTGACGGTGCAGCCGCCGGCCCGCCGCCCTTGCCGGTGCAGGAAACACTTGGCGACCCGGCGGTCAGCTCGCCAGCGGCAGGTTCGGGTTTGCGCCGCTGGCGCGGCCGAAGCCGCGCTTCTTGCCAGCGGCATAGCCGTCGTCGAAGGGCTGCGGCCGCGCGATGCCGTAGCCCTGCGCATAGTCGACGCCGATGTCGCGCAGCGCCATGGCGATGTCGTCGTTCTCGACGAATTCGGCGATCGTGCGTTTGCCCGTCACCTCGCCGATGTGCTGGATCATCTCCACCATGGCACGGTCGATGCGGTCGACGAGCATGTCCTTGACGAAGCCGCCGTCGATCTTGAGATAGTCGACCGGCAGCGCCTTGAGGTAGCTGAACGACGACATGCCCGAGCCGAAATCGTCGAGCGAGAAGCGGCAGCCATGCGCCTGCAGCGCCTTGATGAAGCGCGCCGCGCTGTCGAGGTCGGCGATGGCGCTCGTCTCGGTGATCTCGAAGCAGATCGTCGACGGCGCCACGCCGCTGCGCACGAACTGCTCCAGCACGTAGCTGACGAAGCTGTCGTCGCCGAAGCTGGCGCCGGACAGGTTGATGGCGCAGATGGCGATCGGGTTGTCGGGCTGCGTGCGCTTGTGCACGGCCAGCCGCTCGAAGGCCGAGCGAACCATCCAGCGGTCGATCAGCGGCATCAGCCCGTAGCGTTCGGCCGCCGGGATGAAGGCTCCGGGCGGGATCATGTTGTTGTCGGCGTCGGCCAGGCGGATCAGGAGCTCGATATGCGCGCCCGTCGTCTCGTCCGCCTGCAGCGGCACGATCTCCTGCGCGTAGATGCGGAAGCGGTTCTGTTCCAGCGCCTCGCGCAGCCGCTGCACCCAGGCCATCTCGCCCAGGCGATGCTCCAGTTCGAGGTCGCCGATCTGCTGCAGCTGGATGCGGTTGCGGCCCTTGTCCTTGGCCATGTAGCAGGCGATGTCGACGCTGCGCAGCGTCTCTTCCAGGGTCATGCTGGCATCCGACAGGCCGACGACGCCGATGCTGACGCTGGTGCTGAAGGCGCGTCCGGCCCAGACGAAATGCAGCTCTTCCACCGCCTTGCGCAGGCGCTCTCCGGTGCACGCCGCCAGCTCGGCAGGGCAGTTCTCCATCAGCACGCCGAATTCGTCGCCGCCCAGCCGCGCCAGCAGGTCGCCCGACCGCAGGTTCTGCCGCAACGCGGTCGACACTTTTCGCAACAGTTCGTCGCCGGCGGCATGCCCGCAGGTGTCGTTGACGATCTTGAACTGGTCGAGGTCGAGATACATCAGCGCATGTGTCGATGGGCGCTTTGCCAGGCCTTCGAGCGAGGCGCTCAGCCGGGTCTCGAATTCGAAGCGGTTGGCGAGAGAGGTCAGCGTGTCGTGCCTCGCCTGCCAGGACAGTTGCGCCAGGAATTCCTGTTCCTTGGTCCGGTCGTGGAACACCAGCACCGCGCCCACCACCCGCTGCTCGACATAGAGCGGCGCGCCGACAAGCGAAATCGCCACGCTCGACAGGTCGGGCCGCACCAGCTGCTGCGGCACGCCGCTGCCGTCGATCGCCTCGCCGGCGAGAACCCGCGCCACGAAGCCGCGGTCTTCCTGGTCCGCCTCCTCGTTCATCAGGCGAAACAGCTGGTCGAGCGGCTTGCCCCTGGCGTCCGCGCCGCGCCAGTCGAGCAGCCTCTCCGCCGCCTCGTTCATGTAGTCGAGCCTGCCGTCCCGGTCGGTCGCCACCACCGCTTGGCCGATCGAGGCCAGGGTGATCTGAGCCCGCTCGCGCTCGGCGTTGAGCGCGTCCTCGAAGGCTTGGCGCTGTTGCAGCAGGTTTCCCGTCCGCCGAATGGCGAGCAGGATCAGCAAGGCGGCGGTGATCACGTTGACGCTGAGCAACAGGTTGGTGATGGCGCGCGATCCGCGTCCGAGCGATTGCGAGAACGCATCCGCCAGCGGTGCCGTGTCGCCGTTGAGGCGCTGGATCTTGCGGCTCCAGTCGGCGCGCATGTCCGGCGTGGCGCGGTTGCTGGAGATCTCCTGGTGCATCGCCTCGCCAAGCGCCGCCACCTCGAGGATCTTGGGGTCCGCGTCGATCCAGCGTTGCACCGCGTTGGACAGGTAGCTCACGTCCCTGAAATAGCGGAACAGCCAGATCATGCCCGGAATGTCTTCGGGGTGGTTGCCGGCCCGCCGGAAGCTGTCATAGGCGGCGTCGTAGTCCGGCACTGGCTGCTCCATCGCCAGCCTGGCTTGCCGGTCGGCCAGCGGCACGGCGATCGTTTGCTGGAACCGGTGATGGTAGTGTTCGTCGCCGGTGCTGGCATACATGGCCAGGCTGTAGATGGCGTCCTTCTGGCCCTTCGACCAGGCGCTTTCGCCCGCAACATAGGCGCGCACCGCCGAAAGCGTGTAGAGGCTGGCGCCGGCGATGATGGCCTGCACCAGCACCACGGCGATGAACGGCCACAGCAGCGCGAACAGCCGGAATCTGGATCTGATATCGCGTAGCCTCGTCACATGCCCCAACGAAACGAACTCGCTCTCACCTGCAGTTGTTTTCGCGTCCTCGGCGCGATGTTTCGCAAAACCTATATCGGCGGGCTTTAAGAATTCCCTTCACGGCAGGTTTCAGGAACGTTCGGGTATATTGACCTTGCGGCAGATGTTTCCAGTATGGGCAGCAGGATATGCCTGTGCGTCTGGTTGGCTGCCGGTATAGGCTGCGGCGACACCGTGTTGTTCGAGGAAAAGATGCAGAACCGGACATACCATTGCTCGTCGTCGGCCTGTTCGGTCGCGGCGCCGGCCGGGGCGCAGCCACTCTGATGGCGCCCGTCACCGTCGATCCGGCCAAGGTCCACGAATTCAAGGACGCCGGGAGCTTCTACCGCTGGCTCGGCATCCATCACGACAAGCAGGACGAGGTCTGGATCAGGATCCACAAGGTCGCTTCCGGCCTGCCCTCGATCACGCCCAAGGAAGCCATCGACGTCGTGCTGTGCTGGGGCTGGATCGACGGCGTCCGCAAGGGTCTCGACGACACAAGTTTCCTGCAGCGCTATTCGCCGCGCGGCAGGAAGGGCACCTGGAGCCAGATCAACGTTGACAACGTCGCCCGCCTCATCAAAGAGGGTCGCATGACCGAGCACGGCATGAGGCAGGTCGAGGCGGCCAGGGCCGACGGACGCTGGGATCGTGCCTACAAGTCCGGCAAGGACATGAAGATCCCCGACGATCTCCAGGCCGCCATCGACGCCGAGCCGGCGGCAAGGGAGATGCTCGGCAAGCTCAGCGCGCAGAACCGCTTCGCGCTCGCCTTCCGCACCCACAACATGAAGACCGAGGCCGGCCGCAGGAAGAAGATCGAGACCTTCGTCGAGATGCTCAAGCGCGGCGAGACGATCTACCCGCAGAAGATGAAGTAGGTCGACCGACGCCGAACGTCAGGCCCGATAAAGCCGCAGCGGCTTGGTCGCCTCGCGGCTGACCACGCCCCGTGCCTCGAGATCCAGCTGGGCCGCCTTCAGCCACCAGCCGGCCTTGTCGCCGCCGGGAAACAGCTCTTGAGGCAACAGCGGCAGCAGCGCCGCCTTGGCCTCGGCCACCGTCAGTCCCGGTGTCTTGGCCGGCAATACGGCCAGCAGCGCGTCGCGCATCGCCGTGTATTTGGCCTTGTCGACGCGCACGACGTGGCCGGGCGAGATCACGTTCCTGATTTCGATCTTGTCAGCTGCCTTGGACATCGAGCTCGCCCTGGACATAGTCGAGTTTGGGGGCCCGAAAACCCATCGCCGCCCAGGCCGCCAGCAGCCGCCACATGAAGCGGCCGGAATGCTTGGCGTAGCTCGGCAAGCCATCCGCGAACTCGACGCCCGGTCTGCGGTCGGCGGTCATCGTGCGCATCTCGAGCGGTGGCCGGTCGTCGGGCTGGATGCGCTCGCGATAGAGCGACAGCCAGTGCCCGCCCTTGAACTCCAGGAACATCGGCGCATTGCAGCAGGCGGCCACCACGCGCCGGGTTGGCGCCGCCGGGCTCAGCCGGTGTTCGCGCAGCAATTCCGCACCGCGCACGCAGCGCACCCGGTCCTTGCGGTAGAGTGCAAAGACGGTGCCGCCGTCGCTTTCCAGCACCGGCGTCCCGCCGGGCAGGTCTTCGAAAATCTTGCCCGCCTTCTGGCAGCTCGAGCAATGGCAGGCCGCCGTGACGATCGGCACCCCGCTCGCCTCGAACCCGACGCGTCCGCATCTGCAGCTCGCGCTTCGCATCTGTGACGTGGAACCTGACATCTTCGCCGCTCCCGTTGGGGTCCAGCAACTAGACTGTACCGTCCAGTTTGATTTGTCAATCGGATCGGCCTATCCTGCCGCCGGGATTGCCGACGCCAGGGAAGGGCCAGCCATGAGCGGTGCGAAAAGTCGCCAGCAGCGGACACGCGACGCCATCGTTTCGGCGGCAGCCGTGCTGTTCCTGAAGAACGGTTTCCTCGGCACCAACATGGACGAGATCGCGGCCACGGCCGACGTCTCCAAGCAGACCGTCTATGCCCATTTCCAGAGCAAGGAAGCGCTGTTCCTCGACGTTGTCAGGGGCATGACCGGCCTCGCCGGCGACGAGCACGAGCAGCAGGTCGCCGAGCCCGAGGACGACCGCCCCATCGGTGCCTACCTCCAGGAATTCGCCGAGCTCCAGCTCACCATCGTCATGACGCCCCGCCTGATGCAGTTGCGGCGCCTGGTCATCGGCGAGGCCGGACGCTTCCCCGAACTCGGCAAGGCGTTGCATGCGCTTGGGCCCCAGCGCTCGATCGGCCGCCTGTCGCGCGCCTTCGAGCGCTATCGCCGGCAGGGCCAGATGCAGGCCGAAGACCTCGAGGCCGCCGCCGGCTTCTTCAACTGGCTGGTCATGGGCGGCCCGGTCAACGACGCCATGCTGCTGGGCGACGGCGCGATCCTGTCGCGCCAGGCCTGCCGCAGCCACGCCCGGGAGAGCGTCCGCATCTTCCTGGCGGCGTACGCACCGCGCTAGACGCGCACGCCGCATGGCACCGGCCTATGGCCGGCACCGGGCAGGGCTCATTGCCCGGGAGCCATCAGGTCGCGCACCAGCCTGTCCTTCACCAGCCTGATCATCTCGGCATGCAGTTCCCCGCGCGGCCTGCTCGCCTCGTCGGAACAGATCGGATCGATCTCGCCCACCGACTTCAGCACATCGGCGGCACCGTCCTTGCATTCCGGCAGGAAGCTGAAATGCGTGGCGCCGGCCACCGTCGCATAGCTGCCCTTCGGCGTCAGTTTTGCCAGCTTGTCGGAGATCACGGCCAGCGGGATGGTTTCGCCCTCGCCGAGATTGATGAAGTGCATCGGGATCGCGATCTCCGTCAGGCTCTGCGCATCGTAGGCCTGGGCGAGGCCGGGATCGGCCAGCACAGCCGTCTTGATGCGGCGGTCGAGGTTCGACTGCTCGAAGCGCGCCCGCTCGATGCTGCGCAGGTCGAGCCTGTCGACCGTCACCCGCTCTTCGTCGACATAGCCTGTGCCGCCGGCAAACCAGGCGCAGTCCCATTTCTTGTAGCCGTCGCAATAGCTGGCATAGGCCTCGAGATCGGCGCGTGCGCCGGCGAGCTCCATCGCCGCGGCGCCGCCGAGCGAAAAGCCGACCACGCCGATCCTGTCGGCGTCGATGACGTTGCTCCAGGCCGGGTCCACGGTCATCGCGTCGATGACGGCCGAAAGGTCGCCGGTGCGCTGCCACAGCTTCGGCGTGTCGGCCGGCGTTGAATCCCCGCTGGTCGTGCCCGGATGGTTGGGGCCGGCAACGACGAAGCCCGCCTTGGCCAGTTCGGTGGCGAGCCAGCCCATGGCCTGCACGCGGCTGCCCGAGCCGTGCGACAAAAGCACCAGCGGATGGCGGCCCGGCACGGGCGGCGCGTCTCGCGCGGCTGGCGTACCCTTGAAAACCCTGTTGTCGCCCAGGGTCGTCGGCGTGCCGCCGGCGCCGGCCGGATACCAGACGGTCACGGCAAGGTCGCGGCCGGGCTGGGCCACGGTCCCCTCGCGCACGCCCACCTCCGAAGCGAAGCAGGTGGAAACGAAGCCGATGAGGGCAGGAATGGTGGAAAGCAGCTGGAGCATGAGAACCTCGCTCTGTTTTTCGAAACGACGAGCCAGCAATGGCGAAATCGGGCAGCCTCATCGTCCTCGATCGCGATTCAGGTCGTGCTTGATCGCGATGCAGGCCATGATCGGCCGTCTTTTCCTCAGGTGAGATTCGCCTTGATCTTCGTGCCCCTGTCCTTCGTCGCCGCGCTGTTGCTGGTCATCCTGCTCGTCGCGGCGCTGCGCGCCCGGGAAACCACCGGCGGCAACACGGCATTCCTCGTCCTCGTCGCCCTCTGCGCCGTGCAGTCGGTCGTCGTCGGCCTGCGCTGGGGCTACCATGTCGAGGCGGCGCGTTATGTCCTGCCGATCCTGGCAGCCAGCCTGCCGCCGCTGGTGCTCCTCAGTTTTCGTACCTTGCTCCAGCGCGACGATGCCGGCAGCGGCGCCGTGCGCTGGCTCCACGCCTTGCCGCCGCTGGTCATGATCGCTCTGGTGCTGTTCGTGCCCGCCCTCATCGACGTCGCGCTGATCGTGATCTTCGTCGGCTATGCGCTCGCCGTGCTGAACCTCGGGCGCAGCGGTCCCGACGCCCTTGTCGAGGCGCGCCTCGACAGCGCGGTCGCCGCCCACCGCGCGCTGGTCATCGCCGCCGCAGCGCTATGCCTGTCGGCTTTGTTCGACCTCGGCGTGCTGCTCGCCTTCGAATGGTCGATGGGGGCGAACGCCGAGATCATCGCCAGCAACGCCAACATTCTCGGCTTGTTCTTCATCGGCCTGACCGCCTTCGTCGCCTCGCGCGCCCATCCCTCGGCGCCGACCCAGCCCGGCCCGCCCGAGCCGTCGCCCTCCGAGCAGGACCGCGAAATCCTCGACCGGGTCCAGCGCCTGCTCGTCGACCAGAAGCTCTATCGCGATGACAACCTCACCTTGTCGCGGCTGGCCCGCCGCGTGGGCGTGCCGGCGCGGCAGATCTCCGGCGCCGTCAACCGCCTCGCCGGCAAGAACGTCTCGCAATACATCAACGACATCAGGATTTCCGAAGCCTGCCGCCTGCTGCGCGACACCGACATGTCGGTCACCGCGGCCATGCTCGACGCCGGCTTCCAGACCAAGTCCAACTTCAACCGCGAGTTCCGCCGCGTCACCGCGCTCAGCCCGGCCTCCTGGCGCGAACAGAACCGGCCCCGGGCCACAGCCTGAGGCCGGCTATCTTTTTTTGCGCGGTTTTATCCCCGCAGCCCGTCAAAGAACGCCGCGACCTCTTGCGCCCACGCCTCTGGCACCTCCATCGCCGCGAAATGGCCGCCGCTGCTGAGCTCCGTCCAGCGCACGATTGTGTTGCTTGCCTCGCCATAGCGGCGGATGGCGATCTCGTCGCGGGCAAACACCGCCACCCCTGTCGGCACGCCCGAATTCGGCTTCGGCGACCACGCCTCCGGGTCGTGCGCGTTCTCGTAATAGAGCCTTATCGACGAGGCGGCGGTGCCGGTGAACCAGTAGACCAGCACGTTGGTCAAAAACCCGTCCAGATCGACCGCGTCGGGACTGTCGCCGAAGCCGGCAAACATGTCGCCCAGCCAGGCGATCAGCCCCGCCGGCGAATCCGAAATGCCATAGGCCAGCGTCTGCGGCCGGCTCGACTGCAGCGCGTTGAAACCGAAGCGTTCGGCCATGAACTGCTGCAACCGCTGCAGCCTGGTCTTCTCGGCGTCGCTGAACGTCGCGATGTCGCTCGGATCGATGGGCCCGAGCGGAATGAAGCCCATCGTCGCCGCGTTCACATGCACGCCGATGACCCGTTCGGGCGCTGCCCGGCCGATCGCCGGTGCGATGATCGCGCCCGCATCGCCGCCCTGCACGCCGAAGCGCTGATAGCCGAGCCGCGTCATCAGCTCCAGCATGGCGTTGGCGATGCGCCCGTCGTTCCAGCCGGCCTCGCGTGTCGGGCCGGAGAAGCCGAAGCCGGGCAGCGACGGGATGACGAGATCGAAACCGGCCTTGGTAAGTGGTGTGATCGCGCCCAAAAACTCGACGAACGAGCTCGGCCAGCCATGCAGCAAAAGCAGCGGCACCGCATCGGCAACGCCCGACTTCACATGCAGGAAATGGATCTTTTGGCCGTCGATCTCGGTGACGAATTGCGGGTGGCGGTTGATTTCGGCCTCCTGCGCGCGCCAGTCGAAGCCGTTCTTCAGCCGCTCGATCGCGCGGGTGACGAAGCCCGACGCCATGCCATAGCTCCAGCCCGCGCCCGCGACCTCGTTGGCGAGCCGCGTGTTGGCCAGGCGCTGCTTGAGGTCGGCCAGTTCGGCCTCCTGAATGGCGATCTTGAAGGGGGTGATGTCAGACATGTGCCGCGTCCACTTTGACTTGGTGCATCGACCCTTTCGAAAACAGCTTCCGCCATCAGGGGCCGTGCACGGGGTTGAAAGTGCGTCCTTTCTAGCCGGCGGCAGGGTGCGCGGGATTGAAGATTTCCGACAGTTTCAGCGGCGCGCGGCCTGCCCGGGTGTCGTGCCCATGATCGCCTTCACCGAGCGGATCATGTGCGGCTGGTCGGCATAGCCGAGCGCGAAGGCGACGTCCGCCGCCGGCCGCCCCTGCTGCAACAGCGCCAGCGCCTTCTGGGCGCGCTCGATCTGGGTGAAGGTCTTGTAGGTGACCCCGGTCGTCTTCAGGAAATGCCGCTGCATCGTCCGCTCCGACATTGCCATCGGATGCCCTGAGACGACCGACGCGACCACCCGGTTGTCCTCGACGATACAGTTGCGCACCAGCTTGCGCACGAAGCCGTCGACGGTCTCGAAAGTCGGGATCTCCAGCACGTCCGCCCCGAGCCGGAAGCGGTCCTTGCCGATCATGTCCAGCACCACCCCTTGGTCGCGCATCACCTCGCCCGGCATCAGCGGCATGAAGCTGCTCGGCTTGAAGGCGATCGCCAAAATCTCGTCGCCGGCGGCATAGTCGTGGGTGACGGCAGCCGTGGTCAGCCCGGTGCGCAGCACTGACGTGGTATCGCCGTTCCTGAACGACCCGTCCTAGCTCGGCTGCACCTTCACAGAGCCGCCGCTGCCAATCCTTGTCCGCGTCACCCGGCGACCCCTGCAGTGTCACGACCTCATGCATGTCTACCGTCGAACTCCTCGCGAAGGCTGTGTCGCCGCAGATCGATCAGCGATTTCCACAAACCACCAACTCTTCAAAGATAGGACAGCCATTCATACATGAGCTTTGATGCCCGCAGCCGGAACAGCGATCGGAGCGGAAATAGTCTCTGAACGACTTCATATTCGCCGAGTTTCTCCAGATATCCTCTAGGGAATTTTCGGACGTCAACTTATCACCTGCGACGAGTCCGCTCTGAAAGGAACAGGGATGGACCTGCATATCTTCGGACACATAAAGCGAAAATCTTCCTGCGTCGCACGCATCGACGACAGTGGAGCTTGTTGTTGTTCGGCCAAACACGCCGCTCACACAACAGGCGTCAAAGCCAATCTTTATTTTGCAGTCCTTTGACGTTGCCAGTTTGAAAAATTCATCAAGCCTAGCGCTGTGTCGGAGCAGCTTTGCTTCAAAAACCTTTCGGCCCGATGGCTTGTAATTCAGGAACACAAGGGCGTTGATGCCGCGCAGGAATTCTGGGGGATCAGTCATCCAATCAATGGCTGTCTCAACACTGTCGGCATCAAGAATGAAATGGATGTTCGTTCTGATCTGATGACCAGCCAGAAGCCGAATAGTCGCCGCCGTTTCATCGTAAGGGGGATAGGCCGAGACCGCGACCGCGCCGCAATATGCTCTGGTTGCCTCCAATATCCCGACTGTCAGGCCGCGACCATTGGTCGTGTAATTGGGCACGATGTCACGTTCGTGAGTATACCTAAGGATTTCGATGAAATCTGGATGTTGGTTTGGATTTCCGCCTCCCAGTGCAACCTGGAAGGTCCCCATCCGAGCGGCCGAATCAATGACGCTCTTATAGTCGTCAAGCTTCATGTGGTGGCCGGACTTGGTCGAGCTTTTATAACAAAACGCGCATCCCTTGTCGCACCAATTGGTGATCGATATGTCCATGAGTTCGGGGCCGTGTGGCGACCAAAAGGGCTCTGGCATGCCTCTGTCTTCGACGCGAGCGAAGAACCCCGTCTTAGCGTTAAAGAACGTCGAGTAACCCATGTCCTTATAGCGGTTCATCTTGAGCATCTGATCACCAATAATTTGGGTAGGCGTTGATGAACATTTTGTCGGTCTCGATTTCGAAAATCTCCACGCAAAGTATTGATTCGGCCAACGCGCCGTCGCTACTCAGCGTGCCTCTAACGACACGCTTACCCTCGGTCAGAGCGACTGAAATTCGTTCAAAGACCTCTGGTGTTATGTCGAAATCACGATCAGCGGCTACTTGGTCGATTCCTACAATTCTCTCGCCGTTCGCAATGGAGCTGTTCAACTCCTCGTACATGGAGACGAAAAGGTTGCCCAATGGACCTTGGTCTGAGGCACCGACAGCTTCGAAGAAGCTTTCCTTTGTAAACTGCCGGTCCGAGATATATATGAATGACGTCGAAGAGCTGTTGGACACAAAATCCATTTTAATTTTCATGGCCAGACTTCCACTTATCTAAAGCCTCTAACACCGACTCCAAGTAGTTGTCGCTGTATGACGGGTCCACCATTTGAGGTAAGTGTTTGATCCGAAATATGTGTTGCTGATTTAGCTCTTCCTCTCCGAGGCGCTCGCCGTAGCACATTTCAATGTAGTCGCTAAGATTTAGGTACTCGACGCAATAATAGCGCCGATATTCCTCCTTGAGATCAATGGATCCAAGGAAAAGGCTATCATAAACACGTTCTGTAATTTGAGCGGCCAGACCATTAGGTTTGACCGATAATATATCGAAAAACTCTGGAAGCGAAGGCGGCCTAGGGAAAGGCAGTATGACCTTGGCGTCGCTCATTGCGTCACACCCACGAACGCATTGATTGATCGCGCGAAGCCTGCAATTCTGGCCGAGCGTGCGTTCTCAACGAACGAAAAGCAGGCAGGGTTTCTGCCGCGTCCCTTGATCTGAGCCAATGTAGACCGAAGTTCAAACTGTTGGCCGACCTTAGCTAGAATCGAAAGCTGAATGACGAACGCTAGGTGGTCGTCGTCAAAGCCCTTGTCTGTCGCCGCAGCGTCTAGCCATGCAGCAAGAAACTCCTCTATAGGATTTGCTTCATAGCTGGGAACGTAGGCTCTGGTCCGGAAAAGGATATAAAAGAGCTCCGACACATCCGGATCGGCAAGTGAATTAATATGATCAATTAACAATCGCCTATTAAGTGTTCGTTCATTGGTCCCTCTATTGAACAGAAAAACGCCAATCCGTTGAACGACCTCTCTCTTCCTGTTGACGTTGAGGTACTCCAACACACGTCTACGATCATCGTCATTCTGGTATTCGTGAGGAAGAGTGCCAATCGCTATTGAATAGTGAACGTCGAAATCTTCCGCTGCTTCGCAGTGTCTGAGAATATTAGAATCGCCGGTTTGACGCGCGAGAAGGTAGACGTACTTGAAAACGCCTTCATAGATCGGAAGGGGTCGAAGCCTATCCAGCACTTCAAGGAATCTTGAGAAGCCGGATTTTGCGAGGCGGTCCACGAGGTAGAGACCGATGACGAAATCGCGCAGTTCATCATAGGTGAACGATATCGTCTCATCGAGCATCGTCTGAAGGGTCTTTTCCGCAGGCTCTCGCCTTAGAATTATGTCTTCCGACACCAGACGATCGACAATTTGCTGTTGTGGATGGGTATATCCACCGACGTTGATGCTGTGGTACCGATCTGCGGAAAGCATATGCTCAACGATCTTGTAGAGGCACGAGAGGAATTCCTGCTTCAATTCGGGTGGAAGGCTGTCTCCTTTGCGGAGCAAATAGTTTTCATAGAGTGTCACCTTGTATATATCCGAGATGACGCCCTTATCCTGCCCTTCGTTAAGGTCGCAGAATATTCTCATCATCAGCAGGTCACTTTTGAGAAAGTCAGCCGCCCGATCCGAAAGATGCGCCTGGATGTTGAAATGAGTCAAATAGGACAACAGCATCCGTTCGAGGCTCTCGTCCGACATATCAGCTTTCAAGTCATTGATGCGCAGAATAGCGTCAGCAAATGGTTGGTGGAGAAGCGAAGCGAATTTGCTCTCGAAGAACTCAGTTCTGCATGTGATTATGACTTTGATGAATTCATATTGGCAAACCGCGTTAAGGAAATCTGAGAGCTCTGACAAGAAGCTCTCTAAGTCTTTCACTTCATTGATGCCGTCAATTGCGATGACGAACGGCTTCTGTATTCCTTTCGAAATCTGATTGAACAGATCGAGTATCGTATGGATGTCGTCGCGCTTCGGTAGGAAGCGGTTTTGGGATATGAACGAAAGGAGGCGGCTCGGATGAGCGTACTTGTTCAATTCCCGTGCTGGAATGAACACTGACGGAATTTCGAATTTCCCGAATTGATTTTCAACAAGATCGCAAAGAAAATTCGTTTTCCCCTGCCCGGCTGCGCTGGTGATAAGCATAATTTTGCATTCTGTTGTATTAATGAGCGCGAGCGCCTCATTGTATATTCTCTCTAGCCCACTTGCTGTTCCTTCAATCGCAAGCTTTAGCAAGGATTGCATGGCTTTCTTCTCTGGGGCGACATCGTACTCCGGATTGGTCACCTTCGGTGAGTATCCCAGCGGGTTCACTCGTTTCAGCTCTTGATCGATGAGCCTTTTCCTGTCGGACAAATGACTGAACACTTCTCGCAACGACCGCGGATAATCGGCATCACACAGAGTCGTAATACTGGATTGAAGTGGATTGATGCCGACCTTGGGAAGATAGCGATTTAGGTAGGAATAATCGGCTTTTCGGAGCTTGTCCTCGATCTTTCGTGAGAAGAAGACCGGATGGCCAAAAAGTCGAGTGGTTTCCTTCGATTTTGTTGGCTCTACAAAAATTGAAGGTATGTACTTCTTCGTTCTTTTTTCAATTTCAATTTTTGAGTTACTGAATTGCAAGAATCCATTCAGGTCTGACTTGAATTGATTGTAATCTGTCCGCCGGTCAAACTCAGCCGCTAGGGATTCGTAAAGTTGCGTTATTTTGTCAATTGGCGCTGACGCAATCTTGGCGATGAGGTCTGTGTAGTCGATGATGTTGACATCAGGAGAAAATGTGATCGTCTGTCGCGCAATTTCTGCCTTGAGTGCTTCTGATGTGTAAGACCGCTGCTTCTCGGTTATAATTAATACAAAAAGTTTATTGTAGACAGAGTCGAGCTTATATTCGCGGAATTTCTCAAGTGTGTATACTACCTTCGAGCTGCTACCGTCGGATGTTACCTGGAAAGAGTAGCCAGTAACGTTGCACCCGAGATCGACAGACGGGAAATTCGCCTTTATCACGTTTTGGTTTTTTAGAGCCGAGCAGTCATATACGATAGATAGAATTGGGATAAAAAAATTCTCTGCAATCTTGTTGATATCGAAGTGGTCGCACGCGTTGTTGCATTTTATTTCGACGATCAAATGCGCAAAATAGCTCTTAATTTGATTTAGGTATTCCTGACTGTTCATCGTATACGTCAGCCATTTCCCGAATATTAGATAGATAAACAAAATTGTACGCGGAGTCGGAGATTATGGAAACTGGGAAATGTGCAATAGTCGAAATCGGCTCCTGATGCATTACTCGAGGCAGATATGTACGCCGTGATGCAGAAGCCGCCTTTAGTCGTCGTGCAAGATAGGTTGGCCGTCTTTTTTCGCCGCGCCAGGTCTGGTCAAACGTCCCACCTGGTTGACGTCGCTGCCTATTTCCCCGCCAGCTCCTTCAGCCTGTACAGCGCGTCCAGCGCCTCGCGCGGGGTCATTTCGTCGGGGCTCAGGCCCTTGAGCGCCTCGCTCAGCGCGTCGTTGGCGACCGGCTTGGCCGCCTCGCGCTTCACCGCGACGGAAAACAGCGGCAGGTCGTCGACGAGCTTGTTGGCTTTCCCGGAGGTTTCGCCTTCCTCGAGCTGGTGCAGCACCTCCTTGGCGCGCGCCACGACAGCGTCGGGCAGGCCAGCGAGGCGGGCCACCTGCACGCCGTAGGAGCGGTCGGCCGCACCCTTGCCGACCTCGTGCAGGAACACCACTTCGCCCTCCCACTCCTTCACCCGCATCGTCACATTGTGCAGGCGGCCGAGCTTGCCGGCGAGTGCTGTCAGCTCGTGATAGTGGGTGGCGAAGATGGCGCGGCAGCGGTTCTTCTCGTGCAGATATTCGACCGCCGCCCAGGCGATCGACAGGCCGTCGAAGGTGGCGGTGCCGCGGCCGATCTCGTCGAGGATGACAAGCGTGCGCTCGCCCGCCTGGTTGAGGATCGCGGCCGTCTCCACCATCTCGACCATGAAGGTCGAGCGCCCGCGCGCCAGGTCGTCGGAGGCGCCGACGCGGCTAAACAGCCGGTCGACGACGCCGATATGGGCGCGCTCGGCGGGCACGAACGACCCCATCTGGGCGAGGATGGCGATCAGCGCGTTCTGGCGCAGGAAGGTAGACTTACCGCCCATGTTCGGGCCGGTGAGCAGCCAGATGGCGCCGTTCTTGTCGTTGCCGTCGGGCGACAGCGTGCAGTCATTGGCGACGAAGGGGGCCGAAGCCGTGCGCCTCAGCGACTGCTCGACAACCGGATGGCGCCCGCCCTTGACGTCGAAGGCAAGGCTCTGGTCGACCTGCGGCCGACACCAGGCCTCGCCTGCCGCAAGGGCTGCGAGGCCCGTCGAGACGTCGAGCACCGACAGCGCGTTGGCGCCGGCGCGGATCGCATCGGCATGGGTCACCGCCTCGGCCACCAGCTGGTCGAAGGCGGCGAGCTCGATCGTCAGCGCCCGGTCGGCGGCGTTGGCGATCTTGGTCTCGAGGCCGGCGAGTTCGGTGGTGGTGAAGCGCATCGCGCTCGCCATGGTCTGGCGGTGGATGAAGCGCGCCTTGGCTTCGTCGCTGCCGTTGAGCGCCGCCTGGTTGTTGGCCGTCACCTCGATGTAATAGCCGAGCACGTTGTTGTGGCGGATCTTGAGCGAGCGGATGCCCGTCTCTTCGATCAGGTCGCGCTCCATGCCGGCGATCACCCGCCGCGACTGGTCGCGCAGCGACCGCATCTCGTCGAGCTCGCCATGGTAGCCTGAGCGGACAAACCCGCCGTCGCGCTTGAGCAGCGGCAGCTCCTCGCCGAGCGCTGTGTCGAGATGGCCGGCGAAATCGGCGGGCAGGGCCGATATCGCCGCAATCGCCGTCGCCAGCTCCTTCGGTAATGTCGCCCCGGCAAACAGCCCGGCAATCGTCCGCGCGGCGGAAAACCCCGAGCGCAGCGCGCCGAGATCGCGCGGGCCGCCGCGGTTCAGCGCCAGCCGCGACAATGCGCGCGGCATGTCGGCGACGCCCTTGAGGCTGGCCCTGAGCGCATCGGAAAGCCTGGTCTCGCCCATGAAGAACGACACCGCGTCGAGTCTGCCGTTGATCGCGTCGGGATCGGTCAGCGGCGACATCAGCCGGTCGGCCAGAAGCCGCGCGCCGCCGCCCGTCACCGTGCGGTCGATGGCGCGGAACAGCGAGCCGTCGCGGTTGCCCGACAGCGTGCGCAACAGCTCCAGATTGGCCCGTGTCGCCGGGTCGATGAACAGGGTGGCGCCTTCCTGCTCGCGCTCGGGTCGCGACAAAGGCGGCCGCTCGGCCTTCTGCGTCTTTTCGACATAGGCGATGACGCCCGAGATCGCCGACAGTTCGGCACGCGAGAACGCGCCAAAACTGTCCGGCGTCGCCACGTCGTAGAAACGCGCGATGCGGCTGGGCGCCGAGGTCGAATCGAACAGGCTCGGCGGCTGCGGATTGACGATGCGCCCGACGAGGTCGAAGGTCGGGCGCAGCTCCTCGTCATGGAACGCCGGCTCGGCGACGATCAGCTCGCGCGGGTCGATGCGGAAGATGTCGGCGGCGAGTTTTTCCGGTGTCGTCTCGGCGACGC
Organism: Aminobacter sp. DSM 101952; assembly: GCF_001424795.1. NCBI lineage: Bacteria > Pseudomonadati > Pseudomonadota > Alphaproteobacteria > Hyphomicrobiales > Phyllobacteriaceae > Aminobacter > Aminobacter sp. DSM 101952. The sequence continues at coordinate 62,738 of NZ_LMCL01000005.1, read as the reverse complement.
GGAAGATGCCGGTGGAGATCTCGATCCAGGCCAGCGCGAGGCTCGCTTCGCCCGCACCCTTCACCCGCCCCAGCGCCATCAGGAAGCTCGATTCCTGCGGCGCCAAGAGCTTGTCCTCGGTGATCGTGCCCGGCGTCACCAGCCGCACCACGTCGCGCTTCACCACCGATTTCGAGCCGCGCTTCTTGGCCTCGGCCGGGTCCTCGATCTGCTCGCACACCGCGACGCGATAGCCTTGCCCGATCAGCTTCTGCAGATAGTCGTCCGCCGCATGGATCGGCACCCCGCACATCGGGATGTCCTGGCCCTGGTGCTTGCCGCGCTTGGTCAGCACGATGCCGAGCGCCCGGCTCGCCTTCTCGGCGTCGTCGAAGAACAGCTCGTAGAAGTCGCCCATGCGGTAGAACAGCAGCGAATCCGGGTTCGCCGCCTTGATCTCGATGAACTGCTCCATCATCGGCGTCGGCGGCGCATGCACGGCGGCGTCGGCCGGCCCCCGGGTTTCCCCGAAGTCAGCTTCCGCGTTGATGGTCGGTCGATCGTTCACGCCAGGGCCTGCGAAAAAATGAAAACCACCCCACTGCTTGGCGGTTTACAGCGCCGATGTGTAGCCTTAATCCGGAACCCTCCACAAAAAGAATATTTCAGGGACAGGGACGCTTCTCATCATGGCCGCCAACAAGAAAACCGACAACACGGGCCCCTCCGTCAGCGCCGAGGAGGCGCTCGAGTTCCACGCCATGGGCCGCCCCGGCAAGCTGGAGGTCGTTCCCACCAAGCCGATGGCGACGCAGCGCGACCTCAGCCTCGCTTATTCGCCCGGCGTCGCCGTGCCGGTGAAGGCCATCGCCGAGGACCCGAGCCGCGCCTTCGACTACACCACGCGTGGCAACATGGTCGCCGTCATCTCCAACGGCACCGCGATCCTCGGCCTCGGCAATCTCGGCGCGCTCGCCTCCAAGCCGGTCATGGAAGGCAAGTCGGTGCTGTTCAAGCGCTTCGCCGACGTCGATTCCATCGACCTCGAGGTCGACACCGAGGACGCCGACGAATTCATCAACTGCGTGCGTTTCCTCGGGCCCTCCTTCGGCGGCATCAACCTCGAGGACATCAAGGCGCCCGAATGCTTCATCATCGAGCAGCGCCTGCGCGAGCTGATGGACATCCCCGTCTTCCATGACGACCAGCACGGCACCGCCATCATCGCCGCCGCCGGCCTGATCAACGCGCTGGAGATCACCGGCCGCGACATGAAGACCACCCGCCTCGTCTGCAACGGCGCCGGCTCCGCCGGCATCGCCTGCATCGAGTTGATCAAGGCGATGGGCTTCGCCCCCGAAAACGTCATCCTGTGCGACACCAAGGGCGTCGTCTACCAGGGCCGCACCGAGGGCATGAACCAGTGGAAGTCGGCCCACGCGGTCAAGACCGAGCGCCGCAGCCTGGCCGATGCCATGGATGGCGCCGACGTCTTCTTCGGCCTCTCGGCCAAGGGCGCGCTGACACCCGCGATGGTCGAATCGATGGCCAAGAACCCGATCATCTTCGCCATGGCCAATCCCGATCCCGAGATCACGCCCGAGGAGGTCGCCGAGATCCGCACCGACGCCATCATGGCCACCGGCCGTTCGGACTACCCGAACCAGGTCAACAACGTGCTCGGCTTCCCCTACATCTTCCGCGGCGCGCTCGACGTCCGCGCCACCACCATCGACGACAACATGAAGGTCGCCGCCGCCCAGGCGCTGGCCGACCTCGCCCGCCAGGACGTGCCCGACGACGTCGCCGCCGCCTACCAGGGCAACCGGCCGAAGTTCGGCCCCAACTACATCATCCCGGTGCCGTTCGACCCGCGCCTGATCTCGGCCATCCCGGTCGCCGTCGCCCGCGCCGCCATGGAATCGGGCGTCGCCCGCCGGCCGATCCTCGACCTCGCCAAATACGCCGACGAGCTCTCCGCCCGCCGCGACCCCATCGCCTCCACCCTGCAGCGCATCTACGACCGCGTCCGGCGCCAGCCCAAGCGCGTCGTCTTCGCCGAGGGCGAGGAGGAGCAGGTCATGCGGGCCGCCGTCTCCTACGTCAACCAGAAGCTCGGCACCGCCATCCTTCTCGGCCGCGACGACGTCATCAAGGAAAACGCCAGGCAGGCCGGCATCGACCTCAACAAGCCGGGCCTCGAGATCATCAATGCGCGGCTGTCGCGCCGCAACGCCATCTATGCCGACTTCCTCTACGAGCGGCTGCAGCGCAAGGGCTATTTGCTGCGCGACTGCCAGCGCTTGATCAACAACGACCGCAACCACTTCGCCGCCTGCATGGTGGCGCTCGGCGACGCCGACGGCGTCGTCACCGGCGTCACCCGCAACTACTCGACCGTGCTCGAAGACGTCCGCCGCGTCATCGACGCCAAGCCCGGCCACCGCGTCATCGGCGTGTCGATCGTGCTCGCGCGTGGCCGCACCGTCATCGTCGCCGACACCGCCGTCCACGACATGCCCAATGCCGAGCAGATCGCCGACATCGCCGAGGAAGCCGCCCACTTCGCCCGCCGCATGGGTTACGAGCCGCGCGTCGCCATGCTCGCCTACTCGACCTTCGGCCACCCTGCCGGCGAGCGCTCCGAGCGTGTCCAGGAAGCGGTCAAGATCCTCGACAAGCGCCGCGTCGATTTCGAGTATGACGGCGAAATGGCCGCCGACGTCGCCCTCAACCACCGCCTGATGCAGCAGCAATACCCCTTCTGCCGCCTCTCCGGTGCCGCCAACGTGCTGGTCATGCCGGCCTTCCACTCCGCCGCCATCTCGACCAAGATGCTGCAGGAACTCGGCGGCTCCACCGTCATCGGCCCGCTTCTCGTCGGCCTCAACAAGCCGGTCCAGATCGTCCCGCTGAACGCCAAGGACTCCGACATCGTCAACATGGCGGCGATCGCTGCGTATAACGCGGGGACTTGAGGCGCGGTTCGCGAAGCGAACGAAAAGCCCCCAAATGGGCTTTTCGAGCGCCTCGAGGCCCTGAGCCGTAGCGAAGGGCATAGCGCTGCCGCTTTCCTTGCGTCGCCAGCCGGTTGGGCGAGGCGCCGAAGCTGCCGATCTCCCTCCTTGTGGGGGGTGAGGAGTGGTTGCCGCAGGCAACGAAAAGCCAATTGCTTGGCTTTTCGAACGACGAACGCCCGGCAGGGCAGAGGGGGGTGCGAAGGATCGCGAGGCCTTGCCCTTCTTCTGCTTCCGGGATGTTACTTCCAATCCGACGAGAGTTCATCGCCCGACTCGCGCCTACGACGCCGATGCGAGGTACCGGCTGGAAGCTACTGCACCAAGCAATCTGATCTAACTACCTGAAAGCCTTCAAAACCTTCGCTAGCCAGCATCGTTCTGATGTCCTGGGCAGTCAATTCACATCGAGGGCCGCACGTTACTCTCTCGATTGCCCGCGCGTAAACGGCTCTGCCATTGGAGAATCTGCCATACTCAAAGTCGAGATACTTGACGTCACGCCCACGGGATTGTCTTATAAGTGGCTTGCGCCAGCGAACGTAAGTGTCGTCAGGATTGATCGACGTTATTTGCGTCAAAAATTCTTCTGGCTCCGGCTTTGTGTTCCGCTGAATTAAGGTGACCCGGACCTCTCTTTCGTACTTCCACGAGTTGTGCTTGACTAGGGTGGTAGCCGCAAGCGCTTCACCTAACGTCAAAGCTCTCTGCAATGTGTGAGGCGCGCCCATCGTCGCGGCCGACTTTTTGACGAGAATTCTAAAGAATTCATGCAACTTCTCATCTGCATATCGAACGAGTTGCAGTTGGTCGAAATCCGATGCTTACACCTCTACCTCCGTCCGCGTATTCTCTCCACATCGGAAGTTGATCTCCATCCAAGGAGAAGCAACTTGTATAGCAGGTGGACAACGGCTTGAACCGTTGCATCTCTGCCAGAAAGGCCTCCATATGCCGACGGGTGACGCCGGCCACATCGTTGTCCCTGTACGAACTGACCGCTTGCTCCAATAGGCTTTCGCCAAGCTTAAGTTCTCGTGGATCGTTTGAGGCTGTGACATCCGAAAGCCAGAGCTTTTTGGAACTGATAATCCCGGCAAGTCCAGCTGAGTTGGCATACGCGAAGAGAGTTCTATTCGGCGTGTATTCGAAAAAGGCCATATGAATTCAGATCCAGGCGATTGTCTGCAAACAAATTATAGGTGAAAGTTTTCTGACCTCGTAGATTTTATAGATTTCGAGAACTCACGTTATCACGTATCCTGGTTGAATTTAGACCTCTAAAGTTTGCGCCAAGCGTTCTTTTTGCCCTTGACCTTAGGGATCTGTTCCAGTTGACCCCTGTCTCGGAGGCGATAGAACACGTTTTTCATCGTGTTTTCTGATTTTATACCAGTAAGTTCTCTAGCAATCTGATTTGTAATCTCATCGTGATCTTTCAAGTAGTCCAAGACTAATTGCTCAGGAGAGGCGAGGCTCTCGTGTTTGAGGGTTACCACCAGTGAGGCATCTGTCTCGTCGAATTGGGGTTGTTTTAGTCGAAGTTTTTCCATTGCCTCAAAGGCCGTGTTAATGCCCTCGCCAACGTCTTTGTTCGGTGGATTCTTAAATTTGTTAATAAGGCGAACAATCTTTGGGTTTCGCGCAAATTGTGTTTTCTTAATGTTTGCAAGTGTGACATGGCCTGGAAGGCGGCCCGGACTTTCAATTTCGACTCGGTTGTCAAAAATTCGGACCTGAACATCAGACGCTATACTGTAGTCACGATGAAGAACGGCATTTGTCACTAGTTCATGAAGGGCTTCCTGCGGGTATGTGATACGTTCCATACCCTTTTCCCCCATCTTTTCGATCCCTTCGATAATTTGCTTCACCCGGTCTACAGTGTCGTAGATGAGATGATACAGGGGGCCTTCAATTGTCTCCGGGTCAAAGGCCAAGAAATCTCGCTCCGCGTCAGCTTTCGTCTGGTAGCGAAGGATCTTAACTGCAGATCTTTTGGGTAGAATGGCTTGCGGATTGTCGGAGAATAACAAAACGCCTGCTACTGTTGGTTTTTTTGCTGGAGCACAAATTGTTTCGTCAACCAATCCTCAGGCTCGCCGGTAGGGATTGTCTCTATAAGAAATTCTATTATGGTTTCAGAATTTGTAATTTCGACTGAATCTAGGCCGAGTAATTCATCTTCATATGTTTGGATCCCCTTGTCGTATCGCAATCGCTCAAGTGCGTCATCTTTGACAGGCAAGCTAGAAGCATTGCTCCTGATGTAAATTCGTCCATCGCTGGCAGCAGTGATATTTTGAGTCTTTGAAACGGTTACATGGAGAACCAATCCTTTGGCGCCATCAGCCTGAAGAAATTGCATCGAAAAATTCTTACTAAGGGGGTCTAATTCGTGGACCACTTGGAAGAAAGCATTTGCTGCCTCCGGATCGTCAAATCCATCCCAGGTTCGTTCCTTGCCGTCGACACCTTCAAGTTCTTCGATACCAACATATATTTCCCCTCCTCCGGCATTTGCGAAAGCGGATACGGCTTTCGTGAATTTCGCAGGGGTGATGGCCTTTCCCTTTAAGTCGGCGAAATGCCCTTCGTTAAGAAGCAGGAGAGCTTCTACGTCTTCCTTGGAAATTTGCTTTATCTCAGCCACCGGAATCCCCCTTTTGCTCCGAGCAAGTACGACTGCATCGCCACAACGTCATCCGCGGTTCGTTTCGTGGAGACTGAAGTGCTGGAGAATCGGCCGAAGATTTGCATCAGGCTAGAGTAGGCTCTTAGCACGCTCGTAGCCAGATAGTTTCGCTTGGAGTTAATTGGATTAAGTGTGCTGGAGATGCTTTTCTTGTCAAGATATCGGACCACTATGCAGCTGTGCGTTGTTTTGCGGTGTTTGGAGTTTGGAAGTCTGGCAAGATGACTAATCGGGGTGGGCTGTCGGCACAAATTTGGCCCACCCTTGTCACTATCTGTCAGCAATCTCGCCCCCAAACCCGCCCCCGTTTTTCCACACCCCCTGCCACCTCCCGTATCATCCCCCGCAGTTCCTCCCGCGGGAACGCCGGTCGCGACGGTGACATGCGGGGAGGAGCCGGCGCCTCCGGCGATGGGCTGACGTAGCCTGTTGCCCGGGGAGGTTCCGTCCGAGGGTTCCCCTCCGGGTACTACGGCCCGGGTGCGCTGGACGATGCGCTAGTGGGGCAGGGGCGAAAATGCCCGTGCTTCGAGAAGCGGAACGGGCGGAGACAGAAATCGCCGGCGGAGCGCGGGTTCGCGCCATTCACTTGTTTTCGGCAGGCACGGCCCCGCGCCCCGCTTCCCGAACTACCTCATCCTGAGCTTGTCGAAGGATGACAAAGGCCAGACCGGAAACGGGGCGTGGCGAGGGGCGAGCTTGGTCTCTTCTCCCCGTTCTTACGGGGAGAAGGTGCCGGCAGGCGGATGAGGGGCAGAGCAAACAGTGAAAGACGTGGCGCCGCCCCTCACCCGACCGCTTCGCGGCCACCCTCTCCCCGTAAACGGGGCGAGGGAAAAGGAAGGCTCAGAGCAACCCGGCCTGTTCGGCCTCGCGCTTCAAATTCTGCCGCGGGCGCGGGCCGATCTGCTGGATCACGAGACCTGCGGCCAGCGAGCCGAGGTCGCCGCAATCCTTGAGGCTGCGCCCTTGCGTATAGCCAAACAGAAAGCCGGCGGCGTAGAGGTCGCCGGCGCCGGTCGTGTCGACCAGTTCGTTGATCCTGGTCGCCTCGATGACAACGGTTTCATCGCCGCGCACGATGACAGAACCCTTCTCGGAGCGGGTGATGGCGGCGAGCTTGCAGTCCTTGCGGATCTGGGCGAGCGCCTCGTCGAAGGACGACGTCTCGTAGAGCGACTTGATCTCGTGGCTGTTGGCAAACACGATGTCGACCGTGCCGGAGCGCATCAGCTCGAGGAATTCGGCGCGGTAGCGGTCGACGCAGAAACTGTCCGACAGCGTCATCGACACTTCGCGCCCGGCGGCGTGCGCGTGTGCCGCCGTCATGCGGATCGCCTCCTTGGCCAGCGGCGGGTCCCACAGATAGCCTTCGAAATAGGTGACCTTGGCACCCTTGGCCTTGTCGGCCTCGACGTCGTCGGGCCCGAGCTCGACGCAGGCGCCGAGATGGGTGTTCATCGAGCGCTCGCCGTCGGGGGTGACCAGGATCATCGAGCGCGCCGTCGGCGGGGTACCGTCCAGCGGTTTCGTGTCGAAGGCGACGCCCTGGGCGCGGATGTCGTGGGTGAAGACCTCGCCGAGATGGTCGCGCGACACCTTGCCGAAATAGGCGGCGCGGCCGCCGAAGCTGGCGATGCCCGCCGCCGTGTTGCCGGCCGAACCGCCCGAGGCCTCGATCGCCGGGCCCATGCGCGTGTAGAGCAGCTCGGCGCGCTCGGCGTCGATCAGGTTCATCGCGCCCTTGATGATGCCGTTGTCGGTCAAAAAGGCCTCGTCGCATTGCGCGATGATGTCGACGATGGCGTTGCCGATGCACAGCACGTCATATTGGCTCATCAGGGTCTCCGCGGCACTTTGGCCATGACAGGCGCCGACAGCTCGGCAAAACGTGTTGCGTTTAGCGGCTCGCGGCCCGTTTGCCTACCCGGCAATTTGGCCGGTCCGCGCTTGAGGCCGGCGATGCGGCACCTTATCTCAGGGACCGAACAGGGAGCGACCACGCCAACATGATCCTCGACGCCGCCCGCACCGCCGCCAGCCAGCTGTTTTCGGCCGAGTTCCGCAGCGTGTTCCTGAAGACGCTGGGGCTGACGCTTTTGGCGCTGATCGCGCTGTGGTTCGGCATCCGCGAGGTCTTCGAATGGCTCGCCTGGCCGTGGATCGACGCCCTGCTGCCCGGCCTGCCCGCCTGGACCGGCTGGCTCGGCCTGATCGCGGCGATCGTCGCCGGCATCGGCCTGGCGCTCGGGCTGGCATTGCTGATCGCGCCGGTAACGGCCGTCGTCGCCGGCCTGTTCCTCGACGACGTCGCCGAGGTCGTCGAGAAGACCAACTATCCCCAGGACCGCCCCGGCCAGCCGGTGCCCGCCTTGCGCGCCATGGTGCTGGCGATCAAATTCTTCGGCATCGTCATCCTCGGCAACCTGCTGGCGCTGCTGCTGATGTTCATCCCCGTCGTCAACATCGGCGCCTTCTTCCTGGTCAACGGCTACCTGCTCGGCCGCGAGTTCTTCGAATTCGCCGCGATGCGTTTCCGTTCGGAAGAGGACGCCAAGGATCTGCGCCGCCGCAACGCCGGCACAGTGTTCATGGCCGGCATCGTCATCGCCGCCTTCCTCGCCGTGCCGATCCTCAACCTTCTCACCCCGCTCTTCGCCGCGGCGATGATGGTCCACCTGCACAAGAGCGTGTCGGCGGCCGAGCGCCGGCCGGCCATGGCGCGGGCATGACGATGGCGTTCGCGCGCGATTCCGACAGGCGGGGCGCTCAGCCCTCGCGGCCGAACATCGCCTGCAGCTTGGCGTACGCCATGCCGTCGCGGGCGAATTCGAACGTGCCCTGGCCCAGCATCTCGCGCGACGCCCGCTCCATCATGCCGAAGGCATATGCGGTGAGCTTGGAGCCGAGCGAGATGCGCTTGGCGCCGGCCTCGGCCAGCACCGCGACCGAAAAGCCCGGCACCGCCAGCACGTTGACCGGCTTGGTCACCGAACCGCACAGCGTCCGGATCATGCCGATGTCGCTGATCCCGGGCGCATACAGCACGTCGGCGCCGGCCTTCTCGAAGGCCTGCAGCCGCTTGATCGTGTCGTCGAGGTCGGGCCGGTCCCAGAGAAAATTTTCCGAGCGCGCCGTCAGCACGAAGTCGCTCTTCAGCGCCCGCGCCGCTTCCGCAGCCGCGGTCACGCGCTCCACCGCATGCGAGAACTCGTATATCGGCCTGTCGGCCTCGCCGGTGTGGTCCTCGATCGAGCAGCCGGCAAGGCCGGCGGCCTCCGCCGCGAAGATCGTCTCGCCGGCACTTTCGGGGCTGTCGCCCTTGCCTTTCTCGAGATCGGCCGACACCGGCAGGCCGGTGGCATGCGCCATGTCGCGGCAATGGTGGATCATCTCCTCGAAGCCGACGTCGCCGTCGGGTCGCCCCCGCGAGAAGGCATATCCCGCACTCGTCGTTGCCAGCGCCTCGAAGCCGAAGGAGGCGAGCAGCTTGGCGGTGCCGATGTCCCACGGATTGGGGATGATGAAGGCGCCGGGCGCCTCGTGAAGTTTCCGGAAGACCGCGCCCTTGTCCATTGCCTCGCCCTCGAGCTCAACCAAGGGTCCAATACTAGACCGGAGCGCGGAGGGCGACAAACCCGATTTCAGCCGATCGGGATCAGTCCTGCCAGCTTGCGCATGTCGTCGAACAGCACCGCGCCGGCGGCGGAAAGCCCGTCGCGGTCGGAGTGCGGGTCGGCGTGGTAGCCGAACACGCGCATGCCGGCGGCACGCCCCGCCTGGGCACCGGCGACGCTGTCCTCGATGACGATGCAGTCGGTCGGCTCGAAGCCCATCGTTCCGGCGGCATGCAGGAAGAGATCGGGAAATGGCTTGCCGCGCGCGACCATGGTAGCGGAGAACAGCACGTCGCGGAAATGGGTCAGCAGCCCGGTCTGGCCGAGCGTCATGTGCATCTTGTCGACGCGCGCCGACGAGGCGACGCAATAGGCGATGCCGGCGGATTGCACCGCCGTAACGAAGGTCTCGATATGCGGGATCGCCTGCACGCCCGTCTCGAAAAGTTCCGGCAGCTCGCGGTACCAGCGCTCGACGAAATCGGGGCCGAGGCTGGCGCCCGTCGCCTCGACCTCCGTCTGCACCGACACCAGGCTGCGGCCGACGAACTGGCGGCGGCACTCCTCGTAGCTGACGGGATAGCCGGCTTCGGTCAGCCAGGCCGACAGCCGACGGTTGGCCAGCGGCTCGGTGTCGACCAGCACGCCGTCGCAGTCGAAGATGACGAGCTTGGGCCTGCTCATGCCGTTCCGGTCGAGCCGAAGCCGCCATTGCCACGTTCGGTCGAGCCGGCGAGGCTGCGCTCCTCGACTTCGGCGCGGGTCACCGACGCGATGACGATCTGGGCGATGCGCATGCCGCGCTCGACATAGAAGTCCTCGTCGCCGTGGTTGATCAAGAGAACCTTGACCTCGCCGCGATAGTCGCTGTCGATGGTGCCGGGCGTGTTGAGGCAGGTGATGCCGTGCTTGTAGGCGAGGCCGGAACGCGGACGGACCTGGCCTTCGAAGCCTTCGGGAATCTCAAAGATAAGGCCGGTCGGCACCAGCGCCCGCTTGCCCGGCAGGATCAGCAGCGGCCGGTCCTCCGGAACTGCGGCGCGCAGGTCCATGCCGGCGGAGCCGCCGGTTTCGTAGGCCGGCAGGGCCAAGTCGCCGGCATGCGGCAAGCGGACGATCCCGATGACGGGGGCGGAAGAGTTTTCGGCGGCGGATTTCATGGCGGCGATCCTATGGGACGGTGCTCGGAGAACGTCAATCCCGATCTCCCCGTTGGGCGCGCGCAGGCACAGGGCTGTGTGGTTTTTGCACGACCCGGATGAACCTTTGCCACAGCCGCGACACAAACGGATGGAGAAGCTCGGCAGCGTGCGATTCTGCACATTTACCATTTGTTATCCATGCTGGCCGAGTGTGGGACGATGTCCCCGATGCGGACAGATATTGAGGTTGAAGAACCATGTGCCGGTGGGCCGCCTATCTCGGTGAAGAGGTCTTTCTCGAAGACATCGTTTCGGCGCCCTGCCACTCGCTGATCGCCCAGAGCCACTGCGCCCAGGAAGCCAAGTCGGCGACCAATGGCGACGGCTTCGGGCTCGCCTGGTATGGCGACCGTGCGGAGCCCGGGCTCTACCGCGACATCCTGCCGGCATGGTCGGACCCCAATCTCAAGAGCCTGTGCCGCCAGATCAAGTCGAGCCTGTTTCTGGCCCATGTGCGCGCCGCGACCGGCGGCGGCACCAGCCGCGCCAATTGCCATCCCTTCGTCTCGGGCCGCTGGAGCTTCATGCACAACGGCCAGATCTCGGGCTTCGAGCGCATCCGTCGCCGGCTCGAGGCCGCCGTCTGCGACACGCTCTACGACCAACGCCAGGGCACGACCGATTCCGAACTGTTCTTCCTGCTGATGCTGGAAGAAGGGTTGGATGCCGACCCGCAGGCTGCGGTGGCGCGCGCCGCGCGCCGCGTCATCGAAGCTTCCGAGGCCGTCGGCATGGCCGCCTCGTTCAAGCTGACGGCGGCGTTCAGCGACGGCGACAGCCTGTTTGCTGTCCGCTACGCCACCGACGCGCAGGCGCCGACGCTCTACACCCGCGACGGCGCCACCGGGCGTTGCATCGTCTCCGAGCCCTTCGACCGCGAGGGCGAAAGCTGGCAGGCGGTGCCGCCGTCGAGTTTCGTCACCATGACCCGGCAGGGCATGACGGTCAGTCCCTTCGAGCCGGCATCGGCGAAACTGGCAATGGCCGGCTGAAACCTGCTGACAGCGAACGATGGTTTGGCCGGCGGAACGCGGCCCTTCGCGCAAACGGATCGAACTGGCCTGAGAGATGACCTTGTCGGCCCGCTACACTGAATTGAGCCGGCTTGCCGACCTCGGCGAAGAGGTCGAGGCAGCGTGGTCCTCCGTCAGCGATCGCGCCGGAAGCTACCGGGTCCTGCCGGACGGTCGCTGCGACATCATTCTCAGGTTCGATGCCGGGCGGCGACCGATCGCTGGGGCGACCGTTGTCGTCACCGGCCCGACAACGCGCTTCTACGATGTCCCGATCGAACCCGGCATGGGGTTTGTCGGTATCCGGCTTCGACCGGGCTGTTTCGAGACGGTTCTCGGCTTCGAACCGGCGGACTTGGCAAACGCCAATCTGGTCGGCCCTGACGCTTTCGCCGCATGCCCCGACCTGGAAACACTCTGCGCGCCGGCGCGAGATGAGAACGAGCTCGTCGCGCGGCTGACGGCTTTTGTCCGGCGTCGCGTCGCCGACAGCAGCAGCAAGCCGGCGCCCATGGCCCGCGTCGTGATCAGTGCCTTTCACGCCTCCGGCGGCCGCCTCCGCATAGGCGACGTCGCCAATATGCACGCCATCTCGGAACGGACGGTGCAGCGCATCGTGGTCGGGGCAACGGGACTGGCGCCGAAGACCTTCGCGGCAATCCTGCGCTTCCATCGCGCCTTGCGGCTGCTGCGGGATCATCGCTTGAGCCCCGCCGACGCCGCACTGGAAGCCGGCTTTTCGGACCAGGCGCATATGAGCCGGGTGTTTCGGCGCATGGGCGGCTTTTCGCCGGCGCGGCTTCCCGACGTCACCCTCGTCAGTTTGCGCGACTGATGTCCGATTTGTTCAAGATCGGATCGGAGCAAGGCGTATTGATAGGCCACTAGCCGGGCGGAGTTCACCTCGGCCCAGTCCGGAGACCTGCGATGTCGGTACGCCTTGGCTACACCATCCTCTATGTCGCCGATGTCGAGGCGACGGTGTTGTTTTACGAGGCCGCTTTCGGCCTCCGGTGCAAGTTCATTCACGAGAGCAATCTCTACGCCGAGATGGACACCGGCGAGACGACGCTGTCCTTCGCCGGCGAGGCGATGGCCGAGATGAACGGGCTGGCCATTCGCGCCAACCGCAGGAAAGACCTGGCGGCAGGGTTCGAACTCGCCCTGGTCTTCTCGGACCCTCGCGAGGCCTACGGCCAGGCGGTTGCCGCAGGCGCCACGCCGGTGAAACTGCCCGAGAACAAGCCGTGGGGCCAGGTCGTCGGCTACGTCCGCGATCTCAATGGCTGCCTGGTCGAGATCGCTTCGGCGATGCCGGGCTGACGCGACGCACCAGCACGACAACCGACAACAGAGGAGGCCAAAAGATGCGCCCGACAACTGCATCTCCTTGCATCACGACAAAACGGGTCGGCGAGACCCGCGACTTCTACATCAGGCACTTCGGCGCGCGAGCCACCTTCGATTGCGGCTGGTTCGTCAGCCTTGACCTTGGCGCGGGGCTTTCGCTCCAGTTCATGGAGCCGCAGGGCGAACAGTCCCCATGCAACACGGCAGGACTGACCTACAATTTCTGTGTCGAGGACGTCGATGGCGAGCATCGGCTGATGACGGCGGCCGGGCTGGTGCCCGTGATGCCGATAGAAGACCATCCGTGGGGCGATCGCGGCTTTGCCGTGCAGGATCCAAATGGCGTCGTCCTCTATGTCTATGCCAACCGGGAGCCGTCCGCAGAGTTCCGCCAATTTTACGCGCCACAGGCCGGATGACCGCTAGTCGCATCCAGGCGTTTCTCGACGATCTGCGCGACCGTCACGCGGACCATTTCGCCATCGTGTCGCGGCTGCGCGAGATCGTTCTGCAGTCCGGTCCTGAGGTCTCCGAGGAGATCAAGTATGGCGGCATCCTGTTTTCGTCGCGGGCGGCATTTTGCGGCGTCTTCTCATATGCCGGTCATGTCACGCTGGAGCTCAGCGGGGGCGCGTCCCTGCCGGACCGGCACGGCGTGCTCCAGGGGCAAGGCACGTTGCGGCGCCACATAAAGCTGTTTGCCGTCACGGATATCGAGGATCGGCATGTCGCGGAATATGTCGGACTGGCGCGCCAGTCCGCCGACGCGTGAGCCGCCACACTTGAACTGCTCAATGGTGCATCAGCGCCTTGTTCATCGGCTCCCAATACATCTTCGGCCAGCCCTCATGGAGGCTGGCGTGGGCAGTGCGGGGATAGCCGTTCTGGTCGAAGATCAGCTTGGTGCCGCCGCCCTCGGCCTCGAGTTCGAAGCGGACGACCGAATAGATGCCCTCGGCCCACTGGCGCGAGCGCCACGCCTGGACGATACGGCGGTTGGGCACCAGTTCGAGGTTGCGGGCCTCGATGTCGCCGCCGAAGATCGACACTTCGCCGCCCTCATGCGTAGAGATATGGGCCGAACGTCCGCCCGTCATCGCCTGGAAGCGGGCGGAATTGAGAAGCAGGTCGTAGATGTCCTTCGGCGTGCTCTTGAGGTGCACTTCCTGATGGATGGTCATGGCGACCTCCCTGTATGCGGACAGCGCTTTCGACGGTATTTTCGGCCTGTCTCGGGGGATCGTCAATCTCGACATGGGCCCGTTGCCGGCCGCATGTCGAGACATCGGAAACGTCAGGCAGCTGCGCCCAGCGCCGCGTCGAAGCCGGCGAGAATGCCGCCCCAGCCGCCGTCGGAACCGAGCATGGAGCCCGTCTCACCATTTTGTGCTGTAGAAGCGGTCGCCCGGCGAAGCTCCTGACAGTCCGGTGGCAGGAGAGAGGTTGTAGTTTCGAGGTTCGGTTCGTACTTCAAGGGCGCTTCCTGCACGTTCGATGCACGGGAGCCGGCGCGGGGGCGCTGGACAGGGACAAGACGATGACGGAAGACCTGACGCAAGCCGCGCCGGCGCTCAAGGAGATTTTCGACCGAGACAGGCTTCGCCATATCGCCACCGAGACGGCTTCCATCTCGCCGGGTTTCGATGCGGAAAGATTCATGATGTTGGCGACCGAGGGCCTCGACGGCCTCGGCATCATGCAGCGCCTGCGGCAGACGGCGACGAGCCTGAACGGCTGCCTCGCGGGCAGCTTCGAGGACGCGGTTGCCGTTCTTTACGACCTGGCGCCACGCATCCAGCATGGTTTTGCCTCGATCGTGTTGCCGGAATTCGTCGCCCTCTACGGCCGGGCCGACTTCGATCGCTCGATGGAGGCGCTGCATTATTTCACGCGGTTCGGCTCGGCCGAGTTCGCCATACGCCATTTCCTCGCCGACGATTTCGACCGCACCATCAAGGTCATGCGCGGCTGGGCGCTCGACGACAACGAGCATGTGCGCCGCCTCGCCAGCGAGGGCTCGCGCCCGCGCCTGCCATGGTCGTTCCAGATGAAGAACCTGGTTTCCGATCCGTCGCCGACGCTGCCTATTCTCGAGGCGCTGAGGGCCGACCCGAGCCTTTACGTGCGCAAGTCGGTGGCCAACCACCTCAACGACATCTCCAAGGACAATCCGGGCCGTTTGCTCGAGCGCCTGGCCGGCTGGGACATGGCTGACAGGAACACGGCCTGGATCGTGCGTCACGCCTTGCGCACGCTGATCAAGAAGGGCGACCCGCAGGCGCTTGACCTGATCGGCACGACCGGCAAGCCCAAGGTCGACGTCGCGGCTTTTGCCGTGACACCGGCGTCGATTGCGCTGGGCGGGCGCATCGCGCTCAAGACCAGCATCGTGTCGACGGCACAGGAGCCGCAGCAGCTCGTGGTCGATTATGCCGTCCATTATGTGAAGAAGGCCGGCGGCACCTCGAAGAAGGTGTTCAAGCTCAAGGAGATCACCTTGCCGCCGGCGGGGCAGAAGGAACTGTCGATCAGCCAGGCGGTGCGCGACTTCACCACGCGCAAGCATTATCCCGGCCACCACCGTATCGAGCTGATCGTCAACGGCGAGACGGTCGCCGAAGGTGGATTCGAACTGCGCGGATAGGTTTGGCGCAAAGATCAAATTCAGAGTTGATTTGATCTCTATCCAACTTAAAAATTATTTGAGATATCAGTAGGATATGGAAGTTGAATTTATATATAAATTCAAAGACTTGCGAATTAAGATAATAACGAGCATCGATGGATGACGCGCCACGTCGAATTGATTGGCGCCTAAATCCATCGAGGACACGAAATGACCGGCTTCAATTATGTGGGCTCCGGCCCGTATTGCTATGCGAACGCCTTTGCCATGATGTTCGGCGCGGCGTCGCCCTCCGTCTCCGTGATCGAGTTCGCCATGTCGAGCCCGTTCGGCATGCAGCTCGTCGGCGGTTCGCTGCCGTTCTTCGATCCTTATGGCTGGGACCCCGAGAAGGGTTTTGCCGCTGCGCTGGCCGCTCTTGGCTGGACCTCCGAGGCGTCGAGCGGCGGCGGCGAAGCCGCGGCCCTTGCCCGGCTGAAGGCGGCGCTCGCCCAGGGTCCGGTGTGGATCGGCCCGGTCGAGATGGGGCATCTGCGCCACCAGCCCGGCATGCGCGGCCCGATCGAGGCGGATCACTTCGTCGTCGTGCTGGCGATCGAGGACGGGCGCGTGCTGATGCACGACCCGCAGGGCTATCCCTATGCAGAGCTGCCGCTGGCCGACTTCATGGCGGCGTGGCAAGCAGCGACGCTGATCTATGGCACGGCCTACTCGATGCGGACGGCGTTCCGGCGCGTGGCCGAGCGCACCGAACTCGAAATGCTAGAGGCGTCGCTGCCGGCGGCGCGGCGCTGGCTGGCGATGACCGACACCGGTGACATGCCCGGGGGCAGCCTTGGCAATGGTACGGCGGCCGAACGGCTGGCCGACATGATCGAACCGGGCTGCGACGACGGCCTGCGCGGCCATCTGATCCATTTCGCCGTCCGCGTCGGCGCCCGCCGGGTCAATGATGCGGCGACCGGGCTAGAGCGCATCGGCCGCACCGACGCGGCCCGGATCGCGGCCAGGCAGGCCCGGCTGATCGGCGCGCTGCAGCATCCGCTCGTCGTCGGCGACGACGCCAGGGCGGCCACGGCCCTCCGGGCGCTGGCGCCGACCTATGACGAGTTGCTGGCGGTGCTGTAGCGTCGTGGACAGGCGGGGCCCCGGCTGTTAGAAGCCCCGCCATCACAAGGAATCCCCGATGGCTGAAGACATCGAAAAGGCGGTGGCGCGCCGTCGCACTTTCGCGATCATCGCGCACCCTGACGCCGGCAAGACGACTCTGACCGAAAAGCTGCTGCTGTTCGGCGGCGCGATCCAGCTCGCCGGCGAGGTCAAGGCCAAGAAGGACAAGATCCAGACCCGCTCGGACTGGATGAAGATCGAGCGCGAGCGCGGCATCTCGGTCGTAACCTCCGTGATGACCTTCGAATATGGCGACAACGTCTTCAACCTGCTCGACACGCCCGGCCACGAGGACTTCGCCGACGACACCTATCGCACGCTGTCGGCGGTCGACAGCGCGGTCATGGTCATCGACGCCGCCAAGGGTATCGAGCCGCGGACGCTGAAGCTGTTCGAGGTCTGCCGCCTGCGCGACATCCCGATCATCACCTTCGTCAACAAGATGGACCGCGAGGCGCGCAACACCTTCGAGATCCTCGACGAGATCGAGGAGAAGCTGGCGCTCGACACCGCCCCGATCACCTGGCCGATCGGCCAGGGCAAGACCTTTGCCGGCACCTACCACCTCGCCCAGAACGCGGTGCGCCGCGGCGACGACGAGAAGGAGCGCACCGAGGTCCACGGCCCCGACTCGAACCGCGCCGCAGGCCTTTTGCCAGACAACGATCGCCCGGCCTTCATCGAGGAACTGGAGCTTGCCCGCGAAGCCTGCCGGCCGTTCGACCTCCAGGCGTTCCGCGAGGGCCACCTGACGCCAGTCTATTTCGGCTCGGCGCTGCGCAATTTCGGCGTGCGCGACCTGATCGAGGCTTTGGGCGAGTTCGGCCCCGCACCGCGCGCCCAGGAGGCCGACACCCGCAAGGTCGAGGCGACGGAAGAGAAGATGACCTCCTTCGTCTTCAAGATCCAGGCCAACATGGATCCCAACCACCGCGACCGCATCGCCTTCGTCCGCGTCTGCTCGGGCGAGCTCAAGCGCGGCATGAAGGCCAAGCTGGTGCGCACCGGCAAGCCGATGAGCCTGTCGGCGCCGCAGTTCTTCTTCGCCCGTTCGCGCATCACCGCCGACGAGGCCTATGCCGGCGACGTGGTCGGCATCCCCAACCACGGCACGCTGCGCATCGGCGACACGCTGACCGAGGGCGAGGACATCCTGTTCCGCGGCGTGCCCAACTTCGCGCCTGAAATCCTGCGCCGCGTGCGCCTCGGCGACGCGATGAAGGCCAAGAAGCTCAAGGAAGCGCTGCACCAGATGGCCGAGGAGGGCGTGGTCCAGCTGTTCCAGCCCGAGGACGGCTCGCCGGCCATTGTCGGCGTCGTCGGCGCGCTGCAGATCGACGTGCTCAAGGAACGCCTGTCGGTCGAATACACGCTGCCCGTCGATTTCGAGATGGCGCGGTTTTCGATCTGCCGCTGGATCGATGCCGACGATGCGGCCGACCTGCATCGCTTCATAGAAAGCCATCGCGGTGACATCGCCCGCGACCTCGACAACGATCCGGTGTTCCTCGCCCAGCACGAATTCTCGCTCAACTACGAGGCCGAGCGCTGGAAGATGATCCGCTTCGCCGCGATCAAGGACTACCAGGTCCGCGACAAGGTGGCTTGAGCGGGGCGGTGTTGCCGCCCCGTCTTCGCGTTTCGTCATTCCGTCATGCAAATCGCCTAATGGCATCGCAGCGTCGCCGTTTGCCCGTGGTCCAACCCATGGGGCGTGACAGGGCGGTGGCCGAGATGTTCAATGCGCCGTTGCCTGTCCAGGGCCCTGGCGTCGCCGGGGCGGGGGCTCTGGCATGGAGGATATGACGTCGCATGATGGTTTCAGCATTGATCGAGCGTGAATTGACCCGCGTGGGCTCTCCCGTGCGCAACGGCGTGTTCGTTGCAGTGGTCGGTCCCAGTGGCGCCGGCAAGGATACGCTGATCGCCTATGTCCGCGAGCGGCTGACCGACGACGATCACGTCGAATTCGCCCGCCGCGTCATCACCCGCAACAGCGACGGCGCCACCGAGGATCACGACACGCTGGCAGATGCCGCCTTCGTCGAGGCCGAGGCGTCGGGCGCCTTTGCGCTGTCGTGGGAAGCGCATGGCCTGCGCTATGGCATTCCGGCGTCGGTGGACGACGCGATCTCGGTCGGCCACGTCGTCGTCGCCAATACCTCGCGTGGCGTCATCCCGGCCCTGCGCGCACGCTATGCCCATGTCGCGGTGGTCGAGATCACGGCCGCCCCCGAAATCCTCGCCAGCCGTCTCGCCGCTCGTGGCCGCGAGTCGCGCGGCGAGGTCCTGGCGCGGCTGGCCCGCACCGTGCCGCACGATCTCTCGGGCCCCGGGCATGTGCTGATCGACAATTCCGGCGCAGCCGAGATCGCCGGCGAGAAGTTCCTGGCCGTACTGCGCCGCTCCGTCGCCTATGCGGACGTCTCCGGGCTTGTCTAGGTTCAATAGGTACGTATTAACTTACGTATTTTGCAAGTCGATGCGCAGCATGTGGTTGTCCCAGACATGCTGCGGGTCGTCGGTCGCCTCGCCGCCGGGCGCGACGATGAGACCGGCGCCGGTCGTGGCGAGGAAGCCGTCATGGTCGGGGGCGAGGCCGCAGACCTCGACCAGATCGTTCTTCGCCACCATCTTGCCCGTCTTCGCCTCGATCGTCGCCCAGGCATTGCCCTGCGGCGAGGAGACGGCAATCAACCCGGACTTGCGGTTGGCGGCGACCGAGCCGATGTAGTTGCGGAAGCCGCCGAGGATGTCCTCGGGCATGTCGAGCATCTGAAGCTCCTTGCCGCGTGCGGCGCGGCCGACGAGCAGCGGCCGTTCCGTCGCCGGGCCTTCGTGCTGGCAGCCGAACCAGACGGTGCCCTCGGCGTCGATGTCCATGTGCCGGATCGACAATTGGTGAAGCTTTTCAGGCAGTTCGTGCTTTTCGACGAGGTCGCCGGAAACGCGGTCGACCAGCACGAAGGACGGCTTCATGCTGGGGATGTTGAGCTTGGCGCGGCCGAAATCCGGGTGGGTCTCGATGCCGCCGTTGCAGATCGCCAGCGTGCGGCCGTCGCCGAGCAGGATCAGTTCGTGCGGGCCGACGCCATGGGTCGGGAATTCGTGGAGACGGCGGAAGCCATCGCGGGCATCGTAGACCCCGACCATTCCGGCTGCGTTGTCGAAGTCGTTCTCTGTGACGTAGAGCAGCGCGCCGTCGGGCGAAAAGACACCGTGGCCGTAATAGTGCCGGCCGGCGATGCTCGGGATGGTCAGTGGTGCTTCCTTGCCGGTGTGGTCGAACACCGTCATGAAGGTGCCGGGCTGGCGGGCGAAGACCACGGACTTGCGCGAGTTGGGATCGAAGGTGACGTCGTGGCCGCGTTCGGGCAGGGCGACGCTGTGCAGGATCTTGCCGGCTTCCGACAGCACGGCGACGCCATATTCGCCAGTGCGCGCTTGGTAAGCCGTGGCGAACATGGCGTCGGCTTCGAGCGCCAGCGCACGCTTGGCCGGCGACAGCGCCGATAGGAAGGTGACGCCAGCCGCCGTGAGGAAATCGCGGCGGTCGAACAGGGGCGTGCGCATCGCAGGACCCTCAGTCGCCGTCGAGCGAGGAGAAGCCGGCGGTGAGGCCGAGCGCACCGGCAAGCCGGGTGCCGAACAGCTCCGACAGGCCGGAGGTGACGACGCCGAAGTAATTGAGCTTGCCGCGCTTTTCGGCATCGCTGAGGGCGGCATCGATCGGGCCGGTGACGGCAGCCGCGGCGTTCTGCGCATTGGCGAACTCAAAGTCGATCGACTGGGCGACCCACTGGAAATCGTCGGGCAGCAGGCTGCCGAACTGCGAGGCGTCGAACAGCGCCTTCATGCCGGCGATGTTGCCGCCGAGCGCCGCCGGGGTTCCTTGCGAGCGCCAGTAGAGCGCCTGTTTCGGCTTGTCGGAGGTGGCATCCTCGCCAAGGAAGCCGTTGACGCGCACGTCGCGCACCAGTTCGAGCCCGTTGACATAGACCTCGAGCAATTCGGTGATCGCTTCGGTGGCGTTGCGGTAGAGCGGGTTTTCGGCGTCCGGATGGGTCCACTGGGCGGCGAAACCCTTGTCGTCGCGCCAGGCGGCCTCGACGTCGGACGCGATGGTGCCGATATTGCCCGAGATCGCCTTGCCATAGGCGCAGCGATAGGCGCCTTCGGCCCCGGCGAGTTCGTCGGCTCCGGTGCCGAACAGCACGAACTCCAGCGCCCCGAGGCCCTGCATGGCGACGCTCTTCCGGGCCAGCCTCGTGGCATCGGTCGCCGTTGCGTCCTTGTTGGCCAGGGCCGCCTGCACCTGCTTGAGGCCTGTGCCCTTGCGGTCGGGCCAGAACAGGATGCGCTCCAGCCGGTTCTGCTCGGTGATCGGGCCGAAGCGGATGATCTCGACTTCCGACCATGTGGCGGTGGTCTTCGAGAACTGTTGGCGTGCGGCATCCAGATTGCCGTCCGACGGCGCCGTGCAGAGCGTATCCATCGACTTGCCAAGCGTTTCGGTGGCGCCGACCAGCCGGCCGTAGGCCGGCCGGATGAAGCCGTCGATGGCATCTGCAATCACCTTGTCCGACGCCGGGTTGGCGTGGGCCGCAGGCACGGCGAGGGTGAGGCACAGGAATGCCGCTGCAAGCGCGCGTCTGGTCATCAGAGCGACTCCAGGAATTTGATCAAAGCATCGCGGTCGGGCGCAGGAAGTGCTGCGAAACGGTCTCGGGCGGCCTGGCCTTCGCCGCCATGCCACAGGATGGCTTCGGTCAGGTTGCGGGCGCGGCCGTCATGCAGGAAGAAGGTGTGGCCGTTGACGGTCTGGGTCAGGCCGATGCCCCACAGCGGCGGCGTCCGCCACTCGCTGCCTGTAGCGTCGCCGACCTGCTGGCCGTCGGCGAGGCCATCGCCCATGTCGTGCAGCAGGAAGTCGGAATAGGGCCAGACCAGCTGGAACGCCTGCGCCTTGTTGGGTGTGTCGCGGCGGGTGACGAATTTCGGCGTGTGGCAGGAAGCGCAGCCGGCCTCGTAGAACATCTGCTTGCCGCGCAGGACCTCCGGCTTGTCGATGTCGCGGCGAGCGGGCACGGCGAGGTTCTGCGAATAGAAGGTGACGAGGTCCATGATCGGATCGGGCGCTTCCGCCGGCCCCAGCCTGTCCTGCACGCCGTTGGGCATGGCCAGGCAGCCGCCTTGCGCCTTGGTGCAGTCGCCCCAGTGGTGCGGCACGTCGGGCGTCGAGATGCCGATGTCGCCGGCAAAGGCGTCGGCCGACTGCTGGCGGATCGACGGCGTCTGCGCCTTCCAGCCGAAGCGGCCGAGCGTCAGCTCCCCGCTCTTGCCGTCGCGCAGGATGGAGGGCTTGCCGGAGATGCCGTCGCCGTCCCTGTCGTCGGGATCGGCATTGGCGAGGATGTCGGCGGGATGGATCTGCTCGACAAGCCCGAGGCCGATCATCTGCGGCGTGACGCGCGGCGACAGTGTCGTGCCCGGGTTCATCGCGCCATAGGCGAGGTCGCTGACCGAATAGCTCGGCTTGCGCAACGAAAGCTTCGTGCCGTCGGCAAGCTCGACCGGAATCTCCTGATAGGAGATGACCATGCGGCCTTCGCCCTTGAGCCCGGGCACGGCCAGGTCCTGGAACTGGCCGCCATAGGTAGGATCGGGGAAATTCAGCACCTTGCGGTCGGCGAGCGCTGCCTTTTCCTCTTCCGTCTCGGCGCCCCGGGCGAGCCGCAGGAACATCGAGGTGGCGTCGGCATTGCCTTCGGGCGGATGGCCGCGACCGTCCTTCAGGTGGCAGCTCTGGCAGGCGCGCGCATTGAACAGCGGGCCGAGCCCGTCCGACGCCTGGGTCGAGGACGGCGACGACACCCACAGCTTGCGGAACATGCCGTTGCCGAGCTTGAAGGTGCCTTCTTCCTCGAAGGTGATGTTGGCGGAGGAATGCGAGAATGCGTCCTGGTTGACGCGCTTCTCCGAGGTGCCGGCGCCGCCCTGCATCCGTTCGAACTGCTCGGGCCTGGAGAAGTCGGTCGTTGGCCTGACGACCTTTTCGACGCGGGCCTTGTCCTTGGGCTTGAGGTCGTGGCGCTCGGTGGCCAGACCGGCCGGAACCGGCTCGCCGGAGGCCGAGGGCACGGCCGCAGCGAGGAGGATCAGGCTCGATGCGACGACGGTGCGAAGCGCCCGGGCGCTTCGCGTCTCGTCGGCCTGGTTGGTGCTGAGAGGTGCACCCGGCAGGTTGCGGCGCTTGGTCAGAAAAGTGCGCCGCATTCCGGCATGTCCTATTCGGCCTTGTCAGCTGTCTCGGCGTTGAGCTGGCCGTACTTCTCTTCGCCAATCTCGTTGAGCAGCTGCAACTGCGTCTCCAGGAAGTCGATATGGCCTTCCTCGTCGGCAAGCAACTCCTCGAAGAGCTTCATGGATACGTAGTCGCCATGCTGGGAGCAGACGTCCCGCGACTTCTTGTAGGAGGTGCGGGCGTCATATTCGCCGGCAAGATCGCTCTCGAGCACTTCCTTGACGTTCTGGCCGATGCGCAAGGGGGCCAAGGACTGCAGGTTGGGGTGGCCTTCGAGGAAGATGATGCGCGCGACAAGCTTGTCGGCGTGGTGCATCTCCTCGATCGATTCCTCGCGTTCCTTCTTGGCCAGCTTGCCGTAGCCCCAGTCCTCGAGCAGGCGGTAGTGCACCCAATACTGGTTGACCGCGCCGAGTTCGAGGAAAAGCGCTTCGTTAAGCCGCTCGATGACCTGTTTTTCGCCCTTCATTGATCCTACTCCCGAATTGGACCCGCAACTCTCTCACACGATCCATGTGTGAAACGATATCCACCCCACTCGCCTCACTACGAGCGTGATAGGCTTCGGTGACCCGAATGATCGTTTCGACCACATTTGGAAAGCAGCCGCAACAGCGCCCGCGCTTTTGCAGCGTGTGATAGACCTTTGCTGGCACAATCAGGGACCACGGATCCCTGTCCAGGAGTTCAATGATCGTGTCTTCGATCTCCTTCTGGGTGATCAGGTTGCAATGGCAGATCAGCATGACTTGCTCTGGGCTGGCTGGCGGCGCGCGTCGTGCGCGCCGCGTGGCTTGAATTATCTAGGTACGGCAGGCGCTCACTGGAAGACCTTGTCCGGAGCGTCGAGGCTGTCCGAGCCCTCGAAGGCGATGGCGTCGAGCTTGAGCACCGCGACCGCGCGCTCGATCGACTTGGTCTGGTCCACCAGCGCGTCGATCGCCGCCTGGACGGTGGCGTTGCCCTCGGCATTGCCTTCGCCGATCTGCTGGTCGTAGGCCTCGCCGCCGACGGCGCGCGCCTGGATCGCTTCCATCTTGGCGACGGTGGTGTCCAGCTTGCCGGTCAGCTCGGTGTCGACGGCGGCGTCGGTTTCCTTGACCATGTCGGACACCGACGGTCCTTCGACGGTGGAGCCGTCGATGCGCTTGTAGCTGCCGTGATAGGCGTTGCGGATGCCGACCGCGTCGTAGAGATGCGAGATGTGGGTGTTGTCGGAGAAGCAGTCGTGCTCTTCCTCCGGATCGTGCAGCAGCAGGCCGAGCTTCATGCGTTCGCCGGCCAGTTCGCCGTAGGACAGCGAGCCCATGCCGGTGAGGATGGTCGAGATGCCGGCCTTGGCGTCGCCGTCGAGCAGCGCCTTGCGCGCAGCGCCGTCTGCCGTCCAGTTGCCGACCATCTCTTCGAGGTCGGCGACCAGAAGGTCGGTGGCCGCGTTGAGATACTGGCCGCGGCGGTCGCAATTGCCACCGGTGCAGTTGGCGGTGTCGTAGTCGGTGTGGGGGCGGTTGCCGGCGCCGGGGCCGGTGCCGTTGAGGTCCTGGCCCCAGAGTAGGAACTCAATGGCATGGTAGCCGCTGGCGACGTTGGCCTCGATGTCGCCGGCTTCCTGCAGCGTGCCGGACAGGAACTCGGGCGTGATCTTGGAGGCATCGACCTTCTGGCCGTTGATCTCGATCGACGGATTGGCGATCACATTGGCGGTGTAGAGCTTGTTCTCGTCGGATTCGGTGCCGTAGCTCTTGTCGACATAGTCGATCAGGCCTTCGTCGAGCGGCCAGGCGTTCACGCGGCCTTCCCAGTCATCGACGATGGAATTGCCGAAACGATAGACTTCGGTCTGCTGGTAGGGAATGCGGGCCGCCTTCCAGGCTTCGCGCGCTGCATTGAGCGTTTCCGTCGACGGCTTGGCGATCAGCGCCTCGACCGCGGCGTCGAGCGCCTTGGCGGTGGTCAGCGAGTCCTCGTACTTGGCCAGCGCGATGTCGGAATAGGTGGTCAGCACCGCCTTGGCGTCGGTCTCGGCCTTGGCCGGCAGCACGAAGATGGCGGCGGTCAGCGCCGTCGTTGCCGCAATGGCGGCAAGCCTGCCGACGTGCCGGTTGCGCGAGATGGATGCAGGCATGGTCTCTCCTCAGTGAACCAGATGGCGCTGGCGGGCGCCGGAAAATCGTGTGCCGGCAGCGACTTGCTGCAGCGGCGGCATGGGTTCGAATGAAAGCTGAGGGGTGGCCGGGCTTCGGACATGCGCACGTCTCGAAGCCCGTTTCGGGCTCGGCAAGACCATGCTGCACACAGCCGCGCCATGGCGCGGTTCGACGAAGGCAGGCACCCGATAGGCTCCAATCGAAAGGGTTAAAGGCCCAGACATCAAAGACAGGCGCTGTAAAGCACAGCTTCATAAAAGCGTTGCGTCTGCAAAAGTCAACGCAAATTGCGCCAAAAAGTGTAACAGGATCAATAGTTTAGAATTATTCTAAACTGATTTTGTCCAGTTTGTGGCGCAGCGAATCCGCCAAGTCGTTGATTTGTCGAGATACGCATAGGTCTCGCGGCGTCCCGGCACACGCCGGCTGCGACAACGCGTAGCGGTCAGCCAAATGTGCCGGTGGACGGCAAATGCCGCCTGGCGCGCTTGACAGGCCGGCATCCGGCTGTCACCCAAAATTCCGTCCCTGGCCCCTTGTGGCCGCGCGGGCCAACGGCCATTTCCCCGGTGACTTCCCAATAGCGAGGCGGGCATGAAGAACGGTGTCGTGATTGTCGGTGCAGGCCATGCCGGGGTCCAGGCCGCCGCCAGCTTGCGCGAGGAAGGCTATGACGGCCCGGTCATCCTGCTCGGCGACGAGAAGGAGCTGCCCTACCACAAGCCGCCGCTGTCCAAGACCTTCATCAAGGACGCCGCAGCCCAGCCGCAGCCACTGCGCGGCGAAGCCTTCTACACCGGCCACACCATCGATTTTCGCCCGGGCTCGCTGGTCGAGCGCATCGACACCGCCGCCAACAGCCTGTCGTTGGCGGGTGGCGACAGCCTCGCCTACGACCACCTGATCCTTGCCACCGGCTCGCGCCCGCGCGTCCTGCCCTTGCCCGGCGCCGATCTTGCCGGCGTGCTGTCGCTGCGCTCGGTCGCCGACGCGCGGCTGATCCGCGACCACAGTGCCGCCTGCGAGGACGTCGTCGTCATCGGTGGCGGCTTCATCGGCCTGGAGATTGCCGCGACGCTCGCCGCCGGCGGCCGCCGCGTGACGGTGGTCGAGGCGCTGGATCGCCTGCTCGGCCGCGCCGTCGCCCCGCTGATCGCCGAGCATGTGCGCCAGCGGCTGGAAGCCTCGGGCGTCCGCATCCTGCTCAAGACCACCATCGAGCGCATCGAGGGCGAGGGTGGCCACGTGTCGGGAGCGCTGACGTCGGCCGGCGAAAGGCTGCCGGCAAAGATGGTCATCATCGGCATCGGCGTGGTGCCCAATGTCGAGCTTGCCGGGACCGCCGGCCTGACCATCGCCAACGGCATTCGCGTCGACGGCGCCATGCGCAGTTCGGTCGCCAACATCCTGGCGGTGGGCGACAATGCCAGCTATCGCCACTGGCAGACCGGTGGCGACGTGCGCCTGGAATCGGTGCAGAACGCCACCGACCAGTCGAAGCTCGCCGCCCGCACCATCGTTGGCCATGGCGGCGACTATGGCGCCGTGCCGTGGTTCTGGTCCGACATCGGCGACATGAAGCTGCAGATGGTCGGCCTGACCGCCGGCAGCGACCGCCAGATGCTGTCGGGAGACCCGGCCGAGAACCGCTTCTCGGTGTTCCATTTCATCGGCGACCGGCTGGCAGCGATCGAATCCGTCAACCGCCCAGCCGACCACATGCTCGGCCGCAAGATGCTCGGCCTCGGCTTCTCGCCGACGGCGGAGCAGGTCGCGGGTGGCGCCGAGGCGTTGAAGGCGGCACTTGCGGCGTTAGCTGCGGGATAGTTTTTCCGTTCTTTGCGCTGCCCTGATACGACTGCCGTGGTCGAAGGGCTCCCCAAAACCTCATGGTGAGCCTGTCGAACCATGGGGTTTTGGCATGCAGCAGGTGGCCTGGCGCCCTCGTGGTTCGACAGGCTCACCATGAGGGCTACTGAGTCGTTGCGCGCCCCAGTCTCATCGATGCAGGCGGGGGCTGGCCGCAACGCTGGCGACCCTCTCTCCTCGTCGCTCACGGGGGAGAAGGTAAGGGTGAGGGGCGATGCTACCCGCGTCGGGGCAGCGTCACCCCGCCCGCACGTCCCGGATCGACGCTTCCAGAATGTCCAGCGCCTCGGTCATCACCTCGTCCTGGATGGTGATCGGCGCGAGGAAACGGATGACGTTGCCGTGGACGCCGCAGGTAAGCAGGATCAGGCCCTTTTCCTGCGCCTTGAGCCGCACCGCATTGGTGAACTCCGCCGAGGGCATCCTGGTCTTGGCATCGTTGAACTCGACGGCGTTCATGAAGCCAGGGCCGCGGATGTCGGCGATCTCCGGGACGTCGTCGCGCAGTGATTCCAGCCGCTGCTTGAGCCGCGCGCCGAGCTGATTGGCGCGGTCGCAGAGGTTCTCGTCCTCGATGATGTCGAGCACGGCGTGCGCTGCGGCAATGCCGATCGGGCTGCCGCCATAGGTGCCGCCGAGGCCGCCGGGATTGGGCGCGTCCATCAGTTCGGCCCGTCCCGTCACCGCCGCCAGCGGAAAACCGCCGGCGAGGCTTTTCGCCATCGTCATCAGGTCGGGCGCGACGTCATGGTGGTCCATGGCGAACATCTTGCCGGTGCGGGCAAAGCCGGTCTGTACCTCGTCGGCGATCAGGAGCATACCATGCTGGTCGCAGATCTTGCGCAGCGCCGTCATGAAGTCGCGCGGCACCTCGTAGAAGCCGCCTTCGCCCTGGACCGGCTCGATGATGATGGCAGCGACGCGGGCCGGGTCGACATCGGCCTTGAACAGCCGGTCGAGCGCTGCGAGCGCATCGGCCACCGTCACGCCATGCAGCGGCACCGGGAAGGGCGCGTGGAACACGTCGCCCGGCATCGCGCCGAAGCCGGCCTTGTAGGGCTGTACCTTGCCGGTCAGCGCCATGCCCATGAAGGTGCGGCCGTGGAAGCCGCCGGCAAAGGCGATGACGGCCTGGCGGCCGGTCGCGTTGCGGGCGATCTTGATCGCGTTCTCCACCGCCTCGGCGCCCGTGGTGACGAAGACGGTGCGCTTGTCGCCCTTCATCGGGGCGATGGCGTTCAGCCTTTCGCCGAGCCGGACATAGCTCTCATAGGGCACGACCTGGTGGCAGGTGTGGGTGAAACGGTCGAGCTGGGCCTTTACGGCTTCGATGACGCGCGGGTGACGGTGGCCGGTATTGACCACGGCGATGCCGGAAGAGAAGTCGATGTAGCGGCGGCCCTCGACGTCCCAGATCTCGGAGTTCTCGGCCCGGTCGGCATAGACCTGCGTCGTCATGCCGACGCCGCGGGCGATGGTCTGCGTCTTGCGTTGTGAGATTTCGGCGTTCTTCATCGCGCGTCCTCCAACATTATGGGCGCCTTGCGCGCGCCAGACCGACGCCATATCTGCACCTCTCCCGGTTTTTCACAAGCCGTCATGACGGACGAAGGCCCCCGTTCCCGATGGCGCAAAAAAAATGCCGACGCCATGTCGGAATTGCGCATACTCGCGCGTCCTAGACATGAAGGAACCGAACCGATGCTCTATGCGATCCTCTGCTACAACAACGAAGACGTGGTCTGCGCCTGGTCGAAGGAACAGGACGACGAGGTGATGGCGCGCCTTCAGGTGGTGACCGGCAAGCTTCGCGACCAGGGCAGGCTCGGACCGGTGGCGCGGCTGATGCCGACCACGGCGGCCACGACCCTGCGCAAGACAAGGGACGAACCGCTGGTCATCGACGGTCCCTTCGCCGAAACCAAGGAACAGTTCCTCGGCTTCTACGTCGTCGACTGCGCAACCCTCGACGAAGCGGTCGATGTCGCCAAGGACCTGGCCGAGGCCAATCCCGGCGGCGGCTCCTACGAGCTTCGGCCGATAAGCGCCTTTTTCGCCCCTCGAGAGGTAGCATGACCGACCCGGCCTGGATCAACACGGCATTGTCTTCGGCCCGGCCGCAGGCCGTGGCAGCCCTGCTGCGCTATTTCCGCGACCTCGACACCGCGGAAGAAGCGTTCCAGGAGGCCTGCCTGCGCGCCCTGCGCACCTGGCCGAAGAACGGACCGCCGCGCGATCCGGCCGCCTGGCTGATCTTTGTCGGCCGCAACTCCGGCATCGATGCCGCCCGCCGCCGCAACAAGCAGGCGCCGATGCCGCCCGAGGAAACGATCTCCGACCTCGACGACGTCGAGAGTGCGGTCGTCGAACGCCTCGACGGCGCGCACTACCGCGACGACATCCTGCGGCTGCTGTTCATCTGCTGCCATCCCGACCTGCCGGCGACGCAGCAGATCGCGCTCGCCCTGCGCATCGTCTCGGGCATTCCGGTCAAGCAGATCGCCCGCGCCTTCCTGGTCGGCGAAAGTGCCATGGAGCAGCGCATCACCCGGGCCAAGGCGCGCATCGCCAATGCCGAGGTGCCGTTCGAGGCGCCGGGGCCGGTCGAGCGCTCGGAGCGGCTGGCGGCGGTGCTGGCCATGGTCTACCTCGTCTTCAACGAGGGCTATTCGGCGGGCGCCACCGAGATCGCCAACCGCGCGCCTCTCTGCGAGGAGGCGATCAGGCTGGCGCGGCTGCTGCTGCGCCTGTTCCAGACCGAGCCCGAGGTGATGGGGCTGACGGCGCTGCTCCTGCTGCAGCACGCCCGTGCCGCCGCCCGCTTCGATGCCGATGGCGAACTTGTGCTGATGGACGACCAGGACCGCAGCCTGTGGAACCGGGCCCTGATCGACGAAGGCCTGGCGCTGATCGACAAGGCGATGCGCCATCGCCGCTCCGGTCCCTACCAGATCCAGGCGGCGATCGCGGCGCTGCACGCCCGCGCCGCCCGCCCCGAGGACACCGACTGGGCCGAGATCGACCTGCTCTATTCGGTGCTGGAATCGATGACGCCATCGCCTGTCGTCACGCTCAACCGGGCCGTCGCCTATGCCAAGCTGCGCGGCCCGGAAGCTGCGCTCAAGCTGATCGAGCCGCTGGAACCCAAGCTCGCGGGCTACTTCCACTTCTTCGGCGTCAAGGGCGGGCTGTTGATGCAGCTCGGACGTGCCGAGGACGCGCGCGAGGCGTTCGGCCGGGCCATCGCGCTCGCCAACACCGCCGCCGAAGCGGCCCATATCCGCATGCATCTCGACCGGCTGTCGGCCGAGAGCCTCCCGCGCAACGGCATGTCGGCCTGATCGGCTTTCGCACCAGCCGCGCGGGCGAGTCGCCCGCGCGGCTGGTGCGTTGCCTGGCTTCCTCGGCTACCAGCGAAGCCAATATGGGAAGTGTCGATCGTCCCGTTCGGTGTTGGCAGGTGGCAGGGGCGTTTTCTTGTCGGCCGGCACGTCGACGACCTTGCGATAGAGGTGCCACGTCGCATGGCCGAGGACCGGGATGACGACTGCGAGGCCTGCCAGGAACGGCAGCGACCCGATCAGCAGCGCCACCGCGACGATCAGGCCCCACAGCAGCATCGGCACCGGATTGCTCTGCACTGCCCGTACCGAGGTCTCGACCGCGGCATAGGCGCCGACATCGCAGTCGAGCAGCAGTGGAAAGGCGACGACGGTGGTGCAGAGCACCACCAGGGCGAACAGGAATCCGATCAGATTGCCGAGCACGATCAGCGTCCAGCCGCGCTGGGTGGTGAAGAGATCCTCGAAGAACGCTGCGGTCGACTGCGGGGCGTCCGCTCCGTAAAGCCATGCGTACAGCCCCTGCGCGACCAGGAGCCATGCGACGAACAGCACGAGCAGCATGATGCCGATCGCCACCATTGCAGGAATGGCCGGCGAAAGCCTGACGTCGAAGGCATGCCTCCAGGACGTGTCGAGGTTTTGCTCGCGCCTTCGGCTGATCTCGTACAGCCCGATTCCGGCGAAGGGCCCGAGCAAGGCGAAGCCCGACATCAGCGGGAAAATGAGCTGCAGGGCGTTGCCGCCCGATGTCCATGTGATCAGAAACACGCCGACGATCGGGTAGATCAGACACAGGAAAACGTAATGCGACGGCTTGTCCCAAAAATCGTCGAAGCCGCGGCGCAAGGCGTCAAACACGTCCGCGACCGTTATCCGGCGGATGGCGGGATGCTCGAGCGTATTGGTGGCGCCTGCGTACACATGGAAGCTTGCCATGACCACTCCTCCTTTGGGGTGGGTCGCGGCCCGGGTTCAGCATGAGTGGTCACACCAAAACCGCGACCTTCACCATGTCAAAATATAACGTGCTTCGAGCGATTTGACGACTCTGGTCGAACGGGTCCTGGGCCCGCGGTGGCCGTGCCCGTTGCGGCGCCCAGGCTCTTGCTGGCAGCGTGTCAGGCGCTGTAGCGCCGCGGGAAGGTCGAGATCGCACGGGCCGCCGTCTCGACGCCGCGCGCAAGGGCAGCACCGAGCGAGCCGCCCCTGGCAAGGGACGCGAGGAAGGCGGCATTGAACGTGTCGCCGGCGCCGACGGTGTCGATGACCTCGACCCTCGGCGATGGCGCATGAAAATGCGCGCCGCCGGCAAAGGCATGGGCACCCTGCGCGCCGTCCTTGACCACCAGCGTGTGCGCGGCGCCGATCTGGCCGACGAGCAAGGCGGTCGCGGCGTCGAGATCGTCGATGCCGGCCAGCCCCTTGGCCTCCTCGGCATTGATCAGCGAGATGTCGGCCGCAGCGATCCAGGCATTGACCTGCCGCTTGTTCGCCTCGGTCCAGCCGACCGGCGGCCAGCCGGGATCGATGGCGGTGCGCCAGCCCTTGGCCGACAGCGCCTCGAGCAGGGTCGTCGTGCCGGCCTCGATGCGCGGCATCAGGTGTCCGCCGGAGATCAGCGCCAGGGCATTGTCGCCCGGCGCCTGCGGCAGCCTCTCGATCAGGTCTTCGAGGCTGGCGCGCTGCAGGTGTCCCGGCGTGGTGAAGAACACCCGGTCGCCGCCCTTGTGGACGATGCCGACCGTCAGCGTCGTATCGCAGGGCTCGACGATCCATTCGCAGGAGGCGGCGTCGAACTGCCCGCTCAGCCACGCTCCGTTGGGGTCGTTGCCGACGGATGCGATCATCAGATGGTTTTCGCCCATGCCGGCGAGCGCAAGCGCTGTGTTGCCGGCGGAGCCGCCCGGACGCATCTCGGAGCGGTCGACGACCACTTCGGTGCCGACGGCGGGCCAGCCGTCGACCTCGCCGAGCACCAGGTCGACATTGACATTGCCGAGAACGAGCAGCGTCGGAACGGTCATAAGTCCTGCCTATGCAATGGCAGCGGCCGCCCCGATGGGAGCGGACGCCGGTATGTCAGTGTCGGTCACGCGCCGGTGCGCGCCACCACCGGCACATAGTCTTCGAGTTCGGGGGCAGGGAAGCTGACCGTTCCGTTGATCTCGGCAGAGCGATAGAGCCCCATCAGGATCTCGACCACCGCAAGCCCGTCGTCGAAGGTTTCGATCGGCTTCTCGCCCTTGCGGAAGCACTCCACCATGTGACGATTCTCGTCGGTATAGCCGTAGATGCCGGCTTCGTCTTCAAGAACCGGCATCAGGCCCTGCTCGGCGTTCTGCTTTTCGACCAGGTCCTCGCCTTCGGCGCCCTTGACCTCGCGCGACATGAACACCTTGAGGCCGGTGTTGAGTGAGTTGAACTCCATCGCATATTCCGGCCCGAGCAGTTCGAGCTGGATGCGCAGCCCGGCGCCGACATAGGCCCATGAGGTCGTCGCTTCGATCACCAGCTCGTTGCCGTCCTCGTCCTCGAGCAGGATCGTGCCGCGGGCGAAATCCTCGGACGGGCGGTTGCGGTAGTCGACTTCGGTGCCGAAGCGCTTCCGGAGCTGGTCGGCATAGTTGGGCCGCGTCCATTTGAGGTTGGCGACGGTGCCGCTGACCTGCTTGATGGTCAGCGACTTGCGCTCGGCACCTGGCTTGGTCAGCAGGTGCCGCGCCACCTCGACGCTGTGGCACATCATGTCGGAGAGTACGCCGCCGCCCTGCTTGTCGCCCTGCCAGAACCACGGCTCGTGCGGGCCGGAATGCTCCTCGGCGGCGCGCGCCAGGTAGGGCCGGCCGGTGGCCGACGCGGCACGTCGCCAGATGATGTCCTTGCCGCGGATGACCGGGGTGCAGAACACCTGGTTTTCGAGATAGCCGTGGTTGAGGCCGGCGTCTTCGGCGAGGCGCAGCATCTCGCGCGCTTCGGCGATGGTGCGGGCGAGCGGCTTCTCGCAGGCGACGGCGATGACCTTGCTGCGGCCTGCCTTCACCTGGGCGTGCAGCGTGCGCATTACGTCGAGGCGGGTGTAGTTGGGCGAGAGAATCCAGATCGCGTCGACGTCGCCGGCATTGACCAACGACTCCAGGCTGTCATGGCTGGTGCATTCGCCGAGGCCGAGCTCGGCGACGCGGGCGGCAAACCGGGCGCGGTTCTCGGCCTTGCGGCTGAAGACGCCGGTGACGTCGACATTGCGCACGCCGAGCATGCCCCTGAGGTGGAATTCCGCGATGAAGCCGCTTCCGACGAAGCCGACGCGCAGCCGCTGTTTGGGCAATCCGGTCATGGTCGATCCCTCATTTTCCTGAATGTCTGATGTCATTTCGGCGCCGGCGCCGTGGTGCCGCGCACCTTCAGCGTCGTCGGCAGCATGGCCGGCTTGCGCGGCGTCAGCCCGCCGGCCAGCATGTCGAGCAGCATGTTCATGGCGGCGCGGCCGATCTCGGTGCGCGGCTGGCTGACGGTGGTCAGCGGCGGGTAGAAGGCCTCGCTCAGGAACAGATCGTCGAAGCCGACGACGGAGACGTCTCCCGGCACGTCGAGCCCGAGGCGGCGCAGTTCATGGATCACGCCGAAGGCCATTTCGTCGTTGGCGACGAAGATCGCCGTCGGCGGTTGCGGCAGCTCGAACAGCTCCCGGCAGAGCCGCTGGCCGGTGTGCAGCAGGTAGTCGCCGACCGGCTCGTAGCCGTCCGGGATGGCGAGCCCGGCGGCCTGCATGGCGGCGCGGTAGCCGTTGCGGCGGCTGACGCTCATGATCTCCGGCACCGGGCCCGAGACGTGGGCGATGCGCTTGTGGCCGAGCCCGATCAGGTGCTCGACGGCGTCTCGCGCGGCACCTTCGTTGTCGATCATGACATGGGGGAAGCCGGCGTCGCGGATCTCCTCCAGCGCCACCACGATGGGCGCGTCGGCGACCGAATCGACAAAGCCATCGCGCGCCGGCAGCTTGCCGGTCATCAGGATCATGCCGTCGGCATGGCCGTCGCGCAGCATGTCGAAATACTCGACCTCGCGGTCGGAGTCGTTTTCGGTGTTGCCCATCAGGACGGAATAGCCGGCGGCCCGGGCGGTGGCTTCGACGCCCTTCAGGATCTCGAGATAGAACGGGTTGCCGACGTCGCGGACCACCATCAGCACGGCCATGGCGCGTTGCGTGCGCAGGTTGCGCGCACTGACATTGGGCCGGTAGTTCATCTCGCGGGCGACCTCGCGGATGCGGCTGAGCGTCGGTTCGGCCACCAGCCCGCTGTCGGAGAGCGCGCGCGACACGGTGGCGGCGGAGACGCCGAGCCGTTCGGCGATGTCCTTGATCTTGGGCCGCTCGTTCATCCGCGCATCGCCCGCCCGCGTCCGTAGAACAGCATCAGCAGCAGCAGCGTGGCGCCGAACACCATCTGCCGGCCGGATTCGTCGATGTGGACCGTGGTCAGGATGCCCTGCAGGATAACCAGCAGAAGCGCGCCCGCCATGGTGCCGGTGTAGCCGCCCTTGCCGCCGGACAGCGGCGTGCCGCCGAAGACGACGGCGATGATCGAGGCCAGCATGTACTGCTCGCCGACATTGGCGAAGGACGAACCGGAATAGCCGAGCAGGCAGATGCCGGTGATGGCGGCGAACACGCCCGACAGCATGAACAGCGAGATGCGCATCGCCCGGACCGGCACGCCGGCCATGTAGGCGGCCTGCTCATTGGAGCCGATGGCGTAGATGCGGTGGCCGTAGACGGTGCGGGTCAGCATGAAGGCCATCAGCAGCCCGATCGCCACCCACAGCCAGATGATGCCGGGCAGGCCGAGCAGGAAGGGCTGGGTGACGAAGCGCGACAGGCCGGGCGCGGCGAAGCCCGAGGGGATGCCGTTGCGGACGACGACCAACAGGCCCTGCAGCACGCCGAGCATGCCGAGCGTCATCACCAGCGGCGGGATGCGCAGCAGCGTGACGCCCATGCCGTTGATCAGGCCGATGAAGGCGCCGGCCGCCATGCAGGCGAGCACCGCCGGCACGATGGCGCTGTCGGCACCGTTCATGACGTTGCCGGCGATGATGGCCGAGAGCGATATGACGCCGCCGACCGACAGGTCGATGCCCTCGCGGCCGCCGAGGATGACGAGGTTCTGGCCCGCGGCGACGATGCCGAGCAGGGCGGCGACGATCAGCAGGCGCAGGATCTGCTGGGCCGAGGCGAAGCCGGGCGACAGCACTTCGCCGAGGATCAGCAGCGCCGCGATCAGGATCAGCGCCACCACCAGCGGCTGCTTGAGGAAGGTCAGCACGGGCGAGGGCGCGGGCGCCTTGGCCGGGGTCTGGGTCGTGGCGGTCATGCGCGTGCCCTCCGGCCGACGAGGACGCCGGCCATCAGCGCCACCAGGATGGCGAGGCCCTGGACCAGGTTCTGCCATTCGGACGGCGTGCCGACGAAGAACACCAGCGAGTTGATCAGGCCGATGATCAGCGCCCCGATGATCGAGCCGACGACGGTGCCGAAGCCGCCCGACAATGCGCTGCCGCCGAGCACCACCGCCGCCACCGAGAACAGGGTCATCTTGCCGCCGACCAGCGGGTCGCCGCTGGCTGTGTCGCCGGTGATGCAGAAGGCGGCGAGTGCTGCGAACAGGCCGCACAGCGCGTAGCCCTGGATGCGGATTTTCGTGACCGGCAGGCCGCTCTGGAAGGCCGCCTGCGCGTCGTCGCCGACGGCGAGGAGCTGGGTGGCGAGGCGGGTGCGGGCCAGCACGTAGAGCATGATGGCCAGCACCACGACGGCGTAGAACACGAACGGGACCTCGAAGAAGCGGCCGCCATAGGTGCGCCAGAAGGCGGCGGGCGCCGGGGTTCCGGCGACCGGCATGACGTAGAGCGCCAGCCCGGTGAAGAAGATCGAGGTGGCGAAGGTGGCGACGATCGCCTGCAGACGCAGTGCGGCCACCACGATGCCGTTGACGATGCCGCAGGCAAGCCCGGTGAGCAGGCCGACGCCGAGGGCCACGACAACCGAAAAGCCGCTGCCGCCCATCTTTTCCATCAGCACGACGATGACGACATTGACCAGCGAGACGATGGCCCCGACCGACAGGTCGATGTCGCCGGCATAGACGACATAGGTCTGGGCGATGGCGAGCATCATCAGCGCCAGATAGGTCTTGGTCAGGCCGGTGATGCCGATGAAGCTGACGCTGCGCGGCTGGTAGAGGCCGTTGAGCGCCAGCAGCACCAGCGCGATCAGCAGCGCCGGCAGGAACGGATGGCGTTCGACGAGGCGCTTGAGCCCGCCGCCTGGCTTTTGCGTGGAAAGGGTCGCGGTCGTCATCACGCGGCCTCGTAAGCTGCCTGGTAGAGATTGTAGCGCGTGCGGTCTGCGCCGATGAGTTCGCGCCGCACCGACCCGCCGTTGAAGACGAGGATGCGGTCGGCATTGTTGAGCAGTTCGGCGTCTTCCGAGGAGTAGAGCACGATGCCCATGCCCTCTTCGGCGAGCTTGCGGATCAGCGCAAACAGGTCCGCCTTGGCCGACAGGTCGATGCCCTTGGTCGGGTCGTCGAGCAACAGCACGTCGGGCCGGTCGATCAGCCAGCGGGCGATGACGATCTTCTGCTGGTTGCCGCCCGACAGCGAATTGATGGGATGGCTGAGCCCGCCGAACTTGGTGTGCAGCGCCTCGAGCGCCGGCTTCACCCGCGCCGCGAGCGCTGCCGGCCGGGCCAGCTTCAGCTTCTGCCGGAGATAGTGGATCGGCGTCGCGTTCTCGATGATCGGCCGGCCCTGGATGACGCCGTCGCGGCTGCGGTCGCCGGAGACATAGGCGAGGCCGCGCCGGATAGCGTTGCGCGGGTTGGACGGCGCGAAGGCCGAGCCGCCGAGGGTGATCGTGCCGCCCGCCGCGGGATTGGCGCCGAAGATGGCGCGCAGCACCGCTGACTGGCCCTGGCCGTGCAGGCCGCCGAAGCCGAGGATCTCGCCCCGGGCGACCTCGAAGCTGACATTGGCAAAGCCCTTGCCGGAAAAGTTCTCGGCCTTGAGCACGGCCGCCTTGCGGTCGGTCGCCGCTGCCGGCGGCGCGCTGGCGCCGGCGGCGAGCTCGTCCTGGCCGCCGACCATCAGCCGGATCACGGCTGCCGGGTTGGTGTCGGCGATGTTTTCGGTGCCCACCGTCTCGCCGTCGCGGATGACGGTGACGCGGTCGCCGATGGCGAAGATCTCGTCCATGCGGTGCGAGATGAAGATGATGCTGCGGCCCCCAGCCTTCAGGTCGCGCAGGATTTCGAAGAAGCGGTCGACCTGGGCCCGGTCGAGCGCCGAGGTCGGTTCGTCGAAGATGGTGATCGGCGCTTCGGTCGCCAGTGCCTTCATGATCTCGACCAGTTGGCGCTGGTCGGCGCGCAGGTTTTCCACCACCGCTTCCGCCGAAAAGCCTTCGCCGGCGACCGTGTCGAACAGCGCGATGTATCGTGCGGCGCGGGTCTCCAGCGCCTTGCGGTCGACGAAGATGCCACCCGGCATGTCGGGCAGGCAGATGTTTTCCGCCACCGTCCTGTGCCCGGCCAGGCTGAGCTCCTGGTAGAAGATGCCGATGCCATGCTCGCGCGCCGCATGCGGGCCGGTGATGGTCACCGGCTTGCCGTCGATCAGGATCTCGCCACCGTCGGGCCGCACGCTGCCGGCCAGCACCTTGCACAGCGTGCTCTTGCCCGAGCCGTTGGAGCCGATCAGCACATGCACTTCGCCGGCTTCGACCGTCAGGTCGCCGCGGCGCAAGGCCAGGGTGGCGCCGTAAGCCTTGCTTACGCCGCGCATGATGAGTTTCGACATTGTGGTGGCTTTCCGGTGCTTCGTCGGTCGGGGAACGCGCGGCTTTTCGAGGCGCGCGTCCCCACTGGTGGGATGAAGCTTACTTGAACAGCGCCTCGGCGTCTGCGATCGAAAGCTGGCTGGTGTAGGAGAAGTAGCCCGGCTTGCCGTCGAGCTCCTTGGCGACCTGCTCGACGTTCTTGCTGTCGATGAAGGGGATCGGCAGGTACATGGCGTTCTTGTACTGGCCAGCCGTTGCCGGCTCCTTCAGTTCCTTGCCTTCAAGCATCAGCACGGCGACGTTGAGCGCCGAAGCCATGACGCCGGGAGGGTTGACCGAAGCGCCCGAGTTCAGCTTGTCCTTGACCCACAGGTCGATGAAGTCCTTGCGGATCTCGCCGGTGGCGGCGATCGACGACTGCTTGTTGGCGTCGATGATCGACTTCCAGGCACCCGCCGCCATGCCGTCCTGCACCCAGACGCCGTTGATGTCGGGGTTGGTGGCGAGCAGGTTCTGCATGGCCTGCTGGCCCTGCGCCTGGTCCCAGTTGGCGTTCACTTCGTTGACGATCTTGATGTCGGGATACTGGCCGAACACTTCCTTGTAGCCGGCGACTCGCATCTCGTTGGCGGGATGGCCGGCGACGCCGTTGATGGCGACGACGTTGCCCTTGCCGCCGAGCGTTTCGGCGAGCCACTTGGCGCCTGCCGCGCCCCATGCCTTCTGGTCGATGCCGACATAGGTGGCGTCGGGCGACGACACTTCGGCGTCGGTCGAGATCACCAGGATGCCGGCTTCCTTGGCCTGGGCAAACACCGGATCGAACGCCGTCGGGCTGTTCGGGTTGATGATGATGGCGTTGACGCCTTCGCTGATGAAGTTACGGACGTGTGCGATCTGGCCGGGCACGTCGACATTGGCGCTCTGCACCACGACCTCGACATTGACGCCCTTTTCCTTCCAGGCCGCAGCCGCTGCCTGTGCCTGTTCGATCATCTGGGTCCGCCACTCCGAGCCGACCCAGCCATTGGACAGGCCGATCTTGTAGTCGGCCGCCTGGGTCGAGAACGCCGACACGGCCAGTGCCGCGACGGTGGTGAGCGCCAGTGCTGCAAATTTCTTCATGAATTCCTCCCGGTGCAAAAACTACTGCAGCAGATGATAGCCAGAAAATGTAATCGATTTCAATCGCCA
This sequence comes from Aminobacter sp. DSM 101952, assembly GCF_001424795.1. Taxonomy (NCBI): domain Bacteria; kingdom Pseudomonadati; phylum Pseudomonadota; class Alphaproteobacteria; order Hyphomicrobiales; family Phyllobacteriaceae; genus Aminobacter; species Aminobacter sp. DSM 101952. Next base: position 23,374 of record NZ_LMCL01000005.1, on the reverse strand, counting down.
TTTTTCAAGGGTTTGCGGAGCATTCGTTTGCCTCAAAATGAGGTCTCCGCGGCAGGCTTTCAGGGTGAACCTTTCCGGGCGTCGGCGCGACCAAAGTCCAGGCGCCGCGTGGTGCGGTGTCACGAAAGGAAAACCCAATGACCACAGACACCAGGTGTTGCGGGTCACCGCGAGCACCCGGAGCACGGCGCGACCACCGCCTCAGGGAGAGGGTGGACGCGCTGGGCTTCGGGCTTGTTCCATTGACCCTGGGTAAGCCCCGGCGTATCGTCGCGCCGAGGGACAATAGCAGGACTGCAAGGGAGGAAAGTGCCGGGTATCAGCGCTTCGCTCTCGCATGCGCTCCAGCACCTTCTTCCACACAACTCGGGAGAGGTGTCATGCCGTGCTTTCGTGGTGGTTCCGGCGCGCCTGCGCGTCCATCAGAACCGTCTGGCACCCGCCTGAGAGCACTCGCGCTGAACGCCGGCATGACGGCGCTGGCGCTTGCCGCCAATCTCTGGCTGGTGCCGCCGGCCGGCGCCCAGGAAACCCGGATCATCAACCCCGGATCGATGGCGGTTACCGGCTTTTCAGGCACCGTCATTCCCGGCTTCGAGGAAGGGCTGCCGCCCGGCGTCGACCCTGTCGACGAAACCTTCATCGACACCGAGCGCGCGACCTTGCGCGTTTTCGACGTTTCGGCCCTCGGCGGACCGCCGACCGGCCAGATCGTCAACACGCCGCAGCCTTTCGAGGTTCTGGCCGGCCAGATCGGCCAGGTATTTGCGCTGACCTATGACGACGGCGTCCGCGACGGCACCCTGTCCGGCGTGCCCGACCTCTATGCGGGCGCGACCTCGCTGCACGGCATCCGCATCGTCACGCCCGATGCCGACGACGACGGGCGTCCCGAGCGCCAGCGCCGCGGCATCGCCGGCGCCACCTTCATGGCCGGCCAGTTCGGCGAGGAGAATGGCGGCGGACCCGGCACCATCTGGCGCATCGATGGCATGTCGGGCGCCGTCAGCAAATTCGCCGACATCGGCACCAACAGCGGACCCGGCATCGGCGACGTCGCCTTCGACAAGGTCCATCGCCAGTTCTTCGCCTCCGACCTCGACACCGGCCTGATCCACCGCATCGATGCCTCGGGCGCCGTGCTCGACAGCTTCGACCACGGCGTCACGGGTCGCCCTGTCCGCGGGCTGGCGCCGACGGCCGACGACGGCGCGGTGATGGACATCGCCGGTGCCGCCTTCGACAGCGAGGACCCCGGCACCTGGGGCTACACCCAGGACGAACGCCGTGTCTGGGGCATCGCCTTCCACGGCGGCCGTGTCTACTACGCGGTCGGCGACAAGGCCGAGATCTGGTCGGTCGGCATCGCCCGCGACGGCAAGTTCGCCGGCGACCCGCGCTGGGAGCTGACGGTCGAGGCCGAGGAAGACCTGCCGGTCACCGACATCGCCTTCGACAGCAGGGGTTTCCTGTACTTGGCCCAGCGCGGCGAGATCGAGAACCGCTTCGACTACAGCCAGTTCGCCGACACCGGCGATGGCGAGGTCATCCGCTACTGGCGCGAAAGCCCCGACGATCCGGCGACCGAAAGCATCTGGGTGCCGGTACCGCAGGAATATGCCGTCGGCTTCCCGGAAGGCAACCGCCGGTCGGCCGGCGGCATCGACCTGCAATATGGCTATGACGCGCAGGGCTTCATCAACCCCAACGCCTGCACCGACACCATCGTCAAGACTGGTGACAAGCTGCGCGACAATCCGGCCCTGGCCGACCAGCTTGCCGCTGGCGGTCCGCTCGCCGTCCACGGCGTGCAGATCACCTCAGCCGCGCTTGTGAAGCCGGCCAACGTTCCGCCTTTTGGCTCGTGGTTCGCCGATTTCGACAGCTTCTTCGAGGATCCCGAGGTCGAGGGCCATGTCGGCGATGTCGAGGTCTGGCGTCCGTGCGAGGGCCGCGCCGGCTATTACGAGCAGATCCCCTATCCGGGCGACTATCCGACGCCGCTGTGGCCGCCGGCCTTCCCGCCGCCCGGCAACATCCCGCCCTGCCTCGACCTCGAGGCGGTCGAGTATTTCTGTACCCCGGCCGGGCTCGAGGCCGATCTTTATGTCCGTGACGTTGCAGGCATCGGCGGCGATTCCGTCAAGGCCGATTCCAGGACGCCGGGCGTTGGCATCACACCGCTGCAGCAGAGCAAGACGGCAGGCGCGCCGTTCACCATCGGGGTGACCGGCCACTTCCCCGGTGACACCGTCAATGTCGGCCTGTGCTTCTACAAGCAGTCCGACGCCGACAAGGGCGGCTACTACCCTTGCTGCAAGGTGGTGGTGCCGCTCGAAACGCCCGCCGCAAGCTGCGAACCGTGAGGGAGGGAGAGATGAACATCCACGCTCCCGTCCCGCGCCACAGCAAGGCAACCGTCATGGAGACGATCATGAAACCCCTGTCATTTGCCAGGCGCGGCGCGCGCTGGCTGGTGGCGGCAGGGATCGCGCTCGCCGCCATGCCCCTGTCGCCGGCAGCCGCCCAGCCGTTGCCCGAAATCGTGCCCGAACTGAGGCTCGACCGCGTCCTGCCGCATCCCGGACATGACGACGTCGTGCCGTTCTTCACCAAGAAGGGTGTCCAGCGCAATTGCGACTATGTCGTCTATAATCTGCGCTTCGGTGCCCGTGGCAATCCGGAAAAGTTCTTCGATCCGGCCTTCGCCAACGGCCTCAAGACCTTACGGATGGATTTCCGCGACCAGGTTGCCGCCGGCCTGACCATCGTCAACGTCCAGGCTTCCGGCGACGGCACCGATGCCGTCGGCGGTCCGCTGCCGGCAGCCGCCATCGGCACGACGACCAACCCCAACGACACGGCGACCATTGCCGATTTCCGTCTGTCGGCGACCGATCTCGATGGGGTTGGCGCACCCAACGAACGCTACATCGACATCCGCATCACCGCCCTGATCGACCACGCCGCCTTCCCGGCGCCCGCGGTCATAGACAACCAGGGCTTCGTCAAGCTGTCGGCCGGCCCCGGCTCGATCGAGATCCCCTCGCACGATCCGGCCAAGCCCGACGACGGCGATTTCCGCACCGGCGAGAAGACCCAGATCCGCATCGACGTCACCGACTGCGAGCCGCCTCCCCCGGACGACAAGGAGGCATGCTTCAAGGTCGAGACCGGCGATGTCGACTGCGTGCCCGGTGGCGGCGCCTACATCTACAACATGCCTGTCGGACCCGAGATGGCCGGCCGCTGGGTGCAACTGCGCACCACCACGCCCGGCATCACCATCGATCCGCCGATGCAACTCGTCCCGCCCGGCGGCGGCGTGCTGCACTGGGAGATCGAGGGCGCGGGCCCTGGCGATGCCGTCCATCTGATCGTCACCGGCATCGAGACCTATGCCGGTCCGGAAGGAGGCGTCGGCCTGTGCTGCACCCAGACGGTCGACATCGTCATCCCGCCCGATCTCAGGTGCCCGCCCGAGAAACAGCCGGACATCAAGGTCGAGAAGCGCGCCGACGTCGCCCGCTGCACGGTGCTTGGCGGCTGCAACTTCACTATCCGCGTCACCAATGTCGGCGACGGCCCCTACAACGGCAAGATCGTGCTCGACGAGGTGACATTGCCCGGCAACGCGACGATCGATTCCGGGCCCAATGCGCCCTGGACCTGTCTGCCGGCAACCAGCCCGATGAGTTGCGAGCATCCCGCGACGACGCTCGATCCCGGCGAGTCGGTCGATCTCAAGATCGGCTTCAAGCCCGGGCCCGGCTGGGAGGCACGCTTCATCCGCAACTGCGCCGAATACGACTACACGGCGAGCGGCAAGCCCGAGGTGTTCGGCCGCACCGACAACGACAAGGCCTGCGCCACGATCCCGATCTGCAGGCGCGGCGACCCCGATTGCCGTCCGCCCGTGGAAAAGAAGGTCGACCTGCGCATCACCAAGGACCCGCGTTCGGTTTCCTGCAGCGCCGACGGCGTCTGCAGCTTCCTGATCCGCGTCTACAACAACGGTACCGAAAACTATGTCGGCCCGCTGACCGTGATCGACGACTATCCCACGGGAGCGCCGGCGTCCTCGACCTTCGGCCCGACCCCGCCCTGGGCCTGCGGTCCTGCCGGTCCCGGCCAGTTCCGTTGCGACCATCCGGGCGTGGCACTCGTGCCGGGTGCGTCGGTGCCGCTTTCCGTGGTCGCCATCGTGCCGGCGGACTATCCGTCCGACACGATCCGCAACTGCGGCGAGGTGCGGGCGATTCCGGGCGAGGCGGTGCTCACCAACAACCAGGCCTGCGCCACGATGCGCATCCCGCATCCGGAGCGTCCGCGGCTGACGGTTGCCAAGACCGGCGACCGGCAGTGCGAGACCGGCCAGCCCTGCACGTTCGAGATCACCATCACCAACAGCGGCACGGCGGCCTTCAACGGCTCGGTCCGCATCGGCGATGCCATCGGCGTGGACGGGCTCGGCCGGCTGGGCGGCGTTGCGATCAGCTCGATCGAACCGCCCTTCGGCTGCACGCCCGAACCGGCGACGCTGCCGCTGTCCTGCGTCACCAACATCAGCCTCGGCGCCGGCGAAAGCCGCGTGCACAGGGTGACGGTGGTGATCCCGGACGATGGCCGCCTCGCCAATCTCCCGAAGCCCGCGCCGGCCCAAAACTGCGTCGCCGTGCTTCCGCCCGACACGCCGGTTCGCGGGCTCGACTTGGCTGGCGGCGCTGCGGTTCCGGGCGGCCTTGGCGGCAGCCCCTATGCCTGCCACCGCTTCCTGATCGACCACGAGGACAAGCCGCAATGCTCGGAAGGCCTGGTGCTGAACCAGGCAGGGCGCTGCGTCTGCCCCGAAGGCACGACGTTCCGCAACGGCCAGTGCGTGGCCGATAGCGGCACGGTGACGCCGGTTCCGCCGGTCAAGCCGCAATGCCGGCTGCTGCCGGGCCAGATCCGGACCGAGGACGGGCGCTGCATCTGTCCGCGCGGCACGGAACTGTCGAACGGCAAGTGCGTGCGGCCGGAACAGCCGCCGGTGCGTCAGTGCAAGTTGCTTCCGGGGCAGATCCGGACGCAGGACGGACGCTGCATCTGCCCGCGTGGCACCGAGCTGAGGAACGGCCGCTGCGTCAAGGACCAGCCGCCGGTGCGCCAGTGCAAGCTGCTGCCCGGCCAGATCCGGACCCAGGACGGGCGTTGCATCTGCCCGCGCGGGACGCAGCTGGTCCGCGGCGCATGCCGCAAGGCGCAGGTCGAGTGCCCGGCAGGGACCAACCTCGTCCGCGGCCGCTGCGTGCCCGACCGCCAGGACACCGTCTGCCGTCGTGGCGAGGTGCTGGTCAACGGCCAGTGCATGACCATCGAGCGTGAATGCCCGCGCGGCACGGTCGGGCAGTATCCGAACTGCCGCCCGCGCCAGCGTCCGACGTTCGAGATCATGCCGATCAACCCGGATGTGTTCCGTGGCCTGATCCCGCAGAGGCAGCCTCAGCGGCCAAGCAACAACAACATCATTCCGCAGTGATCGGAGCGAACGCGATGGAACCCCGCCGGCCTCGCCGGCGGGGTTCTGCTTTTTCAGGATAAGCGGCGATGTGACGGAATTCTCGGCTCGACAAGGGCGGCGGCTGATATTAGGCAGTCCGGAAAACCGGCTCTGCCCCTTTCGAAAGGCCTGAACGTGAGCAACAAGACCCTGATCGCGCCGTCGGTGCTGTCGTCCGACTTCTCCAAGCTCGGCGACGAGGTCGAGGCCATCGTCGCCGCCGGCGCCGACTGGATCCATCTCGACGTCATGGACGGCCATTTCGTCCCCAACATCACCTTCGGCCCGCCCGTCATCAAGGCGATCCGCGACCGCACCGACAAGGTGTTCGATTGCCACCTGATGATCCAGCCTGCCGATCCGTATCTGGCGGCCTTTGCGGACGCCGGCTGTGACATCATCACCGTGCATGCCGAGGCCGGCCCGCATCTCGACCGCTCGTTGCAGACGATCCGCAATCTCGGCAAGAAGGCCGGCGTGTCGCTCAACCCGTCGACGCCGGAATCGGTGATCGAATACGTGCTCGACCGGCTCGACCTGGTGCTGCTGATGACGGTCAACCCGGGCTTCGGCGGCCAGGCCTTCATCCCGGCCGTCATCGACAAGGTCAAGCGCGTCAAGGCGATGATCGGCAACCGCCCGATCGACATCGAGATCGACGGTGGCGTGACCCCCGAGACCGCGCCGCTGGTCACCGCGGCAGGTGCCAATGTGCTGGTCGCCGGCAACGCCGTGTTCAAGGGCGGGCCGTCGGCCTATGCCGCGAACATCGAGGCGATCCGGGTTGCCGCGGACAAGGCTGCGATCTAGAGAATTTGCCCCTCACCCTTACCCTCTCCCCGTGAAGAACGGGGAGAGGGGGCGTCAACGTAGCCGCTTGTCCCTTCTCCCCGTCATTACGGGGAGAAGGTGCCGGCAGGCGGATGAGGGGCGGCTCCAACGCTGGATCAGGTCGGCTTCCTCGCCCCCACCCGGTGGGGAGAGGTGGCACGGCGAAGGGGCTTCTCCCCACTCCCTGTCTTAAGCCGAGAACACCTTGTTGCCGTCGATCCAGGTGCCCGACACGTCGAGGGCGTCTGTCAGTTGCACGGCGTTGGCGGCAAAACCCCTCGCGAGCCGTCCCAGGCGCTTGTCCTGACCGACGGCCTCGGCCGGATAGAGCGAGGCCATGCGGATCGCCTCGCCGAGGTCGTAGCCGATCTTTTCGTGCATGAAGCGGATGGCCGAGATCATGTCGAGGTCGGCGCCGGCAAGCGTGCCGTCCTCCAGCGTCAGGCGGCCGTTCTCGCGCTTGATGGTGCGGCCGTTGAGCGTGAACGATTTGAGGTCGGTGCCGATGGTCGCCATCGCGTCGGTGACCAGGAAGATGCGCGCCGGGCCGTTCTTGGCCCTGAGCGCGATGGCCATCGCTGCCGGGTCGACGTGGACGCCGTCGGCGATCAGCCCGGCCGAGAAGGTGGAAATGTCGACCGCGGCGCCGACGAGCCCGGGCTCGCGATTGCCGATCTGGCTCATCGCGTTGAACAGGTGCGTCGCCATGGTGGCGCCTGCCTCGGCATATTGCTTGGCCGTACGGTAGCTGGTGTCGGTGTGGCCGAGGCTGACGACGACGCCGGCAGCGGCCAGCGTCTTGACCTGCTCTGCCGTCACCGATTCCGGCGCCACGGTAGTCAGCAGCACCGGCATCGTCTTGCGCGCGGCGATCAATGCGGCCTCGTCGTCGCCGTCCATCGGGCGGATCAGCCTGGGATCGTGCGCGCCCTTGCGGCTGAGCGACAGATGCGGGCCCTCGAGGTGCAGGCCGAGAAAGCCGGGCATCTTGCGCGCCACGGCCTCCGCACCCGCCGCGATGGTGGCCCGGGTGATCTCGCGGGTGTCGGTGATCAGCGTCGGCAGCACCGCCGTCGTGCCGAACGGCATCTGCGCCTTGCAGATCGTCGCCAGCGTCTCGGCGTCGGGCTTGTCGTTGAGCATCAGCCCGCCGCCGCCATTGACCTGCAGGTCGATGAAGCCGGGCACGAGCATGGCGCCGCCTTCCGTCACCGCAATGCCGGCCGGCACGGCATCGCGCCGGACGACGCCCTCGACCAGCCCGTCGGCGACGACGAGCGCGGCGTCGTCATGCCACGCCTCGCCGTCGAAGATGCGGGCAGCCGCTATCGCAAAGCGATCGCTCATATCGTTTCGGTCACTTTCCTGAGATTGGGCGGGCTGTCGGGGTCGAGCCCGCGGTGGCGGGCAAAGGCCTCGACGAAGCCGTAGAACGAGGCGATCAACATCAGCGGGTCGGTCAGCGGGTGGCCGGTGGCGACATGCGGCAGGACCTTGGCCTTCTTCGCCATCGACGAGGTGATGTGGATGGCGGCGCCGCGCCCGGCGAGCCCGTCGGCGGCGTCCGCGATCGAAGCCTCCGAGGCGTCGCGGGCGGCGAGCGCCAGCACCGGGAAGCCGGGCCGCACCAGCGCCAGCGGGCCGTGCATGACTTCAGCCGCGCTGTAGGACTCGGCATGCATGGCGCAGGTTTCCTTGAACTTCAGCGCCGCCTCGTTGGCGATGGCGAAGGAGGGGCCGCGGCCGAGGATGAACAGCGAGTTGCCATCGGTCAGGTCTCCGGCAATGTCCATCCAGTCGCAGTCGACCGCCTTGGCGAAATGCTCCGGCAGGGCCTCGAGCGCCGTGAGCAGCTTGTCGTCGCCGGTCCAGTTGGCGAGCACGGCGAGGCCTGCCACCGCCGAGTTGACGAAGGTCTTGGTCGCCGCGACGCTCTTCTCGACGCCCGCGCGGATGTCGATGGCGTGGTCGGACGCCTCGGCCAACGGCGAGCCGGCGGTGTTGGTCAGCGCGATGGTCAGCGCGCCGCCTGCGCGGGCGCCTTCCGCCATGGCGACGATGTCGGGGCTCTTGCCCGACTGCGAGATGGCAAGGCAGGCCGAGTCGGCGAGCTTGAGCCTGGCGCCGTAGATCGACGAGATCGACGGGCCGATGGACGCGACGGGAAGGCCGGTGTTGAGCTCGATGGCATATTTGAGGAACGACGCCGCATGGTCGGACGAGCCGCGCGCCACCGTGGTGACGAAGCGCGGTGCCGCGCGCTTGAGATGCGCGCCGGTCTCGGCCAGTTCCGTCGCCGAACCTTCGAGCAGGCGGGCTGTCGCCTCGGGGATTTCGGCGATTTCGCGCCGCATGTGCGTTGTCGCGTTCAAGCGATGTCTCCTTCTTGCCCATCCGGGCCGGGTAGCCTTAGTTCGGCGACGAAATCATAGGCGTCGCCACGATAGATCGACTTGGTGAACTCGATCACCTTGCCGCTGGCAAGGTATGAGATGCGCTCGATCTGCAGGCAGGCCGAGCCTTCCGGAACGACCAAGAGCTTGGCCTCGGCGCCGCCGAGATTGACCGCCGAGATGCGCTGCACGGCGCGCACCGGCCGGTGGCCGGTCTTGCCCAATGCCACATAGAGCGAGGACGTGACTTCGCGAGGGTCGGGCAGCACCGAAGCCGAGATTGCCGCGCGTTCGATCGCCAGCGGTGTCTCGTCGGCGATGCGCAGGCGGCTCAGCCGCGACACGAGCTCGCTCGCCGACAGGCCCAGCACCATCATCTCGTCGGGAGAGGGCGGATAGACACCGCGTTCCAGCCATTGCGAGCGTGCCGCCATGCCGCGCCGGGCCATGTCTTCGGTGAACGAGGTCAGCCGCGACAGCGACTGCTCGACCCGCTCCATGCGCGGCGCAACAAAGGTGCCTGAGCCATGGCGCTGCACCAGCACGCCGGACTTGACCAGGTCCTGCACTGCCTTGCGCACGGTGACGCGGGAAATGTCGGCCTGGGCCGCGATGTCGCGTTCCGAGGGCAGGGCGTCGCCGGGGCCGATCAGCCCGCGCCTGACGGCATCCTCGATGTTCTTCTTGAGCTGCAGATAGAGCGGCGCGCCGCTCTGGCTGACGTCGCGCAGGGCTGCGAAAATCCGCTCGGCGGCATCATCCATGGCCGCCTCCCGTCTTGCCGAATACCCTGACCGCCATGGCCACCGCGCCGCCGAGGGCGTCCTGCAGCGGCGGATGCATGATCGTCCGGTAGCGCCGCGACAGCAGCGGCGCATAGAGACCGGCGAGCCCGCCGAGCAGGCACAGCCGCTCGGTCGGCGACAGGTCGAAGACTGCGAGCGTTTCCTCGACGTCGGCGACGGCGCGCTCGACCAGCTTCTGGCCGACAAAGTCGCCTTTCGCGGCGTGCTCGAACACCATCGGCGCGAATGCGCCGTAGTCGGCGGGCTTGGCTGTCGTGGTGAATTCGACGATCTCGCTGGGGTCGTTGTTGAAGCGCTCGAGAATGATGCCGGTCAGGGGCGAGCCGGCATGGATCTTGTCATGCACCAGCAGGGTTTCCTGCAGCAGGTCGCGGCCGATGCGCGCGCCGCTGCCGAGGTCACCGATCTGGAAGCCCCAGCCGCCGAGCGGGCGGAACTGTCCCTTCTGGCGTCCCAGGTAGACGGTTCCGGTGCCAAGCGCCGCGATGGCGCCGTCATGGTCGCCGAGCGCGCCTTCGAGCGAGATCAGCGAGTCGTTTTCGATGCGGCTGTTCCGGAACGGCAGCATCGCTTCGAGCCGCTGCTTGTAGTCGCCGACATTGGCGCCGGCGAGGCCAAGCACGGCATCGGCCTTGCCGATCAGATCGGGATCACGGCTGGCATCGGCAAATGCCAGGCGGGCGGCGTCGACGATGTTGGCACAGGCGCCTGCGAGGTCGGTGCGGATATTGGCGGGTCCGCCCCGCCCGCGACCCAGAATGTCGCCAGTCGCGGTGGCCAGTGCGGCCCGGCAGCCGGTGCCGCCACCATCTATCCCGAGCACAAGATCCACGGCGTTTTCTCCTCGGGTTTGATAATACCAATAAAATACCAATAGCCAAGTGTTAAATTCCGCCTTCCGGTCGGGCGGTCGCTTTCTGTTGAATTTTATAGGATTTTCGTTCTGCCTTGCATTGCAGCAAAGGAAATTGTTAACGCCGCTGGACAAGTGGTATTTTTTTGGTATTGTCGGTGAAAGGGAGAGACAGAATGGCGCCAACGCGTACCGAAGCGGTGCATAAAGATGCCCGGGGCATAGATGTCCAGGCGCCTGAATCCGTTCTTCGCCTGCTTGCCGCAGCACAGGTCGAGGCCGTCGCTGCCGTTCATGCCGCCATCCCCGCAATTGCCGAAGCCGCCGCCAGGATCGCCGGCAGCCTCGCGTCCGGCGGGCGCCTCGTTTATGCCGCTGCCGGCAGTTCAGGCCTGATGGCGCTGGCCGACGCGCTCGAACTTCCCGGAACCTACGGCATCCCGCGCGACCGCGTCGTCATCCTGCTTGCCGGCGGCACCGACAGCCTGGTCAATCTCGCCGGTGCGCCGGAAGACGATGCCGGGCAGGCCGTGAGGGAGGTCGCTTCCGCCGGGCTGAATGCCGGCGATTGCCTGATCGCCGTCTCGGCCAGCGGTTCGACGCCCTTTGCCATCGGCGCGCTCGAAGAAGCCCGGCGCCGCGGTGCCGCGACCGTTGCGGTCGCCAACAATGCCGGCGCGCCGATGTTCAACATCGCCGACATCTCGGTCCTGCTGGCCACGCCGCCGGAAGTCGTCGCCGGCTCGACCCGCATGGGCGCGGGCACGGCGCAGAAGATCGCGCTCAACATGATGTCGACGCTCGTCGCCATTCATCTCGGCCATGTCCATGACGGCTACATGGTCAATCTCCATGCCGACAACATCAAGCTGCACGAGCGCGCCGCGCGCATCGTCTCCGCGATTGCCGGCTGCGACATGCCAACCGCCAAGACCCAGCTCGAAGAGAGCGGCGGCTCGGTCAAGGTGGCGATCCTTTTGGCCTCGGGCGCGGCAAGCCCGGAGGCGGCAAACCAACTTCTGGATGGGGCGGACCAGAAACTGAGGTCCGCTCTGTCGAAGCTCGAGGGGAGCAGAGGCTCTCATCAGTAGAGGCCCGAGAGAACGTAAACAGGGAGAATGGAAATGAAACACAGGTTGCTTACTGGACTTCTGATGGCGTCCAGCATCCTCGGCTCCGCCGGGATCGCTCTCGCCCAGGACACCACGCTGACGATCGAAAGCTGGCGTAACGACGATCTTGCCATCTGGCAGGAGAAGCTCATTCCGGCGTTCGAAGCCAAGAACCCCGGCATCAAGGTCGTGTTCGCGCCGACGGCTCCAACCGAGTACAACGCGGCCCTCAATGCCAAGCTCGACGCAGGCTCGGCCGGTGACCTGATCACCTGCCGTCCGTTCGACGCCTCGCTCGAGCTCTTCAAGAAGGGCCAGCTCGCCGACCTGACCAGCCTTGCCGGCATGGAGAACTTCTCCGACGTCGCCAAGTCCGCCTGGCAGACCGACGACGGCAAGGCCAGCTTCTGCGTGCCGATGGCCTCGGTCATCCACGGCTTCATCTACAACAAGGAAGCCTTCGACAAGCTCGGCATCACGCCGCCGGCGACCGAAGAAGAATTCTTCGCCGCCCTCGACAAGATCAAGGCCGACGGCACCTACATCCCGATGGCGATGGGCACCAAGGATCTCTGGGAAGCCGCGACCATGGGCTACCAGAACATCGGCCCGAACTACTGGAAGGGCGAGGAAGGCCGCCTGGCGCTCATCAAGGGCGAGCAGAAGCTGACCGACGCCGACTGGGTTGCGCCTTACACGACTCTCGCCAAGTGGAAGCCTTACCTCGGCGACGGCTTCGAGGCACAGAGCTATCCCGACAGCCAGAACCTCTTCACGCTTGGCCGCGCTGCGATCTTCCCGGCCGGCTCGTGGGAGATCTCGGTGTTCAACACCCAGGCGCAGTTCAAGATGGGCGCCTTCCCGCCGCCGGTCCAGAAGGCCGGCGACACCTGCTACATCTCCGACCACAACGACATCGGCATCGGCCTCAACGCCAAGAGCAAGAACGCCGACGCTGCCAAGACCTTCCTGACTTGGGTGGCTTCGCCCGACTTCGCGACCATCTATGCCAACGCGCTGCCGGGCTTCTTCAGCCTGAATTCGGCTGCCGTGAAGATGGAAGATCCGTTGGCCCAGGAATTCGTCTCCTGGCGCGAGAAGTGCAAGCCGACGATCCGCTCGACCTATCAGGTCCTGTCGCGCGGCACGCCGAACCTCGAAAACGAGACCTGGGTCAAGTCGGCCAACGTCATCAACGGCACGGAGACCCCGGAAGCCGCTGCTGCCGAGCTGCAGAAGGGACTCGACAGCTGGTACAAGCCGGCTAAGTAAGATGCGGCGGGCTTGATGCTCGCTCGGGAGGGCGCCGCTTCGGCGGCGCTCTCCCACCCCTCGAACATTCGAACCTCGCGGACTCGAAATCAGGGGTTGAACGTCGGCGTACAAAGATGCGCTACTGCTTCCGACAGCCATTGGCGGGAAGCCCGCTGGGGTCCATCCTCGCTATCACCATCAACGGCCCGCCGCGGCCGGACCAGGGAATATGAGATGTCGGAGCAAAGCCTAGAGCATAGCCAGGACAAGAGACCGACGCGTTGGCACATTGCCGTCTTCCTCGCGCCGGCCCTCCTGGTCTATACCGCCGTGATGATCCTGCCGCTGTTCGGCACGTTGCAGCTCTCGCTGTTCCGCAGCGTCGACAACGTCCAGGTCTTCACCGGCTTCGACAATTTCCGCACCCTGTTCGGCGACCCGCGCTGGTCGGCGTCGTTCTGGAACGCGCTCGGCAACAACACCTGGTTCTTCATCATCCACATGCTGGTGCAGAATCCGATCGGCATCCTGCTTGCCGCGCTGCTGTCGAGCCCGAAGCTGCGTTTCTCCGCCTTCTACCGCACGGCGATCTTCATCCCGACCATCCTGTCCTTCGTCATCGTCGGCTTCGCCTGGAAGCTGATCCTGAGCCCGCTCTGGGGCGTCGCACCCAACCTGCTCGACCTCGTCGGGCTCAAGAGCCTGTTCGTGCCCTGGCTCGGCAAGGAAGAATACGCGCTCACCGCGCTCAGCCTGATCTCGGTGTGGCAATTCGTCGGCATCCCGATGATGCTGATCTATGCCGCCATGCTGTCGATCCCCGACGAGGTCATCGAGGCCGCCGAATGCGACGGCGTCACCGGCTTCTCGCAATTCTGGAAGATCAAGCTGCCGCTGATCCTGCCGTCGATCGGCATCATCTCGATCCTGACCTTTGTCGGCAATTTCAACGCCTTCGACCTGATCTACTCGGCGCAGGGCGCGCTGGCCGGGCCGAACTACGCCACCGACATCCTCGGCACGTTCCTCTACCGCACCTTCTTCGGCTTCCAGCTGCAGACGGGCGATCCCAACATGGGCGCCACCATCGCCTCGATGATGTTCTTCATCATCCTCACCGGCGTCTGCGTCTATCTTTTCCTCATCCAGACGCGGCTGCGCCGCTACCAGTTCTGAGGGCGTCATGAGCAAGGCTGCCACATCCCTGCCGCGCACCATCGGCACACACGCGATCCTCCTGACCTACACCGTCATCGCACTGTTCCCGGTGATCGTCATCGTCGTCAACTCGTTCAAGTCGCGCGCCGCCATCTTCCGCTCACCGCTGACGCTGCCGACGGCCGAGACCTTCGACCTCGTCGGCTACACCACCGTCATGGCCCAGGGCGACTTCATCCAGTATTTCCAGAACAGCCTGACGGTCACCGTCGCCTCGCTGTTCTTCGTGCTGCTGTTCGGCGCCATGGCGGCGTTTGCGCTGTCGGAATATCGCTTCAAGGGCAACACCATTATGGGCCTCTATCTGGCCCTCGGCATCATGATCCCGATCCGCCTCGGCACGGTGGCGATCCTGCAGCTGATGGTGGCGTCGGGGCTGGTCAACACGCTGACCGCGCTGATCCTGGTCTACACCGCGCAAGGCCTGCCGCTGGCCGTCTTCATCCTCTCCGAGTTCATGAAGCAGGTGTCGGACGACCTCAAGAATGCCGGACGCATCGACGGGCTTTCCGAGTACCGCATCTTCTTCCGCCTCGTCCTGCCGCTGGTTCGCCCGGCCATGGCGACCGTCGCCGTCTTCACCATGATCCCGATCTGGAACGATTTGTGGTTTCCGCTGATCCTGGCACCGGGCGAGGCGACGAAGACCGTGACCCTCGGCGCCCAGGTCTTCATCGGCCAGTTCGTCACCAACTGGAACGCCGTGCTGGCAGCGCTGTCGCTCGCCATCCTGCCGGTGCTGGTCCTCTATCTCTTCTTCTCGCGGCAGCTGATCCGCGGCATCACCTCCGGAGCCGTCAAGTGAGCACTGAAAAACCCCTACGCGTCGTCGTTGCCGGCCTCGGCAACATGGGCCGCAGCCATGCGCTGGCCTATCACAACAACCCGGGTTTCGAGATCGCCACACTGGTCAACCGTTCCGACGTGCCGCTGCCCGGCGAACTGTCGGGCTACGGCATCCAGCGTTCGTTCGAAGGTGCGATCCGTGAGCTGAAGCCCGACGTCGCCTCGATCAACACCTATTCCGACAGCCATGCCGACTATGCGGTGATGGCGCTGGAGGCGGGTTGCCACGTCTTCCTCGAAAAGCCGCTGGCGACCACCGTCGCCGACGCCGAGCGCGTGGTCGCTGCCGCCAAGGCCAATGGCCGCAAACTGGTGATCGGCTACATCCTGCGCCATCACCCGTCCTGGATGCGGCTGATCGGCGAGGCGCGTGCGCTTGGCGGCCCCTATGTCTTCCGCATGAACCTCAACCAGCAGTCTTCCGGCCACAAGTGGGACACCCACAAGCAGCTGATGAAGACGACGTCGCCGATCGTCGACTGCGGCGTGCACTATCTCGACGTCATGTGCCAGATCACCGACGCCGAGCCGGTCGAGGTGCGCGGCATGGGCCTGCGCATGACCGACCAGATCGACCCGGCGATGTACAACTACGGTCACCTGCAGGTGTTGTTCGCCGACGGCTCCGTCGGCTGGTACGAGGCCGGCTGGGGCCCGATGATGTCGGAGACCGCCTTCTTCGTGAAGGATGTCATCTCGCCCAAGGGCAGCGTCTCGATCGTCGTCAACGAGGCCGCCACCAAGTCGGACGACGTCGATTCCCACACCAAGACCAGCATGATCCGCGTCCACCGCGCCGACCTCGGCGCTGACGGCAATTTCGTCCATGCCGATGAAGACCTGTCGATGAAGGACGAGCCGGGCCACCAGGGCCTCTGCGACCGCGAGCAGGCCTTCGTGCTGAAGGCCATCCGCGAGGACATAGACCTCACCCGTCACATGGATGACGCCGTCAAATCGCTGCGCGTGTGCCTGGCTGCGGACGAAAGCGTCCGCACCGGCCGCCCCGTGAAGCTCTAGAGACAGGAAACCGCCCGTGGGTTCGCTCAAGATCGAAAATGTCAAGAAATCCTTCGGCCCCGTCGAGGTGCTGAAGGGCATCGACCTCGACGTCAAGGACGGTGAGTTCGTCGTCTTCGTCGGCCCGTCCGGATGCGGAAAGTCGACGCTGCTGCGCATCATCGCCGGCCTCGAGGACGCCTCGTCGGGCGACGTTCTGATCGACGGCCAAAAGGTCACCAACGCGCCGCCGTCCAAGCGCGGCATCGCCATGGTGTTCCAGACCTACGCGCTCTATCCGCATCTGACCGTGCGCGACAATATGAGCCTTGGCCTCAAGCAGGCAGGTACGCCGGCCGCCGAGATCGACCAGCGCATCGCCGCGTCCTCGGCCATGCTGTCGCTCGAACCCTACCTCAAGCGCCGCCCGGCCGAGCTCTCCGGCGGCCAGCGCCAGCGCGTCGCCATCGGCCGCGCTCTGGTGCGCGAACCGAAGCTGTTCCTGTTCGACGAGCCGCTGTCGAACCTTGATGCGGCGCTGCGCGTCAACACGCGCCTGGAGATCGCCCAGCTGCACAACCGGCTGAAGTCGACGATGATCTACGTCACCCACGACCAGGTCGAGGCAATGACGCTCGCCGACCGCATCGTCGTGCTCAATGCCGGCCGCGTCGAGCAGGTCGGCGCGCCGATGGAGCTCTACAACAAGCCGGCGAACCTGTTCGTCGCAGGCTTCATCGGTTCGCCCAAGATGAACTTCATCGACGGCGCCAGGTTGGGAGAGACCGCCAAGACCGTCGGCGTCCGCCCCGAGCACATCGCCGTCAGCGACACCGCCGGCGCCTGGAAGGGCACGGTCATCCACGCCGAGCACCTCGGCGCCGACACCAATGTCTTCCTCGAAACGGAGAAGGCCGGACTGGTCACCATCCGTCTGTTCGGCGAGTACCAGACCGGCCCCGGTGCCACGCTCTACGCCACGCCCGACGTGGCGCGGACCTATCGCTTTGGCGAAGACGGCAAGGCGCTGGGCTGAGGCCGATTGGGTCAGGCATGTAGCCGTCAACGGCTCGAGTGGCTGCCGGGGCTCGTTTCGCCGAAGCGAGCAATCCGTCGGCATGATGGGCGCCTTCACGGTTGATTGTTCTTCTCCCCGTTCTTCACGCGGAGAAGATGCCGGCAGGCAGATGAGGGGCAGCGCAAGCGCTGGAAGATTGCCCCTCACCCTTACCTCTCCCCGTGAAGAACGGGGCGAGGGGGCGCGTCGCGCCCTGTCACTGGAGGGGATGAGGGGGCAATTGGGGCCTTCAGCGTCGCCTCAACCGATCCGTCTCCGCGGCATCCACGCCGCCATCTCCGATGACCACTCCAAACATTTCCGCCGCCTGCTCGCGGGTGTAGTATCCCAGCCCGACATCGCGCAGCACCAATTCCGGGTCGCGTAAAAACGGATCGCCATAGCCGCCGCCGCCGGGCGTGCCGACGAGCACCCGGTCGCCGGCCTTGAGCGGAATGTCCTGTTCTTTCGATAGATGCGGCGGCACATGCGGCCGGCCGTCTCGAAACACAGTGACCGTGTTCACCGCACCATCCTTGCCGCCCAGCGCGCCCTGCGGGCCGACGCGACCATGGTCCATGACGAAGGACGCGCGCGCCTCGCCGCGCAACAGCTCGATCTCGTAGGCGAGACCGAAACCGCCGCGCTGCCTGCCGGCGCCGCCCGAGGCCTCGCGCAGGGCGTATCGGCGATAGAGCACCGGATAGGCCTGCTCCATGATCTCGACCGGCGGCGACTTCGAGATGCCGATGGTCGAGCAGCCGTTCGACAGCCCGTCATGGCCCGAATTGCCGCCATAGCCGCCGCCCGAGATCTGGTACATGACATAGTCGCGGCCGCGGGCCGGGTCGTTGCCGCCGAGCGCGAAATTGCCGCTCGATCCTGCCGGTGCCGCCGTCACCTTGTCAGGCGCGGCCTGCACCATCGCCGCGAACACCGCTTCGGCGATGCGCTGGGAAACCTCCGCCGCGCAGCCCGACACCGGTCGCGGATAGCGCGCATCGAGGAAGGTGCCTTCGGGGCGCCTGACGACGAGAGGCTCGAAGGCGCCGGCGCTGATCGGCACGTCGGGAAAGATGTGGCGCATGGCGAGATAGACCGCCGACAGCGTCGTCGCCAGCACGCTGTTCATAGGCCCGGCGCAGGGTTTGGACGAACCGGTGAAGTCGAATGTCAGCGTGTCGCCGGCCTTTTCGACCGACAGCGCGATGATCAGCAGCGCATCGACCACGCCGTCGGAATCGACGAACGCTTTCGACAAGTAAGTGCCGTCAGGCAGCGCAGCGATATGTGCCCGCATCTGTTCAGCCGCACGCCGGCGCAGCTCGGCGATGGCCTCGACGACGGTTTCGTCGCCGTAACGATCCAGGATCTGCACCAGCCGGTCCTGCCCGACATGCAGGGCCGCGGCCTGGGCGCGAATATCGCCGATGCGCTGGTCGGCGACCCGGATGTTGGAGCAGATGATGGCGTAGATCTCGGGGTCCATCACGCCCTTCTTGAACAGCTTGACCGGCGGCAGGCGCAGGCCCTCCTGCTCGACCGCCGTCGCCGAGGCGGAAAACCCGCCCGGCACCGCGCCGCCGATGTCGGGCCAGTGGCCAGTGTTGGACAGCCAGCAGAAGATCTTTCCGGCGCGCCAAACCGGCATGGCGAAGCGCACGTCCATCAGATGCGTGCCGCCGAGATAGGGGTCGTTGACGACATAGACGTCGCCCGGCTCGGGCGGCAGCACGCGCCCGTCGGCGATCATCTCGATGATGGTCCTGGTCGAGTGCTGCATCACGCCGACGAACACCGGCAGGCCTTGCGACCCTTGCGCGATCAGCGACCCGTCGACGGCGGAGTAGATGCCGTCGGAACGGTCGTTGGCCTCGGCGATGACGGGCGAGAACGCCGCGCGCGAAAAGGTCAGGTCCATCTCGTCGCAGGTCTGCTGCAGGGCGGCCTGGATGACGGACAGGGTGATGGCGTCGAGGGTCATGCTGCGACTTCGCAGGGTGCTTGAAGCACCCCCTCACCGGTTTGCTGCGCAAACCACCTCTCCCCCTGCCCGGGGGAGAGGAATCGCAGCTTTGGCGCCAGCGCTTTTCCACCTTGGGTTCCTCGCCCCCGCGGAGCGGGGGAGAGGTGGCGAGCGAAGCGAGACGGAGAGGGGGACTTCATACGCATTTCCCCACCTCCACGACAATGTTCCCATCCCTATCCGACCGCGCCCGGTCGCTGGGCTCCAGCACCGTCGTTGCGTCCATCTGCTCGAGGATGGCCGGCCCGTCGATCACGGCGTCGAGCGGCAGCTTCTCCCTGAGATAGATCGGCGTGTCGCGCCAGCCGCCGTCGAACCACACCGGCCTGACTTCGCGCAGCGCCCCCGCAAGCGTCGCCGCCCGTCCTGCCGGATCGATCAGCCGGCTGAGGTCGATGTCGGGCCGAACTCCGGTCACGGAGGTGTTGAGGTTGACGAGATTGGCGCGGATTTCCGGCAGTTCGACCTTGAAGCGGGCGAAATAGGCCTTCTCGAATAGACCCTGCAGCGTCGCGCGGTCGACCTCGGCCGATGGCAGCAGCACCTTGATGAGGTGCGTCTGCCCGACGAACTGCATGTCGGCGGAATGGCCGACGCGGAGGCTTCGCGGCCGGATCGCTTCCTTGGCGATCAGCGCCTCGCCTTCGGCGCGATGTCGCGCCAGAACGTCGCGCGCGTGCTTTTCGTCAAGCGTCGCCACCGGCTGATTGACCGTGTTGACGAAGTCGTGGCGCAAATCGGCGACGACGCAGCCGAGCGCATTGGTGATGCCCGGCCGCGCCGGCACCAGCACGCGCGGCAGGCCGAGTTCGCGTGCCAGCGCCGACGCATGCAGCGGTCCCGCGCCGCCGAAGGCAAACAGCGTGAAGTCGCGCGGGTCGTGGCCGCGCGACACCGACACCATGCGGATGGCGCCCGCCATCCTGATGTTGCCGAGCCGCAGCACCGCCCCGGCGGCGGCAGCCCCGTCGAGCCCGGTCGCCTTGCCGATCCTGTCTTCGAAGATATTGCGCACGGTTCCCACCGTAACCGGGGTGTCGACGGCGAGCAGCTTCTTCGGGTCGAGCCGCCCGAGCACCAGATTGGCGTCGGTAATCGTCGGCTCGGTGCCGCCGCGGCCATAGCAGATCGGCCCGGGATTGGCGCCGGCACTTTCCGGGCCGACCTGGATCAGCCCGGAGGCATCGACCCGCGCGATCGAGCCGCCGCCGGCGCCCACCGTGTGCACGGCCACCATCGGTACATGGATCGGCATCGCATATTCGATCTCGATCTCGTTCGACACCGCCGGCTCCGCCCCGAGGATCAGCGCCACGTCGGTCGAGGTGCCGCCCATGTCGTAGGTGACGAGATTTTCGAAGCCGGCGCGCCGGCCGGTATAGGCGGCGGCGATGACGCCCGAGGCCGGGCCCGACATCACGGTCTTGGCGGCCTCGCGGGTGACGAAGCGGGCGGAGATCATGCCGCCATTGCCGTTCATGATCAGGAAATCGCGGCCATAGCCCCGGCTCGACAGCTCGTCGCGCAGACGCCCGACGTAACGTTCCAGGATCGGCTGGACGGCGGCATTGACGGAGGCGGTGACGCCGCGCTCGAACTCGCGCGCTTCCGACAGCAGCGAGTGGCCGGTCGTGATGTGGCCGTTCGGCCAGGTCTCGGCGGCGATCTCGGCGGCGCGGCGCTCGTGTTCCGGGTTGGCATAGGCATGCAGGAAGTGGATCACCAGCGCTTCGCAGCCGGCATCGATCAGCTCGCGCACCGCTGACCGCACGCCGTCCTCGTCGAGCGGTTCGCGCACGCGCCCCGAGGCCTCGACGCGCTCGCCGACCTCGAGCCTGAGGTTGCGCGGGATGACGGGCACGAAGCTGCCGGTCATGCCATAGGGCTGCGGCCGGGTGCGGCGCCCGAGCTCGATCACGTCGCGAAAGCCGCGGGTCGTGATCATGCCGGTCTTTGCCAGCCGTCGTTCCAGCACGGCATTGGTGGTGGTCGTCGTGCCGTGGACGATGAGGTCGATACCGGCGATGGGAAACCCTGTCTCGTCGAGCGCGGCGATGACGCCGTGGGCCTGGTTCTCGACCGTCGTCGGCGTCTTGGCGATGCGGACCGCGCCGCCGTTCGCGCCGTCGACCAGAAGCAGGTCGGTGAAGGTCCCGCCCACGTCGATCCCCGCCACGACATTTCCCGCCTTTGCGGGAATATTCTCGTCCATGGACTAATCCCGAAAAGCCCGGACTACGATCATGTGCCAGTTTAGAAAGGCGTTTTATGCCACAATCTTGACGCTCATATCATTTGTATACTAATTAATAAGGCGAACAAGGCCCCACTATTTGCCTGTATTTCCGCAGCGCGCCGGTCCCAAAACGCCGCCCGCGCCGGGCGAGAGGTTTGATCGATGAACACTGCAGCAGCGCTGAAGACGGCCGACGCAAAGCCGCTTCAGTTCCCCATCCCTGCCAATGTCTATGCCGAAACTGTGGTTTCGGTGAAGCATTACACGGATCGCCTCTTCTCTTTCCGCATCACCCGGCCGCAGTCGCTGCGCTTCCGCTCGGGCGAATTCGTCATGATCGGCCTGCCCAATGCCGAGAAGCCGGTCTACCGCGCCTATTCGGTGGCTAGCCCCTCCTGGGACGACGAGCTCGAATTCTTCTCGATCAAGGTGCCGGATGGTCCGCTGACCTCCGAGCTGCAGAAGATCGAGCCCGGCGACACCGTGCTGATGCGCCAGAAGTCGACCGGCACGCTGGTGCTCGACGCGCTGACCCCGGGCAAGCGCCTGTTCATGATCTCGACCGGCACTGGCATCGCGCCTTTCGCCAGCCTGCTGCGCGACCCCGACACCTATGAACGCTACGAGCAGGTCGTGCTGACCCACACCTGCCGCGACGTCGCCGAACTGGCCTACGGGCAGGAACTCGTCGCCAATCTCGAAAACGATCCGCTGATCGGCGAGCTGACGCATGGCCGCGTGACGCTCTACAATTCGACGACGCGCGAGGAATCCGAGCGCATGGGCCGCATCACCGCGCTGATCTCGTCGGGCAAGTTCCACAGCGACCTCGGCATCGACAAGCTCGATCCCGAAACCGACCGCATCATGATCTGCGGTTCGATGCACATGCTGAAGGACGTCAAGGAACTCGCCGAGAGCCTCGGCTTCGTCGAAGGCTCGCTCAACGAGCCGGGCACCTTCGTCGTCGAGCGCGCCTTCGTCGGCTGACGCTTGTTGATTTCGTCGGGCCGGCGACCGGTCCGACGCCGTGACCGTCCGGTCAACGACAGCGCTGCACCCTTTCGGCTTTTTCGTCTATCTTCCGGCTTCGGGGGCTCGTGGAGCGTCGCTCCGCGGGCTATTCTTCGTCGCGCCGCGCCAAGCGGCGCCTGAGATGTTGCCCCGCGACGAGTGTCACGCTGCAGGGCGTCCGGAGGAAAGGCAGTCAGATGAGCGGCAAGCCACGCGAAGCCGAAACACAGTCCTCGGCAACTGTCATGCCCCTGCCGTCCCGGCAGGCGGCGAATGCGGCGGAGACGCACGCCATCGTGCGCAATCCGGGCATGGCGCTTGATCTTGGTTTTCTGGAATCGATGCGTTGCGTGAACCGTTCCGCACTTGAGCGTCGGGTCGGCACGCTGACCAGGCGGCGCTCGATCAAGGCGGACAACCAGGCGGCGTGGCTGTTGCGGTCGATCTCGCTGATGGACCTGACGACGCTGAACTCCAACGACACCGACGAGCGCGTGCGCAGGTTGTGCGCCAAGGCGCTGAACCCGCTGCGGCGCGATCTTGTCGAGGCGCTGGGGCTGGGCGAGACGATCATCCGGCCGGCGGCGGTCTGCGTCTACCACCCGTTCGTCGCCACTGCCGTGGAAGTGGTGAAGGGCTCGGGCGTCCATGTCGCTGCGGTGTCGACGGCCTTTCCGCATGGTCTACCACCCGTTCGTCGCCACTGCCGTGGAAGTGGTGAAGGGCTCGGGCGTCCATGTCGCTGCGGTGTCGACGGCCTTTCCGCATGGCCTGGCGCCGCTGTCGACGCGTCTTGCCGAGATCGAGGCGTCGGTCGCCGACGGTGCCGACGAGATCGACGTCGTCATTCCACGCGGGCTGGTGTTCGGGGCGAAGTGGCAGGAGCTCCATGACGAGATCAGGCAGATGCGCGCTGCCTGCGGCGAGGCCCATCTCAAGGTCATCTTGGGCACCGGCGATCTGGCGACGCTGCGCAACGTCACGCTGGCCTCGATGGTGGCGATGATGGCGGGGGCGGACTTCATCAAGACCTCGACCGGCAAGGAAAGCGTCAACGCGACGCTGCCGGTGGGTCTGGCGATGGTCCGCGCCATCCGCGCCTATCACGAGCAGACCGGTTATCTCATCGGCTTCAAGCCGGCCGGCGGCATCTCGACCGCAAAAGTCTCGCTCGACTGGCTGGTGCT
>NZ_LMCL01000004.1:6620-160478 GCF_001424795.1 Aminobacter sp. DSM 101952 | reverse complement strand
GGAGGCGTCGCCTTAACCGGCTGGTGCGGATCGAGGCAATAGTCTATCGGCATGACTGACGATGCGTCCGCCCGATACAAACGCCACCGCTTTCCAGCCGAGATCATCGCGCATGCGGTATGGCTCTATTACCGGTTCCCGCTGAGCCTGCGCGATWTCGAAGACCTGCTTGCCGAGCGCGGCATTGCCGTCTCGTTTCAGACCGTCTCAGAATGGACGACTAAGTTTGGCCTGAAATTCGCCCACCAACTCAAGCGGCGGTCGATCGGCAACTTCGCAGACAAATGGCATCTCGATGAGATGGTCGTATCGATCAAGGGCAAGAAATACTGGCTGTGGCGCGCCGTCGATGCCAACGGCTACGTTCTCGATGCTCTGCTGCAAAGCCGCAGAAACAAGGGAGCCGCTCTTCGGCTGATGCGCAAATTGTTGAAGAGCCAAGGTGTTGCGCCGCGCGTGATGGTGACAGACAAGCTGCGTTCTTATTCCGCCGCAAAGCGAGAGATCATGCTGGGGATCGAACACCGTTCGCACAAAGGGCTCAACAACCTCGCAGAAAATTCTCACCTTCCCGTTCGACGACGAGAGCGACGCATGATGCGGTTCAAGTCGGCAGGTCAATGCCAACGTTTCGTCTCAACCCACGGCCAAATTGCCAATCTTTTCCAACTTCATCGAAAACACCTGAATGCCGCTGATCATCGCCCACTCCGCGCCCTCGCCAGCGCCACCTGGCGTGAGATCGCGTTGCCGATCCAAGCCTGAAATTCAGGACAAAGAAATGATTGCGTCCTACGTCAGGTTAAGGCGACGCCACCNGCCAGCGCCACCTGGCGTGAGATCGCGTTGCCGATCCAAGCCTGAAATTCAGGACAAAGAAATGATTGCGTCCTACGTCAGGTTAAGGCGACGCCACCAGGGCTACTGTTCATTTGCTTTGCGTCAATGTTCCGGGAGCCGAATTGGAAGAAAATGACATCAATCCGCGCACGGATCGAAGGAGGAACTGCCGATGATGATCCGCGAAATGACCCATAACGAATGCGCAGCGACGATTGCGGCTCAGCGGCTGGCGCGACTGGCTTGCGCCGAAAACGACAGTCCTTACGTCGTCCCGATTTGCTATGCCTATTCGGCAAGCCGGCTTTTTGCATTCTCGACGCCCGGCAAGAAGCTTGACATCCTGCGCGCCAATCCTCGCGCATGTCTGCTCGTCGACGCTTTGGAAACGCGGCATAAATGGAAGAGTGTCATCGTTGACGCACTGTTTCATGAGCTTGCCGATACCGAAGAACTGCACGAGGAGCGCCTAAAAGCCTGGGCTCTCCTCGCAAAGGATTTCGACTGGTGGGAGCCAGGCGCACTCAAGCCTCAGCCGCAACCCGTCGTGACCACCTCGCCCCACGTCTTCTTCGAACTCGAAATCCTCGCGATGAGCGGGCGGGACGCGGTGAGCGAAACAAGTGAAATGTCGCACTGAGAACTCCAGCGGGGTTTTCAGCCTCACATCATCGAAGAGCCCTGAGAGCATTGAGGATCACGGCCACGTCGATTGCCTCCTGGAGGATCGCACCTTCGACAGGCTGGAGATATCCGCATGCCGCGGCAACCATCGCCCCGACCGAAAGCGTCAGTCCCACCGACACACTCTGCAACGCGATCCGACGGCTTCGGCGTGCAATCGCAATTGCCTTGGCCAGCGGCGCAAGCTCGTCGACAAGGAGCACGACACCAGCGGCCTCCGACGATGAGGCCGTGCCACGCGCGCCCATGGCGACACCGATATCGGCCGCCGCGAGTGCGGGCGCATCGTTGACGCCATCGCCCACCATCATCACCGGGCCATTGCCGGTCTCCTTCCTGACGGCCGCGACCTTGGCTTCCGGCGTCAGGTCGCCGAGGACGCTGTCCATGCCAAGCACCCGACCCACGGACTCGGCGATCTCCTTGCGATCGCCGGAAGCCAGCACGAGCTTTCGAACACCGGCGGCGCGGAGTTCATCGAGAACCGGCAGCGCATCCATGCGGACCTGATCCTTCAGAACGATCATCCCCGCGAGCACTCCATCGATGGCGACGGCCACAGTCATCGAGGCGCGCATTTCGGGTGCGATCAATTCATGCGGATCGTCGCAGCCCGACGTGCGCTGCACGAAAGCGCTCCCGCCGACAACAATCCGGCTTCCATCGACATAGCCTTCGATGCCAGTGCCGGGCACTTCCCGCACAGCCTCTGGCCTCGAAAGAGACAGGCCCCTTTCGGCGGCCGCACGGACCAGCGCAGCGGCGACGACATGGCCGGAAGCCTGATCGAGGCTTGCTGCCGCCTTCAGCACGGCCTCCGACGTAAAGGGCGGCATCGTCCTGATATCGACCACCGCCGCCTGGCCATGGGTGAGCGTGCCGGTTTTGTCGAGAACCGCCGTCTGCACGCGCGCCAGCATTTCAAGCATGCCGCCGTTCTTCACGAGAACGCCGATACCCGCGGCCTTCGACATGCCGGAAATGATGGCGACGGGTACGGCAAGGATCAGGGGACAGGGCGTCGCGACAACAAGGACGGCGAGCGCGCGGATCGGATCCTGCGAAAAGTACCAGGCGGCGCCCGCAATGATAAGGGTCAGGACCAGGAAGCCCATCGCGAAACGGTCGGCCATGCGCACCATGGGCGCCTTGCTCGCCTGCGCGGCCTCGACCAGCCGGACGATCCCGGCATAAGTGCTTTCGGCCGCCGTCCGGTTGGCGACCAGATCGAAGGCCGCGCCCACGCAGGTCGAGCCGCTGAGCACCTCGGTTCCAGGTGGAGCGGGCTGCGGCAAAGGCTCTCCCGTCAAGGCCGCCATGTCCAGTGCGGCGCCGTCGCCGGAAACGATCCCGTCCACCGGCAGCACCTCGCCCTGTCGGATCAGCAGCCGGTCGCCTGACTGTACCTGAGAGATCGCGACCTCCTCGAGCCCGGAAGGACCGTATCGCATCGCAAAATGCGAGACACGCCCCATCAGGGCCGTCATCTCCCGACGCGCGCGCCCTTCCGCAAACGATTCCAGCAACTGGCCGCCCGCATACATCAAGCCGACGACGTTCCCGGCAAGCGGCTCGCCGAATACGATTGCCGCAGACATGGAAAGCGCCGCAACGATATCGAGCCCGACATCGCCCCGGCGCAATGCACTGAAAACCTGGAGGAGCAGACTCGTAAGGACGGCCAGCGTCGCGGCGCTCCAGACAAGATGCGCGTAGCGAGCGGCCTGCCACGACAAGACCAACCCGATCGCCAACCCACCGGCGGCGATGGCGACAAGGATCATGCTCGAATGTCGTTGCCAGAGGCCGTTGTCGGTTTGGGACACGTTCACTGCTCCTGTCCGCAGAATGCAAAGAGAGTAAGCCCAACCATGGGTGCTGTCGCCTTGCGCAAGATCAATTCCGGCAACGGCGATTTCTCTACAATGCAATAAGCGACCACCGCGACTTGGCCGGCTGGTTCATTCTCGGTGGCTCTGCAAATGGATGCGCTCATAGCCAGATTGGGTCTTGCGCTGTCGATCGGTCTTCTGGTCGGGCTCGAACGGGGCTGGCAGGAGCGGGAGGCTCCCGAGGGCAGCAGAACCGCCGGCATGCGCACGCTCGGGATATCGGGACTGCTTGGCGGCGTGCTGGCGGCCCTCGCCCAGACCCTGAACTCTCCGATGGTGTTTGCAATCGGCTTCCTGGGCCTCGCCGTGACGCTGGGCGTGTTCAAGCTGCGCGAGGCGCGTTCAGATTCGGATTATAGTGTTACCACCGTCATGGCGGGCCTGGGCGTTCTGTCGCTCGGCGGCCTGGCGGTTACCGGCGATGCGCAAGCAGCAGCAGCAGGCGGCGCCGCCCTTGCGGCCACGCTTGCAAGTCGGAACGTCCTGCATGGCTTCCTGAAGCGCCTGACCTGGATGGAACTGCGCTCTGCGTTGATGCTTGCCGTCATGACGGCGGTGATCCTGCCGATCCTGCCGGACGAGACCATCGACCCATGGGGAGGGCTTAATCCTTGGAAGGTGTGGTTCTTCACCGTTCTAACCGCAAGCCTTTCGTTCCTCGGCTACATTGCCGTCAGGATCTTCGGAGCGAGCAAGGGCGTCGTGCTAAGCGCGATTGCCGGCTCCCTCGTCTCGTCCACCGCCGTCACCATGGTTCTGGCGCGCACCGCGAAACGCTCCGCCGACCCGCTTCCGCTTGCCGGCGCTGCGGCGCTTGGCGCAGCGGTGTCCATCCTGCGCGTGATGGGCCTGATCCTGCTGATCGATCCGGCAGCGATTGTTGCCATCGGCCCGGCCGCAGCCACGGCGGCGAGCGTATTCGCCGGGTCTGCGCTCGCAATTTTCTATTGGCGGCAGGCCAAGCCCTTCGCGGACGTACCGGCCAGCAATCCCTTCGAGATCGGTCCGCTTCTGATCTTCGCGACGATTTTCGCGGCAGCTGCCATCGCAAGCGCTCTTCTCGTCTCGCGCTTCGGCAGTTCCGGGCTTTTGGCCACAAGCGCATTGACAGGCACGGTTGATGTCGATGTCGCCGTGCTGGCTGCTCTGCAAGTGGGCCGGAACATGCCGCTCAACGTAATTGGAGAGGCAATCCTTATCGCCATGGCAACGAATGCCCTATGCCGTGCAGGCATCGCAACCGTCCTCGGACCATCGACCTTCAGCAAACCGTTTGCCGCCCTCACGATCACCGCCGGCGCGGCAGCGTTCGCCGCTCACACCATCATCGCCGGCATGTAACAAACGCGCTTCACGCCGTCGCCGCCGAACACAGGAAAGGACGATCAGCCAATCGTCATCCGCCGAAGCACATTCGTTTTCCAATAGAACTGATGCGCCAGCGCGCCGAGGACATGAAGGCCGACAACAGCCCACAGAGCGGCCTTGAGAACATCGGCATGAAGGTCGCCCGCGCCCTCGAATCCGAGGTAGTAGGCAGCGGCGCCGGTAACCGGCATTGCGATCAGAAGAAGGTAAAGGGTCCATTCGGAAACCTTCGCAACCAACTTGAACATCTGTGGTTCCTCGGATGGCGCAATCGGTACGCCCTGGATCTGCCGGAGCAAAAGGCGAGCCGCCACGAGAACGAGCATCGCAATGCCGGCATAGGCATGGATGTTGGCGCTTGCCACCTGTTCGGCGCTCGCCGCACCGGTTTGTTTGATGCTCCGGTTCCACGCATTCATGCCGTCCGGGAATAGAAGGTTGAAGAAGACGAGCCCCGCTGTGAGCCAGTGCAAGACGCGCTGCGGAAGGGAAAACGAGAGCGATGCGGCCTTAGCCATGGACGTGGTTCGCCTTCTTTCGTGTGATGGAATCCAGGAGGATGCGGTTACTTCGTTACCGTCAGCATGGCGTGCATTCCCGCCTCGTAGTGACCCTTGATGTTGCAGAGCAGGAGATAGGAACCCGGGGCGAGTTTCGCCTTCAGCTGCCCGTCCGCGCCGGGCTTCAGGTCCGATACTTCGCCGAGACTTTTCAATTGCTTCTCATCCACCCGATGTTTGGAGGCAATCACATCGATCTTCTGATCGGCCGACTTCAGCTTGACCAGGACCATTTCGTGCTCCTCGGTCACCGCCTCGTTGTGCACCACGAACGTCGTTTCTCCAGCCGTTATCGTGGAGTGGTCGAGTGTGAGCGTCATCGGACCGCCGCCTTCGCCACCTTCTATGACCTTGACGGTGTTCGCGGCCCATGCAGGCGAGGTGATTGCGACGACAGCGAGCGCGGTGAGGATATTGCGACGGATATTCATGTCAGCTTCCTTTTGGCTGGAACTCCATCGGGGATTAGGAAGTCATGCTGACAGGCGCCTGAACGATAACGGGAGACGCTAGTGAACCGGGATGAGCGTCCCATTGCAAAATGATCATTGGGACGCTCAGTCTCTTACCGCACCATGAAGACCGGCACGTCGCACGTCTCCAGGATCGACGCGGTGACGCCCCCGAAAACGCGCTCGCGCAGCCGCGAATGGCCATAGGCCCCCATGACGATCATGTCGCAGCCGAGTTCGAGCGCATGCTGGCGAATGACGTCTTCCGTCGGCCGCTGGCCGCTCGCGATCTGCTCAACCACGACCTTTGCGCCATGGCGCGACAGGAAGGCCGCCATGTCGGCGCCCGGCTCTCCACCATTCTCGAAGTACGACGAATCCGGATCGACGACGACGAGGCGGACAGTATCGGCGCCTTTCAGCATCTCGATAGCCGCCTTTGCGGCGCTGGCCGCTTGGGGACGCGAATTCCAAGCCAGAAGGACATTTTTCGGCTTCAAGGTGGCACGACCTGTTTTCGGCACCAAGAGCAGAGGCGTGCCGGCATTGAACGCTGTCGCCGCGATCGCAGCCTTGCGAAGCTCGGTGTCTGAGCGGACACCTTCACCGGCGACGACCACGTCGGCATACATCGCGCGGGCGCCGATGTTGCTTTCGATGATGAAGCGGTCATCGTAGATATGGTCGACATCGAACGATACGCCACCTTTCCTGCACCGCTCGTCGGCGATGCGCCGGGCATCGACCACCTCGTCGATTTCCCGTTGGCGCTCATTCAGCCAGGCGGCCGCGGCCGGGTAGTCGGCCCCGAACGGCGATATCGCGGTTCTCAGCGCGATAACGGAAAGATGCGCGTCGATTTCTGCTGCCAGTGCTACGGCCTTGTCGATATCTGCCTCGGTGTTTGTCGTGCCGATGAGCGAGAGTATGGTCTTGAACGACATTTCTGAGCTCCTTCATGAGAGTGGTCATGCGTTGAAGGAAAGCTTGCTCCCGGCACCTGCATGCCGCGATGATCTGCGTCAAAAGAGGATCCTGAACTGGCCCGTTTGACTGGTGTCAACGCGCATTGCCCACCGGACATTAGTCTCATGGTATTCCAACCGTCCGCGGAGGTGAGAGCCGTGAGCTATCGTACCATTCTCCTGAACCTGGACATCGATCGACCAGTCAAGCCGATCACAAATGCTGCGGTCGACCTGGCATCGCAAGTAGGTGCGCGGGTGATTGGTCTGTGTGCCGCCCAGCCCCTCCTTTCTCCGTTCGCCATGCAAGCGACTAGCTCCGCGGCAACGATCGCCATGCAGCAAATGTACAGGGAGCTTGAAGACCGCCTGGAGCAGGTCCATCAAGAGTTACGTGCCACGGCGGCCGGTAGGGTCGAACTCGAATGGCGTGCGGAGATGAGCGCGCCCACCGAGGCAATTGTTGAAGCTGCCCGCGCCGCCGACCTGATTTTCATGACTGCAGCTGAAGGTGCGCATTCAGGGGATTCATATAGAACTGCTGACCCAGCCGGTGTCACATTGCGCGCTGGCCGTCCTGTACTCGTAGCGGGTAGCGCCGCAGAACCGATAGCGTCAGGCAAGATTGTGGTCTGCTGGAAGGACACACGCGAGGCGCGGCGTGCCGTTGCTGATGCCATTCCTTTGCTGTCCTTGGCCAAGGACGTGACCGTCGTTTCGGTCAGCTCCGAACCTGACACTTTGCTGCGAAAGAGCAATGCGGACGTTGTCTCGTACCTCACCTACCACAACGTGAGAGCCAGATCCCATATCTCCAAAAGCGCGGATGAGACGATTGGCCTGTTGCAGTTTATCGATCAGAGCAGTGCGGATCTCATAGTGTCGGGCGCATATGGACATAGTCGCCTGAGAGAGTTGGTATTTGGCGGGATCACCCGCTTTCTTCTCGATGAAAGCCGGCGGAATCGATTCATGTCGAGCTAGAAGGCTGTTCCGGATCAGCGCCTTTGAGACAGAAGTGGCTTAATCGAGAAGAGAGGATTTTCGGCTCATCGTAGCTCATTCAAAGGAAGCGAAGATGAGACAAAAATCCGGGCCGCAGAAGCCGGCGGCCGAACAGGTCATCAAGGACATCCGCCGCGCCACGCGCAAGCACCACTCGGCAGAGGATAAAATCCGCATCGTGCTGGACGGTCTGCGCGGTGAGGACAGCATTGCCGCGATCTGCCGCCGCGAGGGGATCGCCGAGAGCCTCTACTATAGCTGGTCGAAGGAATTTCTCGAAGCGGGCAAGAAGCGGCTCGCAGGGGACACCGCCCGCTCGGCGACCAGCGACGAGGTGAAGGCACTGCGCCGGGAGAGCCGCGACCTGAAGGAGGCGCTGGCCGATCTCACCCTGGAAAACCGCATGCTCAAAAAAAGCATGATCGGGGATGGGGGCGACGAAGAATGAGATATCCCGCCGCCGAGAAGCTTGAGATCATCCGGCTCGTCGAGCAGTCGCATCTGCCCGCCAGGCAGACCCTCGACAAGCTGTGCATTCCACGGCCGACCTTCTACCGTTGGTATGATCGTTTCGTGACCCACGGCGTCGAAGGCCTGGAGGACCGGACGTCCGCACCGTCACGGGTCTGGAATCGCATTCCCGATGACATCCGGGACCGCATCATCACCATGGCGCTGGACCATGCCGATCTGTCGCCGCGCGAGCTGGCGGTGAAGTTCACCGACACGGAAAGCTATTTCGTGTCAGAGGCTTCGGTCTATCGCCTGCTCAAGACGCATGACCTGATCACGTCGCCAGCCTACATCGTCATCAAGGCCAGCGACGAATTCAAGGACAAGACCACCCGCCCGAACGAGATGTGGCAGACCGACTTCACCTATCTGAAGGTCATCGGCTGGTGCAATCTCGCACCTTCCTTACACGCTCGTCGTCGTCATCTTCGTCCAGCAGAACGAGCTCCAGACCAGGAGGCAGCAAGTGCCGCATGAGGTGATAGATCGCTGACGTGCCCCGACTATTGTAAAAGACTTTGATTGCCGAGAGGGTCATATCGATCCGCTTCCGATGGAACTACGGCGGCCAGCGACCCCGCAATCGGTGTTGTCACCGCCCCCGTGAGCCTCCCTGCAGACGGCGAGAAAGTTCTTTGTGAACAGCATCTCGGAACCCATTTCCTCCAGGCTGCGCAGACCAAGCATGCCTAGATCCGCCCGAAGCTGGCCGCGGAGAAGATCAATGACGTGGTCAACTCCTGCCTCACCTGCCAGAGCCGAAGCATAGTTGAAGGGGCGGCCGATGAACGCGAACTGCGCCCCAAGGCCAAATGCCTTTAATATGTCGGTGCCCCTGCGAAAGCCACTGTCGATCATCACTGCCATTTCGCCAGCCTGTTCAACCGCCGCTTGAAGCGCTCGCATTGGGGAAACAGCGCCGTCCAACTGGCGGCCACCGTGATTAGACACGATCACTCCGTCCGCCCCTATCTCGCGGGCAATCCTTACATCGTCGGCCCGGAGCAGTCCCTTGATGACCAGCCGGCCCTTCCATCGGGAGCGCACGAAACGCACATTTTCCCAGCTTAGGAACTCTCGGCCGGAGAAATCGCGGACGGCGCGGCGCGACAGGAGGGGGGCACCGCGATCCGGCCCGGCATTCTCAAAATGAGGAATTCCGTGCCGTAGAAATGTGCGAAGGAAGGTTCCAAGTGACCATGATGGATGGGTGAGGCCGTCCCAAATCAATTTGAGATCCGGCCTTATTGGAGATCTGTAGCCGTTGCGAAGATTATTTTCGCGGCTCGGTACAACGGCGCTATCAACCGTGATTACAAATGTGTCGATACCTGCCTGCTTTACACGATCCATCATCGCGGCGGTCTCAGGTCGATCAGCAGAGAGATAGGCTTGGTACCAAACTCCGCGGCCAGCAGTCGCGATTTCCTCTAGCCTGATCAGGGACGCAGCGCTGATAATCATCGGGATTCCGGCTTTGGCGGCGCTTCGTGCGAGAACGAGATCTCCGCGATAACCGGTGAGACCGCACACCCCCATCGGGGCGATGCCGAACGGTAGCGAATGGCTGCTTCCCATCAAGTTGCAGTCCAGGGTACGCTCCGAAACATCGACCAAGGCACGCGGGAGAAACTGGATCTCGTCAAAAACACGTCGGTTGTCGGACAGTGACGCATTGGTCTCCGAGGCGCCGGCGACATATCCGAAGATCGGCCGCGGGAGCAGACGGCGAGCTTCCGGTTCCAGGTCCTCGAGGGCGAAGATCCTTCGCAGGCGCCTGGGGAGGCGTTGCTCTTCAGCTGCTGGACGGCTTGCGAGGGTTGCTCCCTTTTTTTGGTCCAGATTTTCACCCATTCTGCTTTTCCTGTGCACTCTCGGCAGCGGCCGCGTAGTCAAAAGACCCGGCGCAGTCTGCGTCCAACTGGTAGTCGGCCCTTCAGTAGCTTTCGCATCAACCGAAGGGCCGCCTTCTTGTTCCGGCGGCTCTGGATCAGGGCATCGAGAACATAACCATCGGCATCGACGGCGNGGCCCTTCAGTAGCTTTCGCATCAACCGAAGGGCCGCCTTCTTGTTCCGGCGGCTCTGGATCAGGGCATCGAGAACATAACCATCGGCATCGACGGCGCGCCACAGCCAGTATTTCTTGCCCTTGATAGCAACGATCATTTCGTCGAGATGCCATTTGTCGGCAAAACTTCCCCTGGAACGCACCCGGATGGAACGGGCATATTCTCGGCCGAATTTGGCAGCCCATTCCGCGACAGTCTGGAACGAAACTTCAATGCCGCGCTCGGCCAGCAAATCTTCTACATGACGCAGGCTCAGCGGAAAGCGGAAGTAGAGCCACACCGCATGCGCTATGATCTCAGCGGGAAAACGATGACGCTTATAGCGGGGCGTCGTAACATCGGGCGGCGGGTTCGGGCTCATGCCGCTAAATACCGCCGCACATGTTAAGGCGACGCTACCCTACAGAGTGCGGGCTGATCTGGCAATCCAAGNGGAAAACGATGACGCTTATAGCGGGGCGTCGTAACATCGGGCGGCGGGTTCGGGCTCATGCCGCTAAATACCGCCGCACATGTTAAGGCGACGCTACCCCCGGATCGCCCCGCAGCCGGAGATGGAAACCTATGCCGAAATCATCGCGGCCCTGAAGATCAGAACGGCGAACCGGAAGGGGCGGCATATCTCCACGGCGCGCGCCATCAAGCTGCTTGAGGAAGACGGCGTGGTGACGCCCGATGGCCTGGTCCGTGCACCGCCCGGCATCTTGAAACGCGCAACGGTCGATCGGCTGCTGCGTGTTTCCGGCCTGGATTATGCGCGCGTCACCCGCCCGGTGGCTGCCGTCCGATTCCAGGCGCGGCGTTCCAACGAACTCTGGCACTTCGACATGAGCCCGTCCGACCTGAAGCAGGTGGAAGCGCCGCTTTGGGTCGAGGAAGGGCGCGGCCGGCCGACGCTGATGCTGTTCTCCGTGGTCGATGATCGCTCCGGCGCGAGCTATCAGGAATACCGCTCCGTCTACGGCGAGGACGCGGAGTCCGCCTTGCGCTTTCTCTACAATGCCTTCGCCGCCAAGCCTGAACCGGAACTGCCGCTTCAGGGGATTCCAACGACCATCCATATGGATAACGGGCCGGTGAGCCGCTCGCGCGTTTTCCAGTCCGTCATGGGTAGCCTTGGTGTCCGGGTTCTCACGCATATGCCCCCGTCGGACAGCGAGCGGCGCACGCCGGCGCGAGCGAAAGGCAAGGTCGAGCGGCCGTTTCGCACGATCAAGGAAGTGCACGAGACCCTCTATCATTTCCACAAGCCGAAGGACGAAGAGGAAGCCAACCTTTGGCTCAGGCGCGCCTTGGTCACCTACAATAACGGCGACCATCGCACAGAGTCTCATGCACGCATCGAGGATTGGCTGCGGCATCTTCCTCCTGACGGGGTGCGGGCGATGTGCTCCTGGGAGCGGTTCTGCGCCTTTGCGCGCGAACCGGAACGACGGACGGTTGCTGGAGACGCGACCGTATCGGTCGAAGGCGCATCCTATGAGGTCGAGCCCGAACTTGCCGGCGAAACGG
Organism: Aminobacter sp. DSM 101952; assembly: GCF_001424795.1. NCBI lineage: Bacteria > Pseudomonadati > Pseudomonadota > Alphaproteobacteria > Hyphomicrobiales > Phyllobacteriaceae > Aminobacter > Aminobacter sp. DSM 101952. Next base: position 148,616 of record NZ_LMCL01000004.1, on the reverse strand, counting down.
TGACCTTGCTCTGGGGCCTGTTCGATCAGGAACTGTTCGTCGAGCATGAGGGCAAGCGCTTCGGTCCATTCCAACCTTCGCGCGGGGCGGTTCCCCTCTTTCGCTATCGCAAATACCAGAAGAGCAAGCTCGAAGAGCGGCTCGACAAGGTGGTGCGCCTGGCAGACCAACTTGGGCTCCCCCGCGCCGCGGTCACCGGCGGGGATCGTCCATTGCCTTCGCTGCCCCCGACCACGGCTGGGCTGAGTGTACGGCGGACACCGTTTCCGGAACCCGCAATAGAGACCGCTTATCCAAATGGCCTCGCAGCCCGTGGGGCCATCGCCGACCAGCTCGGCCGGCCGATCGGCGCGATGAATGCCGGTGACCGCGCCTTCATCAATGAACTGCTTGGAGAAACACTCGACAAAAAGATGATCGCGGCCCGTATCCGCGAACGCTTCCAGGCGCGAAGAAAGGAAGAATGATGCTCGCTGACGTTCAATCCAGTTACGGCCTCGACCGGCCTTTCCAAGGGGCCGGCAACTTTGAGACCGAGCATCAGCGCACGATCATCCGCGAGGTGTGTGCGGCCGTCCAGACCGGTCGGCTTGTCGTGGTCTCCGGCCTGGTCGGTTCGGGGAAAACCCACCTTTTGCGCCGCATCGAGGCCGAACTCACCAAAGCCGGCAAGGTCGCACTCGCCAAATCGCTGGCGGTCGACAAGCGGCGCACTTCGCTGCCATCGCTCATTGAAGCCCTGTTCTACGACTTGTCTCCCGGCGATCGTGCGCAGGTCAAGATCCCCAAGCAGGCCGAGCGCCGGGAGCGCGACCTGCGCGACATCATGAAAAAAGGCAAACGGCCGATCGTCCTCGTGGTCGACGAGGCCCATGACCTGCACCACAAGACCTTAACCGGCCTGAAGCGACTGATGGAGGTGGTCGCCGACGCCGGCGTGCTCCTTTCCGTACTTCTTGTCGGGCATCCCCGGTTGCGCAATGATCTGCGCCGGCCGCAAATGGAGGAGATTGGCTACCGCACGACCATTTTTGACTACGAGGGGATCGGCTCCGCGCGCCGCGACTATGTTGCCTGGCTGCTTGGCGCCTGTGCGGCCGAAGGCGTAAAGGTTGGCGAACTCCTCGAGGAAGAAGCCATCGACCTCATCGCCGAACGTTTGCGCACGCCGCTTCAGATCGAGATGCATCTCACCCTCGCATTCGAGCAGGGCTTTCGCCTCGGCGCCAAGCCGGTTACCGCCGAAATCGTCGAGCAGGTCCTGTCCCGCGCCATCGACGATCTCGAACCGACGTTGACCCGAAATGGTTACGATGCGACGGCTCTGGTCACGCACCTCAATGCTCGGCCGTCGGATATCCGCGCCTTCCTGGCGGGCACCCTTGATCCCGAATATTCCCGTCAGCTGACCGAGCAACTACGACAGGCAGGCGTCCCGGTTTGACCATGCCGTNNAAAGAGCGTGAGCACGACGCCCGCTCCATTGTCAGATAATTCGAGCAGAAAATGCCGATGTTTGCGAGCAGAGGCGCTTATGTTGGCAAGCCGCTACAACTAGCTGTAAGCGCATTTGGTGGGCATGACGCACTGCCATGGCCGCTCCACTGACCTTAAGCCGCGCCAGCTACTCGATCACATAGCCGAGCGCCCGATAACCCACGCGTCGTTTCGCTGCCATCCGAGCCAGAACCGGAACGGTGTTATCGACATAGTCGACCACCAAAACGTCCCGCTTGCCATCATGCTGACGATGCAGACGGCCGACATACTGCGCCAGAGTTCCCTTCCAGGCGATCGGCATGGTCAGGAACAACGTGTCGAGCCGGGCGTCATCGAAGCCTTCCCCGATGTAGCGGCCTATCGCAAGTATCAGGCGCTCATCATCATCCGCGACATTCAAGGCCGTGTTGGCCTGCTTGCGATCCTTCGCCGACATGCCGCCGCGTAGCACCACCAGATTTTTCACGAACGGCGAGAACTTCTGCTGCAGATAGTCGAGGTGATCCTTACGCTCCGTCAGCAGGATGGGCGAACGTTTGGCCTCGAGGGATTTCAACACGTCATCGAATATCAGGTCATTTCGGCCTTGGTCCTGCGCAAGGGCCGCATAGATCGCTGGCATTGACGGGCGCTCTGCCGAGACGAGTGACGCTGGCAACTCAAACTTCGTCGAACGGTCGCGGGCACGGTGGCGAATACCACGCTCGGCAGCTTGAACTCTTGCATCGACCCGATGGCGAACGGGGCCGCATTGCATGAAGATGATCGGATGATGACCGTCCTTTCGGGCAACGGTGGCAGATAAGCCGACGACATATCGCGCCTTGGATCTGCGAGCGACAAGTTCAAAACTTGCAGCGGACAGATGGTGGCACTCGTCGACAATCAGATGACCGTAATTTCCCACGATGTCATCGACCTCGCCATTGCGAACCAGGCTTTGGATCAGCGCCACATCAACGATCCCTGTCGGCTTCCTTTTCCCGCCACCGATGATGCCGATCTGCTTTGGGTCGATGCTCAGGAAGGAACTCAGACGCTCTACCCATTGGGTGAGAAGCTCTCTGCGGTGAACAAGAACCAGCGTGTTGCGGCTCCGATGCGCTATGAGTGCAGCTGCGACAACTGTCTTACCGAAGGCAGTCGTGGCTGCGAGCACGCCGTTATCGTTGGCGACAAGGGCCTCAAAGGCTCGCGATTGTGGCCGTCGCAGTTCCCCTTGGAACGAGACGCCGGCGGGTAGAGCCTCTCCATCTTCGCGGAGATCCTCCAGAATGGCGCTCGCGCCATGGCTCCTGATCAGCTCTACAATTTCGTCGAAGCAGCCTCGTGGCAGCGCGACATGGCGTGGGTGAAGCTCGGCACAGGAGATGATCCGAGGCTTGCCGAATGTCGGCAATCGCATTGCTTGTGCACGATAGAATTCCGGGTTCTGGAATGCTGCCAGGCGCACGAACTGCGCAATCAGCGCGGACGGAAGCTCGGTCCTATCGATGTAAACCTGGTCGGCGATCACGACCTTGATGCTTTGCGGGATAGCAGCCTCAATTCGCCGCGGCTCGCTCCGACGTGACGGCAACATCTTCCACGGCTCATCGGCATGTTCGTCATCGACTGGCATCCGGACGCCCAAGACCCGCCCCGACAATTCGGCTTCGTCGGCGATCCTGAAGACTTCGTCCGCCGACAACCTGGGTAAAGACGACAGGTATGCCCACTGGTCATCGTAGGGTTGCAGGTCGCCATCGACAAAAACGCTGTTGCCATTTTCACGGGCTTTCCTTTGCAGGGGAAGCGCGATCAGATTACCGAAGCCGCCAATTGGCATCGTATCCTGATTGGGAAAGAAGCGATCATAAGATGTGAAGCCGATCTCAGGGCGGTTCTCCATCGTCTCTGTTATCAGCGCGGCCCCCAGTTGTCGGGCGATCTTCGCGGGAACGGGTTCTGAGAAGAATATCCAGACATGGCCGCCGTTTCCCGACCTCGACCGTTCGAGGGCTGCGGCAATTCCTTTTGCATGACAGGTTGCCAGCAACGCTCTGGTATCGTCCGCCCAGCTTTCCTTGTCGAAGTCAGCAGCAAGGAACCAGCATGTCTCATCTTGCAACAATGGATATACGCCAGCAACAAAGTCGCTTGAGCGGGCATCGCCGCCACGAAGGTGCTTTTCGATGATATCCTCGGAATACGGGATGAACGCCTGATGCGGGCAGTCCCCACATTTCACCTTCGGCTTGCCGCAGATTCCTTTCGCCCACTCGTTGGAACAGGATGGCGAATAGCCAGTGCGTCCATCCTTTCTATTTTCCCATCGTACCGGGAAGACGTCGGGGCGCCCGGCAAACAGCTGCCGGAATAACTCCACCTTCTCCCTCGACGGTGAGCTGTTGGTAACAGGGGCATCGACAGACGACGGCCGTTCAGGCGAGTAGCTATCGGATGTGACCTTTTTCTCCAGCGATTCTAACGTGCACACAAGCTCCAGACGCTCAGCATCGAGATCAGCCAAGCGTCGCCGAATCCGCGCAATCTCGTCAGAAGTGTCGTCCCAACCTGCCAACGCCGCAGTCCACTTCCCAAAGTCCTGTCATGCGTCAACATAGACCAAAGACAGCTCGCGCTTAAGTCCCACACCGCGCATCCGGACCACCACTAACCCCGCTTTCCGCCAGCTACTGGGTAATCGCCGGGCCGGTCGTGAGTTCGAGCCGACCGACGATGAGGACTTCTCCTGATACCCGCATAGGCACCCAATAATCCTGACATGTCTGCCGCCGGAGGAAGGCGTGCGATGGAAGGTTGCTGCCTACGGCGTTTGAGGGCATCCGCAAGCAGCGTGATCAAGGGAAGGTGACCACCCGCCGACAGGATGAGCCGTCGCCAATGGGTGATCACAACATCATCATCGACCGTCAACCAGTCACTGGGTCGCATTGCGAGCCGTTCGATGCAGCGAATTCGCGTCGACGTGGACAGGCTGGTCAGGGACGATGTCGCATAAATACCGGCAACACTTGGCATGCCAAGCAGGCGCCGAACGAGGGTAACGCTTGGCATCGAACCGGTTATCGCTTCCAGTCGGCAGATATCGTCGATGCAGCGGTCAAGCCGTTTTGCCTCTGGACCGACACCGACAATCGATGCCCGACGCAGGTCATAGCCGCAGCGGGCACAATGATGTTGCGGAACGAGTTCAGTCTGATCGAAACCCGCAACACGGCTGCGGCACGATGGGCATCGATCGCGCAACCCGCAACCATGTTTTGAACAGCAAGCTTTGGTTGCCAACCGCCATCGTCGCCGAAAATATGGCTGTGCATCCTCAGCCAGGCATCGAGAACAGAACTGCAGCCACCGCGAACTGTCGCGACGTCCGTTGTTTCGCAATGGCAGCAAGAGCGGCTTCAGCGGCGATCCAGTTAGCGACATCGCCGAGAGTTGGTCTTCCGAAATCCCGGTGTGGGCTTGGAGAAGGGTTGCAATGTCGGCCGGGAGCTTGAGGTCCAGGGCGGCCGACCACATCCCTGCATTAAGCCCGAGTACGCGGGCGAACGGTCGAGGCGCAATGCCGTTCGCAAATGCAAGTCGGTGCAGCCAGCTCGATAGCAATTCGTCGGCCTGCGGCGTGACGATGACGGGCCACTTTTCCGAAACGACATCGCGGTATCGCTCGCGGATGCCGATTGTCAGGCCGGGAGAATCGATGACCATCACAGAAGGCTCTGACGCAGAGGGGAGTTGCGCCGCTGTGAGATCGGCACATAGCGCAGCGCGTCGATGTTGGCTTTGCTGATGCGTTCGGTCCCGGATGTGATTGCCGCGATCGCCGCCTTCGCCACGATGGTGACGATTTCACCGATCAGGCCTTCCGACAGGCTGAATATTAGCCGGGCCAACGTTTCGGTCGACAGATCCGAGCTTTTGGCCAGCGGCAAAGCGGCTTCGAGACTGTCGAGCAGCATGAGATAGTTCTCGTCATATTGCCAACGTGGAACTGGGACAAGGTCAAAGCGGCTTGCCATCTCGCTGGTCGCATTGATGAAATCGCAGACGGCCACCTCACCGATTAGCACCGGTGAGATGTCGTATTGACGCCCGATCCGCCGCAGGAAGGCAAAGACAGCTTCGACGTCGCGCGCACGGCCCCGCAACGCATTGTGAAATTCGTCGAAAATCAGCACCCTCGGTTTGAGGCTGAACAGCAAGTGGTCGAGTTGTTCGGTCTTGCGGCCGAGGTTCCACATATCGCCACCTGGAGCCCGCAGTGCCTGCAGAATACTGGCATAGAAATGGCCAAGGCCAGCGCCTTCGCGTGTCTGGGCTATCCATACCCTTTGATTGGGCGAGGTTCTCAGGTGTTCGACGGCGAACCGCTCGGCAATCATCGTCTTACCGTTGGCGTAGGGGCCGACCAACATCAGCCCCTGGGTTCGCAAAGACGGCGGCCGTAACAGAAGCTCGGCAAGTCGCCGATGGCTATCCTGGGCGGCATGATGCCCGATCCACCGTGGGGCACGGATGTAGGCGATCCTTTCCTCCTGATCACGATCAAGATACGGCCGGACATGCTCGAGCAAATGATCCACTATTGCTACCAATCCTCCACCGGCAACCGGCTCTTCTGACGCGTGGGATGCTCGGCGGGAGGAAGTGCCGGCTGCTGCATAATGGCATAAGGCTTTTCCGCCGCGGCGGCATGGGCCTTGCGGACAGCATCACGCAACTGACGCCTGGAGGGTTTCGCCGATTGCACAATGGCTGCAATCTCGCGGCGGAGCGCCACCTTCTCAGTGCTTGAGCGGTGGTTTGCCGCACGCCGACGGGTGCGTTCCGCCGCATGCTCCCACATCGTCACTGACGTCAGTTGGCCGTCGCGTCGCTCGACCGGCCGAAACTGTCGGTTTTCCGGGTCACGGATGTAAACATGGCTGATGTCACGGGGGTCGTATCGCACCTCAAGCCTTCCGAGCCGGTCACGCTCGGGAACGACGGCGCTCAGCCACGGTGAATAATAGTGCATGGCGAACATGTTGATCCCTTGCGGTGACAATTGCCTTTCCGTCCCCGGCAAGAACGACAACAACACGCGCTGCGGGTCATCGTCGAAATGAGGCAGGGCGGTTGCGTTGTGCTGCCATTCCGTCATGGGAACCTTCAGGGTCTTGGAATTTTCCTGCAGGTTGTGATCGATCACGGCCAGCGCAACGCAGCGCTCCAGATCGGCGAAGCTCAGGCAGGCGCGCCGCTCGGATGGATATTCGTCGCGGTGGGCCACCGAACGGCCCGAAGAGCCCGGGTAGGTGGCGAGGACCACGTTGAGCTTTCCCAGCAGCCGTTCAACCACGCCGCCTTGATGGACCCGGCCGCGATCGCGATATCGGATCCTGATCCCATAATCGTCACATCCTCGCTGGAAGGCGTGTCCCTTGAACTCCATTGCCGAGTCCGTGACGAGCAGCTGCGGTCGACCGAACATCGGCCAGGCGTGATTGAGATTGCGCGCTGCAAGCCATGTATCTTTCGGACACATGGCTTGGGCGAGACAAAGCGCAACGGATAGAGCCGACGGCTTTTCCAAGGTGAGGCAGAAGCCGAGAATGGATCGCGTCGCCACGTCGGTGATGACAGTCAAATAGGGTCGGCCGACGAACACACCGGCGCCATCGACCACCTCCACGAAATGGATGTCGGTCGGCGTATGGTCGATTTGGCAGACGGCGAGCGGGTGCGGCGCATGGATATAGCCGGGACGCGGCTTCAGCCGCAGCAAGTGCTTTGGATTGGCCGATCGCTTCTTCGCGATCTCTTCAGGCGAAAACAACATCGGGATGCGCCGAGCGACCGTCACATATGAGGGAACGGCAAGACCGGCTTCCTCGCAGCGCGCGCGGATCTCGTCGACCACGGGAGCAAGTGGGGTCGGCTCGAGCGTCAGCCACTTCTCGCGAAGTGTGGCGGCGATGATCGCCTCCACGTGTTCCGGCAGCCGCTTGCGCCGACTGGTCGCAGTGCGAGGAAGCAAGCTGGTCACTGTCCGATCGGCGCGATAGCGGGCGAGGAGATTGTAGATTTGCCGGGTGGTGAGCCGCAGTTCAGCCGCAGCGCGTTTGATGGCAGCCCGCCTTGGATTGCCGCCATCCAGGATTTTGTCCAGCTCGCGGGCCATTCGACGCGCCATCAACCAGTGCTCGTCCGAGACCGGGCGCGCCGCCGGCGAACTTCGATCGTGAAATCGCTTTGGCAAAGGGCCTCGCTGAAATCATTAGCGGAAAATCGTCGCCAGTTTAGCGCCAGAACCCAACTGGCGTATGACATTCCCCGGATTGAAATCTGGAAGTAAAAGCCACAGCGTCGCCTCGTTCGTCCACAGGATCTCGGTGTAACGCCTCTCGTGAAACCCCTTGGCGCTCAAAAATCTCCGATTAATTTCAATTAGCGTTCCGTGCAACTTTGATTATAGAAGCTGAGATTGCCTCGCTCGAATCAACGTATCTGTCCGTATGACCCCACCCATTGTTCTTGGCGCCGACCTCCCGCCACTCCCTCCGGAATTGCTCGTTGCCAGAGATCGTGGCGAGGTCCTTTTCATCGTTGGTGCTGGTGCATCTTACCCCCCGCCATCGTCACTTCCCGACTTCGGGGGTCTGGTTGCAGACATCTATGCGGAGATCGACCCCGCAATGAAGGCGCCTTTGGCGGAGCTTCGGAAGAAGACGGATCCGCCGAAGTGGCACGAGATCACTGGAATGTTAACGGACCAGCAGCGGACGGAGCTAAAATTCTTCGCGCAGAATGAATATGACGTGGTCCTCGGCATGCTGGAACGTCGGATCGATGGCGACCCAAGCAAAATGAGCACCCTGCGCCGCGCCGCACGGAAGGTCCTGGAGCGGACAGTCGAACCCAACCCTTTACACACGGCGCTAGTGCGCCTCGGGCAGAGGTACGGAGAAACCCTGCTCGTCACCACGAACTTCGACCGCCTCCTTAGCATCGCGGCAAAGCGCGAGAAGTATTCTGCCGACGCCTATGCTCTCGGTGAAATCCCAAATCCCAGCCGCAGCACGGAGTTTTCGGGAATACTGCACATACACGGCATGCTGCCGCTCAAATCTCAGCGTGGATCGGCTCTCATATTGACCGATCAGGATTTCGGCGACGCGTATTTGCGGCGGCATATCATCACGTCGTTCCTTTACGATGCAGCCCGCATTTTCCACTTGGTGCTGGTCGGTTACAGCGCCAATGACTCGCCAGTCCGGTACCTGCTCAACGCAATCGCTGCGGACGAGCGGCACTTCGTCGACCTGAAACCACGCTATGCATTCGTCGGTTGCGATCCGACGGATCAGCGGACGCCCGTCGAATGGAAGTCACGTGGGATTACACCGATCCCCTATGACAAAGCGGACAACCACAAAGCTCTTGGGGCAGTCCTGACCCGCTGGTCCGAGATTATCCCGGACAAACGGAACGCGTCCCGGATCCAGAAGCAATTAGTGGCGATCGCCAAACTTGATCCCGACGGCCCGGGTGGCCAAGCTGCGCAGTCGTTTATTCGCTACTACATTGGACGATCAAATCCGAGCGAACAGGCCGAACTCAGCAGGCTCCTCGCATCTAAGGATGCCTCGCCGAAATGGCTTGGCATCCTCAACCAGTTGGTCCGCGATTTAGCGCGAGGGCGATAGATGAGAACCGCGAGACTTAACGATGTGGACGCGAAAATCGCTCAGAACACTCGAGCTTTCGCGATCGAGCGCCTGTCCGACCGGAGTATTCTTGAGTGGGCGCTAACACTGCGCCCAGACCAGATTGCGGAGCGAACGGCGCTGCGGGATTTGGTCGAATACAGGGTGAAAGAAATTGCCGAGCCTTATCTGCAAGCATGGCAATATCTCTTCGAGTTCTGGGACGGTCCTTCGGGAGACGCCTCTCAAGATCGGCTTCTGATAAAACACGAACTGAGAACCGGCGGTAGCCCCACCGAGATTATCAGTCTCATAGTCGCCGCGGTCAGGCCGTGGATTCGAGTTGAGAACGGCAAGAAATATGAAGCGTTCGGGCACAAGCTGCCCAAGAAGCCAAAGCGCGTCCGCGACATTTTCTGGGTGTCGATGGAAGGCGGACGGGGCATTGCGCCGGAGGAGATAGGTCTTGGCGAGTCGGAAGACAGGGACTTTCTGTTCGAGCTCGCTGTTGCGCTGAATGCTGCTCTTTTGAGCGGGCTGAACCAAGCCCGTCGGATTGGTTACATCGGCGACGCAGATCCGATGAGCTGGCTTGTCCAGCGCGTATATTACGTGCCGCCAGAGCAATTCGCTGACGGCGGGGGCGAGCCAGATCGCCACAAACAGGGCTTTGCACCCACCACCAAGCTTCTTTTCGCGGTCGTGAAACGCCTCGCGCTGCTCGACAAGAAGGCAGCTTCTCGCGTCGTGTCTTCGTGGGATACTGATCGCTCAAAGCTCTACAAGCGCCTATGGGCGGCTGTCGCACGCGACGAATCAATGATCGGAGCAACTGACGTCGCCGAGTTCCTCACAAAACTCGATGACCAAGAATTCTGGTGGCCACACGCGTTTCCGGAGATTGCCGAGTTGCGGGCAGTACGTTGGAACTCGCTTCCGGAAGAGGTTACCCAACAGCTGGAACGGCGAATACTAAAAGGAGAACCGGCGGGGCGTCTAAGAAAGCGCCTCGGGAAAGACGAAGCTAAAAATGCTCTGGTCCGGCTCAGCATGACGGAACTTCAGCGCATAAAGCTCGCCGGCGGGCACCTTTCCGCCAAGGCCGAAGACTGGCTGCAAAAAGCAGCTTCGGAGCAACCTCAGCAAATCGCTTTGGCATCCGTCACGCAAGACTTCGCGGCGGGCGTGAGGTCATTCAAAGATGATCGAGGCGGCGATCCCGCGTTCGCTGATGTTCCTCCGTCGCGTTTGATTGAAGAACTAGCGCGACAGCTGGGCGACGATGGATGGGACAACAACAGCCGAGCTGCATCCGACTATATAGGCCGCAATCCAGACCTGATCCTGGACCTGCTTGCAGGTAAACCATACTCGCCGGCTCGTGCGAAAGTTTGGCAAGCATTCGGCTACAGTTTCCGGCCGCAGGACATTAATGCGGGGAGAGATACCGCCACCGCGGAGGACCAAGCGCTAGTTCCTACAGCGCTGAGGGCGTGCGGTGAGATCGCCGGCACGGACGTGAAAACGCTGCAGGAGGCCCTATCGGGCCTTACCACGTGGATCTCGACCTGGGACCGCCTGTTGAATGGCGAAGGCGATTACATCCGCGCGTGGCTCGCGCTTTGGCCCGTGGCTGTTATTGAAACCAACAGAGCGCCGGGGTCCGATAGCCGGCTGGGCGATCGGTCGTACTCGACGCCCGTCGGCCAGCTAGTCCACGGGCTCATTAGAGCAATACCAGCCTTTAAACCCGGGACACTCGCGCAACCGCCTTGGTCAGAGGCACTTCTATCCCTAGAACAGGCAACGGGTGAAGCGAAGCTTCAAGCGCAATACCAGACGATGATGTTCTTCGAATATTTTTGGTCGGCCGATCAGGCCTGGACACGGAAAAACTTGCTGGCGCCATTGCTTGAGGCACGCGGCGAGAACGGCGACCTATGGCGGGCCTTCGCAGATACCCGATACATGCCCGCCCGCGATGTTTTGGTACAGGTCGGTCCGATGCTGGTTGAAGTGGCAGCGGGAAACGAGATGGCTGCGGAAGTTCGTGGCGCCCTTGCCAGAAGAGCAATTTACGCGACGATCCTGGACAAGCGCGAAAGTCGCGATCCTGCCATTCCGATCCGCCTTACGCAGCAGCTGTTGCGCATAGGGGGAGACGAAGTCCGCACAAATGCTCTCCGGGCCATGAAAAACTATCTCGAGAACCCAGGCGTCGAACCACCGCCGACCCCGTCGCAACGGTTCGCCTTAATCAAGGAGGTGTTTGAAGACGTCTGGCCGAAGGAGCTGACATTGTCATCCCCCGCATTGTCGGACGCACTCGCGGACTTCCCAGCAAAGGCCAGACCACATTTTGCGGAAGCGACAAACCTCATCCTCCCATACCTCACACCATTCGATACCTGGTCACTCTATGAGTATGGCGTGTTGGATCGGTCGGATAAGACAATCAGTGGCGTGGATTCCGCTGAAGATGCCGCCGCGTTCCTGTCGATACTGGATAAAACAGTGGGGACGGAGGAGGGGGCGATTGTTCCAAACGGGCTGGATCGTGCCTTGATGCATATTGCCGAGAAGAGCCCACGTCTTGAGAAGGACACCCGATACCAACGCCTGCTGACGCTATCTCGACGGTAGTCTTTCTCGATTCGGCGGCGCACTGCTCCACATAGATCGTCGGGCTTGGCATCATCGATCAACTAGGGCCTCGGGCGTTCCAAGCCGGGCCATGATTTCGAGAGGACGTGCCGATTTGTTTCCGGCAGCGCACGTCCGTCGGCCAGGGGCTGTCGGTTGGCACTTAATCGTCAGAATGCAGGTGGTCCGGCGAGTTGTGGCAATTAATCTGAGAATCTTTTGGACGGGTCTTGGCGCTTAACGGCTGCTGACACGGAGCAACCCTTTGTAAGATCTCCTAATGCTGATGCACTCAGCCAAAACCGCCATTATAGTCATCGCGGCGTTCTCGGATAAGTGCCAAATTCTCAGTGCGATTCTCAGTTTGTTGGGTCTTCCTCACTTTGCGTGTTCACTTGCCGTTAGACATGCTGCCGCTATGAGCGGGCATGCAAGCGAAAACGAAAACGAAATGGTCGCCCGGCCCAGGGGTCAAAGTTTTGGGTATCTCGCTCCCTGACGATGACAGCTGGGTTGTTTCCACCGCCGGACCAGCTTTCGGCATTTGCCCTAACCGGGCCGCGATGCTGTCCCGATATGCGATCCGGAGACCGGCCATGTGATCTCGCCGGTAGGCGCAGCTGCCCTCTTGCATGAAGCCGCGAAGCATGCTGACGATCAGCCAGGCGAGAAGGGTCGATGCTTTGAATCAGGGCTCGCCTGAGTTCGTTTTGATGCGCAGCCTTGGCATGCGCTTCTGCGGAATCTTTGCAGCCGCGATCCGGACAGGCTCGACAGCTGGATTGACGATGCCGTTAACTCGCGTTTGGTCGCAATTGAGCGGTTCGCACGCGTCTTGCACCGCGATCTTGACGCCGTCTACAACGCCATTGAGCTGCCCTGGAGCAACGGCCAAGCGGAAGGCCAAATCATCCGCCTGAAGGCAATCAAGCGTGCAATGTATGGCTGAGCTGGCCTGGAGCTGCTCAGGGCACGCGTGCTGCCGCCTGACCAAAATCGCCACCCACAAAGTGGGGAAGAACCCTTTCAATTGCTAAGTGACACTAGGTTCGTTGCGTTCCAAGCTGGCCTTTCCATGACCCCCGACATAGACTCGGAATCGGAGTTACCAATTTGGTAGACCGATTTGGGTTTCACTGGTACTTTGGCCTTGAGCTGCCAAGTGATCCGCGTGTATCGAGATGGACCTGATTGGAATGAACGAACGGCTGGAAAAAGACCAAAATATGCTTGAAAAGATTGAAGGCGATAGAATTGCCGGTGTCCCGAACGTTGTAGGGAGAATACTCTCGTTCATCGATGAGCGTCGCTATCAGCCGAGCGAACGGTTGCCTTCGGAACGTGACTTTGCCGACAGGTTTAATGTCAGTCGCGGGGCCGTTCGCGAGGCTTTGGCTGCTCTAGAGTCGATGCGCGTGATTGAGCGGAGGCCTAACTCCGGAATTTATCTTAGAAATTCTGATGAAAGCAGCATTGAGGCCCTCGTTCTTCGTGCTTCTTCTGGCCTACCGTTCCAGCCTGAAGAGACCGCGGACGTGTTTGAAGTGCGAAGTATTCTGGAATTGCAGAGCGTCCGTATTTCCTGCGACCGAAGGCGAGATCAGGACATCGATCATCTGAAGAAAATACTTCGCAAAACTAAGCTTGCAATTGATAGTAAAAAAACAATTGAAGATGAGGATACAGCGTTTCATCTTGGTATCATATCCGCAACTCACAATACAATACTGCTTCGCACGGTGAAGTTATTTTACGAATTTTCAAAACAGCGCCGTATAATATACTTTTCAGACTACGCGCGTGGCAAGAAGGCTTATGAAGACCATTGCGAGATACTTGAAGCCATCGAGGGCCGTCACACCGACTTGGCGGTGGGATTGATGGACCGACACTTGTCCCGAGCTCTGGCCACATGGCAGACTCTCCTCGCGACGCCGGAACCAGCTGCTAAATAGTGCGATTTCGAATGGCCTACCTCTGGATCGGGCGGGAATTGCGAAAGGACGAAAACGAGTAACCGAGGGCCGCCGTTGGGTCGGCCCGGTCTGTTCGTCCTTTCGGCCTTGTTGCGTGACAGATTCCGAATCAGGACATAGGTTATGTCAGCCCATTGAACGCGTAGCGCAAGAGCGAAGACGTAGTTGAGCAAGGTCGTGCTCGTGCTGGTCTGCGGTTGGCTTCTCTTTCAGGTCTTCAATCTCGGCACGCCGTCTATTCGCGGTTCAACCCGACATGCGCCCGCGGGTGAACAGATCGCCACGGCCGACTGGCTGCCGAGCAGCTCGGGCGCCTACAGGTAGTGCCGGTATCGGACCAGAGCTGGAACTACCGACCGGATTAAAGCAGCCCGATTTTGGTCGGTCTCAGCGAGCACTTGCCTGTTCGCCAAGATTAGCGCCTTCTTACTTCTGCCATCACTTCGCCTCCCTTACTGCGCGGATCGTCTAATGATTGACGGGGTCAGCGCCTCCTTTGCCGCCGGAAGCGTGCAAAGCCTGCATCATAAACTCCAGCCACGATCAAGGCTTCGGCCGCACGGATGCCCGCCGGGCCAGCGCGGCGCCGATCACGCCGCCATCAGATGTTTGTCGATGTCGATGACACGCCGGCGGTGTCGATTGGGAGGATGGTCATGCGTCTTTCTCGTCACCCCGCGAAGCAAGGAGCACAAGGCGCGGTCAGCCCGCCGGCCATGACGACTTGAGGCCAGTCGGCTGGAAAAGTTCATCGGCAGAACCGCTTTTAGCCACATTTCCGGACGCAAAGCCGTTTCACGCTTTTGCTGGAAATGCTTTAGCCCTTGTCCGCGACCAGGCCCACCTGCTCGACAGCGTGCGCAGCACAGATTTCGTCGTTGGCCGATGCATCACCGGAGATGCCAACAGCTCCGAGGGTCTCACCCGCCTCCCCGCGTATCAGGACACCACCGGGAACCGGCACGATCTTACCGCCGGAAACGCCGGACAGGGCCTGTACGAAATGAATGCGCTCGGCAGCGGCCGAGTTCAGCCAGCGGGAGCCCGAGCCGACCGCCAGGGCGCCATAGGCTTTGCCAAAGGCGATCTCGAAGCGCAGCATGGAAGAACCATCCTGCTTCTGGAACGCGATGAGGTGACCGCCTGCATCGAGCACCGCGACCGAAAGCGGCTTCAGATTGAGCTCCCGCCCTCGATCCAACGCGGATTCGATAATGCGGTTGGCGACATGCAGCGTGATGGCTTTCATTGTTTTATCCTGTTCCGAGATCGCCTGCCCCTTTGGCCTTCAGCTCCAGCCGGCGCGCATGCAGAACCGGCTCGGTATGCCGCTCCGCTGAGCGCGGCCCTTGATGACCAGATCGACTGCCGCGAGGAGGGCGATGGACTGGTCGAAATCCGGTGCCATCGGGCGGCGGTTCAGTCGCAGTCGTTCTGGCGATCCACGACGCCGGCCGTGCGCTTCGGCATCTCCGTCACCTGCGCTTCGCTGACGATGCCGTCGCAGCCAGTTCGCCATATGCTGCGCGAGATGCACAGCGTCGCGCGGTCCTCCATCAGGCCGAATTTGTTGATGTCGGGCACCTTGGAGCAGCCGACGCCCTGGTCGACCCAGCGCACGACATAGCCGAGAATGCCCTGCGCGTTGTTGTCGAGTTCGCGCTGGATGTCCTCCGGCGACCAGTTGCGCCGGGTGGCAACCGGGATCGACAGGATGTCGTCCAGCTTCGCCTTCTAGCGCGACTTCAGCACTTTCGGCGCTTTCACGTCGACCTTGTGATAGTGCGTGGCGTGCAGCGTGGCGGCGGTGGGCGACGGAACCCAGGCGGTGTTCGCGCCAGCCTTCGGATGACCGATCTTCTGCTCCAGCATGGCGGCCGTCAGGTCCGGCATGGCCCATATGCCCTTGCGCATGGCCCCGCAGGCCGCATTCCGGCCCGGTATCGGCGTTCCACGCCTCATAGGCTTCGGCGCGAGATCGTGGACGAGCTTGCCGAAGCCGGCCCAGAAATCCGCGGGTTTGACGCCGGTGCCGCATTGCGCGCTTGTTGACGAAATGGTAGAGCCTGCGATCGACCTGCAACGCGCCGTTTGAGTAGAGCCTGCGACCGACCTGCAGCCCGCCGACTTCGATCCGATCCGTCATGTCAAAGCTCCGTTATTGCGCCCCGACAGGCGCGTATCTCTTCGCGGGGGTTATGGCATCCCAGCCCTATAAGGGCTTGGGCCCGCCGGTCGCCCAATCTAGAAGCTCGGCGATATGAACGACTGGAATGTCCGTTCCCGATCCGATCTGCATCATGCAACCGATGTTTCCGGCGCCAATAACCTGCGGCGCGGTCGCCTCCAATGTCGTGATCTTGCGCGACTTGAGTTGGGACGAAATCTCGGGCTGCATCAGATTATAGATGCCGGCGGAGCCGCAACAGATGTGACCATCGCGCGGCTCCACCACTTGGAAACCTGCTGCTTTCAACAGATCCTTGGGCGCGGCTCGGATCTGTTGCCCATGCTGAAGCGAGCATGCGGCGTGATAGGCTACCCGGAGGGGCTCGGCATGGGCCGGTTCCCTGAGGCCGATAGAGTTCATTACTTCGCTGATGTCCTTTGCCAGAGCCGAAACGCGCGCGGCGTCTGCCGCCAGCGGATCGTCGCGGAACATGTGGCCATAGTCCTTCACGGTCGTTCCGCAGCCGGACGTGTTGATGACGACGGCGTCGAGGCCGTCGCCATCCAGTTCGGCGACGAGCGCCCGGATGTTTGCGGCCGCCATGCGGTGGCTCTCATCGGTCTTGCCCATATGGTGCGTGAGCGCACCGCAGCAACCCAGCCCTTTGGGAATGACGACCTCGCAACCGTGTCGTTGCAACAGCCTGATCGTGGCGTCGTTGATGTCGGTGTTCAGGACGCGCTGTGCGCAGCCGGTCAACAGGGCGACGCGCTTCTGCCTGCCGGTCTCGGCGGCGAAGGTCTGGGGGCGGTTGTTGAAACTGGGTGAGGGGATTTGGGCCGGCACCATGTCAAGCATCGCCCTTAGGCGGGCGTCCGGCAGCAGCCTTCGAAACGGCTTCGCAAGCTTCCCGCCGATCAATGCGAGACGGAACCGACCGGGATAAGGTAGGATTTTCCCCAGAATCCAACGTAGCGCGCGGTCGTCCCACCGGCGCTTGTAGTTTTTCTCGATGTATTCCCGTGCGTGATCGACGAGATGCATATAGTGCACACCAGAAGGGCAAGTGGTCATGCAACTCAGGCAACTAAGGCAGCGGTCGATATGCTTCACCGTTTGCCTGTCCGGGACCTTGCCGTTTTCCATCATATCCTTGATCAGGTAAATGCGTCCGCGCGGGCTGTCGAGTTCATCGCCAAGAACCTTGTAGGTAGGGCATGTGGCCGTGCAAAAACCGCAGTGAACGCACGATCTGAGAATTTCGTTCGAGCGCCTGGTCGTCGCGTCGGTCAACTGTTCTGCCGTGAAGTTCGTCTGCATCTCAGCGTCCCATCCGGCCCGGGTTGAAAATCCCGGCGGGATCAAAAACGTTGCGAAGCGACGCTGCCAGGGCCGCCGCGCCCGGGGCTTCGTTTATGAACGCGGGACCCGTACCGCCGGGGCCGGGACGCGCGAGCGTCACCACCCCTTCCGGAACTGCGGCGCGCACGGCGGCGCAATCCGCGTTCCCGCAATACCAGATCAGCGCCGCGCCCCAATCGAGCGAGCTCTCGCCTCCCAGACGTTCGAGGGCTTCCATCGTGGCGGGTGCTTCGGTAGGCTTGACTAGGATGCGCCAGACGGCATCGGAGCGGTCGGCAAAGTGGCGAACGTCCCTCAGGTTTCGCCACAAATGGCGGCTTTTCCCATCCTCAAGCGTGTCGATATCCCGGCCGCGGAACAGGGCTTGCAGCCGCTCGCACCGGTACTCGACCTGACGAGACAGTCCTTCGATGCGCAGCCATGCCGTTCTGTCGAAGAATGCGGCGCCGGAAACTTCGAAAGGCGTCGCCAGCGCCGTCGAGAATATGGCGACGGCCTCGCGTGATGACAGCCCGCCGAAGACCAGAGTCTTCTGGGCCTCGGCCGAAGGAAGCGTTTTCAGGGCCACCTCCGTTAGGACGCCAAGCGTCCCATGCGAGCCACAGAGCAATTTCCCGAGGTCCATCCCGGTAACGTTCTTCATCACCCGTCCGCCATTCCTGATGATCCGGCCTTGCCCGTCGACGAACCGGACGCCGAGCAGGTGATCGCGGCATGCGCCGGCTTGAATGCGTCTTGGCCCGGAGAGGTTGGCGCCGACCATGCCGCCGATGGTCGGCGTGCCGTCTGTCGCAAGCAGCACGCGATAATCCATCGGCTCGAAGGCTAGCGACTGGCCCTCGGTCGCCAGCAGCCGCTCGATCTCACCGACCGACGCGCCCGTACGTACGATCAGGGTCAGTGCGCCCGGCTCGTAGGCGACGATCCCGCCAATCTCGCGTGTCGTCAGAACCGAATCTGCCGCAACGGAGGCGCGGCTCTGGGTGCCACCTCCGCAAATATGGAGTTTCCGCTTCTGCCGGAAGCTGTCCGCGACGAGTGCCGCCAGCTCGGCTTCGCTCCCTGGAACCGCCGCATCGGCGCCCCGGCTTTCCGTCCCCTCCGTCATACCCTTTTCGCCGCCTCCCGATGAGGCTGGCTGATCTCGAGAGGGAAGACCTTCGCCGGATTCAGCAGCCAATGAGGATCCAGCGCCCCCTTGATCTCCATCTGGATCGCCATGTCGTCCGGCGCATATTGCTTCGTCATAAGGTCGCGTTTTTCGATCCCCACGCCGTGTTCGCCAGTGAGGCAGCCGCCCATGTCCACGCACAAGCGAAGAATGTCGCTTCCGAAGGATTCGGCTCGCTCGAGGTCGCCGGGCTTGTTGGCGTCGAACAAGATCAGGGGGTGCATGTTTCCGTCGCCGGCATGAAAGACATTGGCGACCTCAAGCCCGTGTTCCTTTGAGAGCTCGCCGATCCGTTTCAGGGTGTGGGGCAGCTTCGAAACCGGCACCGTGCCGTCGAGGCACAGATAGTCGCCTAAGCGGCCCATCGCCCCGAAGGCCGATTTGCGGCCCTTCCATATCGCCAGCGACTCGTCGGCGTTGCGGCTGCTGCGGAATTCGGCGGGGTTCAGTTCCGATGAGATTGCCTTGATGCGCTCGATCTGATCGGCGATTTCGTCTTCCGAGCCCTCGACCTCGACGATCAGGACGGCGGCGCAATCGGGATAGCCCACTTTTGCAAAGGCCTCGACCGCACGCAGGCAGACATCGTCCATGTACTCGATCGCCACCGGCAGGAGGCCGGAGCGAATGATGCGGGCCACGCATTCGCCCGCCGTTTCGGCGCTGTCAAAGCCAATCAGCATCGGCCGTGCGCCCTCGGGGCGCGGCAGGATGCGCAACGTCGCTTCGGTCACGATCGCGAGTTGCCCTTCGGAGCCGCAGATAAGCCCCAGGATGTCCAGACCCGCCATGCCGAGATGGGGACCGCCAAGCTGGACGATCTCTCCGGTGGCAAGCACCATGCGGACGCCGAGAAGGTTGTTCGTGGTGACGCCGTATTTCAGGCAGTGGGCGCCGCCGGAATTCATCCCGATATTCCCGGCGATCGTGCACGCAAGCTGCGACGACGGGTCCGGTGCGTAGAAAAACCCTTCCGCCTCCAGCTCCGCGCTGACGGAAAGGTTGGTGACGCCCGTCTGAACCCTGATGAAACGGTTTGCGGTATCTATCTCGAGAACGGCCCGCAGCCGCATGGTGCCGATGACCACGCTATCGGCAGTCGGAAGCGCTCCGCCTGCCAGCGACGTGCCGGCACCGCGCGGGATAACCGGAACACGCAGATCGTGGCAAATCTTCATCGCCGCCGCCACCTGCTCGGTAGTGCACGGTAGAACCACGGCGAGCGGCGGACATCGGTAGGCGGTCAGCGCGTCGCACTCATATGCGCGGGTTTCCTCGGGGTCCGAGACGATCGCATCCGCGGGAAGGACGGCCCTCAACGCCGCGACGATTTCGGGCTTGCGGGCGATGATCGCAGCGTCGGGAGCGGGCATGGCAATTCTGGACATTGGCTCAAACCTGTCTGATCGAAAGCATCGAAGAACGAGACGCTCCTTCGCACCCGCCTTCATCGAGGCACAAAAGATGCGCAGGCTCGCGATGAGGCGACCTATGAGCATCGCAGCTGTTTACCGGGCTCCACGCGGGAGATCCGCTGGGCGAAGGAGAAGCGCGATATCTCGCTGCGGCGGCTCGCCAGCGATAGTCTTGGCACGTCGAACGCCTGACAACCGCAACCGAGGGCGCGCGCAGCCCGCCCTGTGTCATCCGCAATAGATAATCTTGTCCTTCTCAAGCCGCGATATTTCATCATCGCCGATGTCGAGGATTGAATTGAGGATGTGCTTCGTATGCTCCCCAAGCATCGGGGGACTGATGGAATACTCGATTTCCGTTTGCGAGAATTTGATCGGATTGGCCACGAGCGGCACCGTCTTGCCCGTGGTGTGGGGAAGGTTGATCTGCAATTGGCGATGGATGACCTGCGGATGCGCGAATGCCTGGTCGAGCCGGTTGATCGACGCGCATGGTACGCCGATGGGTTCGAGAAGGGCGATCCAGTACTCCGTCGTTTCCTGGGTAAGATGCTCGGTCAGGATCGAGACCAGAGCGTCGCGGTTCGCCAGGCGATCCGTGTTGGTGGTGAAACGGGGGTCATCGCAGAGGACTTGCAGCCCGGACGCCATGCAGAATTTCCTGAACTGCTGGTCGTTCCCCACCGCGAGGACGAATGACCCGTTGCTCGACCTGAACACCTGATAGGGCACGATGTTCGGATGAGCATTTCCATATCGCCGCGGCGGTTTCCCGGTGGTCAGGTAGTTCAGATTCTGGTTCGCCAGAGCGGCAAGCTGGACATCGAGAAGCGCCATGTCGATATGCTGGCCCTCGCCCGTCCGCTCGCGATGCAGTAAGGCCGACAGCACGCCCGTTGCGCTGTACATTCCGGTGAGGAGATCGGAAATTGGGACGCCGACCTTCTGGGGCCCGCCGCCGGGTTTGTCGTCGGCCTCGCCCGTGATGCTCATCAGCCCGGATATGGCTTGGATGGCCATGTCGTATCCGGCCACGGTCTTCATCGGGCCGGTCTGGCCGTATCCCGTGATGGAGCAGTACACTATGTCCGGCTTGATGAGGCGGAGCGTTTCAAAATCCAGCCCATACCGCTTCATGTCGCCGACCTTGTAGTTCTCGATAAGAACGTCGGCCTTCTTGACCAGAGATCGAACGATGTCAGCGCCGGCTTGCGTGGCGATGTCTACGCAAATCGAATGCTTACCGCGATTAGCGCTGAGGAAATAGGCGCTCTCGGTCGTTCCATCCAGATGCGGTGGGCCCCAGTGGCGGGTGTCGTCGCCGGTAAAGGGGCGTTCGATCTTCCAGACCGTCGCCCCTAGATCGGCTAAAAGCTGCCCGAGCCACGGGCCCGCTAGAATCCTCGATAGATCAAGAACTTGGTATCCACTCAACGGTCCGGCCATCTCAACCACTCACATTGCGATTAACGTGCCTCTCTATGGAAGCTATGGCGAAACGTAACTGGACATACCAGATTGGTCAATCCAATAATTTTGCCCCGCGTCCTGTGGGTGCTATAAAAAATCTATCAAGGGGGACATTGACGAAGCAGCGGGATTGGTCTATCCAATTTGGTCTACAAGTAGGTCATCGGGAGGGATGGCCTGCGAAGCCCACAACAGGGCATCACGTTTAGGGAGGTTACGCTGCATGGCGCGAATATCGCTCCAAAATGTCTCCAAGTCGTTTGGTGGCGACCAGGGCCCATGGGCCGTCAAGGATTTCTGCCTGGAGATAGAGGATGGCGAGCTCATTGTTTTTGTCGGACCTTCCGGATGCGGAAAATCGACGACACTGCGGATGATCGCCGGCCTCGACGACACCACTTCAGGCGCTATCATAATCGGCGGGAGGGATGTCACCGGACTGCCTCCGAAAGATCGCAACGTCGCGATGGTCTTTCAGAACTATGCGCTATATCCCCAGAAGTCGGTCTACGACAACATGGCATTCGGCCTACGGGTGCGCGGTGAAGCGAAGCAGGAGATTGACCGGCGGGTGAGGGCCGCGGCGGCCAGCCTAGATCTCGAAGCCCTGCTCGACCGCAAGCCGCGACAGCTCTCGGGCGGTCAGATGCAGCGTGTCGCCCTTGGGCGTGCGCTCGTGCGGGACCCCGATGTTTTCCTTCTGGACGAACCGCTGTCCAATCTCGACGCGAAACTGCGCGTGAAGATGCGCGAAGAAATCACGACGCTCCATGCCCGGCTCCGGGCGACGATGATCTTCGTGACACATGACCAAGTCGAAGCAATGACGCTCGGGGACCGCATCGTGATCATGCGCGATGGCGTGATCCAGCAGGCTGGGAGACCTCTCGAACTCTATGACCGTCCCGCAAACACGTTCGTCGCTGGGTTTATTGGTTCGCCCGAAATGAACCTGATCGACGGGCATTTGGTCGACGCTAGCGGACGGCTCGAAGTGCGATCCGGAGACCTATCGGTAGGCATACCAGATAAAACCTTCGCCAAGTACGGACAAAGCGTGACGCTTGGAATCCGGCCCGAGCACCTCGTCATCTCCAACGATTCCCCGCTTGAGATGAGCGTAAGCTTGGTCGAGCAGATCGGAGCGCAGACTTATCTCATGGGCACGCTGGCCGGCCATAAGATGCGTGCCGTCGTCGAGCGCCGCGACGAAATCCGCGCCGGTGACAGAATCCCGATCGCCCTCCCGAGTGAGCGGCTTCACCTGTTCGAGTCCGCGAGCGGTGCGTCGCTCCGGATAGCGGAAACGGGTGGCAAAATCAGAGCGAAGGAAAGTGCGTGATCCACCCCTGCGAGATCGCCGGGTCAGATTGAGATACTGCGCCCCTGGACCGTGGGTCGCGGAATTCGACTTCAACGGATGCTCTGTATCGCGTGCTGACGAAAGCATCTCTGGATGCGCCATAAAGGAAGAAATTCACCACTATACTCGATACGGGCGAATTAATTCTTGTCAATTTGGCTTGAACTGACGTCTTAACATGGGAGGAGCATGAAATGAGCATCTACATTCCAGGTCACAAAAGAATGGCGGCGGGCCTGTCGGGCATGACCCGCCGTAACTTTCTAGGAACAGCGGCCGTCGTCGGAGCGAGCGTGGCGGCGCCCGCCGTGCGAGCCCAGTCCGGCGTCACGCTTCGTTTTCTCAACCAAGAAACTTCGGTCGCCAGTCAGGCTGCCCTTAAAAAGGCGTGCGACGAATACGAAAGCAAATTCGGCGTCAGAATAATTGTAGATTCGACTCCCATCAGCGGTACGACGCAAAAAGCGATGGCGGCGATCAATGCTGGCCAGTCATACGATATTATGACTGCCGGCTTCATTGCGGGTATTTTGCAGTTCGTTCAGGCGGGCGTTCTTCTGCCGGTCACCGACCTGGTAAAAAAGTACGACTGGGGCAAAGGCGCTGCCTGGGAGTATGAGGGTGAGAACTGGTACTATCCGTTCGATTACAATCTGGTCGTAAATTACTACAGGAAAGACCTCTACGCCCAGAAGGGTCTGAAGGTCCCGGAGACGTCGGGCGATTTCTTGAAGAACTGCGAGGCGCTTACCGTCAATAATAGTGGAAATGTTGATGTTGGCGGCTGCGTCATACCGCTGGCAAGCGACTCCGCGACGAATTGGGCGAGCTTTGGAAATATGTTCGCGGAAGGCACACAGCTTTTTGACAAAGACTGGAATGTCGTTCTCGACCAAGGCGAGAATCTCGATCGTGCCACGCGCTTTTTGGATCTTTATGGCGAGCTGTATAAGACCATGCCGCCCGGCATGAACGCCGTCGGCTACGCTCAACTAATGAGTCTCTTCACCACCGGAAAGGCTGCTCACACGCTCTATTCAGGCCGCCTGGTCGAATCCCTCGAGGCAACAAATCCTGCGCTGGCAGATCAGTACGGCATCTTTGCCTCGCCCAGCAGCAGCGGTCAGAAGGCGCTTTCCTATGCCTTTGACGGCTTCTGCGTCTTCAAGACGAAGCAGAGCGAGGAGGCAGTCAAATTCCTACAGTGGTTCGCTGACGAGCACTACGTGGATTGGTTGCTTTCCGCATGGATGAACAACCATCCGTCTCGCTTGGATATCTACGAAAATGAGCGGTGGAAGAGCCATCCCATGATCAAGAAGCATTGGGAAACGATGATGCAGATGAAGTCCTTCATCGCGGGGGACGGCGTTACCATCACGGCGATTGACACCAGCGGCCCTTCCATCGACATGCGTGCTTGTAACGTGTTCAACGCAAATGTCATGCCGGAGATGCTCCAGCAGAAAGTCCTCGGCAACACCTCGTCTGCTGATTGCGTCGCCGCGGCCGCGCAACGCATTCGCTCCCTCATCTAATTGCAGATCGGGGTGGTCTCTGCCGCCCCGATCGTTCGTCCAAAGGATGATTCTTATGGTTCAGGACCGGCGAATTGTTACGTTGTTTATAGGCAGTATATCACTGCTTGCAATTATTATTGGCGCCCCGTTAATTTACGCGGTTATGCTATCATTCTATTCGGCAAGTTCGTTTATCGGCGAACCTCAGTGGGCCGGCCTGAGCAACTACAGCAAGGTATTGCGAGATCCTCTTTTCTGGAATTCGTTGACGAACGGCCTCACAATCGCGATTACGTCAATTGTCCTGCAGGTTGTTCTGGGCGTCGGCATAGCGATGGTGCTTAACAAGCGCTTTCTTGGCCAGACGGTTGTACGCGCGATCGCCATTCTTCCGTACTTCCTGCCGACCGTTGTCGCCTGCCTGGTAGCCCAATGGATTCTCGAGCCAAATTACGGATTGCTCAAGAGCGCTCTCGCATCCATCGGTGTCGGAATGCTCGATTGGAGTTCTCATGCGTTCACGGCCAAAGGCACAATCGTCCTCGTTAGCGTGTGGTTGTGGACACCTTTTGTCGTAACCTGTGTTCTTGCCGGTTTGCAGACGATCCCAACGCAACTTTATGAAGCCGCGCGCGTCGATGGCGCGGGAGCCTGGCGGCAATTCTGGCACATCACGATACCGGGCTTACGCTCGGTTCTGATCGTGGTCATCCTTCTGCGCGGCATCTGGATGTTCAACAAGTTCGATGTGATATGGCTTTTGACGAAAGGCGGGCCGCTGAACCAGACAGAGACCTTGCCTACCTTGGCCTATAGGAAGTCGTTTCTGGAGTACAATCTGGGCGGGGGCGCCGCTGTGGCAACGATCTCCTTCCTTATTCTCTCAGGCGTCATTCTCATCTATCTGCGCCTATTCCCCATCGACGATGCAAAGCAAGGGAGATAACAATGAATAGCCATGTAGAGCGATTGCCCATTGATTCCCGCCCGCAGATACCAGAGCGCGAGCCGATTCGTCCGAAATCGTCGCTGCAACACGGGAGCAGGGTTCAGGACAGCACCTTCTGGAGACTATTTAAAAGGCTGTCAGGAAAAGTTGCACTCTATGTAACAGTACTCGTTATCTGCCTGTATTCGTTCTTTCCGATATACTGGATGATAATTTCAAGCCTGAGGCCTTCGGAACGACTTTTCCTCGACACATCTCTGGTATTCTGGCCACCGGACCTGACGTCATACATTTCCCTATTCCGGCAGACGAACTATGTCGTCAATTTTCTGAATAGCGCTCTAATGGCGGTTGCGACGATTACCGTCTCCCTCATGCTGTCGGCATTTGTCGCTTATGGCGCCACCCGGCTGCGTTTTCGGGGCAAGACTATGCTCGTGGCATCGATGCTTTTTGCCTACATGTTCCCACCCCTCATGCTGGCGATCCCGATGGCGGCAACTTTCCGCACAATCGGCCTCACCGACACACTGTGGGGGCTGTTGATCGCACATCTTGCAATTTCACTGCCGCTAGCGGTCTGGTTGCTCTGGGGGTTCTTTAAGTCAATGCCGTTCGACCTTGAGGAGGCCGCGATGGTTGACGGCTGCTCTCAATTCGAAGCGTTCATCAAGGTCGTCTTGCCGCTGTCCGCTCCCGGGCTCATCACTGTCGCCATCTTCTCCTTCCTCCTTTCTTGGGCCGACTATGTGTTCGCGCTGATACTTATTATGAGCGACCAGAGAAAGACGCTTCCCGTCGCTCTGGAATCGTTGCTCGGCGCCCATGATTTGCGGTGGGGTGAAGTCTTGGCTGGCGCCTCGCTGATAGCTCTACCTTTGTTCTTAATATTCATCTTCTGCTATCGGTATTTCGTCGCCGGGTTGTCGGCGGGTGCGGTGAAGGGATGATCCCGTCAAGTAAAGGCGAAAGATCGGCCGCCTTTTTGACTTGCGTTTGAAAAACATCACCGACCGGAGAAGGTCCATGTCGAGTTACGACTATATTATCATTGGTGCAGGTTCCGCCGGGTGTGTTTTAGCCACCCGCCTGAGTGAAGACGCCAATGTGAGCGTTTTGCTGATCGAGGCGGGCGGAGGGAAGTCGCTGTTTGTCGATATGCCCGCCGGAATCAGGATCCTCTATACGAGCGATCGGTACAACTGGCGCTTTTGGACTGAGCCGCAGCGACATCTTGACAATCGCCGGATCTATATTCCCAGGGGGAGGGTTATTGGAGGGTCGTCATCAATCAATTCGATGATCGCGATCCGCTGCAACCCTTGGGACTACGATTCGTGGGCGTCTCGGGGCATGCCTAAGTGGAGCTTTTCCGCAATGCTCCCCTATTTGCGCAGGATTGAGGATGCTAGCCTGGTTGTTCAGCCTGATAATGGAACGCGCGGGCACAGCGGACCCATCAAGCTTTCCTTCGGGCCACGGCGCTCGACCACGCAGGCGTTTGTCGACAGTCTCGTCGCTGCAGGTTTGCCTGAGAACAATGGATTCAACGGGTCGTCGCAGATAGGCGCGGGCTTCTACGAACTTACGATAGCACATGGAAAGCGGTCCGGCGCATTCAAGTACTTAGAACGCGCCAAGGGACGCCCAAACCTCACCATTCTGCCAAATTGTCATGTTCGTCGCATCAACGTTGAAGGAGGTTCTGCCAGTGGCGTGATCGTGGTTCAGAATGGCCGCGAGAGGACAATCAACTGTGATCGAGAAGTTCTGCTGACGGCAGGCGCAATCGGTTCGCCGCAGCTTTTGATGTTGTCGGGTATCGGGCCTGCTGATCATATGCGGTCTCTCGGCATTAAACCGGTTCACCACCTCCCGGGTGTGGGAGAGAATCTTCAGGACCATCTCGACTGCGCGGTTCGCTTCGAGGCATCGCAGCCGACGACGTTGACCCCCTATATGGGCCTCCTGAAAGGCGGGATGGCCGGTGCTCGATACATTCTCAAAGGCGATGGGCCGGCCGCTTCACAGGCCGTGGAGGCGGGGGCGTTTTGGGGCCCCGACCGATCGTCGCCGTTGCCGGAGTGGCAGGCGCACTTTGCTAACGTTCTCCGCAATCCGCCGCCCGGCGAGCGTATCGCTCACGGCTTCGCTGTTCGCGTATGTCAGCTCAGGCCACAAAGTCGCGGTACGGTGAGATTGCGAAGCGGGGACCCCGCCATTCCACCAGCAATCGACCCGCGTCTTGGGTCCGAGCATGCGGACCTCGCGAGTCTGAGAGATGGCGTGCGCGATATGTGCGATATGATGATGTGCGGACCACTCAAGAACTTCGTAAAACGCCCGATCGATGCGGAAGCCTTTGGCAATCTCTCCTCGCTGGAGACTTTCGTGCGAGCGCGGGCCGAGACGGTATATCATCCCGTTGGGACCTGTCGCATGGGTGCTGATGATGCATCGGTCGTGGACCCGAGCATGAAAGTCCGCGGTCTTGATGGTCTGCGGGTCGTCGACGGTTCGGTGATGCCAACGCTTCTAAGCGGCAATACAAACCTGCCCATTATGGCGATGGCCGAGAAAATCGCTGACGAACTTATTCACGGTGAAAGCTTTTCGCCTGAGTACCCGATCGCTGGGCAGATGCTTGCGCATGACGCGCATGGGCGCCGCCCGCCCTCCTCCTGAAAGCCTCCGTTTACCGTCCGCGGAACGCTGTAACGGTGCGAAAGCGCCCAAACCGTTTTCGTAGCTTTTGAACTCGCAGGGTACGATGGCTGATTTTGATGTTGATCTGGCAGTAATTGGTGGTGGTTCAGGCGGGGTCCGCGCGGCGCGGGTTGCTGCTAGCTATGGGGCCAAGGTCATTGTTGCTGAAGGAGATCGGGTTGGCGGGACCTGCGTCATCCGTGGCTGCGTGCCCAAAAAGCTTATGGTTTATGCTTCAGATTTCCAGAAAGAGATCGGGAACGCGGCGGGCTTCGGATGGTCGATTCCCCCAGCGAAATTCGATTGGGGAGTATTGACGGGAAATAGAGACAGGGAAGTCTCCCGTCTCGAAGCCGCATATACGTCGGCGATTGAAAAGTCGGGAGCGCGCCTGGTAAAAGAGCGCGCGACGTTTCAGGATGCGCGCACCTTGCGTCTTTCCAATGGGGAAACTGTGCGCGCTCGTAATATATTGATTGCCACAGGCAGCACGCCCAACCATGGGGAAGTTTTACCAGGCCTCGAGCATGTCATCTCCTCAGATAAGGTCTTTGAGCTTCGTGAATTGCCGAGACGGATCATAATTCAAGGAGGAGGCTACATCGCGGTTGAGTTCGCATGCATATTTGCCGGTCTCGGTTCGAAAGTGACTTTGGTTTGTCGGAGCGACAACATCCTGCGCGGTTTCGATCAAGACATAAGGACACATGTTCGGGATGCTCTGGAGCAGCAGGAGATTAGGATTGTCACTGACTGCCGGATCAAAAGAGTCGACAGGATGGACGAAAGCAGTGGCGTATTGAAAGCTAGTCTTTCAAACGCTGAACAGCTCGTCGCCGACCAAGTCATGTTTGCGATCGGACGAAAGCCCAACACTCAAGGCCTAAATCTCCAGAAATCTGGCGTTGCGCTAAGTGCTGACAGCGGCGGCGTCGCGGTCAACGAGAACTCGCAGACCAATGTGCCCCATATCTATGCGGTCGGCGACGTGACAAATCGCGTCAACCTTACCCCTGTAGCCGTGCGCGAAGCGCAGGCCTTTGCAGATTCGGTATTTGGCAAGCGTCCCACGCAGGTCGACTATACGGATATCCCGACTGCGGTTTTCTCGCGTCCGGAAGTCGGATCAGTTGGACTATCGGAGGCACAAGCCTGTGCCCGGT
Source organism: Aminobacter sp. DSM 101952 (assembly GCF_001424795.1). NCBI lineage: Bacteria > Pseudomonadati > Pseudomonadota > Alphaproteobacteria > Hyphomicrobiales > Phyllobacteriaceae > Aminobacter > Aminobacter sp. DSM 101952. Next base: position 119,514 of record NZ_LMCL01000004.1, on the reverse strand, counting down.
TTGAAAGGGTGGACATCTACAAAACGGATTTCCGGCCGATGAAGGTTGCCCTCTCCCACAGCTCCGAACGAATGATGATGAAACTCGTCGTGGATGCCGATTCCGGGAGGGTCGTCGGCTGCCATATTGTCGGATCTGGCGCTGCGGAGATCATCCAGGCAGTTGCGATTGCGATAAGAATGAAAGCCGTAAAGGAGGACTTCGATGCAACGATGGCTCTTCATCCAACTGCGGCGGAAGAACTTGTCACGATGCGGACGGCCACCAGGCGCTGCGTTCGTTAACGCATTTTGTAGCAAATCGGATTCCTCTGGCGTTACCTAAATGCGGCTGAGCAGACACGATCTCCATCAGGGCAACGACTATGTAACGATCGCATGAATAGGCCGAATACATGAACGCACCCGCCGAACGCGATATGTCTTAAAACGCTTGCGCCTGCGGGGCCATCTATACATGAAGCTCTCGATGAAGCCGTTCTGCATCGGCTTGCCCCGAGCGATGTAGTGCCATTCGACGATTCGACGCGGTTCTGATCCGCCCAGGCGAGGATGGCGTTCAAGGTGAGCTCGCTGCCATCGCTGACGATCATCCTCGGCCGGCCGCGTTCGGCGACGAGCCTGTCCAACTCGCGGGCAACCCGCATGCCGGACAACCACGTATCGACCGGTAGCGCCAGGCATTCCCTCGTGCAGTCTGCAGTCGTCGACGACGGCGAGGATACGGAAGCGGCGGCGGTAGTGTCCAGAACCTTTCGCACTTTTTCTTAAGCGACGGCTCCGTGGGTTGAGGTCTGCTCCGCGTAGAGCGGATCCATGTTCATATATTTGCGCGTCGACCACTGACTGCCGGCAATATGCCTCAGCCGGGCGGCCGCCAGGTTCAGGCAGCTCTGCCCGTCCGGGAATGCCCCCACGACGCGGGTGCGCCGTCGGATTTCTTTCATGATCCGCTTCAGCGGATTGTTGGTCCTGATCTTGAGCCAATGGCTGTCGGGGAAGGTAGAAAGTCAGGGGCTCATCGATATGCGCCTCCATCAACTCGGCCGCTTTCCCGAGCTTTTGCCGGCGTAGGTCCTCGATGATCATGGCAGCCTTCTCCTGCGCTGCTTCTCGGCTTTCCTGGGCATGGATCGCCTTGAGCATATGGCTGATTTCACGCACCTTGGTCTTTGACACGTGGCTGAACACGTTCCGGTAAAATGCACCATGCAGCGCTGCCAGCGCGCCTCGGACAGATAGTCGGCGACGCTTTCCACTAGGCCGCGGCAAGCGTCCGAGATGATCAGTTGCACGCCGCTCAAGCCGCGGTCGGTGGCGCAAGACGCCGACCAGCCGGACTTGTCCTCCTTGGCGCCTTCGCAGATGCCGGTAACCCTCGGAATTGACGGCGCTGGCCACCGGCAGCGAGACGTTGCGCACCTCGCCCGCCCAGGTCCGCTTCATCACGATGCCGTCGAGATAGAGATAGGGGTGATCGCCCTCGATCGGCGCGGTTTCGCCATTCCTCGATCTTCTCGACCCGCGTGCCTCACAGCGCCTCGGTGATGTCCTCCACGCGCCGCACCGAGACACCGGCCAGATACATCTCGATCAGCTGCCTCTTCGAGATATTGATAGACGAGCTCTTCGAGCGAGTACCTGCAGTGCTCTACGATCTCGATCGTCCGCGCCAAAGCTTCCGTGTAAAGGGGGGAAAGAGCCGCGCCATTTCTTCCGGCGGCTTCAGATAACGGTCGGCGTGCCGCTCGCGCTCAAAGCCGACATCGCTGAATGCGCTGCTCGACGCGGAGGCGGACCGCTTGTGTGGCGCAGGGCGCTATGAACGCAATGAAGGCAGCCAGGACACGCGGGCCGGCAGCTACGAGCGGGCACTGCACAGGCCGGCGAGGTGACGCTGAAGGTGCCGAAGCTGCGCCGCCAGATTTTCGAGACGGCCATCATCGAGCCGCCTCTCGACCGAACTCTCACTCCGTCGATAGCGCCTCCTCGACCGTCCCGCGCACCATCGCGGCAAGGTGATCCTTGATTTGCGCTTCGTCGATCCGGATCACCTCACCCACGCCCGCATCCTTTTCGTAATCCATCCTTGCGCTCCTTCCGTCACTGTAGAAGAAGCCGTCAAATCTGAAAGTGCGAAAGATTCTTCACGTTATCGCATCGGCCGTCGGTAAGCTGGTCCGACACGAAGTCCAGCTCTCGTCGGGGCGCAGCGGCACCAGCATCGGCGCCCTGCTGCTGATCGCCCGCTTGCGGTCGCCACGCCTGCGCCACCGGTGAACTTCTCCTATCCGTAGAGCCGGAACAATTTCTTGCGGTTCACGACGAGCCCTTACCGCCTCAGCATCACGAGGAGTCGCCGTAACCGAACCCTCCTGCGCTATCGCCTTCATCCTCCCGCGAACGTCGCGGTCGTCGGGACGGCTGGTCTGTAGCGAACCGTCATGCGGCGGCAGCCGATGTCTTTACACGCCCGCCGTTCGCTCATCCCGAAGGCAAGTTCTGTTTGGAAGCCCGTCACTTTCAGCCCGTGGAGGGCTGTCCAATACCGGCCAAGGCGCGATCAACGTGTGCTACTGCCGAAAGGACCGTGCCGACCAGATACATCAAGGATAGCGATGGCGCAGTTCAGGGCGCGATCTACTCCAGAACCCATTGACTGCCAGAACTGGATATGCCAATTTGGTCGAACCAGATCGCGATGTTTCCCGAACGTATGCGCACCTGGATGGTTGGACGTTGAAAATCTCGAAGGAGGAAGCGCCGTGGCGAAGGAAAAGAGCGGCTACTATGGCACGCGTAGGAAATTCTGGACGTGGGGATATGAAGGGGAAGACAATTCTCAGGACGAAATCCGTATCATGCGAGAACGCGTGGAGCAGCGGCTCGGAATTAAGGATATCAAAGTTCTGTCAGACCCGACTCTCGATGAGATTGAACTTTACCCGTCGCGTATAAAGATCCCACGTACTCTGGAGGATTTCTGTACCTCTGAAAAATGGGACAGAATTGTTCATACGTACGGTAAGGGTTTCAAGGACATGACCCTTATCTACAGGCGCGATTTCAAAAAGGCCCCGGACGTCGTGGCCTATCCGCGCGACGAAGAAGACATCGCCGCCATCTTCGACTGGTGTGGGGAAAATGGCTATGCATGCATACCGTATGGCGGTGGTTCGAGCGTCACCGGCGGCTTCTGGGGCCCCGAGCGCGACGCCTTTCCCGGCGTCGTCGTGATCGACCTGGGCAACCTCAACCAGATTCTCGAAATCGACCCCGTGTCACGCTGCGCGCGGATACAGGCAGGCATTCTCGGGCCGGCTCTGGAAGAACAACTGAAGCCGCACGGTCTCACCCTGCGCCATATTCCCCAATCGTGGGAGTTCTCGTCGCTGGGCGGCTGGATCGCAACCCGCTCGTCCGGCCATTATGCGACCCATCTCACGCATATCGACGACATGGTGGAAAGCCTACGGGTGGTCACGCCAGCGGGAACGATCCAGAACCGCCGGCTGCCAGGCTCCGGTGCGGGACCCAATCCGGATCGCCTGTTCATCGGGTCGGAAGGCACGATGGGCATCATCACGGATGCGTGGATGCGTCTTCAGGGACGTGTGAAATTCCGTGCGAATGCCTCCATCTCCTTCAAGACGTTCTATGAGGGTGCCAAGGCCGTCCGTCAGATCACCCAAGCGGGACTGTTCCCGGCGAACTGCCGCTATCTGGACGAGCAGGACGCCAAATTCTACGGCGCCGGGGACGGCACCGATTCGGTCTTGCTGCTGGGCTTCGAATCCGCTGACCATCCGGTGGACGCATGGCTCGAGCGTGGTCTCGAAATCTGCAAGGACTTCGGTGGCGTCGTGAAGCAGCGCGCGGGAACTGCGGACAACGCGCTGGAGACCAGCCGCAGCGGGCCGCAAGGTAACTGGCGGCATCAGTTCAGATACTTGCCCCGGCTGATGCATACGCGCGCAGCGATGGGAATCGTCAGCTTCACGTTCGAAACCGCCTACACTTGGGATCGGTTCGAAGAAGTTGACACCGAGATCATGCGTCGCGTGAGGGCGGCCCAGAAGGAGCACCTTGGTGGCGGTATTGTCTGCCGCAGGTTTTCCTTCCTGTATCCGGACGGTCCCGCTCCGTACTATTCGATCATGGCTCCTTCGACACATGACAACAGCCTTGAAGCCTATTCGATGCTCCACGATGTGGCGTCGAATGCGCTAATTGAGCTCGGCGCAACCATCACGCACCATCATGCCGTAGGCAAGTCGTTCCGTCCTTGGTACGACAAGGAGGTCGATCCATTGTTCCGCCGTGTGCTGGCGGCTGCGAAAACCGAACTCGACCCAAATTGGATGTTGAACCCTGGCCTGCTTGTTGACAAGCCGGCAGGATTGAAGATCGTCGGATAGGGATTCTTCAGCGATGATTGATCTATACTTCTGGCCAACCCCCAACGGGTATAAAGCCGCTATAATGCTTGCAGAGTTGGACTTGGAGTACCGTGTAATTCCGGTTGATATAACGGCAGGAGAGCAGTTTAATCCGGACTTCCTGAAGATCAATCCAAACAACAAGGTGCCGGCCATCGTGGATCACGATGGCCCGCACAACAAACCTTATGCGGTTTTTGAATCCGCGGTTGTACTGATCTATCTTGCGGAAAAATCAGGAAAATTCCTTTCTCAGGATCCTGAAAAACGCTATGAAACGCTAAAGTGGCTTGTCTTCCAGAATTCGACAATGGGTCCAATGCTGGGCCAAGCACACCACTTCATGGTGTATGCGGATGAGAAGATAGATTACGCCATTGAACGTTACGACCGGGAAGTTGGTCGAATATACAACATTCTCGAAAAACGCCTTGGCCAACATGAATATCTTGCCGGCGAGTATTCGATCGCTGATATCAGCACATTCCCTTGGGTTCGCACCCGAAAATTGCATCGACGCGACTTGTCGGAGTACCCGAACATTGATCGATGGTACCAAGCGATCAAAGACCGTCCGGGGGTTCGGGCGGGCATAGATACGTTGTCCGACAGCAAACGATGGGAAGCTAAGCCGGGCACCGAGGCTTGGAAGAACATGTTCGGAAAGAACGGAAGCTCGTAACAATCACACAAATCCTCCCAGGCGTCAGGCGCGGCGATCTGTTCGTCGCGCCTGCGCCGCGTAGCGGCACTTGAGGCAGCGGTTCTCCCTGCGGGGGCTAGCTCAGGATCTTGAACAATTCTGAGCGACCGTAAAGCCGTTTGAAGTCACCTACTATATCGGGCCACGAATCCGGCTGATGGATTGATTATCTACTTGACAGCCGAGGGATTGGATGACCAAATTGGATATACCAATAGCCGCGCTGAAACTATCAGGATCTGGGGAAATTGAGATGGATTTTTCGGCCGAACTGCCTCGTCGCATTCATATGATCTTGGAGGAAGGCGCGACGTTCGGTGAGTCCCGCGTCGCCTTTACAGACGAAAACGGGATTGATTGGTCCTACCGCCGGCTGATTGACACTGTCGAAGCTGTCTCTAGTGAACTGCGGGAACTAGGGATTCGGCCGGGTGATCGGATGATGATCGTTTGCGAAAACTCGATCGGGGCTATCGTTCTAATGTACGCTGCTAGCCGGTTGGATGCATGGGCGGTGCTAGCGAACGCCCGGCTCAGCAAGCATGAACTTGCTCTTATAGAAGAGGATTGCCAGCCGCGGCGTATATTTCGCACCCATCCCAACGTGTCTGCAACAGATGCGGGTGACGATAATGCTGATGTGCGGCTCTTTACTGGCATTGGCGCCGTGACGATCGGTCCGTTAAATGAGAACAGCGCGCCGGAAGAAGTACACGAAGGATCCGCAGAGCAAGTCGCCGTTCTAGTCTACACTACTGGAACCACGGGGCGCCCCAAGGGGGTTATGCTGAGCCATCGCAATCTGACTTTCGTCTCAAGCAGGGGAAGACGAACACAAACTCTTTCTCGCGACGATGTCGCCTTGTGTGTCATGCCGATATCTCATTCGTACGGGCTCGTGTTGATGCAAGGCATGTTGTACGCCGGCGCGCGCATGAAAATTATGCCGCGATTTTCATTACAAGAAGCGCTGGATGCTGTTCGCAGCGGAGAGCTGACGATTTTCAACGCCGTTCCTGCCATGCTGACCCGGGTGGTGGCACATGTCGAACAGACTGGGGAAAAGCTCACGCCTAACAACCTCCGGTACGCCTACACGGGCACCGCGCCGCTCGATCTGTCTTTGCGTAAGAATGTCGAACGGCTGTTCGGCGTAGTTCTGCAAAACGGATACGGATTGACGGAAACATCGCCGACGATCAGCCGGTCGCGTTATTCGATGGGTAGCGACGAGGTCAACATTGGTCCACCGATACAAGGGGTTGAGATCAGGATCGTCGGACCTGACGGTCTGGATGTCCCAGAGGGCCAGCCGGGAGAATTGCTAGTTAGAGGTCCCAATGTGATGTTGGGATACTATCGCCAACCGAAAGCGACCGCCGAAGTTATTGACGAGGACGGCTATCTTCATACTGGCGATATCGTCAGCCGCAACGATCGGGGCGAATTAGTCATTCAAGGTCGATCGAAGGAATTGATCATTCGCTCTGGCTTCAATGTCTATCCTCCGGAAGTCGAAGCCGCCCTAAATGCGCATCCCAGCATTCTTAACTCCGCCGTGGTCGGTCGTCCTGTTGAGGGAAATGAGGAAATTATAGCCTTCGTGGAAATGTTACCTGAAAGGCGTTGCGAGACGGATGACATTAAGTCCTTTCTGAAAAGCCGTCTTGCCCAGTACAAGTTGCCGCAGCAGATTATTGTTATGCAAAATTTGCCGATCGCTCCGAATGGAAAGATAAAGAAGAACGACTTGAAAAAATACTTGGATAATTTGAGCGATCCGATGGTCACGTGCTTCCGAGAACGCTCTGGGTCATGAGTCCGGAGCCTCCCCGACATGGTCCGCAATCCCGTAAAACTCGATATGGAGAACCCGCCCCGCCATGACCACCTTGCATGCTAACCTGATTGATGGAGCTTGGGTCGAAGGCGAAGCCGCGCCCAACATTAACCCCTCCAACACCAACGACATCGTCGGCACCTATGCGCGCGCTACGCGAGCAGACGCCCAAGCTGCGATCGCCGCCGCCAAGCGTACATTCCCGAAATGGTCGCGCACGAGCCCCTTGGAGCGCCACGCCGTTTTGCGCAAGGCGGCCGACGAAATTCTCGCCCGCAAGGACGAACTCGGTCGACTTTTGTCGCGCGAGGAAGGCAAATCACTGGCCGAGGGGGTCGGCGAAACGATTCGTGCGGCCCAAGTCTTCGATTTCTTCGCGGGCGAAACGCTCCGGCTGGCCGGCGAAACGTTGCCCTCTGTGCGTCCGGGCGTCGGAGTGGACGTGACGCGTGAGCCGGTCGGCGTAATCGCCATCATCACGCCGTGGAACTTCCCAATCGCCATTCCGGCGTGGAAAATCGCGCCGGCGCTTTGCTACGGCAACACCGCAGTATTCAAGCCGGCTGATCTCACTCCCGGCTGCGCTTGGGAGATCGTTGATATTCTGCACCGCGCAGGCCTGCCAAAGGGTGTACTCAATCTCGTAATGGGCCGTGGTTCAGTCGTCGGCCAGACAATGCTCGATAGCCCCGACATAGATGCTATAAGCTTCACCGGCTCGCTGGAGATCGGTCGGCGCGTGGCGGCTTCCTGCGTCGAATATGGCAGGAAGTTCCAACTCGAGATGGGCGGCAAGAATCCGCTGGTCGTGCTCGATGATGCGGACCTCGATGTGGCGGTCGACTGCGCCGTCAACGGTGCATTCTTCTTGACTGGCCAGCGCTGCACGGCTTCCTCACGGCTGATCGTCACTGAAAACATTCACGATCGCTTCGTCTCGGCAGTCACCGAAAAGCTTAAGAGCCTCGTCATCGACGACGCGCTCAAGGCGGGGACGCAGATCGGTCCGGTAGTGGACGAGAATCAACTCAGCCAGGACGAGAAGTATATCGCCATTGGCCGTGAGGAGGGCGCTAAGCTGGTGTGTGGTGGCGAAAGGCTGAACCGTGAGACGCCCGGCTTCTACTTGCAGCCCGCCCTGTTCACTGAGGCGACCAACAATATGCGCATCAGCCGCGAAGAGATTTTCGGTCCCGTCGCGGCGGTAATTCGCGTCAAGGATTATGAAGAGGCGCTGGAGACCGCAAACGACACGCCATTCGGCCTATCCTCAGGGATCTGCACCGCCAGCCTGAAACACGCGACGCACTATAAGCGCAATGCCGAGGCCGGCATGATATTTGTCAATCTGCCCACTGGCGGCGTCGACTTTCATGTACCGTTCGGCGGTCGCAAGGGATCGAGCTTCGGGCCCCGCGAGCAGGGCCGTTACGCCGCGGAGTTCTACACGACAGTGAAAACGGCCTACACGCTGGCCTGAAACAGCCTGATGCCGGTCCGCCTACCAGCCCCGGGGGTCCCAATGGCGCGCCGGCTTCGTCCATGCCGGCGACCGCGGCAAGAACGATCCCTCCGGGGCTGTGAGCGTGTGAGCTCGCTCTATGTAGTGGCACCATGCCTCGTTCGACCCGTGCGAGTGACTAGTAATACGTGCTCACACTGGTGTCGCTTGGCAGTTAAAAGGGGTCTTCCTCACTTCGTGTGGTGGCGATTTTGGTCGAGTGGCAGCATGCGTGCCCTGAGCAGCTCCGGGCCAGCTCTGCCATACATCGCACGCTTGATTGTGTTCAGGCGGTTGATTTGGCCCCCCGCCTGGCCGTTGCTCCACGACAGTTCGATGGGGTTGTAGACAGCGTCAAGATCGCGCTGCAGGACGCGTGCGAACCGCTCAATAGCGACCAAACCCGAGTTAACGGCATCGCCAATCCAGCTGTCGCGCTTGCCCGGATCGCGGCTGCGAAAGATTCCGCGGAAGCGCAGAGCAAGGCTGCGCATGGAAGCGAACTTATTTTTTGACGCCGAATAGCGAGATCGCAACACTGGCGTCGGGGCAAAGAAACCCGCTGACGTTACCTGCAGTGTCGTCGTGGTGTTACACTACTGAGGGGTGCGGCTATCTTTGAGCCAATCGGACGCGTCTGGCGTCAGCCCACCGCTCCACCGAACATGGCGACCCGCCGCATAGAGTCCGAACGAACTCAATATCAGGCAGGCACGCCTTCAGAGGCCAGGAGAGCGGTTGGGGCATGTAGCCGCGGACTCGCTTTTTGGCGAGCCAAGAAAAGGAAGTGTTGATCGCTTGGAGGTCATCCGTAAACAAATCGATACGCTCCTGGCCGCGAGTACCGACGCGACCCCAGCGACGAACCAGCGCGGAGCCGCCGAACAGATCCGGTTCGATCGACATGGCGTAAAAACGTGCCATGTTTTTAGTGGTGTCGATTCGCTGAACATACAGGCGGAACCGGTGCTGGGTCATGCCCCCAAGATTCGTCGCGCGAGGTTCAGCTGTCCAACAGCATGTACGAATCTTTGATCGCCAACCATGAATTTGATGCGACGCTCGAGGCCGGCTGCACTCCGCTGCACGAATCCCTTCTTGCGCAGCGCGTTGCGGCGTGCGTGATGCCGCTTCGTCGCGTTGGGCGAACTTATTGGGCCTGCAAAGACGACCCGAGTAGAAGAGTTCCGGCTCACTCCCGTTTTCCACTCCGCCCAAAGGGGCGGAGCGAAGCAGGCGGAGGCCTGAACGCGCCTTCACATTGCGCCGAAGAGAAGGTCGGAGCCTGTGGTAAACGGGAGTGGGGCGGCTGCCGCTTTCACCGCTACCCGCCCTGACTTGCAAAGGAGGACTGCGCCGCCTAGCGGCCTTCGCTCGTGCTGGTGGCGACAGCGTCGGCCGCTGGTTCGCCTGGGGTCATGCGTCTCAGAAGCCGGATCAGATCGCGCATGGTGTCTTGAGGCAATTGTTCGATGAGCTTCATCAATGTCAGGCGGTCTTCTGCTTCTTCTTCCGTCGTGCCCCACAAGTGCGGCGCTATGTCGAAAATCACATCGAGAGGCATAAAGCCCATGATCTCACAGAGATGTATCAGGCGCGGGATCGACAACCGAGCTTCTGAGCCTCGCTCGTACCTTCCGTAGACCGATACGGAGAGTCCTAGCAAATGCGCTAAATCGGCGCGGGAGATGCCCTTGGCTTCGCGCGTTTTCTTAAGCCAAGCCGAGATCTTTTCGTCCATCTCCTTTGCGGTAAGGGTGCCGTCGAAACCCGGCTGGCGGAAGACCGGTCTGTCAAATTCCGGATCGGTTATTTCGACCAAACCCCGTGCGCTCATCAAACTCATTGCATCAGTCAAAGACCTTACCCCGTTTTTGATTCCGCCCCTCAGCGATTACTATGCACCGAAATGAAGCACTTTGGAGCACGCCCCTCCGAAGATTCACAGCACATTCCATACTTTTTTAGGGGAAATTTCGCTCGCGGGCTCCTTTTGAGGCGGTGAAACAAAATGCTTTAGGACGCGCCCCAGCATTCGGGAAACAAGTTCGGCTCTGAAGACGGCGAAACAGCCGAGAACAGCCTTAGCGATTCTTTGCCGCTATTATCTTCCAATCGCCGCCTTCCTCTTGAAAAACGCTTCAATTTGCGTTTCGCCGTCGATCCACTTGAGCTGCGCGGAAAGCTCGCAAGCGATCTCCTGATCTGCAATTTGCATGCAACGCTTGACGCTGACGGTGGATCCGTTGCCATGCCTATTTAGGTCCCATTTGGACATTGCGAATAGGTGGGCCTTGGCTTGATCGTCTGTCGGCCACGTACCCTTTCGGGTACGGCTGTCGCTTCATTCATTTGAGGCAAAATGCTCCCGGCAATGTTCCCCATCCCGGGGCTCCGTGGGAATCTCTGCAATATTACCCGCTAAGAGATTTTTGGCGTGACGGAAAACAGATGATTTCCGCGTAGCGGTTCGGCGGGTCGAAATCGACGGGGTGACTGGGCAATTATTTGCGCGACAAACCCTGTCGGAATGTGAGACTGTGCGGCAACACGGAATTTGAGGTTTGTCGTGCATGTTGATCGGTTACATGCGGGTATCGAGCGGTGATGAGCGGCAGTCGGTTGCCTTGCAGCGCGACGCCCTGCTCGCGGCCGGGGTCGATCAGCGTCACCTGCATCAGGATCGCGCTTCGGGCGCGCGCGACGATCGGCCGGGGCTGAAGGCTTGCCTTGCGGAATTGTGCGAGGGTGACGTGCTGGTCGTTTGGAAGCTCGACCGTCTGGGCCGATCACTCTCCCACCTGATCAGAATCGTTGAGGATCTGAAGATGCGCGGGGTCGCCTTCCGCTCTTTGACGGAAGCTATCGACACGACGAATTCGCACGGTGCGTTCCTGTTCAACCTGTTTGGCACGCTCGCCGAATACGAGAGAGTGCTGATCACGGAGCGGGTCAACGCTGGACTGGCGGCGGCACGCCGGCGCGGTCGCAAGGGCGGTAGGCCACCGACGATCGACACCGAAAAGGTTGAGCAGATTCTGGCGGCGCTGGAAGCCGGCGCCAGCAAGGCGTCGGTGTGTCGGACATTCAAGGTGCCGCGCTCGACTCTCATCGATACATTGCGGCGAACCGGATGGACCGGACCGGGCAAAGAAGATGAGCCTGCTCCCCCAGTTTGAGAGCGGGTGTGACCGATGGCCTTCCTCGACGCGCAGTCGCGCACCGTTCTGTTCGACCCACCCGATGTTTATGAAGAGGCCCTCGCGCGCTATGCGCTGTCCGCTGAGGACATCGCTTTCGCCAGGGCGCATCGCCGATCGCATAATCGTCTGGGTTTTGCCATCCAACTCGCCCTGGTGCGTGATCTCGGTCGTCCGCTCCGCGCTGGGGAAGTTCCGCCTCAGGCAGTCGTCTCCGTTGTCGCCGACCAGTTGGGCATCGACGCTGCGGTGTTCGCACTCTATGCCCAGCGGGAGGAAACCCGTCGAGAACATACGCGGGAGATTGTCGTCGCACTGGATCTCCGGCCCGTCCGGGCGAGCGATTATCGATCCCTGATCACCGCGGCGGCACGCGAGGCAGCCGCTACCGAACAAGGCGAGCCGATCACCAAGGCCGTGATCGAAGCCCTGAAGGAGAGGAAGCTGCTCGTTCCTGTGCCGGAACTGCTGATACGTCTGGCGATGGCGGGCCGGGCGGCAGCGCGACGACAGGCTTATCGCGGCTTGATCCGGGGCATGGAGCAACCGTCCATCGAGGCGCTTGATCAGCTTCTCATCGATCGGTCCGGCGATCGGAGCCATCTCGGCTGGATTGCGGAAGCGCCGGAGGGGACGAAACTGAAAAACCTCAAGGGCCTGATTGCCCGGCTTGAGGTTCTGCGTTCGGCGGCGATTTCCGATGAGCGACGTAAAACGATCCATGCCAACCGCTATGGCATCATCGCCCGGGACGCCCGCATTCTGCATGCCCGTGAGATACGACGCCTTACATCCGAGCGCCGCTACGCCACGCTGACGGCGTTCGTCATCGAGAGGCAGGCGGCAATCACCGACCTTGCGATCGACATGTTCTGCAAACTGATCGGCAGCACCCGGCGCAAGGCTGAACTGAGCCGCACAGAACGCCGGCTGAAAGAAGCCGAGATTCTTGATGGGGTGGCGCTCGATCATCTCAAGCTTGGCGAGGCGCTTCTGGCCGCCCGTGAGAACAACACCGATCTCGCATCCGCAATTGCAGTCTCACTCGGCTGGGACGGATTGACCGCCAGCGTGGCCGCAGCCAGGTCCGTCGTGCGCCCCGATCGCAGCGACGAATTCGATGAGCTCATAGAGCGGCACAAATCGCTGCGAAAGCTGGGCAGGCTCATGTTCGGCGCGTTCTCTTTCCGGTCGTTTCGTCCCGATGATCCGGTTTTGAAGGCAGTGGATCATCTGCGTGCGCTCTACAGTGGCAGGAAACTACCCGCGCAGGTGCCGTTCGCGTTCATGACGCGCAAGTGGCGGCGACGTGTGCGCTCGGACGGTGTCACCATCGACCTTCGGGCTTGGGAAGTGGCGGTACTCGTTCACCTTCGGGAGCGCCTGCGGGCCGGTGACATATGGGTTGATGGCAGCCGAGCATGGCGCAGTTTCGAGGATTATCTTCTGCCTCGACCGATCTTTGCCCTGATGCGCGCCGAAGGCCGGCTCGGGCTTGCCATCCCTGACAGCTTTGCCGAATGGCGAGCCGAACGCACCGCCACGCTCGACGCGAAACTCAAAGAGCTGGCAAGGGCGGCGGCCGCCAACGCCATTCCGGATGCGGCTATTTCCGACAAGGGTTTGTCGGTCTCCCCGATCCGCGAGGAGGAGCGTGACGGGATCGTCGCGCTCAGCCGGCGTCTTTACATCCTCGTTCCCCGGATCAGGATCACCAGCCTGCTTGCCGAGGTCCACAGCTGGACCAGGTTCCTTGACAGCTTCACACACTATCGCACCGGCGAGACGGCGAACGACGAGCCGGCGCTGATGGCCGCTATCCTTGCCGACGCCACCAACGCCGGTGCTGAACGCATGGCGGAAAGCTCACGCGGCGTCACGATCCACCAGATGATGCTGATGGTAGATAGGCATCTGCGCTCGGAAACCTATGCTACGGCGACCGCCGTGCTGGTCGATGCGCAGCAGGCTCATCCCTTCGCCGCGGTCTGGGGCGACGGTCATATCTCCTCCTCGGACGGGCAGTTCTTTCCGGCAGGCGGGCGCGGTGAAGCCAGCCTCGAATACAATGCAAAATACGGCAAAAGACCAGGTGCTTCGGTCTATGGCTTCCTGTCCAATCGTTTCGCCTCCTTCTTCTCCCGGATGATCCAGGCGTCCGAGAGCGAAGCGCCCTACGTGCTCGACGGCCTCCTTCACAACGAAAGCTCCGTCGAAATCCATGAGCATGCAACCGATACCGCCGGCGCGACCGAAACGACATTCGCTATGTTCCATGGCTTCGGCTATAGGCTCATTCCTCGTATCCGCAATCTCGGCAATCGCAGGCTCTTCGTCATCGATCCCGACGCGGCGTACGACCCGCTCGGGGCGCTGATCTCGGGAGCCGTCAACATGGATGTCATCGAGCAGCACTGGGATGAGGTCTTGCGGCTGAAGTCATCGATTGGCGCGGGCCTCGTGCCGCCGTCCGTCATCCTCAAGAAGCTTGCCGCATCGCCTCGGCAAAATCGGCTCAATCAGGCGCTACGCGAAATGGGCCGGATTGAACGCTCGATCTTCATCTGCGACTGGTTGCTCGACACCAAGCTCCGACGCAGATCGCATGCCATCCTCAACAAGGGTGAAAGCCGTCACGCCCTTGCCCGGGCGGTCTTCCTCCACCAGCTTGGCGAGCTGCGCAACCGCGTGGCGGAAACCATGGCCTATCGGGCGTCAGGTCTCAACCTCGTCGTCAACGCCATTATCCTGTGGAACACCGTCTATCTCAGCCGCGCTGTCGATTATGTCCGCACCCAGGGCATCGATATTCCCGCCGAGCTGCTCTCCCAAGTCGCACCACTTCCCTGGGCTCATATCGCACTCACCGGCGACTATCTCTGGAACGAAATTGACCGACCCCTCGAACGCTTCAGGCCGATCCGCGCTAACCGTTTCAATCCAAACAACTTCGCTTTCCCTTAGCGGGTATTATTGCAGAAATGCCCACGGAGCCCCATCTTGCGGCGGCCGGATGCTGTTGCCGAGCGCAAACAATTTGGTCATTGGGAATGTGATCTGATCCAGTTCCGGAAGAAGTTTGGGAAGGCAAACGTGACATCGCTCGTAGAAAGGGTCAGCCGCTTTGCAATCTTCCTACGCAACAACGACCGGCAATCCCGGCCCGTCATGGATGGCCTTGTTCGTGTTCTGCAAGCCCTGCCCCACCTCGCCCGCCGATCGATCACGTTCGACCGCGGAACAGAGTTCACTGATTGGCCCTATCTTCAGGCAAGCATCGGTACGCAAACCTGGTTCTGTGATCCACAATCTCCGTGGCAAAAAGGCACTGTCGAGAACACCAACCGCCGGGTGAGGAAATGGCTTTCAAGAGAAGTCGACCCACTCACGGTCACCGACGCGGACTTGATAGAAATTTGCAGCCGGCTCAACGCAACGCCGCGCAAATGCCTTGGCTATCGAACGCCTGCAGAAGTTTTCCGCAAGAAAGTTCTCGCGCAGATGAGGCATGCCGGTTAGCTTCGGATGCCCTGCAAGTCGCGGTTCAGCATGAACTCACAGTTAAATGTAATACCTTTAATGATTGCTCACAAGGGGGAAGATTGATGGGAGTGCAACAACCAAACAGGGTGGAAAAACTTCTTGCAGACGTCGGAGCGGCACCGACCGTCGAAGATGCCCTACCAATCTTCCAGCGCGCCTATGGTCTGGACTTCGTAACCTACCATCTCGCATTAACGGTGGCCGATGTTGTCGACACCCCGTTCGTCCGGACCACCTACGGGCCGACATGGGTTTCCCGCTATCTGCTGCGCGATTATGTCAAAATCGACCCGATACTTCGTGAGGGCCTCATCAGGCAAATACCGTTCGACTGGCGTGAAGTTGAAGTGCCGATAAATGCCCGAGACTTCCTGCTGGATGCCTATAATCACGGGATCGGTCCCAACGGCTATTCCATTCCCATACTCCACAAGGCGCGCAGAGCACTCTTCTCGATCAATTCACACCAGTCTACATATCAATGGAGCGAGACCGTCAGCCGATACCGGAGTGAATGGGCAGATGTCGCCTTTCTCATCCATCATAAAGCTATCTTTCAGCTACACGGCGAACACGATCCGGTTCCGCAACTCTCGAGCCGTGAAATCGAGTGCCTGCATTGGACGGCCTTGGGCAAAGACAGCATCGACATCGCGGTCATGTTAAAATTGTCGGAGCATACTATCCGCGCCTATATCAAGTCAGCCCGCCACAAACTCGGAGGCGGCTCCATAACCTTTACCATCGCGCGGGCGATACAGATGCGCCTGATCAAACCTTTTGGGGGTGCGGCGCCGCCATACCTGTGAAGTGACCCAACCTTAGAATGGAAGGCGCGCATTGTCCTTGACTTTCTTCATGACAAAAAACGTCCGTGTCTGTCGGACACCGGGCAGTGCGATCAGCTTGTTGCCGTGCAGTTTGTTGAAATCCGCCATGTCGCGCACGCGGATCTTCAAAAGATAGTCGAAGTCACCAGCCACCAGATTGCAGTCCAGCACTTCCTTCAGTTCGAGGACCGCCCCCTCGAATGCGGCAAAGCTGTCCGGGGTCGATCGATCCAATACGACGCCGACCATAACGAGTGCCCCGAGGCCAACCGACGCCGGTGCGATTTCGGCACGAACGCCGGTAATGTAGCCCTCTTCGAATAGGCGCTGGGTGCGTCGATGGCAGGTTGCTGCGCTGGCATTGACCCGGGTCGCCAGTTCCGCATTGGTCAGTCGTCCTTCGGCCTGAAGCGTTCGCAGGATGCGCAAATCCGCGCGGTCCAATAAGCCCTTGAGAGATTCTTCCATATTTTTACCTATGATGAGATCATTCTCTTCATTAATTCGCCCGTTCATCCAATAGGCTACATAAGTAGGGCTGATTTCGGAAGCACCTTTCAGCAAAGGTCCATTACTCTGTGGGTGACGTGCAAACACCGATCCACCCTTTCCGGAGCCCCCGATGTCCCTTCTCGCAAGTTTTGAACGCTACCCCCTCACCTTCGGGCCGACTCCGATCGAGCATCTGCCACGCCTGACCGAAGCGCTGGGTGGAAAGGTGCAGATTTACGCCAAGCGTGACGACTGCAATTCGGGCCTCGCCATGGGGGGAACAAGCTGCGCAAACTGGAATATACCGTGCCGGACGCAATCGCCTCGGGTGCGGACACGCTTGTCTCGATCGGTGGGGTGCAGTCGAACCACACACGAATGGTCGCCGCGACCGCCGCCAAGATCGGCATGAAATGCGTGGTGATCCAGGAGAATTGGGTGCCACACTATGACGCCGTTTATGATCGCGTCGGCAACATCCTGATGACCCGCCTGATGGGCGCCGACAGCCGCCTTGTCGACGACGGCTTCGACATTGGCATCCGCAAGAGCTGGGAGGACGCTATCCAGTCCGTCAAGGATCAAGGCGGCAAGCCCTACCCGATCCCCGCCGGTGCATCGGTGCACAAATACGGTGCGCTCGGCTATATCGGTTTCGCCGAAGAGGTCGCGGAACAGGAAGAGGCGCTCGGCTTCAAATTCGACTACATCGTCGTGTGCGTCGTCGCGGGCTCCACCCAGGCCGGCATGATCGTCGGTTTCGCCGCGCAGGACCGCGCCGACCGGGTGATCGGGATCGATGCCTCCGGTACGCTCGACCAGACCCGGGCGCAGGTGCGGGCGATCGTCGACAATACATCGGAACTGGTCGGCCTGGGGCGCAAGGTTCGCGAAGACGAGATCGTCATAAATCCGGACTTCGCCTATCCGGCCTATGGCGTTCCCTCGGAGGAGACGAACGACGCCATCCGCCTCGCCGCTCGCACCGAGGCAATGATCACCGATCCGGTATACGAGGGCAAGTCGATGCAGGGAATGATCGACCTGACGCGCAAGGGCTTTTTCCCGGAGGGATCGAGAGTGCTCTATGCCCATCTCGGCGGCGCGCCGGCGCTCAACGGCTACAGCTATTACTACAGGGAGGGCTGAGCCCTCTTTCCGAGCCCGACCCCTCACCGCAGTTGTGGACGCACCGATGATAGATTTCCGACGCCTGCACCTCAAGACCATCGAACAGCGACTGCTATGGTTGTCGCACTGGATGATCCACAACGCCAATCATGTCCGGCCCAAGGTCGACGGCATCAAGATCGGCGGCCATCAGGCCAGTTCGGCCTCAATGGTGTCGATCATGACGGCGCTCTACTTTTCGGCGCTCCGGCCCGAGGACAGGGTCGCCGTCAAGCCGCATGCCTCGCCGGTCTTCCATGCCATACACTATCTCATGGGAAACCAGACGCGGGAGAAGATGGAAAACTTCCGTGGCTTGGGCGGCGTGCAGAGCTACCCCAGCCGAACCAAGGATATAGACGATGTCGATTTCTCGACGGGTTCGGTCGGGCTTGGCGTCGGCATCACGGCGCTGGCCTCCATCGTCCAGGACTTCATTCGGGCGAAGGAGTGGGGGGACGATCTGGCATGCGGCCACATGGTTGCCTTGATGGGCGATGCCGAGCTCGATGAGGGGAATATCTACGAGACCCTGCAGGAGGGCTGGAAGAACGACCTACGCAATTGCTGGTGGATCATCGACTACAATCGCCAATCCCTCGACGGCATCGTTCGCGAGGGACTGTTCGAGCGCATCGAGAAAATTTTCGATGCCTTCGGCTGGGATGTCGTTCGCGTCAAATACGGCGCCCTGCAGCGCACAGCCTTTGAGGAGCCGGGTGGAGACCGGCTGCGGGACTGGATAGACCGGTGCCCCAACCAGGACTACGCGGCGCTGACCTTCATGGGCGGCGCGGTGTGGCGGAAACGCCTGATGGACGACCTCGGCGACCAGGGCGACATATCCTCTCTCATCGACCGCCGCAGCGACTCCGAGCTTGCCGCCTTGATGGAAAATCTCGGCGGCAACTGCGTGGAGACGATGGCAGATGCCTTCGCCCGGATTGATCCCGATCGCCCGACCTGCTTTCTCGCCTATACGATCAAGGGCTGGGGCACGCCGATAGCCGGTCACAAGGACAACCACGGCGGGCTGATGAACAGCAAGCAGTTCGCCGACTGGCAGGCGCATATGGGCATTGCCGCCGGGCAGGAGTGGGAACCGTTCGCCAGTGTCGGCGACATTCCCGGCCTGAAGCAGTTTCTTGCGAACGTGCCTTTCTTCTCGAAGGGACCCCGGCGCCACGATGACGCGCACATCGACGTCCCGCCGATCGAAATCGACAGCGCGCGCGAGATATCGACCCAAGCCGCCTTCGGCAAGATCCTCGACGATCTCGCCAAGGGCGAAAGCAAACTGGCCGCTCGCATATTAACGACGTCGCCGGACGTCACCGGCACGACCAGCCTTGGTCCTTGGGTCAACCGGCGCAAGCTCTTTGCCCGCGAGGCCATGGCGGATGCCTTCATCGAGTACCGCATCCCCTCGACCGCGAAATGGGAATTTACGCCGAAGGGGCAGCATGTGGAACTGGGCATCGCCGAGATGAACCTCTTCCTGCTGCTCGGCGCGGCCGGCCTCAGCCACTCCCTATTCGGCAAGCGGCTGATACCGATCGGCACAGTCTACGATCCCTTCGTGTGCCGCGGCCTCGATGCGCTCAACTACGCCTGTTATCAGGATGCGCGCTTCATCATCGTCGGCACGCCCTCGGGCATAACACTGGCTCCCGAGGGCGGTGCGCACCAGTCCATCGGAACGCCCTTGATCGGCATGAGCCAGGATGGGTTGGCGGCGTTCGAGCCCGCCTTTGCCGACGAACTTGCCGTCATCATGGAATGGGCTTTCGACTATCTACAGCGCGACGGTGAAGGACAGAGGGACGAGCGCACATGGCTGCGCGACGAGACCGGCGGGTCGGTGTATCTGCGCCTCACCACCAAGCCGCTCGAGCAACCGGCAAAGCGCGTCGACGACGACTTCCGGCAGGGCGCCATCGATGGCGCCTATTGGCTGCGCAAGCCGGGGCCGAACTGCGCTGTCGTCATCGCCTATCAGGGCGCGGTCGCCGACGAGGCTATCGCCGCTGTTGGTGTGATCGGCGAAGCGAGACGGGACATCGGCGTGCTCGCCGTAACGTCGGCCGACCGTCTCAATGCCGGGTGGACGGCCGCGCAGAGGGAGCGCGCGCGGCAATCCGAGAGCGCGGAGTCATATCGAGACGCTGCTCGATCCCCTGCCTCGCGACTGCGACATCGTTACCGTCATCGACGGACACCCGGCGACCTTGTCTTGGCTGGGCGCCGTTGCGGGGCACCGGACGATCTCCCACGGCGTCGAGCATTTTGGACAAACCGGAACGATCCGCGATCTATACCGCCATTTCCGCGTCGACAGGCAGTCGCTGATGCAGTCAGTCAACCAGTTGACTGCTGGGAAACGGCTTCCGGACGGTCTAACACTCATTTTCCCTTAGCAGGCACGAAACGCTCGCGGATGAAAGACACATTTGCTGGCTTTGCGACGGCCGTTATCGAATATGGGCGTTTTCGCAATACCCCTAGTTGGGGGTACCATCTTGGGGTATTTATCGTTATCCGAGCAATCTTCATGTTGCTTACCATCAAACGATGGAGGCAAAGATGTATCTTCTTGTGCAAGCCCACGAATTCGACAGGTACCGGCATCTGCTTGATCAATCGTTTCGACTGCGCAAGAGAGTGTTTGCGGATCAATTATGCTGGAAGGTTAGCGTATCCGGCGCTTGCGAGCGCGACCAATATGACGATCTGCATCCTGCCTATCTGTTCTGGTGTGATGACAGCACAGAGAAACTCTACGGATCGGTCCGCCTCATGCCGACGACGGGTCCCACACTTTTATACGACGTCTTCCGTGAGACATTCCCCAATGCATGCGATCTCATCGCACCGGGAATCTGGGAAGGGACACGTATGTGCATAGACGAAGAGGCAATAGACCGCGATCTCCTTGACCTACGTCCTGATCGTGCCTTTTGTCTGCTCCTTCTGGCGCTTTGCGAAGTTGCCCTCGATAACGGCATCGATACCCTGATCTCGAACTATGAACCGCAAATGCGGAGATTGTACAAGCGCGCCGGAGCTGAGTTCGATGAGCTCGGTCGCGCAGATGGCTATGGCAGATTTCCGGTGTGCTGTGGAGTGTTCGAGGTCTCACAGCGCGTGCGGGCGCAAATGCAACAGAGCCTGCAGGTCAGCGTCCCCCTGTATTCGGGCCGTTCGTTTTCCAAGCGGGAAGTCGAAATGCCAGCGCTCATGACCGCTTGACCGGTATTACTGGAAGCCAACCAGAACCGGGAGGGACGGACTGAAGTTTTTCGTTTCAAGAAGGCAAAGCTGGCGGCCAGCTTTGATCGCCAGGCAATGAACATCAGCGACAGCATTTTGCGAAGAATTGGTTCAACGGGCCTTGTCATCTTTGAAAGAGATGGCACCCTTTTGCGACTGAATAATTCCACCCGCGACTTTATGTTGGGGGATGTCAGCAACGTGTTTGTCCAGATGCTGCAGCAGCTTCGTGAGGCGGGGGTTCGTTTCGGCTTTATTTCGGACACAAGGGGCATGGACGGCGGAACCCACGGCAGCTCTGAATTCGTGGCTCTGACCCGGATACTCGACGATCTATTGAAGACTCGAGGCGCCGTACCGGACTTCTGGATGCGATGGGGCACTTTTTTGCAAGAACCCGCGCTCCTTCAAGTTCGAGATGGGCGGCGCCGCAGGGTTACCGCTAATACGGTGTTGCGTGCGATCGAGTGGTACGGTGTCGAAAAGAAGGAGACCATATTGGTCAGTAGCACCGCCGCGGGACTGCTTGCAGCAAGTGAGGCGGGCATAACCGGCATCCACTATTTTGGGGTGCAAGGTGATCAACCTGTTCCTTCTCCGCTCGAAACGAATCCGCAATTTCCCTATCCCTCTGAAACCATGGAAGCCCGATGGCTCAACGACGAGATCCAAAGAATCTTGAGTTCGAACCGGCGTCGCTCAGCCTAGATGCAGGGTGGAGAACGTTTCAGCGACTGCGGTCCCGATCTTTTTCCTGAGGAGCGCGAAGCTTGACCGATTTTTGCGCCTCTCGCGTACGTTGTTGGGTCTTGTCACGGTCGCGATCGGCTTCGGGCCTGTCGTGCTCGGCATTGGACCGGGCAATGCGCGTTTGATCGATCGTCCGGTTGTTCGAACTCTTGTTGACGACACCCTGCTCTGCAACGTGATCTCGACCGGCCGCAGATTTCGTCGCCAAACTATCAAGGCCGCTTTTGTCTTTCCCGACTTCACCGAGATCGCGGTTTTTGGCCACGCGTGAGTCGAGTTGGAGCCCAACGACTTTCCCAATGATCTTGGTTGCCTGCTCGAAGATCAGCCGATCGGATGGATTGGCAATCTTTGTAGCCAGGCTAACGGCGGTGCTCGCCAGAGTCTCCTTCGCGGCCTTCGCCTGGGCGGCGCTTATAGGTGTGGATCTCAGCATGTGCTCTGCTCCTTTTTCGTTTGTTGGGTCACGACCGGCACGGACGGCTGTTTCAAGCCGCTGGTATTCACGTTGGAGCCCTATAGACAGGTCCTGACTAAGTTCGCGCGCCGTGCTGGGAGCGGATCGGTCCTTTGCTATCCCGTCCAGCATCTTCAGAACAAGTCCGACTGAGCGCCGGCTCTGATCGAGCCGCTTTTGAGCATCCTGCAATCTGGGAGAAGTCGGTGTATCTCGAATCTTTGCCAGGACTTTGTCGACGACGTTGCTCGGAGCCGTGGCTCCCATCCGCCGGAACATCTCCCATTCCCAACGCTTCACGGGAGGCGGGCCGGCCCGCTCGAGGCGCTTTTGACGATCGATCGGGATGCCACGTTCACGGGCCTTGTCGGCGAAACGGAGCCGCCATTCGGTAAAATCGCGGATGTTCGGATTGAGCATTTTGCCATTGGAGTTACGCAGGGCGACAATCACATGCATGTGTGGATGCTTGTCGAGATCGCTGCGATTGTGGACTGCCGAGGCATAGCGGTGCCCTGAAAATTGCTCTCTCAGGAAATCACGGCCAGCGTCAATAAGCTTTTCGCGATCGACATTTGCCGGTCCTGACAGCAACAGGTGCATGAAATCCCGCGGCTGTCGGGTCTGCATCAGAGCGCCAACGACTTTCCCTTCTGCCGCAAGCTGCTTGTGATCAGCAGTGGTGATTTCGCGCCGCTCAGTGCCATGGAGATAACGTCCGCTCCTGCCAGGGCGCTCCTCGACATGCGTCGTCGTCGAAAGCGTCACCTCCGCGCCCTTGCGCTGCATGGCGTGCAGCGTCGCCGTTAGCCCTTTCGGGCCTGACGAGAACTCGGCGGGGTATCGCGAGATCGGGGTGAGCCCCTCTTTCCGGAAAGCTTCATCCAGGCGTGCATCGATCGCATGCGCCACATCGAGTTCTCCTGGAATGCGATTGCCGGTGCTTCGATCCGACCTGTCCTTCTTTTCATGAGCAATAACGAGTGCGAAATGCAATCTTGTTTGCCCGTTTACGCCGTCGCTCACACTGAAGGCGTAGGTTCTTGCAGGGTCGCCGGCTTTATGAAAACCGTCGGCGGCGAGTGAAGCAAGTGCGCGGGCTACGCCTTCCCGGCGGGTGTTTTCAAGCTCGTAAGTCAGACGCAGCACGTCGCTGCTCCCCTTGCGATTGCCGAAATCCCTTTCCCATGAACGCACCGCTTCGTTCAGATCCGATACTTCGCGACCGTCCTGATCCTGAGCCTTTTCTTCCTTGCTCTGGTAGGCAAGCACGTTACGGGCGGAACCAGCACCGGCACCATAGGACAGGACCTTGACCACCACAGCATTGTTGCCCGCGGCCCGGCTAATCGCCGAGGCCGCGCCGGCATGCTTGGTCGACGGTCTCTTGCTCTGGCCGGCCGGCGATGGTTTTCCGCCTCCGCCGCCGCCACGTCGGCGCAGATCGTCTTCGATCAAATCAAGATAGCTCGGCAGTCGCCGACCTTCAGGTCTAGACTTCGAGGGATTTCTGGAGACCTTGTTCATCGTGTTTCCTGATGAGCTCGACAATGTAAGACGACGGCCGAACAAAGGCGGCATCGCGGATGGCGTCGATGGACCCCATCACCTCATCCAGCTTCTGTGCAATCAATCTGGTGCCCTCGGCGTGTCCGACCTCTTGCGCTAAAAATGCCTCATTGCGCCAGGCAAGTTCGCGGAGAAACTGATGCATGTTCGCCATTTGCCGATCATGTTCCTCGAGCATTGCGGGAACGTGCATGATCTCCCTGGTGACGATCAGCTTGGCGACGATGTTGACGGAGACGTCGAGCCGCCCGGCGAGAGCGTCGACATTCCTCAGGACGTGATCTGGTAGGCGAAACATGATGGGCGGCTGTCGCATGCGATCTACAGCCCCCTCGCCTTCAGCGCCTCCAGGATGAGCCTGTGCGTTGCCGACGACAGTTGCTCATGGCTCTCCAACGAAACCCTGAAAATCTTCGTCAACACGTCGTCTTCGAGATAGAGCGATATCCGTTTTCGTTTGCTGGACACGCCATCCGCCTTGGCCGGCGCCGGCGCCACAGGTCGCCCCTTGCGTTCTTGCCTGGCTGGCGTGTGGGCCTTAGGCACATCGGCCTCAGAAGACGCTGTTTCCTCTCGTTGTGCATCACCATCGGGC
This sequence comes from Aminobacter sp. DSM 101952, assembly GCF_001424795.1. Lineage (NCBI taxonomy): Bacteria > Pseudomonadati > Pseudomonadota > Alphaproteobacteria > Hyphomicrobiales > Phyllobacteriaceae > Aminobacter > Aminobacter sp. DSM 101952. The sequence goes on along the minus strand of NZ_LMCL01000004.1, from coordinate 95,156 downwards.
ATGAGTGTGTCGAGGTCGATGGTCGTCGGCATATACGATGTCGCGGCCTCCTCCACGTCCTTAACCTGCTCTTCACGGGATCGGGCAAGGGCGAGAATGTTTCCGGCAGGCGTTCTTTCCCTCGACATCGTTTAGGCGGCCTCCGCCTGCAGAAGTCCGATGAACTCGTTGTTGATCCTCTTCACCAGATCGATTGCGTCGAGCACGCTTTCTGACGCCCGCTGTTTGGCCGACGGCGTCAACGACGGATTGTCTGCGATACCCGCAAGCTTGGAGTAGAGGGAACCATAACCCGCCCCGACATCGCTGAAATGGTTGCTCTTGCGGATGACTGTCTCAACCATCGGAATCCGGCCGCTCGCCAAGATGGCATGAACCTCGGGAAGGGATCGATTATGTTTGAGCGCAATCATGTCCACGTAGTTCCAGATCGCCGCGTAGGGGATCGGCCCACGATCCCGCTTCCGGCCTATCTCCGTCAAAATTGTAGCGACTTTGATTGCCGATGTTGCAGCCGTCGGCTCAGGAATGACCGGAATGAGGATTGCATCGCACTCGTGGTAAACCTCGATCGCACGTTGATGCACATAACCGCCGACATCATAGATCCGGATATCTGCCTCCGGAGCCTTGTCGAGTCGCTCACGGAATCTGTCTCCCGGCGCTACGCGCAAATGTAACAATGTTCCGTCGGTCGGTAACAGCCCCCGCTTCATGGATACATTAAACCAGCGCGTCGACGATTCCTGCTCGTCGCAATCGATCAGAAGCGTCCTGTGACCTTGCTGGGCGAACTCCGCAGCAAGATTGACGTTCAGGGTCGACTTTCCGGCCCCGCCTTTGAAGGTCGATATGGCGAGCGAGAGAGGTTTGACTATCATTGGATTTCTCACCCTTTGAGCCGAAACCGATGTCACGATCAACCGATCCCGCCCACACGTTCGCATGCGGAAGATCGAAATCCATCCGATTCGGCAAGTTGCCTTCGCTCCCCACCTGACACGAGGGAAACGCTTTCTCTTATCGGCCGCGAAGCTTTGCTCTTACTTCTTCCTGTAGTCGGGCTGCGACTACGCCCTCCTGAAACCGCCTCATGTCGCGCTCACGTAACGCCTCGACAATCGGATCTCCGCCCGGCCAAAACCGAAGGATCGGGAGGATGAGCAGCAAGAACGCGGCGATTGTCGCCGCCTTGAACCAAGCCAATCGATCATAGAGATTGGAAGCCCACGCCCAAATGTTCTCGGTCGTTTCAAGCGGCAGAAAAGCATAGGAAACCGTCAGGACGATCCAGTAGCCGACGAAGGCCGCAACCAGAAGGCATGCCGCTGACACCAGCAAAAAGCCTGCAATCTTGATCAACAACCAAACAGCGCGGAATGGAAGAGTGAAGACCGTGAGCGCCTTCCGATACATCGCCATCCTCTTATCCCCACACACAAATCAAACGTCTGAACAACCTTACCTCAATTTTCAGAGCTTTTCCATACTTGCACTACAGTACAATTTCGTGCATGTTCAAAAAAGTCAACAGGTGACGGATGCGAACATGAAGAATGGCGCATGGCGATCTTCTCGCCACCTCATTTATGGCCTTTTTGGTGCTCTGGTCTCACTGCCCGAAACAGTGAGGGCGGATGCGGCTGGGGAGTTCGTGAGCTACTACCAGCAGGCCTATGTTCAGGGGCAGGACCTGGTCCCCGCGTCGCCAACACCACTCGATACATCCTCGATCACAACGCGACTCGATCTTCAAAGTGTCAGCCCGAAAGCCGCGTTGGGCGGCAGCGCGTTTCTCGCTGCGGATGGAACGATCATTAAACTCGCAGGCCTTCAGGGTTGCCTTTCGACCGAGCCACTCGAATATTCGGGTGTCAGAGCCACCTGTGCCATGATCTCGCTTGCCGCGATGACGGCGACCATCGGCGAGGTACAGGCTATCGCTGGCACTGCATTCCCCTGCCATGAGCTCGGGCGGACCCCAGGCGAGCCGACGGTTCGATATGCGGAATGCTTTTTCATGGACGGAGACACGGTGCGATCACTTTCCGAGGTGCTGATCAGCAAAGGAGTGGCGTTTGCTTTCCGTGATCGGACTGGCCAGCCCATCTTCCCGGAATATGCTCGGGCGGAACAAGGCGCGCGAGGAACGAAAGCCGGTATCTGGGCCAGCGCCCATTTCCTCCATCCCTACGGCGAGCGTTACCGCGCAAATCCGACAATGCACTGATGCGGATCGGAACTTTGATGCTTATTTCCACGATCGCAGTCTCCGGCTTCTACGCAGGCTTCGTCATAATGCCGATGCTCACCGGTGGCGAGTTAACACAAATGCAGCCTTCTAGGCTGCCGGTCGTTCCCGTCCAGGCATCGCAAGCTGATGCTCCTCCCACGGAAGACGCGGCGCTTCCGCCATCTTCCGCATTCACACCATTCCCGACGCATGCGCAGTTTGAGACCGGCGATAGCTGGGTCTCAAACGGGCGACGGTACCGGCTCTATGGTCTACAGTCATGCCTGCGCGGGACTACCGTTGCCCTATCTCAGGGGACTTCGCGCGACTGCGGTGAACTCAACGTGATCATGATGCAGGCGTTGGTCAGGGACACAAAGCCCGTCTGCGCCACCATTCAGTTGGTCGACCAGAACAATGCCGTGGTTGCATGCCAGACGACTGCCGGGGAGCACCGATATGATCTTGCGACCTACGTTATCGCGCAAGGATGGGGATTTGCGGCAGTCGACAGCACTGGCCAGGTCATTGTTCCCGGATATAGAGTCGCCGAGGAAAGCGCCCGCACCGCCCGCGCGGGTCTTTGGGACTATTCCGATTTGCCGCACCCCGTCTCTGTTCTGATGCAACAAGCCGGAGTGTCGCGATGAAGCTTGCCACCATCTTGACGATTGTCCTCGCCCTCATCCCGACAGGGACGCTGGCGCAAGCCCGCCCATCCGACGTTCCCCGTCAGATATACGGCAAGGTTCAGGTCATTGATGGCACCACATTCGAGTTCGTCAAAACGCGTCAGCTTATCCGTCTGGCTGGATATGAAGCCCCCAGACTGGCGCAGAACGCAACGACCGAAGGTGTGACATGGCCTGTCGGTCAGGTCTCGCGTGCCTGGATGATCCTTCGAACTCTTGGCCAGGACGTCAACTGCGCGCCTATAGGTCGCGACAGCAACAAGAACCTGATCGCGCATTGTTTTGTTGGCGAGACAAATCTTGCAGCGACGGCAATCGCGGAAGGGATCGGCTACGCCTTCAACTATCGTAATGAACCCCAAGTCCCGGCCTATTTCGATATTGAAAGAAGGGCGAGAGGGCTTGGTTTCGGCATCTGGTCGTCGCCTGACCTGTCTCCTCCCTGGCTCTGCAATGCATCGCCAGAGCCTGGTGATGTGTCTGATGGCCCCGCGTCGGCCACAGAAGAGGGGCTTCCTCTGCCCCTGCCCGTCACTCCCGACAAAGCACTGTCGTTCACGCAGGTGCACGGAGGTTAAATGAAACGCCCTTTCGAAACTTCGACCATTATTGCCATTCTACTGGCTGTTTCTCCGGTTGCCGCCGGCGCGCAGGACGGCGCCACCCAAACCCAGATCGAGCAACGCGATCCGGACTTTTGCGGTGCGGGCGGTGCTGGTTGTGATCCGGCAGACGTGCAGCAATGGAAGGCGGTTGGCAACAGGCTTGCAGACCTGTCTTCGGCCGACCTTAGCCAATACGCCTACGCCTGCGCCAAGCATCGCGAATGGAAATCGGAGTGCGAAACCAATCCGATCGCTATCCTGAAGCGCCTCGGGATCGAAGGATATTGAGGTTGCCGATGAAGAAGCTCGACTACGGATCGCTTGTCGCCGCCGGCATTGCTTTCGTCGTGGGATCTGCCGGCGGGTACACGATCAACGAGTTTGAACGGGCCGACAGGATGGCGGAGCTTGAACAGGAGGTCGCGCGGCTCGAGAGTGAGCTTCAACGGCAGCCGACATTTGACTTTCCCGACGACAGTCAAGCGAGTGCCGCGATCGCCAAATCGGGCCGCTCGATCCGCATCTCGGAGTGCAAACCTCGTCAGGCCGTACCCGGTGTCACCTGTACCGGCATCATCACAACAACAAGCGGTTCCTTCGCGGGTACGACGCAGCCCGGCACCCTGTCTTTTGCGAAAATCGACGGCACCTGGGTGCAGATCCAATAGATCACTCAAAGGAGACGGACGGTGAAAGCGATCATGTTCTTGGCCGCAGGCTTGATAAGCACGTTTTCTGGGGTGTCAGCAAAGGCACAGGACGCCGAATGGGGATGTCAGGTTCTGCTGTGTGCCGCATCGAAAAGCCCATCCTGGCATGGCGTCCCCTATTGCGTTCCACCCATGCAAAAACTCATCACCGCCATGTCCAAGCCCGGCTTCTCCTGGCCGATTTGCCACGAGGCCAATTCCGGTAAGCCGGGCCACGAAACCTACGAGGATTGCCCCGCGGGAACGACTGTCGGCTACTCTTCTTCAGGCGGCGACAACAATTGGCGGGGTGAACCCAACCAGTGCATCAAAACGGTCAATGTCTGCGGGACCTCGGGCCACTACTTCAACAGCAATCGGGATGGCGAAAGCTGCATACAGCAGGTCGCCACTCCGCGCCCGCGGCGCGCGGATCCCTACTATTTCGATATTCCAAACGAGGACGGGGTGAAAGAGAGGTTCTGGTTCAACCTGAACCACTAGCGCTCACTGGTCTGTCTCGGCAGATTTCTGTTTCTTGCGGCGGGCTTTCCAGACCGCTACCCGAGGGAGGTCGGCTTCGGTGATCTTGAGTAAATCCTCGATGACAACATCCCACTCACGCTGCATCTTGTCGAGCGTCGACAGCTTGACGTCCCGCAGCGCACGCGTCACCTGCGATATATATGCTTCGTGCACGCCGAGTTGCTCGGCCAGATCCCGATTTGTCAACTTGCGCTGGGCCTTCAACCGTTCGAGGCCAATGGCAAGCCTCTCCTGGAACGACAGGGAGTCGAGTACAGAAATGTCGACGGCCTCGACAGGCGGCTCGCGTTTCAGACGAGGCATCGGCCACCATCCCCGGACAGGACCGTACTTACGCAGCGACAGACGCACATGCCGACAAGGTGACGGCAAGGCGCGCCATGGCGGCGCATTGGAAATATCCTTGAAACTCTTTTGCTCATCCGTTACCCGTCGACTGCAAACCACACCGCCCAAGCGTAAACCAATTGTTGTCCATATTTTAAACGGGGCAGTTCACAAGCTTGTTATGCTTCCTACACCGGCCCTATCCGCCCATGCAAGTGGAGCTGCTTGGTCCGCAGGACCGGAGGAAGACCTGCATCCTGTGGGTTCGCAAAATTCATGCGGATAGTTGTCAGAAACGGCCCCGCTCACTGTCTGGCAGAGCTCACCGAGGAAGAAGCCGCAGCACTGCGCGCCTGGTACGGCGACGCTGCTTCCAATGCCGATAAGGCAATCGCTCTCGCTGTGATCCGGCAAGCCAAAGTGATGAACGGCTGGATCGAGTGCGACTGTCTCGCCGGCCGGTTCCAGCCACTACTTGCCCCGATCCGGCAAGAGCATACCTATACGCTGCGACGACTGACATCAAAGGACGAGGACCCTCTTCGACATGAAGAGCGGCCAAATCATACAAGCACCTGCCCATTTCACGTGGATAAGGACGCCACGCCGGCGCTCATCGACCGTAGCTATCACATTCGGCCTCTCCGAAAAACTGATCAGAGTTACATCGATGCATTGCCGGCCATTCCAGACCGCCTTGCTGACGTCGCAAACCACGAGATTAACCGCTCGACGGAACGCAACGACAGGCCGTCCAGGCTCGGCGGCATCCTATGGCGCCTGCTTGATGACGCTGGCATGAATGCCGTTCCGCCACTGCAGGATGACCACGACCCTTCGCTTCGAAATCAGCTGTCAGAGCTGCGCGCCGCTGCCAGGCACCTTCGGGTCTTGAGAACATGGTCTCTCAACGCCTTGCTGTCGACGTGGGCGGCCGACTACTGGGCATCAGGTAGCCGCTGGCAACGCCTGCTCGAAACCTCACGTCCGGACTGGCCCGGAACGCTTCGCCGAACCGGCTTCATGCTGCTTTTTGCGAAAAGCGTTTCCGCGCAGGCAATCATGCCCGCCTCGTCCTCGCGTTCAATCGAGGTGCTCGGGAAAGTGCGACAACCCTTGCGCGGCGACCCGGCACATCGAGGCCCCTTCCTCGGTTTGCTTAACGTGGACTTCGGCGACGACGACGAAGGGCCAGCGCGGGCTGTCCAGGCCTACGCCCAGCCGGTCTACAATGGCGACACGCTGTTTCCGGTGGAATCCGGTTTCGAAAGAGATGTGTGCCATCTCCTCTTCTGGCTTCAGGGGTCGCTATTTGAAAGCATTCCTGATCTCCGAATCAAGATCACCAAGCCGCTCTTTGCAATCGAAACACCGCTTGGGCCCTGCCGGCCGGATTTCATCCTGGAAGCAACCTACAAGGACCATGGAACCGCTATTTTGATCATCGAGGCCTTCGGTATGGAAACGGAAGAGTATCGCGACGCCAAGGACAAGACCGTTCCCCGCATGAAGCATCTCGGCCCGATGTTCAGTATTTTTCCCCAGGACCTCGGCGAGGCGAACGCACAAAATACAGCGAAACGGCTGCAAGAGTGGGTGATCGAGAAGGTTCGACATGTCTGAAGTGACGCCTCGGAGGCCATGCGGGTTCTTCAACCCGGCGAGGCATCCAGGTCGTGCCTTGCGGCAGCAAGCAGGGTATCCTGAACCGGAGCCAGCATGTCTGGAGGGCAGCCTCCGAACATGCGTGAGACGAGATCGTCGGCAAGTTCAGACAGGGTTGGCTTCAGCCGTTGCGGAAACAGATGGTCGATATCGCCCTCCTTCGCACCGAGACGCTCTAGTTCGGCCCGCATTGTTCTCAGCTCCATTTCTCGCTCCTTTATCATCAGCCACAGCCCCGGTTCGGCCCTGGCCGCGGCCACGATCCGTTCGAGGCTACGATCACTGGAAACGTGCCGGGTTGAGAGACGTTCGATTTTGGCCATGGTTGCCGTTGTCCTTGCGCTGGGGAGCACGACCGCTTCTTGTCGAGCCCTGTAAACTGGGGTTTGGTTTGACGCTGGCCCACTACGTGCGGCCCGGCACGCTGTCGGGCTCCGCATCTTCTTCGCCCAGCGGATCGCGCGCCGTGTCCGCGAACTCGCGCAGCCAGGCTCTCGAACTATCCTCCGACAACCTGCCTGAAAGCGTGTCTATCAAGAGCTCGACGTCCGCATTCAAATCTCCTGGTTCAACCACATTTTCGCCGGCCTGCTGGAAGATGACGTCATTCAGGGCTTTAAGATCACCTCCGAATGCTTCCTTCACGTCCTGGCGTTTCAGAATGGGCAAACCGGACGACCGTTCGCCGGCAGCACCTGTAGGAACGCCTGAGCCATCCCGTTGACTGCGCCGCTTTACTGGAGATCCGGAATAGACGCTCTGGCCAAGCTTTTCTTCATCGATATCAAGATCGACGTCGTCAGCGGATTCGGTGTGCGCATCTTTTGTCTCGCCCCGCTTTGCTTTCCGGCTGGGCGGACCATGCGCAGGCTTACGAGCCGGCTGCGGTTGCCCGCCGCCGAGGTCTTCTTCGGCGACACCTGCCGCGCGCGTCTCATCGAGGTCGAGCCGCCTCCGTAGCTCATCGAGGGAAGAAATATAAACGTGACGAATGCCTTCCTTGACCACAAAGCGCAAATCCTGGGGCTTGCGGACGCGCTCGACCGCAGCAAGGTCTAGGTCAGCTCCGGGTTCGGAATTACCGCCCTGATCACCCGGCGCGGAGCGCGCGAGAGATCCGAAACGGTCACTGTCAGCAATCGTCCACTCAACGGGCTTCATACAGGGCTTCGGCACCATCTTGAACTTTCGCACTTTCGCAAACATCCGTTCGCCGCCAGCATCCAGTTTCATGATCCGCATCACCGGCATGCCGGTGACCTGCAGGATCGCCTCCTCTGGCTTCATCATCATCAGCGTGTTGACCGGCAGGAGGTCGACGGAGACCGGCACTTTCGAGATCGAGCGCTGACGGCGACCGTGGCGATGGGAGTAAGACGATTGCTCGACCCATTCCGTCGTCTTCCCGGCCGCCAACGAGACCGCCATCGCATCGTCCTGGTTCTGGAAATTCATGAAGACCTTGATCGTCGATGCCCCCATCAGGATCTTCTGTCCAGACCGCTGGTACAACCGCTCCAACTGGGCGCCGTCCTGGAGAATGAAGACGAAACGCACACCGTTCTTTCGTATCAGGGGCGCGAGCGTCAGCACCGTGTCGATGCGGCCGCCATTGCCGAACTCATCAAGCATCATCATGACTTCGTGCTCACCGTTGGGCAACGGACCCATCTGAACCAGCTTGTCGGCCATTTGCTGGATGAACATCGAGATCAGGCGCTCGTAGATCTGGATGGCATTCCAGTCGGCCTGGATATAGATCACCAGCTTGCGCTTCCGTATGGTATCGACCGGAATGGTGGTGATTGATGTCAACGCCTCCACGAGCGGGTTCTGCAGGAAATTGAGTTTGGCGACGATTTCGGCCGCAATCCCCTCACCCAGCTTTTCATGCCGGCCGGCAAATTTGGTAAGCTGCATGCGGGTCTGGTCGGAGAGGACCGTTTCGTAGTTCTCCAGCAGCTGGACGATCGCCGTGCGCTCGTCGGACATCGAGTTGAGGATACGGTACAGTTCGCTGAGCGACTTGCGGGTGTCGGGGCATTCGAGCACGAAGCCAAGCATGGCGGTGAGCAGGATCCGGGCGCTTTCCTCCCAGAAATCGGAGGAATCCGAGCGCAATCGTTCCGGCAGCAGCATCTGTGTCAGCTTCTGGAGATCGGTGATGCGCTGGTGCGGATCGGTGCTGATCAGGTCGAGCGGATTGTAACCGTCGGTGAATTTCGATCCCGGCGCCAGCAGGAAGGTCTCAAAGCCCTTGTCCTTCAGAAAACCGGAAGTCTCCTCGAACAACTCACCGCTCATGTCGAGCACGACCTGCGACCCCTCGAAACTCATCATCGAGGGGATGACAAAGCCGCGTGATTTCCCCTGCCCCGGCGAGCCGATCAGCATCACATGCTGGTCACCGTCGTTGCGCAGAAGAAGCCCTTGTTTCAACCCGAGCACGATCCCGTGCTTGTCGCGCAGGCGAAAGTCAGCCGCATCCTTGAGGGTCGCAAGGCGGGCCTTGCCCATGATCATCTGCTGGCGCTTCTGGATTGCTGCACCGATCGGAAACCCCACCAGCGCGCCGGCTGCGGCGAGCCCCGCAAGTGTGGCCTGGACCGTCTGCCGGGATGGCCGCTGGTAGCCACCGGCTGCATCGGTCGTGCCGAACGGTGCCTGATACATGGCGGCAAGATGGCTACCATAATAGCTGGCAATGTCGGCATGTTCGCCAGCTTTCGTGGCAACGAGATAAAAGGCGAAGCCGTAGATAAAAGCGCCAGCCCAGGCGGCGGCAAGTATCATCACGGTGAGGGCAATCAGACTGAACATCGAGCGGACATGCAGGAGGTAGAGGATTTTGCGCGATAGCGCCCTGCCTCCTTTCAGCATCCAGATGCACATCAGAAAGAATAGGAAGGGTGACGCAAGCGTGAATGCCAGAAGCGACAAACCGACCGTGTTGCGCGTATGGATGATCGACCAGGTGTAGCGAGCAGCATCACCGAACCGTACCCGGCTCACATAGTCGAAATACGACGTCGATCCGAACGACACCACGTAGGCATCGTAAATCAGCGTGAAGAAGGCGAGCCATATGCAGACCACGCCAAGCAGCGCGACCGGCAATGTCAGGTAAGACAGCTTCTGGAGGCCCGTCCATTTCGGGCGATCAATCTCTCCGTCCGTGTATACGCTGGCCATGTTCATCAACCTCGTCGGCAAAATAGATCTCGCTGACACCGCGACCGCCGGCGGCATCGCTCTTCTTCAACTGGACTACGATCGGGATGATCGAGCGGATATAGCGAATGATATCATCGCGTTCCATGCGGACATTGCTGTTCAGCACCAGCGTCGAGAGGCGGTTGAAGGCATGGTGCGGCGAGTTGGCGTGGATCGTTGACATCGAGCCAGGGTGACCGGTGTTGATCGCATTCAAAAAATCGAACGCCTCGTCGCCGCGCAGCTCCCCCATGAAGATACGGTCGGGACGGAGACGAAGCGCCGTCGCCAGCAGGTCGCCCATTGTCACCCTCGCCTCCCCTTGTCCGCCCTTCGAGACCAGCAACGAGACGACGTTTTCCTGGCGGGGTTCGAGCTCGGCCGTGTCCTGCATGAGGATGAAACGCTCGTGGTTCGGGATTGCCGTCAGCATCGTGTTGAGAAAGGTCGTCTTGCCGGTGGAGGTGCCACCCGAGATCAGCATGCTGCGATGATTGGCGGCTGCCAGCTCCAGAAAAGCCCGCGCCTTTCCGATCCGCAACAATCGCGAGAGCTCGATATCAACATCATCGAGATAATCGTCACCGGTGACCTTGGTGAAACGGAAGGCGCCCGCTTCCTCATAGTCGTTGAGGTCGAACCGTCGGATGAACTGCTTGCGGATCGAGAAAGCGTGACCGGTTGCCGAGGTCGGGCTCAGAACAAACTGAACGCGCTCGCCGCCTGTCAGTGTCGCCGACAAAAGTGGATTCTCCGCATTGATCGTCTGCTTTGTGAAGGAAGCGGCGCGAGACGCCATGTGGCGGATGACATCCTGGTCCAGTCCGGAGATTTCATGGCGCACCATCCGGAGCTGGCCGATCTTCTCCAGCCAGACTTCGTTGCTGCGCTGGCAAGAGATTTCGACGACAGCGGGGTCGTCGAGGAACAGCCGGATCGGCTCGAGCGCCTCGGTCAGAAAGTGCTGTTCGGCGGAAATCTGGGGGCGGGCATTCATTTGCCGTATCTCACTTTGCGCAACCGCTCGAACTCTTCGCGCACCGGGTCAGGATAGAGGCCGGCAAAATCGAGATCGCGCGTCACGAAGACATTGATATCGGAGCCCTGCGGAATGTGAATGGTCGGACGGATGTTGCGGGAATCCTCAAACGCCGTTGCTGCCATTTGCTGGATACCCGATGCAATGGTTTCTGCGGCTATCGAGCGGGCGCGGTCCTGAGAACTTTCCCCATTATCCTGCGGGATACGGGTGACCGTGCCGTTGTCGTTAACGATGGTGATGTAGCTGTCTTCCTTCTGGCCAAGCTGCGCGATGTACTGTGTCGCGCCGCCGATCAGCGTCATCAGCGCCGGCGGTCCGAACCGCTCCCAATTCTTTCTGTCGACCATGCCGGTCATGCCCGAACGGCCAAGACGGTCCGTCCCATAGGAACCGAGCTGCACCGAGACGCCGTCGCCGCGGATCATCCGCGTCCAGACAATCAGGATCCGCTCCTGCCCCCTCTGGACGCCGGACTTGTAATCACCGATCAGCGAGGATCCGGCGGGGATAAGAATACGACGGCCATCGAAGGAATAGACGTCCTCACGCACAATCCCCTTCACCATCCCGGCGAGATCGGAGTTGATGGCTGTTTCGAGCGTACCGCGGATCATCGTGCCCTGCGGTATCCAGGCATCGGTACGGCGATTTTCTGTGGCGGCCGACACCTCCACCCCCTGTCCGCCCATCGCCTTCAGGAAGGCCCGATCGCCATCGACAGCCCCGCCGCCATCTCCAGTAACGGTATTTGATGCACTGGCCGTGCTACTCGCCCCAAACGGACCTGCGCCAGCAGCGTCGGACGACGTCGCCGAAGCGCTTCTCGTCTGGTCGGATTGGTCGAAGACCATGGCGGAGGAGCGGACGCGCTCCAGCAACTTCGCCTTCCGCTCCAGCTCAATGCATTTCGGGTCGTCGGGATTTTTGCCCCGGGAGCAATCGATGTCCGCAGGCGGTGCGACAGGAGCTGAGGCCGGCACCCGCGGCGCCGGTGGTGGCGGAGGCGGAGGTGGTGCTGCGGGGACTTCGACCGTGGGCAGCGGTGGCGGTGACGGCGTCCGGAACCCTTCATTTCTCGGTGTCTGGACCGGCCGGAATTCCTCGCGAGGGGTCGTGTCGATCGGCGGCTCTGCCTCCCCACCCGCCAGAAGGAAATACAGGACGACACCAACGCCGGCGATGCTGGCGACGACTGCAAACGGGCGCATGAGGCCTATACCACCGCGCCTGACCTGTCCGCCGATGGATGCATCAGCGTCGATGGAATGGTAGTTGGGATCCGACATGAGCGCCTCCTATCTTGATTGCGATTGTTGGTTGGATGTCCCGCTGCCAATTCGCTTCGGCGATACCGCGCCCTCGATCGGCGCCGGTATATCGGCAGGCGTTGTCCTCAGATTGAAAAGGCAGGTTTCGGCTTCGGTACCAAAGCGCAGCGTCCATTGCCGCGAGACCTTGTCGATAACGATGTAGTCGGCCTCGCGGCGATAATTCACCAGGCTCTCGCGGCGCCTGCCATCGACGATGAAGATTGCCGGGATGTCACCGGTGAATTTCATGAAGGTCTTCAATCCATCGTCGAAGACCCAGAGCGGTTTGGCTCCGTCGCTGCCCTTGAACCCGTAGTCGTAATTGACCTTGTCGCGGCGGATATTCTTGATGTTGGGATTGCGCTGCGCATCCTGCGCCTGTTTCCAGAGCTCCGCCGTGCCTTTGAGACCCGCGTCTTCCGGATAGGTGAAGCGCAACTTGAAGGTCTGGTTCTGCATCGCTTTGGTGTCGTTGACACGAAGGTCGAAGGAATAGGTTCGCTTCGTCGTGACCACCGACAGGTTGGTGGCCGCGTCCTTCTCCATCGGTTTCAGGGTGAGCGAGCGCCGATCAGCCGAAGTGAGGATCTGCCAGGAGACTGTATCGCCGGCGACGACCTGTGTTATGTCCTCATCGGCGCCGAAGAGGATCGTCGTGACCAGCCCGTAGGTGCCCGTTACGAGGAAGACCTGCTCGGCCGAATAGGGAAGTGACCGGATTCTTGGGTCGAGGCGTCCCGGCCGGGCGACCAGTTCAGCATGTGCAGCCAGCGGCCCGAGCAGTACCAGGAGGGAAATTGCTGCCGTCCGCCTCATCATGGCGTGATCCCCGACGGCATGGTTTCGGGGACCCTTGCATATTCGGTCACGACAAAGCCGAGAGGATTGAAGAGACGGACCCGGTTGCTGGCGGGCAGGTTGATTTGCCGGTAGCGTATCGTCGCCGACCAGCGCGTGACGACATCGCCACCACGGCGACGTTCCCTTGTTTCGAAGCGAACAGCCATGGTCGATGGATTAAGCGGATTGACCGAGAGGATTTCCGGGCGGATTTCTCCGGTTGCGCCGAGCATCTTGACCGGTCCCCTCGGATTGGAGGGGTTCATCCAGGTCTCGTAATCCTTGAAGGCCTGTGAGCCCGGTTCTGACCACAGCGCAATCATGTCGAAATTATCCGATAGATAGCGGGGATCGTAGGTCTCGCGGCGAATGACGTAATTGCCGGCGAATGCTGCGCGCACGGCCTGGTTTTCCGAAACCGTCGCACGGTCTTTATCGAGCGTGGTTACCGTCTCCATGTAACCCGTGTTCCGATCGACGATCAGCGGAACGACCTCGGTGCGAACAAGCGGAAAGAGCTGCGCCACCGAAAACGACAGCACACCTGCGACGGCCCAGCCGGCCACGGCAAACCCCAGCAGGATGACGCCGATCAAGGTACGAAGTGATCGGTTTTTCTCACCCCAGGAAAGGTGCTGATCGTATATGTCCTGCGGACCGGCGACCTGGTCGGTCGGTGTGGTACGCAATTGCTTTCTGAACAATGCCAAGTTCAATCCCCAAAATCATGTTCGTCGTTAAGGTTTGCGAGTTGCGTCGTCGGTCAGACCCGGCTTACATCTGGAAAAGCTGGATTCGACCCGCGCATTTCTCGCCTCATTCACCGCTACGCCGGCGCATGGTCAGCATCCGGCCGAGCGCGCCGGCACCCGCCATCGTGCCGCGGCTGGCGAGGGCCGCCGCTGCGGCCGCGCCTTTCGGTCCGGCCAACATCCCGAGGGCCACCGCGGCGGCCTGTCCGCTTCTGGAAGTGCTGGAACCGAGTCTCGCGCGGGCAGCGCCGTACATTGTGCTAACACCGCCGCCACCAGGCGTATTCGCTGTCATCGAGCTATAGGCAAATGTCCTCGCGAATTCAGGTACCTGGAAAATGAAATAGGAGATCAGCGCCAGGTAGAGCACCATGGCCACTACGATGGCGAGCGCGTTTTCCTTGGTTGCCATTTCGCCATTGATCGTATCCATCATGCCGATCAGGAAGCCGAACGACAGTCCGGCCATGACGTAGGTGAAAAGCAGCATGAACATGCCGTAGGCGATGCCCCTGACCCAGGCCTCGAAGACAAAACGCGTGATACCGAAGAAATAGGAAAGGATGGCGATCGGGCCGATAGCCAGCATGACTGCGGTGATCATCTTGGCGAACAGCGTCACTCCGGTCAGGATCAGCAACATTGGCAGGAGTCCAAAAACGAGAACGATGAACACCACCACCGCGCCGGTGACGTTCGGCATCCACCCGGATTCGTAGGAATTGAAGAGCTGCATGGCAAAGTCGTAGACCTTGCGGGACATGCTCGCGACCTGAGAGGCAAGATCGGAGCCGGCCGCCTGCCCGCCCATCGCCGAGGAAATGGCAGCACCGAGGTCCTGTGGTGACGTCAGAACGATCTGGCCGATATTGTCGTAGAAGGTGGCCCAGGACATGACCAGCGCATAGGCAAACGCGAGTTTCGAGGCCGTGATCGCCATGTCCTGAAGAGATACGCTCGACAGGCCGAGCGCGCCCCAGAGAAAATAGAGAATGAGAAACAGTGCCAGGATCGATGAGACCAGATTGCTGTTCTCGGCGAACAGCCCCCAGGCTTTCTCCAGCGACGCCTCGTTGATCTTGTCGAAGTATGCGAGTGCATCGCCATAAAAATTCACGGCGTAGCTGACCGGATCCATCATTCCCCCTGGAAGGAATTGACGGGTCGCATCGGACCGCAATCACTGCTGACGATTTCCGTGAGCGCCTGTTGCGGCGCCGTCGGTTCCTGCTGTGCCTCGTAGCCGAGCGCCGGCACGGGGTTCTCGTCGGCTGAGCATTTGGCCAGCTGTTCGTACTTGCTTGCGCATCCGGACAAAATGATAAGGGCGATGACCAGCACAGGGATAAACCTCACTGGTTCTGCTCCTCGAATGCCTGCAGCTGCTCGCGAATCGAAGCCTCGCCCGCGCCACCACCGCCATCGCGCATCACGCTGTCGGGAAGCGTTGCGAACGTCTTGAGGTTCTGGGATGAGGTTGCAAGCGCCGCCTTATACTGCTGGTTCAGCAGCATCACCTGGTTGTTCAGCGAGCCGACGGCCTCGTTGGCGGTCTGGTTACCCTGCAGCACCATCTGCGTGTTCTGTTCCAACGCGCCCTTGAGATCCTGCGCCGTACCGATCTGCTGCGTCGCCTGCATGAAAGCGTTCTGCCGGTCCTTGGTGGCGCTGTTCATTGCGTCGGTCAGGGCAGTCAGCGTCGTCAGCGCGTTGATGCCTTGTGAATAGGCCTGGTTGGCGCCTGAAAGCTCGCCGCCCTTGACGGTATCGACGACCATTTTCACCAGATTGAGCCCGTTGATGAGCTTGGCGGCCGTGTTCTGGAATTCACCGCTGATGCCGCCGAACAACGCTTCGTTTCCCGACAGGATGCTGTTGAAATCAGGCGCCTGGCCCATGCTGAACCCATTGCCGGTGGCGAGCTTGGCAAACTGGCTTGCATCCTGTGACCGGTCGCCAGTGATCGCCTGAAGCGTCTTGATCGTATTGTCCTTGACGATCGACGTGTCGCCCTGGATCTGCTTCGAGAGCTTTTCGATCTCCTGGCTTATCGCGATATTGGCCGCGTCTTTGACCGGGACCTGCGCAAGGGCGTGCGACATGCTGGTGATGCTGAGCGCTGCGGCAACAACGATTTTCTTCATCTGCCTGTCCTCTCTCTCTTCCTGTTCAATTTGCCGTTGGCCTGGCGTCGACGACTGTCACGAGCCCGAGCGCCGGGTCCTCCAACACCGAAAAGGTCGCGACATCGCCACTGGCGCGTGCCTGCTCCTGAAGGTCCTCGAGCCAACGCTGAATCTGATCTGTGGTGGCGGTCGTTGGCACCGCAAAGCATCGGGTGCTGCCGGTATCAATGATGGTCGAGGGGCACTGGACTTCAGCCATGACGAGCGAACCATCGTGGTCCTTGGCGTTGCCGCCTCCCGAGCCGCGCAAGGCCGCGGAAGAAGACTGGAGCCCAGCCTGCAGACGCTGCAAATATTGCTGGTTTGCCGCAAGCGATTTTCCCAGGAGCTCGTTCCAGACTGAACCACGTTCGACCTGCGCCTGAGTATTGCGGTCGACCGCCTTTTTCAGCTGCTCCCCGCATCCGCGTGCATCACTGACGGTTTCCGTCTCGACATCATCGCCCGACGGGGTCCGGTCGCCGTTCTCAGCCTTGTTCCGGCTGTAGTAGGCCGAGACTTTTTTGACGTAGTCCTGTGTCTCGGGAATATTGGGTATCCGTCCGTTCTGGAGGGACTGACGATAAGGCCCAGCATTGTATCCGGCGGCGATCAGGTCGTAGCGATTACCGAACATGCCCTGCAGTTGCTTGATGTATTTGACCCCGCCACGAATATTGTCGCGCAGATCGTAGGGATTGACACCAAGCCCAGCTGCAGTCCCCGGCATCAGTTGCATGACGCCAGTGGCCCCCACAGGAGACCGCGCCGATTGGCGAAAGCGTGACTCCTGCTCGGCGATCGCCAGCGCGAAATTGGGATCGACCCCCTGGCGGATCGCTTCGTCGGCGACCATACGGGCGACCTCCTGCTGGCTATGCGTGCGCTTCGACGGGCTGGCAGGCGTGGTCTCACCGGCCATGCCATCGGCCGAGCAATCCGCCGGCGCACCGGATCCCTGCCCGGGCGCTACGCTGTCTGTCGTGCCGCCTGACGCACCCTTCAACGCTTGCGTGTCCGACTGATAGGTCTTGTACCAGTTCTCCGTCGCCTGCTGGATCTTCCGGCGGGCGTTATCGATTACCGGCACTTGCGCAAAGACGGGTGCGGATGTGAGTAAGGTGGAGAGCACGATAGCGCCAACGGTGGCCAGCTCAGGAATTCTTGCGTTGGTCATCGGATACATCCTCCTCCCAGTCACAGAATTTCGAAAGCCAGTTCTTCGGATCGTTGCCATATTCGTCGAGCAGCATCTCGACCTCGCGGACGGTCTCCTCGCGACCGGACAGGACCTTGATGAATTCCGGCATATGGGACATGTCGACACGGGCGATTACGCTGCTCTTTGCCTGCTTGATCAGCATGAAGCGCGAGGCCGGATCGCCATTCTTGACCCAATCGAATTCAGCCCTGGATAGACCGAAATGCTCCATGTAGGAGTTTTCGTCCGCCTTCGGATTGGCGAAAAAGATGTTGGTCGATGTCTGCTCAATGATCGTCCGGCTGACGCTCGACTGCACCACGTCGTCGGCCGACTGCGTGCCGAAAATGACGAGACCGTTCCGTTTCCGGATGGTCTTGAAATAGTCCTTCATGGTGCGTTTGAATTCGTCGTCGTCGAGCAGCTTCCAGGCCTCGTCCATGAGGTTGATGATCGGCGCCTTGCCGTCATAAACCTCGTCGAGCCGATGGAACATGTAGAGGAGTGCTGCGGTTCGCACCGGTGGATCGTCGAGGATAGACGTCATGTCGAAGCCGATCATCGGCCGGGAGACGTCGAGATTGTCGTCGGCATTGTCAAAGAGCCAGGCAAAGGGTCCGTGATCGACCCACTTGTCGAGCCGCGCAATCAGGCTTCCCTCCGTTCGCTCGCTGCCTGCCAGCAGGGCGCGAAGTGACGACAGTCGGCGATAGGACCGGTCCTTCGTTTTCAGGACCGATTTGATCGCGGTGCGGATGATGGTCTCTTCCTGTGGCGTCAGGCTTTCGCCTTCCTTCGCCGGCTTTAGCATGAAGCTCAGGAGACGATAGAGGAAGACGCGGTTCTCCTCGGTATCGTCGAGGAGCAGCGGGTTCCATCCCGACGGTTCGCCGGGTTCGAGCGTCATGTAGGTTCCGCCCGCCGCCCGTACCATGATGTCGAGGCCGCGGTCCTTGTCGAAGACGATCGTTTTCAGGCGCGGGCTGACGCGGTAGGCCTGAAGGATCAGGAAGGCCATGATCACGGTCTTGCCGGAACCCGTCGGTCCGAACACCGTTGTGTGCCCGACATCGCCCTGGTGAAAGTTGAAGAAGAACGGCGTGCCTGACGTCGTTTCGAATATGGTGATCGCTGGACCCCAATGATTGCCGTCCGGCTTGCCGTAGGGATAGGCGTGAAAGCTGCTCAGGCCCGCGCAATTGAGCGTCGAGATTACGGCACGTCGGGCGATATAGGCCTGATTGCCAGGGAGCTGCGCCCAATAGGCCGGTTCCGCGTTCAGATCCTCGCGGACATAGGAGGCACCCAGCGCACCAAGTTCGTTGCCGATCAGGGCGACACCATCGTCGAGTTGGGCCGCCGATCTCGCCACTGGCATGACGGTGAGATGATGCTCGGCGAAGGCAACGCGTTTCCTCGCCAGTTCGTCACGCGCAAGATCGAGATTGGCCTGGACGCTGGAACCACCCTCGTCTGCCTTCGACAGCTGCCGGTCGAGGCGCTCGATCCTGCTTCTCGCGGCCATGTCGTCAATGAAAGACATGGATTGGGCAAGCACCATCTCGAATGGGAGCTTGAGAATGTAATCGAGCATGCCGGCGCCCGTCTCGGGCGGATATTCCTTCAAGGACACCACCGCGGCATAGCGGTCATCGCCAGGCGTATCGCCCTGAAGATGGATGGTTCGGTTGCCGATCGATGTGCGGCGCGCTGGCAGCATCGCGTCTATGGGAAGGTTGCCGAGCCGGATCGGTCGGACACGGCCGCCATTCAGCAGCGTGTAGAAGAATTCGCATTGTTCCGAAAACCAGATTTTGGAGGTTCCCTCCTCGACCTCCATGCTTTCAGAAAAGTCGCGGTAGATCGTCTTGCCGTTGCCAAGATCCACCTGGATGCGCTGTACGTCGCGCAGGACTTTGGGACCGTAAGCGGCAAGCGACTTCTCGAGCGCCTTGGTGGCTTCAACCAATTTGTCTCGCATCGAGCGAAACTGCTCCTTGCGAACGACATCGCCACCGATGCCCATGATGCGGGAAAGCGCGGATCCTTGTTTGAACAGCGGGCGCACGACGAGCGAGATGTAGGTGTCGTTGACGAACATCTCGTTGCGCGAGATGCTCGCCTGATAGACATCGTCCAGACGCTGGATAAAGGGGTCGGTAAAGGTTGCCGGCAAGGACGGTGCGACCTTGCGCCTGACAACATGGGTGTAGAGCGCAAAATTGCCAATCGAGGAAATGGCGCGGAAAGCCGAGTTTCGCTGCCGCTGCAGCATGTTGATCGTTTCGATGTCGGCCGTTTCGAACGAAAAACCTGTGAGACGCAGGGTCGAGACCAGGCAATCGTTCTTCAGCCGGATAATGCCGTTTTCGATCGGAACGTAGAAGGGAACATGGGTCGAGATACTGCGATCGGCGAAGATCTCCCAACCCTTCGACAAACTTCCCTTCAGCGATCTTGCCATCGTGCTCATCGGTCAGGCTCCGTAGGTCCGGATACCCCCGCCAAGTCTGCGGCCGAGGGGATTTATGCCGCACATGCTGAGACGGCCGAGGATGTCGAAGAACCAGAGATCGAGTTTGACCGTCAGCACATAAAGAATCCCGTGCAGGATGACGAAGGAGACGGGAAACCAGAGGATGGAGCCCAGCACCATGAACACCATCAGCGAGACAAAGCATTCCGCCAGGAAGTAGGTGTAAGGGATCCCCATCACCGTCGGCGGCCGCGTGAGGGCCAGGATGACGGGATAGGATTCGATATAGTCGTCACCGCCTGACGTCTTGTTGCCGGAGTTCGCCATGATTACGATCCCGCCCCAGCTAAGAAGTCGACAAGCTCAGCGGCAGCGAACATGCCGGCGAGGCTTCCACCGACCCGCAGAAGCGCGCCCCAGGACCAGAAGCCAAAGGCCGCTGCCAGGAACATACCGATGAACGCGATCGCGCCGACGGAGCGACCGAATGCGCCAGTGAAGAACTGTACCAGTCTGTCGGCAGCATTCTCCAGGGCATCAAGGCTCTGCGCTGCCGCCGGCTCGTATTGACTGACGAACAGCACCGAGGCGGCAAGCAGCACCATCGCGGCATGGCCGGCCCACTTGCGTTTGACCAGGGAGCGGCAGGTTACGCTGCCAACAAGAATTGCCATGACCACTATGTTCATTGAAGTACCTCTTCCTTGACGATTTTGACCGGACCGCCGAGTTGCGCCGCTTTCAGCGGCTGCGGGTAGCGGCTGTCCAAAGCGAGCGGGCTTGCAGCTGAGAAAACAAGCATCGGGGACCTTGCCCGGTCGGCCGGGCCTGATCGGCGGTTCTGATTGGATTGAGAGTCAGGTGTCGGAGCAGGTGTCGGAGGCTGGGAGCTTGCCGACTTGCCGGTATAGTAGCCGACAACACGTGTCACATAGTCCGCGGTTTCGCGGATCAGCGGCAGGCATTGATGCGCGTCAACGCGGGGTTCTCCAGCATTGTATGCGGAGGCGATCAGCACAGGGTTGCTATACTTGTCGATGAGCACCCGCAGGAAACGCGTGCCCGCGCGAATATTCGGTTCGGGGTCGGTGAGGTCATGGACGCCAAAGGCCTCGCCGATCTTCGGCATGACCTGCATCAAACCGATGGCGCCGGCCGAACTGACAAGGCCGGGATCGAACCTTGCGTTTTCCGCCCGCATGATCGACAGAACCCAGTTAGGATCGACGTCCTCCTCAGCAGCGATTTCCATTGCAAGTGCCGCGTAGTCTTCGGGCACGCCGGAAAGCAGATCGGGACGGGCTGGCGTCCTTGTGCGATCGGAAGACGTGCGGGGTTCGATGGCCGGATTGGCAGACCGACGGACAGTGCCTGCGTCAGACGAGAAAACGCTGATGGGCGAGAGCACGGCGCGGTCGCGCCGTGCTCTCATGCTGCCGGCCGCTTCTCCCGGTAGCTCTGTGTTACTGTCGTCGGTTTCAATCGCTGCTTCTGCAACAAATGAAAGAATTGCGGGAATTGCGTTGGTATTGGCCTGTCCCCCAAAACGCTCATTGAAACTGGTAAGGTCGATGCTTGGCGGTGGGTGTGGGTCAGCGTCGACGGCGAGTGCTGACAGCGCACCGGGCTCACTTGAGGTTTCACCCGCGAACCGGAACGACCAATCGGTATGGTCATGATTCTCGCCGATCTTGAGTGGGTCGCTCTCGGCGGACGTTGCGGCAAGACATGTAGCCAGGAGCACAGACGTCACCACAGGCCAGACTGCCCTTCGTAACACTCTGGATCGCGGTCTAATCACAGAAGAAAGCAGGCTGTCATCCATTCCGAACCAGTCCATAACTTGTACTTCAATACAAGTTATGGACTGCAATCCGCGCCGGAAATCAACTGAAAAATATAACTGGAGTACAAGTTTTATCCCAAAGGCCGATATCGCCTTCAGAAATACTACACAAAATCAATCCTTTAGCCGCGACCACCGATCCGGCTTCCATCGATACTCGATCTGGTCTCGATCGCCAAGAATTTGAGCCAAACGAACAGCGGTTCCCCCTTTGACCAGCACGGAACCGGCGTCGGCACCTGACTGTCCTTGATAGATTCGGCACGTAAAATTTGGCAGTTCCCGCTGGATCCTGGATACCGGCCAGCAAGAAGAAACCTGATAACGAGAACCATCAAGATTCGGCGCGAGGCCACGTGAGACCTGCTGCACCGGCCCAAGACGATGGCGCCCGAACGACGTGCCATACTCCAGCTGGCACTCGGTGATATTTCTGGGATAATTCCTGCAGGCTGTGAGGCTGAGATAGGCATACGGCGCTGGCGGCAGCGGCCGGGGCGGCTGCTCAAGCCGCCCGCATGCGGCCAAGGGAATTGCGACGGCCATAGGCCAAAACAGCGCCTTCAAGATTTGCACGGCTCACCTCCTAAGTTTCCTGCTGATATCCGGCATGTTCGAGGGCTTCGAGAAAGAGATCCCTTGCGAGCCCGCAATAGGGCGACGAAGGCTGCGCCAGATGCAATTTGGTCAGGACCAACCCAAGCGTTCCAATGGTCGTGGTTACCTCTTTGAGGTCATCATTCAGGCCATCGCGAAACAGTTCACGTCCATCATGGCCCTTGACGACGATCGCATAGTCGTTGCGGGCAATGCTGTGCCACAGTTCGACGGTACCGGTTTCGCCGTCCTGGGTTTCCGTGTCGCAGGTGAGCATCATCGCGTAGTCTGGAAGAGGAACGTCGCACTCCTCGATCCAGGTCCCGCAAGCAAACTCCGTAAGAGCCACCACAGACGAGAACAGCAGCAAACGTTCGTTTACCAGCAGCCGCCGTTGCCCGAGGCGCACGAAGCCGTTCATAACACCCGAACGGATGAGATTTGGCGCGAGACCTTCCTCGCAGTGCTCGCAGATCTGCACCAACTGATCGTTCCGGACAGAGAACGTGTTGTGAAAACGACCGAGAACCAAGCGTTCGATGTTTTCGGTGCGGCCGCCAAGCGACTCGACGAATGCGAACGCGCCAAACCGCGTCCAGGCTTGCTTGACATCACTCTCAGCCGATAACTCTGCGGTGCTCACCAGACTGGATGGGCCAGCCACGATACCTGCGGTCCGCGTCTCAGCACCGCAGTGCGGGCAATCAATGCTGACCGGTACACGGTACCATTCCTTCGTCAGTAGAGATCGGTGGCTTGTCAGTGGGAAACCCGTCTTGCTATTTTGCTGGTGGGACTTGCGGATATCAGTGCATAGCCGGCGCTCATCGCCTTGCAGCAAGAAAGAAATGTCATCGAACATAGTGAGAGCACAGCGACGCGACTTGCACTTCAATACAAGTTTGTAGCAGTCATAGTCGAAACGCTCAAGATGGGGAAGTCAGGTTTGGTGGTGGAACCGGCCAAAGCAATCCGGTCGTGTCCCCCCTGAGATTCGCGGGTGGTTGCACCGACCGCCTTGGCGCTGGAAAACTACCGTTCGGACACATCCTCGACAGCTGCGCATATTACCGGCCAACGCGGCTCGCCCGACGGAGTTCGCCGGACGTCAATGTCTCGACCTCAAGCCCAAGCTGGACAGCACATTCAAATAGCAGCAGAAACATTCCTTCCAGAACACTGGGTCATTTCAGGTCGAACTGAACTAACGGATCGGAAACAAGAACGGCCACCGTTCAAGCCGCCACCTGGTCCAGCCTCCGGTCGAGTTCGCGAACGGAAATACCGAGCAGTTCAGCAGCCCGCGATTCACCGATTACCCCCTCAGCTAGGGCGCGGAAGCACAGGCGCTCGAAGCGCCTTGGTTCTTCTACTTCAGGAGCCAAGCTTTCCGGCTCCTCATAGGGCGCATCGCGCCATCCTCTTTCTGAAAAGACCTTGAAGAGTCGTGTGCAAGCGGCCTGGCTGATAATGCCGAGATCCTGACAACGGTATGCAAGCGCCTGGACGCTCACACCGAAACGTTTCTTCAGCGCAACCAGCTCTCCAATGCTGATCGACGATCGATGCGCGCCAACCTCTGCACGCAAAACATCGGCCGGCATTAGAAAGGCGCCAGCGAAGCGATGTGCGGCTTTTTCCTCGTCAACCCCGTCGCACGGCGCAATGACCATGTGCCCCAATTCATGTGCAAGGTTGAATCTTTTGCGCTCGGACC
Source organism: Aminobacter sp. DSM 101952 (assembly GCF_001424795.1). Lineage (NCBI taxonomy): Bacteria > Pseudomonadati > Pseudomonadota > Alphaproteobacteria > Hyphomicrobiales > Phyllobacteriaceae > Aminobacter > Aminobacter sp. DSM 101952. Next base: position 71,240 of record NZ_LMCL01000004.1, on the reverse strand, counting down.
AGGTGCTGCGCTTGACGACAATCACTCGCGCAGCTTCGCGCTCCTTACGTCGAACCTTGGCGGCGAGCCCATCCACATTGTCGAGATCGAGTGATAAAACCTTTATTCCTCGCTCTTCAAGCAACTCTGCAAGCTGTGGAATCGGATCGTTGCCGAGACCCCAATCGTCGCGGACGGATCGGGCTGCATCCTCGGCATCGCGAACGTCGGTGACTGCATGCGGCGCGCTCCGTGGCTGCTCCCACTCTACGCTCCGCAAGTGAAGCAGGTCTTCAACGGCAAGATAGCGCTCCAGCATGTGGATGGCACGGGCCTCCAACGTTGCTACTTCCTTGGAGGACGCTCCCAATTTTTTTCGGAAATCTACACCCTCGAGCGAAAGCTCATCGTCCCTGAGAAGGTATTCTTCCGAGACGGCGAGGGCCTTGGCCAACGCCATCAGAATTCCAGAACTTGGCATGTCCTCGTTTCGTTCATATTTTCCAATGGCTTGCGCCGAAACGATCCGGTCCATAGCATCCGCAAGAGCGCGCAACGAGAATCCCGATGCCGATCGGGCAACCTTAAGCTTGTTTCCGATCATAATGGCCTCCTTGTAACAGTCGGTTTCCATAACTATGCATACAACTTATTTTTGTAAACTAAGTTCCCTTGCAGGGTGAAAAATGCACTCCCATATCCGGAGCGCTGCGGCGTTTGGCGCACCTTTGTAAACCGGACCATAGGGCGCCGCGACTGCCGCCGCTATGGCGAGTTGCAGGCGGACAAGACGACAAATGGAGCTGGATATGGCGGGTACTGACGATCAGGTTGAGAGATTTCTTCAGGCGATGGCGGAGGAACTGGCCATTCCGGAGTCCCGGTATGAGCAGGCGGAAAGAAGCTACAAGTCTCTAGGAGACTGGTTTCATCGGCCTGAAAGCACGGTTCGCAATTTTGATCCGACCGTTTACGTGCAGGGATCGTTTCGACTCGGAACCGCAATCCGGCCGATAAACGATTCCGAGGAGTATGACGTCGACTCGGTTTGCGAGCTCAAGAAGCTTGCGAAAGGTGACCTTACCCAGTTCGACCTGAAACAGCTCCTAGGTTATGAAATCAAAGCCTATCATGATGCCAAAGGCATGACGAAGCCTGTGGAAGAGGGTAGACGCTGCTGGGTGCTTTCCTATGCCGACGGTGCGCAATTCCACATGGATATCGTGCCTGCCCTTCCTAACGGGATGGAGCAGCGACTTCTCCTGGAGCGTGCCCATTTCGACGTACGTTGGGCAGATACTGCCATCGCCATCACCGACCGGGAAGTCCCGACCTACAGGCAGAAGACGTATGATTGGCCGCGCTCCAATCCTAAGGGGTACGGTGAATGGTTCAAGTCACGAATGGCCGTGGTCCTCGCGCGGCGGAAGCGGGAGCTGGTGGAATCGTTGCGCCAGCGAGGCGTGACGGCGAGCGTCGAGCAACTTCCGGACTTCCGCGTACGCACACCGCTGCAAGCCGCGGTGATGATCTTGAAGCGGCATCGCGACAATATGTTCGCCCAAGAGGCCGACTTGAAACCTATTTCCGTCATCATCACGACCCTGTCTGGTCACGCCTACGGTCAGGAAGACACCATTGCCGGCGCTCTCTTCTCCATCCTCAACGGAATGGATCGATATATCCAGCATGACGGGTCCAAATTCATCATTCCAAACCCGACCGACCCTTTCGAAAATTTTGCTGACAAGTGGGAAAAGAACCCGCGCAAGGCCGAGGCCTTCTTCCGATGGCTCAACCAAGCACGGGAAGACTTCGGTCGCGCTGCCCGTGCCGCGACGTTGCAGGGTATGAACGAGGCGGTGTCGGCCCGTATGGGCGCAGCATTGTCGGATCGGGCCACGCGCCGCATCGGCGGCGGCAGCGGGCTCCTGAGGGCGGCGTCGGTGGCTCCCATCGCGCCGGTCGCAGCGATTCCGTCTTTTGGAAATGCCGCTCGGGTTCCCACTACGCCGAAGGGATTTGCATGAGCTGGTGGCTTACCGACGTTGCCCGTGCGAAAGCCGAGCGAACTGCGATCGCGCAATTGTCTGAACGCGATGGCTGGTTGTCGGGTATCTCCTGGCGGCTGGGAGATGATCTTCATCTGATCGTGGATTTCGACGTGCAACATGGCGCAGAGACGTTTGGTCTTTCCATGATATATCCGTCCACCTTTCCCGACACACCACCAATGGTGCAGCCCCGCGATGAACGGCGCCTTTCCTGGCATCAGTACGGCCCCGGCGGTGAGCTTTGCCTCGAGTTCAGGCCGGACAACTGGGCTCCTTCGATCACCGGCGCAATGATGGTTGAAAGCGCCCATCGTCTTCTGTCAGGAGAGCGGCCAGGCGAAAACGAGCCCGGCATCGTCCGCTCAGCGCATCAGGCATCAATCGGCAGGGAGACCCGTGGCGAGTTTACGCGCTTCATTCTTGACGACAGCGCCGCGACGGTTCTTGCAGCTTTGCCCGTCGATGTTCCGACAGCCATCACCGTCTGGGATCGGCTCGCCAAGCCAACATGGGTCGCATCGCTCATGAGCGTAGGTGAAGAAGGGATATTGTGGGCCCAGAATGCGCCGCAACCCTCGCACTCCTCGGTCGCAAATGGGTTCGTTATCCGGACAACGCGAAACGTTGACCGCTTCCGCCTAAGCCCCAAAGATTTCGCCGACGTGATGCCGGTAGAGTTTCCCGACCTGCTGGCAAAACTTCCCAAGAACCCATTCGATGGTTTTGTGTTGCTTGGAGATGAAAACCATTGGGTCGCGCTAAATCTTTACCCCTATGAGGGCAAACAGAGTGTCTTTGGCTATAAGATAATTGTCGCCCCAAGCGTCTCTGGAAGGCTGCCTGCAGGTTACGACAGCTTGGCGCAAAAGCGGATAGCAATCGTTGGCTGCGGTTCTGTGGGTTCAAAAATCGCAGGCACGCTCGCGCGATCTGGCGTACGCAATTTCACGCTGGTCGATGACGATGTCTTTTTCCAGGCAAACCTTGTCAGGAATGATCTTGATGCGCAGGCAATCGGTCAACACAAAGTCGATGCCCTTGGAGCCCGCCTGCAGAATCTGGTGGCAAACGCAGACATCTCCGTTCGGCGGATTGCACTCGGTCAGCAGGAGAGTGCAGGATCGACAGAGTCCGTTATGGAGGAGTTGGTCCAAGCCGACCTATTGGTCGACGCGACGGCAGACCCCCGAGCGTTCAACCTCGTTGCAGCTGTTGCCCGTCGTCATAGCAAACCCATGGTCTGGTGTCAGGTCTTTGCGGGTGGGATCGGCGGCATCATTGCTAGGGTCCGCCCGGGGTTTGATCCGATCCCTACCGAAGCGCGCAGCCAAATCCGCGCATGGTGCGATAGTCATAACGTGCCCTGGATCGCCGCAACCGAGACGGACTATGGCATCGAGCGAGATAACGCCCAACCGTTGATCGCCGATGACGCTGATGTCAGCGTAATTGCCAACCATGCGTCCAGGTTCATTCTGGATTTTCTCACGCGCGAGCAAAGCGTCTTTCCTTGCTCTGCCTACGCGATCGGACTGGTGGCCGAATGGATTTTCCGTGCGCCCTTTGATACCTGGCCAATCGATCTTCGGCAGGAAGGTGACTGGGGTGGTGCGCAGGAACTGGCTTCGTCCGAAGAGCTCAAAGAGCTCCTTACATCGCTGTTTCCGAAGGTGAATGCGTGATCAGGGTCACACTCTCCAGACAGATCCGTGATCGCATGAAGTTACCGTTGAGGCGAGCCGGATCGCGTGAAATCGGCGGCATTCTCATGGGACAGGAGATTGCAAGCGGGCATTTCTCCGTTCTAGACTTCTCGGTGGACGAAGCGTCAGGAGCCGATGCCCACTTTGTGCGTGATGCTGATCATCACCGCCATGCGCTGGATGCGTTTTTCGACCGAACAGGTCACAATTATCAAGCATTCAACTACTTGGGCGAATGGCATTCCCATCCAAGTTTCCCGGTTCGACCAAGCCTCACTGACGTGCGCTCCATGCAGGAACTGGTTGACGGTGAAAGAGGTATCGGTTTTGCCGTGCTCCTGATTGTGAAGCTTGGGTTTTGGGGCCGTTTCAATGCATCAGCGAGCCTGCACCGGCGTGCACTCCCGCCTGAAATGATCGACCTGCGCGCAAATTGAAGGGCATCGCGATGAACTGGAATACATTGGATTTTGTCGTTCGATCGTTGGTCTCGTGGTTCGTGCGAGCCCGTCATGCTGAAAGCTGGATTTTCCGCGGAGCCGTTGCGGCCTTGGTTGCAATCCACGGGGCAAACTGGGTCTTCAAATATTCCGGTACCATCGGAGGGGAGTCCGGATCGATAGAGTTCGGAACGGCAGGTGCTGTGCCCGATAGTATTCTCTGGATCATCACGGTCGTCTGCATTGCCCTCATGTTGGGATCGGCCGTGTGGGCCTGGATACGTTATGCGAACGAGCAAAAGCGTCTTGCGCGGAAAAAGGTCTTTGTCATCGAAGGGAGAGGTTTGCGCGATGACGATGGATCATCGCTCAAATCCGCCGTACCCGAAAGCATAACGGGCACGCGTATCGACTACATGCTCGATCTGCGGCAGCGCAAAGATGGCGTAATCGTCGAGCCGGAAGATCTCCTTCCACCTGTTGCCGCAATGAAAACCTGGGTCCATCAGGCGCAGAAGGGCAACGAACGTAGCGACCTTACGACAGTCTATGGCGGCCTGACGGCCGTCCCATTGACCTTTTTGACCGGTCTGCTTCTGGACGACGAAGGCGATATTGTCGTCATGGATTGGGATCGGGTTGCAAGCCGTTGGCGCCTGCTTGACGGTCAAGACGATGCATCACGTTTTGAAATTACCGGTATGGAACAGGCCGGGGCACAGCGGGAAGTCGTTCTCGCGATCTCAGCTTCGTATATGGTGAAAACCGAAGATCTCGCGACGACGTTTGACTGCCCGATTGTCAGAATGACATTGCCTGACCTGCAATCATCTCATTGGTCTCAGGCGAGGCAGTCAGAGCTAGCCGATCAGTTCCTCGGCGTCTTGAAAAAGCTCGATGCAATGGGCGTGGAGCAAGTCCATCTGGTTCTGGCAGCCCAGAACAGTGTCGTGTTCAATCTCGCTCGTCGTTATGACAAGCGAAATCTACCGAGGGTCGCGGTCTATCAGTTTGAACGTTCCCAGGAAAGGCGATACCCGTGGGGGATCGAGATGCCTGTTGCCGGGGTAAATGTTGCCCGTGTGATTCAGACGGATGAAGGCGCTGCGCGATTTCCGGAACGGACGTAAGGGTGAGCCTCGAGGACAGCTGGGATATGGCGAACACCTGAGCGTATGGTGTCCTGACACTTGAGAAGTTTTGGCTCATCCTCGGACCGGGCGCTGACCTCAAGGCCGACCTCGATAGGAGCCGGTCTATTCCGCGTGGGGATCAACAGTCTTGCGGTCCTGCTGCAAGAGGTGATGGGGATGGACCGGCTTGCCCATCATCCGTGCGTTCAGCAATCGCCAGCGTGACCGCTTGAAACTTTTGTTCTTTGAACGGTGTTGTATCGCAACCGATGCTAGCTGGAACAGCCCCGCATCGCTGCATTGGTGGGGCCTGGTCAGTGTATCACGTAATGGGACAAGGTTGCCATGTGTCGGGTTTTTGCATATATTCAGTGTCGGGTTTTTGTAACGGGAAACCGATCATGGATCAGACATTGAAGCAACGGATCAGGACGAGAGTTAGCCGGACGAAAAAGACCGACGTCTTCATTCCGCGCGACTTTGCTGACCTGAGCGGTGGCGATCAGGTTCTTCGGGCCCTGAGGGCGTTGGTGAAGGATGGCGCGCTCATACGCTTGGGCTATGGTGTCTATGCGCGGGCCGTACGGTCACGGCTGTCGGGGCGCGTTATGGTCTCCAGTTCAAACGGGTTTCACGGTGCTGCCCTCCAGGCCCTGAACAAACTTGGGGTCCCTTGGGAGCAAGGTGACAGCACCCAGGCCTATAATCTGGGGCAGTCCACCCAGGTCCCGGTTAATCTTACCGTCAAGGTCGGGAAACGCTTCAGCCGCCGGCTATCCGACGGCCGTACGGAGCTTCGCGTTGAGCGATAAGCCGGACCTGCAGACGCTGCTCGAGGTGCAGGACCACTTCGCCCTGCCCTCGACGGCCCTCGTCGAAAAGGATTGGTTCGTCGTGCGTGCCCTCGCGGCGATCCACGACGTAGAGGTCGACGGATTGACGTTGGCTTTCGGTGGCGGGACGGCGCTTGGCCGGGCATATCGTCTGCTCGAACGCATGTCAGAAGACATAGACTTGCGCATCGTAGGGGAAAATGCCGGTGAGCGCGGGTCCCTCAAGCGTATGAGACGCGCGGTCAGCAAACGTCTGGAAGACGCCGGCTTCACGGTTGAAGGGCACGTGCTGGTCCTCCAGAACGGCTCTTATGTACGATACGACCTGCCCTACGATCCGATCGCCAAGGGCGAGGGTGTCCTACGCCCGGAGATCAAGATCGAAATTGCGGCTTTTCCGATCTGCACCGCCCCGGAGTTGTGTTCGGTCACCTCATTCGTCGGGGAAGCCACCGGCCGGCCGGCCGAGGCCAACGATGTTAAATGCGTTCGTCTGGTGGAAACGGCTGCCGACAAGTTCGTCGCGCTCGGGCGCCGGGCAGGCTTTGCTTTTGCCGGGCACGAGCCGCTAGACCATACGCTGGTCCGTCATGTCTATGACATTTCACGCATGGACGGTAAGTACGACCTAGATACAGCAGCTGCAATTGCACTGGATACGATGGTGGCCGAGGCAAAAGGTGACCGGGCGGACAAATACCCGGACTACAAGTCAGATCCTCGCGCTGAGACGCTCAAGACGTTTGAGATCATGGCGACACATGCCGAATTCGCCGCGCACTACGAAAAGCTCATGGGCGACATGGTATACGGCGCGCGGCCAAGTTTCGCGGAGGCCTTCACCGTTGTAGAACGCTTTGCGCAGAAAGTCCGAGAAGCCTAAGGTCGGTTTCGCCGATGCAGACTGGAACATTGACCGGAAACGCAGAGCTCATCGATAGGCGCGTTGTAAGGCCGGTGTTGCTACCGGGTCACCCGACCTAAAATGGCGGCAATAGGGTAGCAGGCTGCCTGACAAGCCTGTCCCGTTGATGCTCGCTTGCAATTCTTGAAGCTTGCCTAGTCTCAGGAGGCTGATGCCGACAAAGCTGCATCGAGCGACCTGCCCCCACTGCCCGCAAGCCAGGACCTGAAAGTGAGCAGGTCGGGGTTTATTTCGGTATGCCTGCGGCGAAGGCCGTCTGTCTTGAGTTGGTGATTAGCTCTAAGTCCATGGCTTATGTCATGCGCTACATTGATTTCCCCCATTGAGCTTTTGTCTGTCGACGATGTTGGTCGCCGGCGGGATTGGTCGGACGAAGAGAAGGTTCGGATCGTCGAGGAGAGCCTGCAAGGCTTCCGGCAGGGCTCGGTAACGGCGCGGCGTTATGGATTGTCGCGGTCACTGTTGACCCGTTGGCGTCGGGAATACCGAAGCGGGCTTCTGCACGTTTCCGCGTCAACGGGCTTCGTGCCGCTTTCGATTTCGCCACCGCCGGCGGCATCTTTCGAGATGGACCCGCGGCGGCCTGAAGACGACAGGATGATCGAGATCGGCCTGCCGAACGGTCGCCGCCTGACGATCCCGGCTTCGCTTGATCCAACTATCCTTGCTCGGCTGTTGCCGGTTCTGGACGCGTCATGATCGCCTTTCCGCCCGGGGTGAAGGTGTGGATTGGGGGCGGTGTGACGGACATGCGTTGTGGCATGAATAGCCTGGCGTTGAAGGTGCAACAGGGGCTTGGCCGCGATCCGCATGGCGGCGAGGTCTTCTGCTTTCGAGGTCGCAAAGGTGACCTGATCAAGGTCCTGTGGCATGACGGCGTCGGCATTTCGCTCTACCTGAAGCGCCTGGAGGCAGGCAAGTTCATCTGGCCGGTTAGCCAGAATGGCTCCGCCGTGCCGGTGTCGGCGGCTCAACTCGGCTATCTTCTGGAAGGGATCGACTGGCGTAATCCACGCTGGACGCAGCGACCTGCAACGGCAGGCTGATCGCGAACATTCCTCTGTTTTTGTTGGGCTTTTAACAAGCGGCATGGTAGCTTTCGGCCATGGACGACGCTGCTTCGGAGATAGCCAGGTTACGGGCCGCGCTTGCGGCGTCGGAGGCACGTGCCGCCTCCGCCGAGGCTGATCTCGCGCAGGTGCGAGCCGTCGTGACGACGTCCGAGGCGATGATCCGGCACCTCAAGCTCGAGATCGCCAAGGTGCGTCGCGAGCAATATGGTCAGAGTTCGGAACGACGCGCCCGGCTGATCGACCAGATGGAATTGCAGCTCGAAGAACTTGAGGCCGACGCCACCGAGGACGAGATCGCCGCGGAACGCGTGGAGGCGGAGGTTGTACAAATTCCAGCCTTTGAACGCCGCCGCCCGGTGCGCAAGCCGTTTCCCGAGCACCTGCCGCGCGAACGGCTGATCATTGAAGCTCCTTCGACCTGCATCTGCTGTGGCTCGGCCCGGATCGTGAAGATGGGTGAAGACGTCACCGAGACGCTGGAGGTGATCCCGCGCCAGTGGAAGGTGATCCAGACGGTGCGCGAGAAGTTTACCTGCCGGGACTGCGAGAAGATCAGCCAGCCACCGGCTCCTTTCCATGCGACACCACGCGGATGGGCGGGACCGAACTTGCTCGCGACGATCCTGTTCGAGAAGTTCGGCCAGCACCAGCCATTGAACCGCCAGGCTGAGCGCTACGCCAGGGAGGGCGTCGATCTCAGCCTCTCCACGCTGGCCGACCAGGTTGGAGCCTGCGCAACGGCGCTGCAGCCGATTCATGATCTGATCCGCGCCCATGTGCTGGCCGCCGGGCGGCTTCATGGCGACGACACTACCGTGCCGCTGCTGGCCAGAGGCGCAACGAAGCAAGCGAGGTTATGGACCTACGTTCGCGATGATCGTCCCTTCGCGGGGGGCGCGCCTCCTGCGGCACTCTTCTACTTCTCACCAGATCGGGAGAAGACCCATCCCAACACGCATCTTGCCGGATGGCACGGCATACTGCAGGCAGATGCCTATGGCGGCTACAACGACCTCTATCGTGCCGGCCGCAGCCCCGAACCAATCAAGAGCGCGCTCTGCTGGAGCCATGCGCGACGCAAGTTCTTCGAGTTGGCCGACATCGCCGGCAACGTGCGCAAGGGCAAACCTGCCCATGAGATATCGCCGGTCGCGCTCGAGGCTGTAGCCCGTATCGATGCGCTCTTCGACATCGAGCGGGGCATCAACGGGACGTCCGCAGAGGACCGATTAGCTGCCCGACAACAGCATACTCATCCGCTTGTCGAGGACCTACACGACTGGCTCATGGCCCAGCGCTCCCAGATGTCGAAGCACAATCCCGTTGCCAAGGCGATCAACTACATGTTCGAAAAGGACGGGCGCTGGGAAACCTTCACCCGGTTCCTCGACGATGGCAGGCTCTGCATGTCGAACAATGCGGCAGAGCGTGCCCTGCGCGGGATCGCTCTCGGAAGAAAGGCATGGCTATTCGCGGGCTCCCAGCGCGGCGGCGAGCGTGCTGCCTTCATGTATTCCCTGATCGTCACGGCTAAGATGAACGATATCGATCCGCAGGCCTGGTTGGCGGATATCCTCGCCCGCATGCCCAACATTCCCGTATCACGACTGCCGGATCTGCTGCCTTGGAACTGGTCTGCCGCTGGCAGCGGCCGACAGATGGCCGCCTGATGGGCCGCCCGACGCATGTCTACACGATCGGCTACGTCGCTGCGCTGATCGCCGAAAACCTCGAACTCATCCAGGAAATCGCCAGCAACTCCGACAATATCGACTATGGCGAGATGATCCATGCCCATGACGGCAGCGAAGAGGGCATCACGACATTCACCGACCGGGGCGTCGAGAGCCTGAAGGAATTCCTCGCCGACATCCGCACCTGGGAGGGCGGCGTTCGCCAGTTCCTTGTCGACGAGCAATGCGACCAGGAAAAGATCGAGCGCATCATGGCAGACCAGCCAAAATCATAAGCGGTGCGGCCTACGCCGGATGGCTACCACTCAGAGGCTTTGCGCTCGGCAGAAAATCGTGGCTCTTCGCCGGATCGGACCGCGGCGCGGATCGTGCTGCCTTCATGGCCACCTTGATCATGACGGCAAAGCTCAACGACATCGATCCGCAGGCGTGGCTGGCCGACGCTCTTGCCCGCATCGCTGACACGCCGGTGACCAAGCTGGAACAACTGCTTCCGTGGAATTGGACACCGCCAACCGTCAACGCTCAAGCGGCTTGACCTGCGGCCTTCACCGGAGGCTTACTTATTTCGCGCATGAGTTCCAGATCGACCTGCTCGGCGAGCGGCCCGCCTTCCAGACTCTCCGCCATATGCGCGAGATCAGCGTTTGCAGCCAGTACGTCGTCGGGAAACCGTTCGTAGCGTATCGGGCGACCGGATGCTTCACTGAGTAGAACCTCAAGCTCGCGCCCGGTCAGTCGATCGCTGGCGATCTTAAGTGTTGCGCCGCCGAAGCGTGACTTGTCGGCAAGCACGGCAGCGACAAATCTGCCGATGTCTTCCACGGAGGTAAGCTGGATGGAATGGTCAGGTCGGATCAGGGACACCAGCCGGCCCTCATCCAGACCGAAGCCGGGCCTCACCAGCATTTCCATGAAAATCATCGGCCGGATGATGGTCGTAGTCATGTCGAGCTGTCGAATATGGGCTTCGATACGAGGCTTGGCGTCGAAACGCGGAACCCCTGTCAGTTCATTCCCCACGCTGGCGCCCGAAGAATAAACAAAATGGTTGATGCCGGTTTCGGCAGCGATATCCGCAATCGATATACCATGACGGACTTCGTCTTCGGCAGCCAGGCTGGCTGGCAACACGCTAAAGACACCGTAAGCGTCTTTCATCGCTGTGCGGATTACTTTGGTCTCTTCAAATGAACCCTGCACAAGCTCGACGCCTGCATTCCGCAATTGCAGCGATGCAGCTTTAGTGGAATCCAGAACGAGTGCGCGAACAGGCCATCCCGCCTTCAGCAAAGCATTGGCGACAGATCCTCCCTGTCTTCCGGTAGCGCCGAAAACCAGAATGGGTTGCTTGCTATTGGTCACTTGAAGCCCTCGCGTTAAAACAAGGACCGTCTATATATACGGATGTAATTTTGCCGGAAGACGGCACATTTTTCAGCATCAGGCACAAGGATGATACCCTTGGAAGAGCAGATCGATGCCGGCCCATCGCGCGGATCAGAAAACGACAGACACTTCAGACCCATCCCGTCAAACGGAGTCTGCAGCCTGCTGAGTGACAAATGGACTGTGCCGGTTCTTTGGCGTCTTTCTCTCGCGGAAGATCATCGGCTCCGCTTTTCGACATTGAAAAAAGAGGTCGGTGAGATCACCCAGCGCATGCTGACGCTCACGCTGCGTAATCTCGAGCGCGAAGAATTTGTTGTGCGTCACTACTTTCCCGAAGTGCCGCCGCGTGTCGAATATGAGTTGACAGAGATCGGCCACGGAGCTTTGCGTGCCCTTGAGGAATTTAACTTCTGGGTCCACGACAATCTGGACACCATCAAAGCGCGCCGGAGCGCTTACGACCGGGCAGAGTCTTAGACCAGATCCCCGAGAAGAGCTGGGTGGAGAGGCCGCTTCAGGCAACCGTTTCGCCACGCCCGCTTTCCGCGCTCAACGGATGCGTTCAAAATCGCAAGCCACATTTTGTGATCTGTTGCTGTCGATCGTTCCGGCGGAGATGTTTGGGCCTGTCGTATCAAAATGACGGTTCGCTCATTGACCTATTTGCCGATTGGACCGTTCGCCGGTTTGCTCAATGACAGAACAACCTTTTGACGGTTTCACCTCTTCGCCCAACCGGTGCTTCACCGCTTCACCGCTTCACTGCTTCACCGCTTCTCTTCTTTGCTGATCGACCGATTCTCCGGTTGGCGTAAACACCGATTCGCTCATTCACCGACTTGCCCAATCACGGATTCGCCTGGTCGCGCATACACCGGTTCACTCCTTCACCTATTCGGCGAATAGGCGTTGCGTCATTTCGCCGATACGTTTCTTTGCCGATCTGCCGATTTACCTATTCGGCCAAGCACCGCGCCACTCATTCGCTTATTTGCCGATGCACTCACTCGGCAAAGCACTCATTCACACCATCGCTCAGCCGCGGATTCGCTGACCCACCTGCCCACTTATTCGCTTGTTCACTTAACTGCACAATCGCCGATCACCGGAATTACGGGATATCTCCAGCCGGATGAAGGCTCCGGGAACCCCTCAAAACAGGCGCAACCGCCCTCCTCACTTCCGGCCGGACATCGATCGCTCACACCCGTCGTTCTTGTCCAATACTGGCAAAAGTTTGCAGATCACGGAGATGCCCGGTCGCTCTGGCGACCATCGCCCCTCGGGCGAAACGGCTAATGGTATACCATTAGCCTATCCTGCCATCTTCCACCACCATGTCCGGACCACGTGCCCGACCCGCCAATGCTGTTGCGAGTCGTCAGACGATGCGACAGCGATCACAGGTGTACAACCTGTGATCCGCGGAGGAGGAATAGCACGTGGTCCGGACATGGTGGTGGAAGATGTTGAAGCGAACCGCCCTCGGGAGCAGTCGGGATGCCCGTGACCGAAGGGAACGGGCATCGATGACATGCGAACGACGGGGCGGCGAGCGCACCGCAGGAGAGGATGATCGTCTGGAGCGGATGCCCGAAGCATGAGGGCGCAGCGCAGGACGATCATCCTCTCCGTATTGTTTGGGGAAGTCGCGGCAGCGTCCGTTTACCGGCCCGAAAGGCCGGGCGGGGCTTGCCACGCACAATAGGGAGAGGGGTGTTTGAGGGGAGAGGCGGCAAGTCTCTCCCCTCAAGACCGCGCCCAGGCTCGATGCCGGCAAGCGGTCAGGACCACGCGGAAAAGACGAGAGGCGATCGTGCGGCCTCTCGTCTGCATGTCAGTCGGTCCCCAGTTCGCGGATCACGGCGGCGACAGGCCAGTCGCCGAAATGGGTTCGGCGTTGGGCAACGAGGATATCGACGGCCGTCTCATTGGCCTCGATGGCTCGGATTGCCTCATCCATATCGTCATAGGGGCCGAGATTTTCGACCGGCTCATAGTCGCCATAGTCGTCGTCCCAGCTGCCGGCAATGTATTGCGGCGCGTTTTTGACACGGACCAGTGCCCGTTCTGCCTCGCGGATGAGACGGAACCCCTCGGTACGCTGCCGCCAGTATTCCGGGCTTCCACCATCGATGTATTTGATCTTGCGCTGTGTCATAAGAAGTCTCCTTTCGTTTTCTGACGGAAGGAGACCGCACGATAGCCGCGAGGGGTCAGGGAGCGCGGCACGCGACCGCCGGAGGCGGCAAGCGGGGGAGCCGATTTTCTGACGACGCCCGCAGGCGGCGGCTGAAAATTGGGGGAACCGCGCAGTCCTTGACGCCGGAGTGGCGGGTGCAAAATGGGAAGTCAGAGAAGAAGAGACCACGGCGCCAGGGGCGCCGTGTCCGTGTGGAGGGAGAGTGTGAGAGGGCCAGCCCTCTTGCCGCCGGGCGGGCCGGTCGATCCGGACCACCCGGCGAAGGTGCGATGACGGCCCGACCCATCCGACGGGGCCTCAGCGCGTCGGATGGGTTGAGCGGGGACGGGATTGCCGCCCCCTTCTGCCGTCGTCACGCCGTGGCGATCACGGCCGGATTGGCGGCCTTCAACGTGGCGGTAAAACCGCTGACGCGGCTGCCGAATACATGCGGCCCGCTGATCGTCTCGAAAGTCGGTGATAGAACCGGGAACCGGATCGTCAGGATGCCGGCAAAATCCTCGATCGGCCGTTGCGGTGATACGGTTTCGCCAAACTGGTCGGTGCCGACGATCAGGAGGTTTCCGGCCAGCGGACTTGCATAATCGGCAACCTCGGTGAAGCATGGGATCTCGTCCATCAAACCGTTGTCGTCGACGATGATGCAATGGTTCCGGTCGATCCTCACCATGTCGATGAGGTTGCATCCGATATGACGGCGAATGTCGGCGAGGCTGTTTGCCGGATCGATCGTCACCATGCGGATGCTGCGGGTTTCGACTTCGACAAGATAGGCATTGAGGGTCATTTTGAAGCTCCTTCGGTTCGCGAAGCGAAGGGCCTTTGGTCAGGAAGCAGGCCCCGCTCCTGCTTCCCGAGTGCGCGCGGAGCGGCGGGTGAGAGGGGGGCAAGGCGCAGGCGCCGGAGGGGGATCACCCGTCCTGCACAAGCCGGCGCGGAAGGACGGGGAGACCGGCGCCTGCACCTTGCTGGGGAGAGAGGGCGGCGCCCTCTTTTCCCGACCAGACCGGGATGAATCGCCAGGGGCGATTTCCATCGGCGCAGCCGAGCGAGAGGATCGTCACCGGGATCGGCGGAGACCGCCTGCGGGCTCCGTTCGCGCAGCGAATAGAGCCGTCCGCGAAGCGGCTCGCCCTGAATGACCTTTCATTCCGTTGATATTCGGATAAGGCGGGAAACGAGAACAGATTGCGAGGACCGGCAGGCATTGAACAAAATCGTCAAGCTCGACGAAGAGCGGCGCAAACGGACAAACCCGTCAAGACCGACAACAGCCGAAAGGGCCAGACCGGCAAAACGGCCGAGGTGGAAACCCAGCCGTATCCGACCCAGCAGCATTGTATTGGCGACCATCATCGCTTTGGTGGTGCTTGGTGGATATCTGGTTGCGACGCAGGACATCACCGCTGGTCTCGGACCGCCGATGACCGCACGGGCAAGCGGTTCGATTTCGGTTCGCTTCGGCATCTGTCCGGATGGGCTGCACCGCGACTGCGTGGTCGACGGCGACACGTTCTGGCTTGGTGATCAGAAGATCAGGATTGCGGATATCGACACGCCGGAGCTCAGCCCGCCGCGGTGCGAGGCGGAAAAGATCAAGGGCGAGGCGGCGAAGATACGTTTGCTCGACCTCCTCAATGACGGGGAGTTCTCGCTTGTGGCGGGTGATCGGGACGAAGACAGGTATGGCCGGAAGTTGCGCAGGGTTGTCCGCGACGGGCAGTCCATCGGCGAGATCCTCATTTCGGAAGGTCTAGCGCGGCGTTGGGACGGCGCGCGCCATCACTGGTGCGATTGATCCATCACCATGATGAATCGGTCGGGCCTGACCGATTCAAATCTATGGTTGGACGCGGAATCGGCAATCGACGATTCTGTCGTCATGATGGCGCAGCCCTATCAGCTTTATATAGAACGCAGGGACGCCTCGATGAACATGGCGCGTTACTATGCCATGGATATCTCGGAAACCCTGTTTGGAGAGACCCGGCTGACGCGCCGCTGGGGACGCATCGGCGCGCGCGGCCAGTCGAAGGTGCATATCTTCCAGCGTGAAGAGGAGGCGGTACTTCTGTTTCTCGATCTCGTTCGCCAGAAGCGGACACGCGGCTATCGCCCGGCTGAACAGCAGGTGGAACGAGGCCCGCGCGAGCGGGCCCCGGCAGGCGCCTTATCGGCGCCGGTCCCAGTCCGTCTCGAAGGCGATCTCGATCTCGACGAAGAACGGGATCTTGATTGCGAGCTTGAGGCCGAGTTTGCCTTTACGGAAGAAATGGCCGGCGACTTTGCCGAGTGCGCGCAGCCGGCGACCCGTGGCGGTGAGGAATTGGGCGAGTTGGCGCATGATGTTTACTCCTTTCGATAACGTGTCATTGCGGGGATAGGCCGCGGCCCGGAGAGGCGTGCTGCACCCGAAAGGGCCGCAGCGCATGCGGAGGACCTGCCGGCGACGGAATTTTGCGGCGCGAGGAGCCCAAGGCGGGGAAAATTTCGTTGCCGGCAGGTTGCAGTGCGACGACCGGGCTGCAACATCCCCGATGCCGATGACAGGGGATCGAAAGGAAGGACGCGGCTACGTCCCCGATCTCTACCGGTGGGATGCAGGCTGCGGTGTTGGTGTGGTCGGTGGCGATGCGGAGCGTCGAGCCCTGGCCGCCGGTCGATCCGGCGGGCTGGGCCGGCAACTGCGGCAGAAGCCTCCGTCAGAACGGAGGCTCCGAGGAATGGCTGCCGTCCTGTTCGGCAAGCGCGGCGGCCAGTTCGGCCTGGGCGAGTTCGAGCTCGGCCTTGATCTGACGGCGCTCTGCGGCATCCACTACGGCCCGCATCTCTGCGCGCAACTCTTCAACCTGGATTTCGAGGGCATAGGTCATCGTCGTCTCCTTGACGTTTGTGAAAAACGAGGACCCGCGGCGTGAGGGGATGGCGGGGTCAAGGATCGCGGCACGCGACCGGCGGAGCCGGCGCATGGGGGAGCCGATTTTCTGACCCGGCCCTTCGGGACGGGGCTGAAAATTGGGGGAACCATGCGTCCTTGAGGCCGTCATCTCCGAACGGCACAATGGGACGATCTGAGCAGACCCCACCTCTCCGTAAGCGCTAGTTTCGCCGCACCCGTTTTGGTGAAGATCAGGTGTTTTGGCTCTGACGATCGTCAAGTTTTTGAATTAGCGCGTCAGCAGAAGGCCATTGGTATCGCAGCAGCTCGACAGTAGGGTTACCCCATCGCGATACATCACGCTTCTCGATGACTGTGCCATTGAGCTTTTCGTATATTGCAACGGCATTTGTGTTTTTAGCAAATACAAGCAAATGAACTGGCAATTTTTGCCGCTCGCTATCAAATGCTGCGATCGCTTGCTTAAGAAGCGACTTCGCCACCCCACGCTTCTGATATTCCTGCGAGACGTATAGATTATGCAGATACGTACCGTGCTCCTTCTCTTCATTGAAGACGAAGCAGCAAAACCCAGCGATTTCCTGGCCCTGCATGGCTACAAAAATAAGTTGGTCGGTATTCGGCCCAACGAACCTCTTCTCCCACAGCTGTCTTTTTTCAAGCGGAAGTTCATTATCCAGATAATTTTGTGGCAAGACACCGGGGTAAGTGCTTTTGCTCATTACCACATGAAGATCGATAATCATTTCGATATCTGAGACTAATGCCCGACGATATTTCAGCATAAGAATGTTACCCGTCTAACGTGAGACAACCTTGAGGACAGCAATATTGCTGATTGACGGTACGCTGTAAGTTTGGCGTCTGCCAAGACACTATTGCTTAGCTTTCGGGCTCAAGGGTCGATTGAATACGATTAGATGTGGGATATTCGCGTATCAGAGATGCTTCTTGTGTATCGGTGCGCTCTACGAAGTTGAATGGCAGCAGATCGTCGATATTAGCGTCTTGGGATCGCTGCGGCAGTTCGGTGAGGACGTGCTTAAGCCATGCAAATGGTTCAACGCCACATGCCCGACAAGTCAGCATGAGGCTGTAGACGATAGCGCTGGCTTTGGCTCCGTCTACTGTATCGCTGAAGATCCACGATTTTCTTCCTGTGGCAAAAATCCTGATGTCGCGCTCCAGAAGATTGTTGTCGATCGGCATGCTGCCGTCTTCGGTGTAGCGGATCAGATATTGCCACTGATTGAGCGTGTATGAGACCGCATCCTCAAGCTTGCTTTCCGGCAAAACCTTTGGGGCGATTTTGTCGAGCCATTCCTTAAGGGCATTGAGGACCGGAACGCTGTGTTGCTGGCGAAAGCGGCGAATGCAATCAGCCTGCGTTTCACCATCATCCGGTTTTTCATTGCGAGCCTGTTTTTCAATCCGGTAAAGCTGCTCGAAGAACTTCAGCGCCTGCTCTGGCGGTCCGCCGCCTTTCTTTCTGGCGCGCAGCGCTTCGACAAAGCGCCGCCGCGAATGCGCCATGCAACCAATATGCGTTGCACCTCTCAGGGTGCGCCATGCCGTGTAACCATCGCTCATCAGTATGCCGCGAAAGTCACCGAGAAAGGCCTGCGGATATTGCTGCCCGCGACCGGGCTGATAATCGAGCAGCACGATCGGTTCGGAACTGTCTTCGCCGCTGCGGTAAGCCCACATGTAGGACGTGCTGGTGGCAGCCTTGTCCTTCTCCTTGAGCACCTGAACCGTCGTCTCGTCACCATGAATGAGGGACTGTGATCTGAGCTGCAGTTTCAGCGCATCATAGATGCGGGAAAGATGTTTTTCGCTCGAACCGATCACCCAATGACCAAGAGCGCCACGGCTGACAGGAACGCCAGCACGCTCGAAGGCTTTTGCCAGACGATAAAGCGGCGTCCCGTCGACATATTTGTGAACGAGCGCAAAGGCTAGCGTCGAGGCCGTGGCGATGCTGCCCGGCAAGGGCTGTGCGGGCATCGGCGCGATCAAAATCGGGGTTTTGATCGCGGTTCGATCGCAGTTGCGGCACGCGTACTTGAACCGCGCATTCTGCAGGACCTTGGCTTTCACCTCGATGTGAAGCTGCTCGGTGACCAGTTCCCCCATGCGGTGCATCCGCTGACTACAACATGGACAGTTCTTCTGATCTTCGGCAAGATCATATTCGACACGCTCGCGCGGCAGATTGGCAGGAAGCGGTCGGCGTCCAGGTTTCTTACCGAGCGGTTGTCCTGTTTCCGGCAATCCCGTATCCGGAGGTTCAACGGGGTCCGCCCCGGTGTCTGCAAGATCGTCGCTTTCATCCGCTTCCAGAACCGCCTGTTCGGCTTCATCAAAGAGGCGATCGACACCCTTTTCGCTTCGCGGCGCAAAACGATGCAGTCGCGCCAACGCCAGCTCTTCCTCAAGCTTGAAGACACGCTCGTTCAGTTGCTGATTTTCCGCCTGCAACGCAACTATCTGCGCCATCAGATCTTCGACGGTGGGCTTGCCGGTTCGATTCATCCCAATGCTTGAATCGAACGCGGCTCCAGACGTCGATAAACGAATGTAGATTTTGTCTACATTTATGCGCCGGGCTCAAATCCCGTCAGCCGGCAATTCTATATTGACGCACCGGGTGACGAACCATCGCATCGATATCAATGCCATCAAGCAACCAGTGTAATTGCTCGACGTCAAGCTGCATGATTGTGTCCTGACGTTGCGGCCAGCGGAATTTGTCGTCAGTCAATCGCTTTAACAAAAGCACAAAACCTGACCGATCGAAGAACAAAATCTTCATCCGGTCGCGACGTCGGTTGCAAAAGGCAAAGATCGCCGGTGCAAACGGATCGAGCTCCATCTCCTCCTGAACCAGAACCGCAAGGCTGTTGATCCCACCACGGAAGTCGATAGGATCGCGATGCAGATAGACCTGAACGTCAGAAGAAAAATTAAACATCGCTCACCGCTCCGATGACTGCCGTCAATGCACGAGCATCGTCGCATTCCAGTGACAGCTTCACACCGTTGGGCAGCGACACATGCAGCTTTGCCGCAGAGGAGAACGAAGCAGCATTCGCAGGAGCCTGCCGCATCTCGCCAGAATCGCGAACCTTCAAGTTCAGGGCGTGGGCGTCGTCATGCCTGGATACAATATCGTTTGCAGCAGCCTCGATCCGAACCGGAATAAATGCCGACCCTAAAGATGGCGAAGGCCGCAAGGCCTCCATTTCTGTTGCCTTATGCTTACGCACCCATTTGCGCACAAGGTTCGTATTAATCCCGTGATCAATGGCAACACGCGATAGAGAAGCGCCGGGTTCAAGGGCCAATCCAACAACCTGCTGTTTCCATGCGCGATCATAGTGATGGTTCCCTTGTCGGTCCACAAACAGCACATGTGGCTTGGCTCCGTCCGCTCCCATAATTCCCATCGGTGTCCACCCTTTCAATCGGTGGACACCCTTTGCACCACTCCTTTGAGCCAGTGAAGGTGCCGCGAATTGAGCGCTTACACCTCTCCATATGGCACCGGCAAGATGCATGCGGGTTCGATACCCGCCTGCATCTTCATCGTATCGGGAGACACCGGACCTGTTCGCCGGAATTGGAGCATAGAGCGCCGCGGGATCGCTCGCGAGGCGTCAGGAACGCCTGGAGAGGGCACATTTCCTGTGGTTTTCGCGTCTTATCTAACGAATGCGGATGTTTCGCACTTATCGTTGCGGCATCTTCAACTTCATACCGGAAGCTGTGAAACACGAGGAGCCATTATATTATGACCACGACCAGCGAAATTGCAGACAAGATCGCGTCCGAGCAGAACCTGAGCAAGGCGCAGGCCAAGGCGATTGTGGAGAGCGTCTTCCGGCAGATCACCGAAGCGGCGCTGGCCGGTGCGGAGACGTCCATTCCGAGCTTTGGCAAATTCAAGCTGAAGGAAACGCCGGAGCGCGAGGGCCGCAACCCGGCAACGGGCGCGACGATCAAGATCGCGGCCGCGAAGAAGCTGGCGTTTACGCCGGGCAAGGCCGTGAAGGACGCACTCAACGCCTGAGGCATCCCCATGACTAAGGCAAAGCCGGAACCGTGCACGCTGCCCGGATCCGGCTTTGTTGCGTTTTGCGAACGACCCCGCCTCGCGGCGGGGCCATTTGTGGATTCCGGTCATGCGGCCTCGCGGTTCGGGCGGGACCAGACAAGGACGTAGTCGCCTTCCTTTTCTGCCGGCCACAAGGCGGCGTTGATCGGGGCGTTGAAGCTCGGATCGTCGAGCTTCAAGGAGATGTAGGGCTCGCCGTTGGCCGAGACCGAGTTCCAGCCGGCTCCCACTTCGGCGGCGCCGGAGGTGACTCGGAAGTCCGGGGCGTCGCGGGAGACGCGCTCGATGGGATTGAGGCGGGCCTTCATTGCGACGGTTAGAGTGCGAACGTTGCCGACGATGGTGTTGCCGTTGGTGGTGAATTCGCCGATGACTGCCATGACTTGGTTCCTTTCGTGTGATCGGGCTGCGCCCATCGCTGCCTCGATGACGGTGTAAGGACCGGGAGCGATCAGCACTGCACCCCTTCAGGGGCCGGAACGCAGTGGAGGGCGACTGGAGCGGGCTATTTTGGTTCGCGATGCAAAGCCCGGCTCGCCGGGCGGCGGAAAATAGTCCGGGCCGGTCGTTGCGGTCGGCCGATCGAGCCGCAGGCGTCTTGCGGTCACACCAGTTCCATCGAGGTCTGCGTGGGTGCGCCGGTGTCAAGGGCGTTGGAACCTGGCAGGGCGCGTGGTGTCGGCGGTCCCCGGCGTCGAACGGACCCTTTCGGTGGCACGGACTTTCGGGATCGGCCGCATGCTGGCGCTTTGGTCCGGCGACGCTGTTTTCCGGGACGTGGCGTTTTTCGCATCCCCTCCCCTGGCGTTTGAGGCAGCCCACAGGTGGACTTCACCCACGCACTGTCCGCTCTCCTCATGCATGTGACGCATCAGTGGCGGCACCGAATTTCTCGTCGGCAACCCTGCCGAATGGGATGAAGACCGCCATGTCCCTTCTACCGCCCATCAGAACGCGGGGTATAATGTCCGGCGGCCCGATTGCCGACTTCCGCCTCTAAGGGATGGGGCGCGCCCGCTCGCTCGCGCCGGGCTCCTGTCAGACGTGCGATCCGACAAAGATGCCCGGCATAGACGGCAACGGCTTTCCAGTAGACCGCCATCGGCGCCTTGTTCTGTCGCCAGCTGCGTTCGGCGCGTTCCCGCGCGTCGAACGACAGTTCCCGCAGAAGCTCTGCCAGAACCGCACGCGCTTCCGGTGGCAGGGATCGCATTTTTTGCGCCGCGGGCAGTCCCAGAAGAGGGTTGCGCACTTCGGCGCTGGAGGATCGATCAGACACCGCACATACCCTCGCATTCATTCGGCCACAGATCGAGCTGGCCGTGGTCTGCGGCCGTCGACAGGTCCGCCTCTTCAAGTGGCACGGCGGAGCGATGGAGAAAGACCTTGCCGCGAATGCCGCGCAATCCGCTGCGAATGGCGCGGTCGACCTCGACCGCATCGATCCAGGCATCGGTGTCGTGATCGCGCATGAAGCGCCAGCGTGCATCGTCATGGAAGGGGCACCCGATGCAGGCGGATTTCGGGGGCTCGGGATAGTCATGGCGGCGCAGCCACGCAAGGCAGTCGCGTCGGCTCATGCGCTGTTCAATCAGTGGCCAGCGATTGGCTTGCCATGCCTCCCGGCTTGGTTTCATCCTGACGACTTCATCTGTCGAGATGCCGATCCATTGTTCCACAACCGGTTCGCCGGGAGACCGCCGGCGTGTTAGCCCTGCAAGCTCGCGTACCTTCCTGCGGATCGGAACGATCTTGTAGTCGGAGGTGCATTGGCGTCGGATCATGCCGATCGAGATTGTCTCGCTCCTGGTTCGACGGGTGCCGACTGTGACGATTTCACCGTCCTCGTCTTCATCAAGGATCGGCACACAGGAACCGACCGGCGTTACCGTGCGGGTGAAGGCGGGAATGGAGGCCCAGCGGTTGCCAGCACCTGCCTCCATGAGCTGGCTACGGATGTTTCCGTTCGAAACGATATGGACCGGAAAAGGCAGGACATTGGATGACATCAGCCATGCGAGATGATCGTAAACGGCCTTCGGTTCCCATCCGGTGTCTGCGAAGATGGCGCAATCGGGCATCGGGCCAATCTCGCCATGCGCCGCCATCAGGGCCATGGTGGTCGATTGCACGCCAGCACCGAGACTGAGCGTCCTCAGCCTGATTTCGGAGGATCCTGTGACATGGTCCGGGACAAGTGGAGAATACGCCATCAGCCCGCCTCCCCGTTCTGGTCGCGGAGCCAGCGGCGCAGGTCGCGTCGCATCAAGCCGATGGATCGATTGATCTCCGTGATCCGGGCGTCGCCTGCGACATAGCCCGCTTTGCGAAACAGATCGACAAGGTGCCGCATGACGTCGAGATAGAGATACCCGCCGGTGAGCCCGACATCGCAAAAGGCAAATTCCCGATGCTCGGTGAACAAGGCGATGTGCATTCCCGGATATTCGCCGGAGGGCATGACGCGGGCATGAGAAGTGGGACGCGGCCAGCGTGTTCCGAGATCGCCGCTCTTCATCGCCGCGACCATCGTTTCGGTCATACGGGCATCGTAGATCTCGATCGGCATTTCTGCGGCCCCGAAGCCGAGATGGACGGAAAGAACGGCGACTTGCGCCTTTTCCCTTCGCGGATCGACCGTGCGCAGCGTTGGCCAGAGCGGGCCATCGTAGCAGTCGATGGCCGGCATGTATCGGGGACCGTCTCGTTTGGTCGCCGAGCACGCGACGATGGGCAATCTTATGCAAGGGATGGCCATCACGCAGCCTCCCTGTGTTCAGCGCCGTTCGGCTGCAAGCCATGCAGATAGGCGGTGGCGCGTTGCGCGTGGGCCGCCGCCTGGAAGATTGCACGCTTGTCTTCGCCCAACACCTTCAACCATGAGTGGAGGTAACTTGCATGATCGGGCCGTGGTTCGAGCTCGGGCGAGATCCCCAGGTCTGCGGCTAGAAAAATGCTTCCCAGCTCGGCAATTAGCTCTTCGCGGCTGCGCTCCGATCTGTCCTTGGCATAGCGGCTGAGGTCGCGTCCGACCCGCTCCGGACTTGCCGTCCAATGGGTTGCTTCATGACTCAGGGTTGCATAGTAGCTTGCCCTATCCTTGAACGTCTCGAAGGGTGGCATCTGTATGTAGTCCATGACCGGCGAATAATAGGCCTGGTTGCCGCCATGCCGGATAAGGGCACCGGTGTGGCGAAAGAACCGGTCAGCGTGTTCGAGGCGCTCGACGGGATCGATCTGCGCGACCGGGCGGTGGTAATAATGCTCGGGCAGACCGTCGATTTGTTCGACATTGAATACATTGTAGGCCTTCAGGAACGGTATCTCCCGATCGACCTCGCCGCCTCTTCCATCGTCCTCGGACTTCGTGAAGCGGCTGGCGAAAACGACGGTGGAACCGGTCTCGCCCTTGCGCACGGCAGCGTCAAGCTGCAAAGCCTGTTTGAACGTCATCCAGGTCTGCGAAGAGAAGCCTCGCGCGATACCCTCCGACCACAACAGGAGGACGTTCATACCGGAATAGGGCTGTTCGTTATGGCGCAGCGGCCGGGTAACCCGACCAGCCGCGTTGGCGGAACTCCAGGGTTTCATCCACGGCCGGACGCCCTTCTCCAGCTCGGCGATGATCCGGTCGGTGATCCGTGAATAGATATCGCTTCGATCGCTGTGTTCTTTCCTGCTCATATTCCTTGTACCTCCATTCAGGAGGCCGCGCCATTGCGGCCCCGTCGCGGAGGGACAAGGGCAGGAGCGGTCAGGTGGTGAGCCGCACCGGAAGGCTTGCCGCCGGCTCCTGCAGGACCGACAGCAAGGACGGGGCCGCATTGCAGCGATCGTTCAAAGCCGGTTGTGCATCGATGCGTTCACGGCGGGGGCGGCACCCACGACTGCCGTCAACCGAAGACCACAATAGGGTCGAGCGCTGTCAGCGTGACGGCGGTGGATGGGTTCAACCCTGTTGGGTACCGCTGATACCGGCAATATCGGCTTGCAATTTTCTTTCGCGGCGGATTTCCAACACGCGCCGTTGCGCCGCCATTCTGTCATCGGCACTGACCGGCGATGTCGGGCGCCCGGCAATATCGTGGCGCATCGCATCCGGCTGGGCGCAGGCCAGCAAGTAATTTTTTGCCGCCGCGTAGGCGGCGACAGCGCGGCGAAGACGGATCCTGGCGATTCCAGGCTGAAGTCGAGCACTGAATTGCTCGAAGATGCCGATCTCGAATGGCAAAACCGGATCAGTTTCCTTGTGCGGAAGGATTGCCGCAACATCGATCAGCAATTCGTTGATGGCAGCAGCTTTTTTGAGATCATTGGCACTGGCAGTAACCAGGCCTTGCGAGGTGGCCCAGGGCTTCAGTTCGGACGCCTGTTCGTTATTCATGTCATCCCCATCGATAACGCCGTCCATGGGATATAGTGACAAACTGCGACGGTTAAACGGCTGCACGGCGAAACTGGCCGAGGCGGCCACCGCTATAGGCACAAAAAAAGCGGGGCCGAAGCCCCGCCATCAAGCGGATCAGTCGAAAGCCGCCAACTGAGCGGCCGCAGCCTTGCGGTCGAGATTTTGTCCGGGATTTTCGACCGGGCGGTCGAACGGCTTCCAGCTTTCACCGACCACCTGTTCATAGGCTGCGACGGCACCTTCGGCCGCCATGCGCAGCGCGTGGGACTGTATGGCCATGTCCGCGGCAAACTCCCGTTTGCGCTGGGCGGCGCTGTCGTAACCGACCGGACCATCGAGGTCCTCGTCGCGGGCGTCATTGGCGGCTTTGGCCGTCGCATCGCGAGCTTCGGTGACGGCGCGGCTGTAAAACTGTCCCGCACCATGAGCGGACCCGACATAGGCGCCGA
Organism: Aminobacter sp. DSM 101952; assembly: GCF_001424795.1. Taxonomy (NCBI): domain Bacteria; kingdom Pseudomonadati; phylum Pseudomonadota; class Alphaproteobacteria; order Hyphomicrobiales; family Phyllobacteriaceae; genus Aminobacter; species Aminobacter sp. DSM 101952. The sequence goes on along the minus strand of NZ_LMCL01000004.1, from coordinate 45,938 downwards.
CGACACGCTGGAGATGGATCTGCATCGCCCGCTCGCCCAGGCCCTCGGAAAGGCTGTCTGCGGTTTCGATGATCAGCCGCTCATGCAGGTCGCGGATGCCGTCGCTATCGACGACGGCGGTCCCGAAGCTTTCGGCGATCAGTAGCGCCTGCGCGGTATCGGGGCAAGTGAGCCGAACCATTTCGAGGGTGGCTCCCTTGCGGAGCTGGACGACGCGCGCCGACGGGCGGGGGGACTGACGGGAGGGGGTAGCGGGCTTTGCCATGAGGGTTTCCTTCTCGGGTTTTCCTCCGGGGACCCGAAGCGGCCCCTTGCCGCTCCGTCCCTCGGGTGCGGTCTGGAAAAGCCGGCGGAATGACGGTTGCTTCAGGGTCCGGGGCGGCCATGACGAGCGTCATCGGCCTGCGGCCAAGCGGGGTGCAGCCCCGCGCGGGACGCGGGATGGTGATGTGAGACAGGCTGTTCCGGCCGCCACGCGGCGCGATAGCGGCCTTGAAGCAGACGGCCGCCGGTTTAGACCGCAACACAACCGAGGGGCGGAGCGGCAAGAGGTTGAAGGCATCATCGGAAACGCGTGATGGGATACCCGCCCGACAATGAAGCGCCCTCACCGCAGTTGACAATCACCGTGTCAGCGCTCCTTGTCCCCGTCGCAGGACCGTCCCTGTGAGCCGCTCACGCAGCCCTGCGGCCGGCCTCTTCGCCAAGTTTTCGTCGCAGCGTGTCGATGGCCTGCTCCTGACGAGCCAGTTTGCCGGCGAGCCCATCGAGTTCAAGACGCCGTTCGAATTGAAGCCGATCGAGATGTGCCTGAAGAAGCATCCGGTCGTTTCGGCACCACCGCGTTCCGGACCGCTTGCGGGAGGGGTGTCTCGCCTTTGCCTTCTGTGTGATCGCAATGCGTTCGGCGCGGCCTGCGATCTGCCGATGAACGAGATCGAGGTGCCGGCGGGTCTCGCGATGCGCAGTCTCCATTCGCTTCAACAGCACGCGAGGATTGACGGGTTTCATCCGACCATCCTCCGCGCGTCCCAGCCCACGAAGCTCGACCGACCGTCGTAGAGTTGATGTCGGTCGGGATCGATGACGAAACCGAGTGGGCTTCGGGTGACATATTCGGGACTTGGCACAAGATAGCGCCGCTCCTCGGCAGAATGGTCGCGTTTCCCGCCGAGTGTGGCGATCACTTCGGTCATGCCAGGACGCGGGTCAGAGAGGATGGCGGAAATGACCACCCAATCGCCGGCATGCGCGTCATCGAAAAGCCTGCGGGCCTTTTCCCAGGATTGGCCAGGATCCAGCACGCAACCATGGATTGTTTCCCACGCGTCCGGCCAGCTATTGCGGATCGCGTCGCCGGCGACCCGGCGCTCGTAAGTGGTGAAGAGATCCGGGAAAGTCAGCGCGACGATCGCCCATTCGGCATCTTCTTCGTACCACGGGGTCTCCTTGCGAAGCGAAGGATGGATCCGCAGATTGCGTTCCATCGACAGGTGAAATCCGCCGTGGCCGGCCGTCATGTGTGAGGTTATGCCCTCGGCATAAACCGTCGCCATTTGCGAGGCGCCCCATGGGGTGCTGCAGGCGATCCTCGTTTCGACACGGGCAAAAGCTGCAAGCTCACGACGGTGCTCGGCCGTCTCGAACACCCGATCGCGGAATGCCGCCTCGTCGTCCAGCCGGCCTTCGTGACCGAAAAAGTCAGCGCGCGTCATCTCGGCAAGTGGCCGGGATACGCACCAGGCACTGGCAAGGAAGCCGCCGCCATCGACCAACGACAGCATCGCGAGGGTGATATCGCCGATCCGGGCGACCGGGAAATCATCAGCACTGCGCGCGAACTCGACCCCTGAATTTTTGGGGGTCATTGCATCATGGGAGTTGGCTGGCCTGCTCATGCCACCCTCCCCTCTATCCGGTCGGCGGCGACTTCATCCGCTGTGACCTCGCGCAACATCGTATTGGTGAAGCCACAGCTCCGTAGCCAGATCTCGGCATGGTCCCGATTGGCTGCAAGATGCAGGAGCTCAGCATCCTCGGCATCGCCATCGAAAATGCGGATGGAGCCGATCTGAGGCCGTTCGAGCACGGCGAAAGTCAACACGCAATCGACTGAAAATGTCCTGAAGTCGGGGCCGATGATGACACCGAGATCGTCGACACCGTCGGTGGTAACCTTGAAGCATGCGGGAATGCGAGACTGTGCCATGACAGCATGGCTGCGTTTACGCACCAGCCGTCCAACGGCATTGTCGCGTTTCCATCCCGCGAGTGTGTGAATTCTGTCCTCGGGAGGACGAGGCCTGCCGTCCGACCAGGAAATGACGGCGCCGACCGGCGCAAGGTCGAAGATCATGAGTGCGGACATCTATGTCCTCCTTCTCAATAGGGGAATTGAACACGAGAGCGCCGCCGGACAGGGCCCGGCGGCGGTAGATGACTTCGATGTACAAAGGGAATGGTGGCCTATGCGGCGGCCTTGTCCTCGGAGGGGCTTTCCTGGCTGCGCGTTACCTCTTCCAGCACGGCGTGCGGATGCCGGTGGCGGGTGAGCCATTCTTCCGCCGCAGGACGATCGTCAGCGATATGAACGAGCTCCGCGCCCTCGCCGGCGCGATCGAAGACCCGCACCGAACCGATCGCTGGCCGCTCGACGACAGAGAAACTCAGGGAGCAGGCTCCAATATCGAAGGTGCGATAGACGCGGAGTACGATGGTGCCGTTGCTGCCATGGTCACCTTCATGGATGGTGAAGCAGTCAGGCGCGGTGTAGCTGCCACGGGTCTGGCTGGGCTGCTTGCGGATCAGGCGGCCGGAGCTGTTTCTGGTCTTCCAGGCAGCGAGCTTTTTCTTGTGACGCTCCGGCGGCTTGGGCGTTCCATCAGACCAGGAAACGATGGAGCCGATCGGAACGAGCGTGAAAACGAGAGACGCGGACATGCGATTTCTCCTGAAGATTTGAGGATCTGTAAACGAAACCGCCGCTGGTGATAGGCCGGCGGCGGAAACGATCTTGATGAGAGCACCGCCCCTATTCGGCGGCGATGCCGTAGGCACTGTCTTCGTCGTCGGACTCCGGAGTGTGCGATCCGTCGTCCGTGTCAGCCGGATCCTCGCCCGGTTCATCATCGCCGGCTTCGGACGGGTCGCTGTCAGCCACCTCGGTTTCAGCCTCGGCATCCTCGGAGACGGCAATCTCCTCCTCGTCACTGCCCGAGCCGTCGTCATCGGCGTCGATGACCTCGCCACGCTTGATCAGATCTGCCACGTCGCCGGCCTCCGGCGCGAAGAGAGCCGAAGCGTGCACGAAATGGCCGTCCTGGTAGTGGTCGACCAGCGCAGCGCGGGTTTCCCTCACCTTCTGGCGCGGAACGACCGAAGCGTCCTTGCAGGATGCTTCCAGCGCCTGGCGCGACAAGCAAAGCAGGAAGTCTCCGGTTCCCATATTCGGCAGATAGCCATCCGCCCCGATGGCATCGCCCGCAATCCGGGAGATGACGCCGCTGTTCGACATGCCACGGCGGCATGACAGCACCTCAACCAATGTCGAGCGGGCAACGACCCGCAATGTGTCGAGATCGAAGGACAGCTTGCCATTCTCGTCGATCAGGCGAACGACATGACGGGCGAAACGCTTCTGGCCGAAGACAGTGTCACCCGCGCCGGAATCGACGCGTACGTTGGTCCCGGCAAAGGCCAGGACGAGCAGAGCAAGCAATGTATCGTCCTCAATCGGCGCGCGACCGAGCGCCTCATGCAGGGCGTCCGTGCGGAAATCACCGACCATGTCGAGACCCTTCTGGGTGACATCCGGGCGCGGCTTTGCCCCGACGATCGTGTCGTCGGCCTCGCCGGCACCGCCCGCCGTCGCACCACCGGCGCCCTTCGGCTTCTTCACCTCGGGGAGACGATAGTGGACCGTCTGCACTTTCCCGTCACGATCGAGATACATGCCTGCATGGTCCGATTTCTGTGGCTTACCGTAGACACGCTCTGCCTTCTTCGGCAGTTCGGGCTGTCCCCAGGAATTGACCTCGACGATGGCACCGCGCTTGGGCAGGTTGGCGGTCATCCATTCGTGCTGAGCACCGAGGAAACCTTCAACGTTGGCTGTGTAACGCGTGTCCTCGTCAGCGGGAGCGAAGAGGTCTTCGACCCATTCGACACCATAGGCGGCCGCAAGATCGTCGCCGAAGCTCGCATCCTTGGCGTACATGCGCTTCTTGGCGAGCGCATTGGAGATCTGGTGCCAGGATGCCCGCTCGCCCTTCTTCGGCTTGTTGGCCTTCCAGACCTGCTTCTGTTCTTCGACGCTGGCGGCTGCGATCGTGCGAAGCTGCTGCTCGGACGGCATGTCGCCGAGCGCCATCTGATCGAGCATCGCAGGCAACACATTCGCAAGCAGCCTGAGCTTGCGGACCTGCCGTACCTGCAAAGTGAGCGCCAGCGCGATCGCTTCCTCGGTCCAGCCGAGAGCGACGAGGCGTTCGACGCCGCGCCATTGGTCGACAGGGTTGAGCGGCTCGCGTGCCGTGTTTTCCACCATGGAGCGCATCGCACCATTGTCGTTTGCCGCCTCATCGACGAGAACCTGAATTTCCTCGAGGCCTGCGGCGATTGCCTGGCGCACGCGGCGATGGCCGGCATCGATGATATAGCCGTTGCCACCATCCTTCTCGGGTTCGACGACCGGTGGCTGGATAATGCCGACGGCCTTGATGGTGGCCAGAAGAAGCGCATCGGCTTGTGCCGATGATTTCGACTGACGGGTCTTGTCGGGATTGTCTTTCAGCGCGCGTGGATCGAGCGTGACAAGATACATGGGTTTCTCCTTGACCGGATGCGGAGCGGCCCTTTGCCACTCCTGTTCGCGTCTTCTTTTTTCCGAAGACACCTTCCGGCCCGCGGGGCGGCCGGACCGGCGCAACTGCGGCCGAGCGTCCCTGCGGCGAAGGACAAGCGGGGCCGACGGCCTTGCGAAGGACGAGTTGCCGGGATGCGGCAGGCGGCAGTTGAGCGCAAGCGTCGGCGGGAGGACCGATCTGCGACCGGTTCTTCTTCCCCCTTTTCTTCCTCCCTATTCATTTTGCGCCCACGGATCGAAAGGGACAGGGCGATGCCACCTCTTGCGAGGAGCGCGACAGCGGAGTTGAGCGGAAGACAAAAAAAATGGGCCCTCGGAAACCGCGGCCCATGAAGTGTGGAGATTTTGAACCTCCAGAGGGGAACAGCTGATGCGACGGAACTGGGAGGTGACCGTCCAAATGCATCAGCTGTGTGCTCTATGGCTAGTTTCTGAGCAGACAGAAACTATTTATTGTGCAATGCAGCCATGCGAATGCTGCACCGCCTTTATGAATGGACCCAATTGCCGAGCACAGTTCCGCTGAGCACATGCCCGGAAACGGGTTGGAATTCTGTGGTCCGGATGCTGCTTTGCCCGAAGATTGAGCGCTTTCGCGGTTTCGTCGCGATGTCTTGGGCGAACGAAGTCTACCACACCGCTGCTACGTGAAGGGATCCCACGGATTGACAAGTTTCACGCCCATACCCGCAAAATCCTTGATGTTGCGCGTGACGAGTGTCATGCGCCGGGTGAGCGCCGTCGCGGCGATATAGGCATCGTTGATCGGCTTGGGGTCAGGCACATGCCATTCGGCTGCCTGCAAGGCCGCCGCCTCGTCAAGGGGAAGAATGCGACCCGAGAACGCTGTGATAACCGTGTTGTCCAGCCAGTTGCGCAATACCTTCCCGGCGGCGCTATCATTGTGTTCCACCAACCGCACGCCGATCTCAAGCTCATGCAGCACGACGGAAGAAATGAACGTTTCGTCCGGATCTACGGTTTCATTCCAGACCACGACATTGGGATGTGCCTTGCCGCTCACAATCTTGCGCAGTTCGGAGACAACATTCGTATCGAGCAACAGCATCAGGTCAGGTCAACTGCCTGCGCTCGTTCCGTCCGCGGCGAAAGTGGCAAGTCAATTTCGCCCGCACCCGGTGCGGCCAGCATGTCGCCAAGCGTCCGCATTTTTCCGGTCAGCCGTTTATATTCGTCGAACGACAAGAGGACATGCGCTGGCCGTCCTCTGTCGGTGATAATGACTGGACCCTCGTTGGCCGCGCGTTTTGCACGGCCAAGATCGTGATTGAGTTCCCGGCCTGAAAGCGTGGTGACCGTCATGACAATCCTCCAAAATATCGTGGTTACGTAACTACATTTAGCTCGCATCACCTTAAATTGCAAGATAAGCCACGCCAGCTGGCGCATAGAATGCGGGAACGAAATCCTCGCGTACTGGTATATTGCGCTCCCGTTTGTCGGATGCGCAACCCTCGCCAATCACTTAGACGGGCCACCGCGTGTGAAGAAAAAACAACGCGCTTGCCACACGCCACCCACTCGTTGATGCTGGATTCCCGTCAATTGTGATAGGCAGGATGCTTTAAGCATGGCAGAATCCCGTTCGCCGCGGCTTGCGGTACTTATCGACGCTGACAACGCGTCTGCGAAAATCGTTGATGGCCTGTTTGAAGAAATTGCCAAGATCGGCGAAGCGAGTGTTCGACGCATCTATGGCGACTTCGCCAATGCCCGTTCAAAGGCGTGGACCGACGTTCTCGCAAGACACGCAATCATTCCCCAGCAGCAGTTCGCCTACACGGCCGGCAAGAATGCTTCCGATATCACGCTTGTCATCGACGCGATGGACCTGCTGCATAGTGGTCGCTTCGACGGTTTTTGCCTGGTATCTTCCGACAGCGATTTCACCCGCCTCGCCTCTCGCATCCGTGAACAAGGCATCGACGTCTTCGGTTTTGGAGAGCAGAAGACGCCTGAAAGTTTCAGGCAGGCCTGCCGGCGTTTCATCTATACCGAAAATCTGTTGCCCGTGGCTGCCGCGAACGGGACAGATGCGGTACAGGTGACAGCCTCCCTCCAGCCCCCGACAGCCGCCACGCCCATCATCAGGAAGGTCATCGCCCAGATGGAGAGCGAGGATGGATGGGTACCGCTTGGCGCCGTCGGCAATCAACTTGCAAATCTCGCTTCGGATTTTGACCCGCGAACTTATGGGTTTCGCAAGCTGAGCGATCTCGTGAGGAAAACGAACGCCTTCGATCTGGAGTATGCAGAGGGCCGCCCGCTGCGAATCCGGGTGAAGCAAAAATCAGGAAAAAAGAACTGATAGAACTTGTGTGCCGCGTGTGAGACTTAGTCGGAATATACAAATTATTTGACTATTTTGCAAATGCCAGCGGTTCTGCGTGCGTGAACAGCCAAGGACAGGCGTCAAACACGATTTGTCCCCCACGATCAGCGGGGGACAAGAGATGGAAGCGATCAGGCTGCCTGTTCAACACCTTGGCTGTCCTCACGCATCGAGGCGGCCAAGGCCTCATCGACATCGCTTAACTGGCGACGCTTCAAAGCAAGCTCTTCAGCGAAGGCGAAACTCCCGCCCTCACGTGTGCGATATGAAACGAGCCGTCGGCGAGCGTCTTCGAGGCGATGGCGATAACGATCACGCTCCTCCTCGAACCCATCGAGCGCATGTTCGAGGCGAGAGATCGCCCCGAGCGGTGTCACCGTCACGGCCAGATCGACCTCGTAGTCCGCACCGGTGCGCTGCAGCAACGTCGCATAACGATAGCCCTCGGCTTTTCCAAACCGTTCCCCCTCATAGACGAGATCGAACCCGCCGATCGATGCGAGATGAACCTCGCCGTGCTGGCGAAGCTGTACGAGCGTCAGGATTTCCCGCATCAGCGCCCGACCGGCGTCCTTGCGTTCATCTTGGACCTCACCGAGAACTGTCATGGTGAAGGAATCCGCTGCGGTCGGAATAGACCGCTTCAAGTCCTCACCGATCTCACCAATCCGGCGGGTCGCGGTTTCGATGTCACGCTCGGCGTCACGGATCTGGCGTCGAACAGCATATTGATCGTCGTCGTGCGCGGCGCGCAACCGTTCGAGCCGGGCGATATCGGCTTCCAGACCTGCCTTTTGCATGAGCCTCTCGTCACCGCTGGCGATCGCTTTCGCCATCGCGAACTGGTTGGCCTGGCCCTCGCCCAGATCCTCAAGCCTGCGGATCGAGGTGTCGCCGCTCAACGCGGCAGCGATGAACCTCGCCTTGCGCTCATTGTTCTGCCACATCGACGCATCAAGGCTGCCCTCCGTCGCGTAGGCGAAAATATCGACCTCGTCATGCTGGTTGCCCTGTCGCACGATCCGGCCCTCGCGCTGTTCGATCTGGGAAGGGAGCCACGGCACATCGAGGTGATGCAAGGCTTTCAGGCGTAACTGCGCGTTGACACCTGTTCCCATTGTCTCGGAGGATCCGAGGAGGAAGCGTACCCTGCCGGCACGCACGTCGCCGAACAAGCGTTGTTTCGCCTCGGTCTTCTTGTAGTCCTGCATATAAGCGATTTCGGAAGCGGGCACGCCGAGGCGGATCAGTTCATCACGTATCCAGCGGTAGGCCGAGAAGCGGCGTGTCTTCTCGACATTTATGGTCCCCAGATCGGAAAAGATCATCTGGGCCGCACCCGGCAGATCGTAGTCCTTGCCATCCGGGCGGCTATAGATGCTTTCACCTGTCTCCTGCCAGATCCGGAAAGCGTTGCGGACGAGCATGTTGAGTTTGTTTTCGTCCTCGTTGTCGTTCGCCGGCATGACCAGACGAAGATCGATTGCCGCATGGCGACCATCGGTGATCACCGACAAGAGAATGTCGTCACCGGGCTGCGCCGGTCCCTCTCGCATCTCGATTGCCTTGATACGCGCTTCGAGGATTTGCTGATACATCTTGAAGGCAGGCGTCGGCTTAGCGGTGACGATCTGGCGGCGGCCCGTCGAAATCGCCGGCACCCTGACATATTCGCGAAGATCGTCGGGCATCACGACGTCGGCGAAGGCGCGGAACATGGCGATCAGTTCCGGCACATTCACGAAGCTCGCAAAGCGGCTGACAGGGCGGTACTTGCCGGACGGCTGGATCTCCAGTTCCGTTGACGTATCGCCGAAGCAACTCGCCCAGGCATCGAATTCATGCAAGCCACGTTCGGCAAGCGCCTCATGTCCAAGCAGCCGCTGGATCGAGAACATCTCGCCGAGTGTATTCGTAATAGGCGTCCCCGATGCCAGAACGAGGGCTCGACCCGGATTTCGTGTTTCAATGTAACGCGATTTCACATAGAGATCCCAGGCGCGTTGCGATCCGTTCGGATCGATGCCTTTCAACGTCGACATGTTGGTCGCGAACGAAAGCTTGCGGAACTCCTGGGCTTCATCAACGACGATCTGGTCGACGCCAATTTCAGAAATCGTCAAGAGGTCGTCCTTGCGCGTCGACAGCGCCTCCAGGCGCTCTTGCAATCCCTCCTTCAACCGTTCCAGCCGCTTGCGTGAGACACGGTCCTCACTGTCGACCCGGGTTAGCAGCTCCTCATAAAGCTCCAGCTCGTCGTGGATCATGCCTTGTTCGAAAGCTGAGGGAACACCGATGAATTTGAAGGCCGAATGGGTGATGATGATCGCATCCCAGGTCGCGGTCGCGGCGCGCGATAAGAATCTCGCCCGCTTGTCCTTGCTGAAGTTGGTCTCGTCCGCGACCAGAATGTTGGCGGATGGATAGAGCGCAAGAAACTCACGCGCGGCCTGAGCCAGGCAATGGCCTGGCACGACCTGCATGGCTTTGGCGATCAATCCGAGACGCTTTTGCTCCATGATGGCGGCGGCCATCGTCATGGTTTTCCCCGCACCGACGGCATGCGCGAGATAGGTGGAGCCGGCGGAAATGATGCGCCATATGCCACGCTTCTGGTGCGAATAGAGGTGGAAGGCCGCGCTGGCGCCGGGCAGTTTCAGATGCGAGCCGTCAAAGACCCGAGGCGCGATGTTGTTGAAGCGGTCGTTGTAAATTCTGGCCAGCCGGTCGGTGCGACCCGGATCGATCCAGACCCACTTCTGAAATGCCTCCTTGATCTTTTGGAGTTTGTCGCGTGCGGCTTCGGTGTCGACCACATTCAGGATGCGCCGTTCGCCACCGATATCCTTGATCACGTCGAAGATCTGCGGCACGCGGGAGTTCAGGGCATCGGCGAGTAGTTCGCCGGCATCGCGCCGGCTGGTCCCCCATTCGGACGTACCTGCGGCACTGTATCCGAGCTGGCGCGCCTCGACCGTCCAGCTTCCCAGTTCCGGCATGTGATGGATACGGATGTCGGCACCCATCAACTCGTTGACAAAATCCACGACGTCGGCTGCGGGGATCCAGGGCGCGCCTAGGCGGGCGGTAATGTCGGAAGGCCGAAGATCAGCCGGCTGGACAGCCTGCAATGCTCGGACATTCCGCGCGAAAGCTGGATCGAGCGCCGCGGCGGCCTCCGCTTCTGTCAGTCTGGTGCGAACCGGACCAGAGAGATAGGCGTCAGAGGTCTGCCAGGAGCCGTCTGCGGGATTTTGGAAGATTGCCTCCCCGAGGTCTTCGATCACCTCCTCGGCGGACATGTGCAACAGTTCGGCGATGTGCTCGAGGTCGACACGTCCGCGTTCGTTAAGCACAACAGCCAGCGCATCGCCAGCGCTGGTGATGACAGGTGCGACCGGTGGCGCTATCACCCGTTCAGAGAAGATCGGACCGGGCTTTGCCGTGTCGGTGTCGAGGTCGTAGTCCTCAATTGACGCGACCAACCAGCAATCGGGATCGTCCCTGAACGGCGCGAGGTTCGGCTGGCGATGGCTCTCACGCATCTCACCGGTCTGTTCGTCCTCGCTGATTGAGACCGTGGTATGATTGATCGGGCCGAACTCCCGAACAAAGGCACCCCAGGCGATGCGTAACCGGACCTGAAGATCCCGCCAGGGTCGATCCTGCTCCTGGGCCTTCAGCACCTCACGAACGGCATCGCGGATCGGCAGGAGCTTGCGAATGATTCGGGCATGCTTTTCGGGGATACCGTCGCTGCTGCGACCCTTGCGGATGCCGATCGGAACGGGGGAACCGTCAATCAACTGCATGAGGTTATGCTGGCCGTCGAGGAAAAAGCTGCCTTCGCGGACTTTGGCGTTATCGGGCTTCAGGTCGACGATCTCGGCGAGCTCTTCTTCCAGATCGAGATCGATGATGCTCGGCTCGCCATCATAGAGATGTTCGGGAAGCAGAGAGATCGCGGCCTTCAGCAGAATCTCAAGGTCCTCGCCGGGACGCGGCTGGCATGTATAGGTTTCGCCAAACGGGCCGGAGGTGAGGGCATGGTCACCGAGCACAAAGACGGGATGTCTGGCGAACCAGCGATTGACACGGATCGCGCCTTCATCGGCGGTGGCTGGCCGGATTTCGTCAACGTCGAGCCAGGTGACATCGCCTTCGGGCTCACCGGCCTTGCGTTTGCGGAAGAACAGGATGTCGACCACGACATCGGTACCTGCAGCCGCGCGGAACGCGCGTTCCGGCAGGCGAATGGCAGCGACAAGGTTGGCCGATTTCGCAATATGCTCACGGGCCGTCGTATCGGCCTTGTCCATCGTGCCGTGGGAGGTGACGAAAGCGGCGAGAGCGCCTGGCTTCAGCAGATCGATCGATCTTGCGATGAAATAGTCATGCAATCTGAGACCGAGACCGCGATAGTTACGATCGGAGCGGACAGTTCGATCAGAAAACGGCGGATTGCCGATGGCGAGATCGTAGATCACCCCGAGATCGGTGCGGGCAAAATCACCATTAACGATCCGGGCCTTCGGCTGGAGGAGACGGACAATCCGGGCGGTGACCGGATCAAGCTCGATGCCGGTGACATAGCTGGATGCCCGGAAGGCCTGCGGCATCAATGCAGGGAAAAGACCGGTACCGATGCCGGGTTCAAGAACGCGGCCGCCGCGCCATCCCAGACGTTGAAGACCTGCCCACATCGCACGGATGATGAACTCCGGTGTGAAGTGGGCGTACTGCGTGCAACGCGCCAGCGAGGCGTAGTCCGTCTCGGAAACCACACTTTCCAGCGAACCGCCAAGGTCGTCCCAGCCATCCCTGAATTCGACCTCGCCGGGGCGACGGAACATGCCGCTCGCCAGTTCGGAGGCTCCGAAACCGGTAAAACGGATCAGGCGCTTCTGGTGTTCGCGCGTGACCGGAACGTCGAGCTTCTCGATCTCGTTGGCGGAGAGGATGGCGGCGACATTGATCCGGGCGCGCTCCTTCCAGCTTTTCGGAAGGTCGCGATCATCGTCATCAAGATAGAAGTTGAAACGATCGCCCATCTTGCCTGGCAAGGGTGGTTTGGCCGCAACAACCGGTAACGGGACGACATGCGCTTCAGGCGCGGTAGCTGTGTTTTCATGCGCTGCCGGTCCGGGGGCAAATTCTTCAGTCGTGCCAAGGCCAAAACCAAGCCCGGAAGAGAGCGCAGTATTGCCGAACATATCGAGGGAAAAGGGATCGTTGGACATCGGATGAATGCTCCTGAAAAAAGACGAGCGTCATCGACCGGATGAACCGGCGTGGCGCTCGCGTGGAAGGGGGAAGGTTGTGGTTGCAGCGGACGATGATGCGTCAGCCGCGTTGGATGACCGAGATCTGCATCGCGTCTTCCTCAAAGGCGAAAGACAGATGCGTACCGCCAGGGCTGGCCGCGATCATGGCCTCGAGGCTCTCGGCATCGATGAAATCGACACCATCATCGCCCCCGAAGGTCTGGCGTTTGACCTCGAACCAGTCGTCGTTTTGCTCGGGGTGGCATTCTTCGGCATAGACGACCAATGGCTTGCCGTTTTCGGGCAACTTTCCGTTGGACATCAAATACACCCCATGATCTCCAACAAGCCAGAGGCCGGGCTTTTCGCCCTTTCCGGGTTCGAGGCCATAATAGGGATCGCGGAAGCCGCCATTGGCCTCGGCGTCGGCGCGACCACGTGCGATGACGTCGAGGACGGATTGGACCGGGAAAGTCAGCATGGTCGATCCTCCGTCAGACCGCGATGGGAAGCGGCGGGATCTCATTTGCCACCGACGCTGGTTTTACGGCGGCCGCAGGTGACGGCGGCGTTGGATCCGGATCGTCATCATTGGCGGCCAGTGGAATGAGGCGGCTTTCCGATCCGCCAGGCCGTCCTGCAAACGGTCGGCGCGATGAAGGGGGGAAGAACTTCATGGGCATGTCTTTCACCATTGGTTGGGACGAACGACCATGCCGCCGGATCTCGATCCGTCGGAGCATAGCATTCGCAGTTTCGGGATTTGGACTGGAGAAATTCGGCGCTGTCCTCGCCTCTTCAGACTTTCCAATCCAGCTTTTCACCGCTGCATTGGCGATGGCCGGTCAAAGGCCGCTTTAGCGGCGAAGCCCGCCCTTGACGGGCTGGAGCCACATGCGGCAGGGGTCTTCTTTTCTTCCCCTTCCTTTCCCCTTCACAGGGTCCGGAACCAGAAGCGACGGTCGGCCTCCAGCCGTACTCGCTTGGCGCACGCCTCCCATTCTGGCATCAGCCGCGCCTTGCAGCGTATGATAAGGCGTGTCACACGGCGCGACCGTTCGTCATCATCGCCAAACAGATCAGGGTTGGCCCTGAGGCGCCACAGAAGACGCTCATAGTTCATCGGAGCCACTCCAGACGTCCGCAACGTCGTCGTCCAGTCGAACTTCAAAGGGGCCGGGCCAGTCCCGGATCCATTGTGGAGCATCACCTTCGTGACGCAGATCATCCCTGATCTGCGCATTGGCATCCCACTCTGCCTCTGTCGGAAATCGTTCGAGGAGCAGTGACAGCGCCACGGTCCAGTCTTTTGGTTCAGAGACATCAACCTCGATCGCCTGATCATGGCGCCAGATCTGGGGCATGAATGTCAGTGTCACGCGCCGGTCTTCCAGCGAGACGAAGGGCGGACGCCGATGTCCGTCATCCAATATTTGCGGCTCGTGGTCTGGACTGTAGCTCCGGGTTTTCTCATAGTCCGGGTCGTCCGCTTCATCGACGAGATAGCCGACCACTTCCTCGGCATAGCCGGCCTCGATCACGCCGATACCGCGGGGATTGAGGCTGACGGCAAATCCGTTACCAAACAGACGTTCGTCGGCCGCGGTCATAGCGGCCCGGTGGTTTGTGGCATCGACTTCAACCTTGACCCGGACCACGGCGTAGACATGCACGAAATGCTTGCTGCACGCGGGATCGGCAGAAACCTTTGCAGTTGCCGGCGGGATGGAAGATGGTGCTTTCTCGCTCATCGACGTCCTCCTTCATGCATTTCCAGCTTCTTCAGCACGCGGGCGGCGGCATCCTCGAGCGGTGTTGCGAAGTCAGGACCATTCTCTGTCCATTCAAGCACTTCGAGAACCGCCGGGATAAATCCATAGTCGAACGGTGCATGGCGATCGATCAGCTCCCGTCCAAGATGGTCATGGATCTGGAGCGCGCAGATGGCAGCCGGGCGCGCCCAGCGCCGCAGTTCGATCGAACCGAGCTGGGTCCAGAGCAACATCAGAGCGTGAATGTTCCGCACCAGCGGCTTGTCGTGTTCGAACAGGATCCGGTAGTCCTGCATGGCCTCCCAGCAGCACAGGGCCGCGTCCAGTTGTCGGCTATCGATGTCGGCGATGGCCGGCGCAGGCGTGGCGAAGGACTCGATGAACCGGCGGATCGTGGTCAGCGAGTTGCGACCGCCAGCATCGAGCAGGAACTGGTCGTGCGGCAATCGCCCTGTCATCTGGCGGTCGATCGCACCGCGCATTCGCTCAAGAACGGGATCAGCTTTTGAGAGATCAGGCGCGCCGGGAAGGTATCTCAGGCCCTCGGCCGGCCTTTGTACCTCGTTTGCTGCGCGCAGTTCCTCGAAGAGATCACCGCTGGATCGGCCTGCGCATTCCGTCGCGGTGATCAGCATGACGCAGGCAGCGAAACTGTCGGGTCTCTGCGATGGATGCCGGGACCATTCGAGTACTCGGACTTCCGAAAGCGTTTCGGAGCGTGCGACAATGTCCTGCAGAATGAACTCCCAGGAGCTTGGTCGCAGATCGATTTCGATCCGGTCCCGACCATCGATCTGGTCGCGCCAGCATTCGGCAACGATCCGGTTCAGTTCGCTCTTCGGTGAGCGGCGAGACGTTTCATAGGCTACCGATAGATCGCCTGCGGCCAGGCTGAACGTCAGGGCAGCGCCGCTGTCGGTATAGAGCAACAGCGCGTTGTCGACCTCACCAGCATCGAACACGCTGGAGAGAACCAGCCGTTCAAGTTCGGTGATATCGGTAAGTGGGATCGCCGGGTTGATGACAATGGTGGTTTCGAGGTCGTCCATGGAACTCTCCTTTTTGGAAACGGAGAGGCCCGAAGCGATGCTCCGGGCCAGCTGATCGAAATGAAGTTTGTTGACCGCCGCGTTGCTGGTGTCAGTCAGTCCTCGGGCAACAGCTGCTGTACCTCCTCGGCACAAAGATGCGCGAGCAATTTGAGAACAGGCCGGAAGCCGGGCCTGCGAATAACGATGGTCCTGAAGCCTTCATTGCCGGGCGGCCAGACCTCGTCGGCATAGCCGCGGTCTGCGCCCGCAGCGTTCCAGATGCGTTCGAGCTTTTCCTGGCGGATGTCGGGGACAGGTTTGCCGGATTCGCGTGCAACAATCGCCGCCCGCATGGTCTCGGGCGTCACGGCGGGATCGGTGACGCTGACGAAACCGTGGAACCAGCGTTCGCCATCACTGGTCACGAGGCTGAAGAGGACGGACCGGATCTGTTCGGGACGGCGTCCGGGGAGAACAGTCAGACCTCCGGGCCGTAGACTGGCGAGGAACAAACCGGCCATCGCGCGCGCCGCGGGCTCCTGCAGCTCGAACCACTCACCGGCGTGCAGGATACCGGTGAATCGTCGCAGGGACATGGGTGCTGTATCGTGCCTCGACAGCAGCGCTCGAACTTCAGCTGCAGGCGCCGTCCCCGTGTGGATCCGACGAAACGGTGAAAAGAGAGAGGTGGTAGGCATCCGGATCGCTCCTTCGAGGATGGGGCTGGGACAGGACTGACGTCAATCCGTCTCGTCGCAGGCGAGGCTGTCGAGATATGCGGCCAGCGCTTCGGTATGCCGGTCCCGATCAAGCCAGCGGGAGATTTGCAGCAACAACGTGAAACTGTCCCATCCGGCGGTGGCGGCGATGCCCTCCAGACGGCTGCGGGTTTCATGCCCGCCGGTGTCGATACCAGGACTTTCTGGCACCGGTTGAGTTGGCTGCTCGTTCGACATTTGCTCGAGCATGTCGGTCGTCGAGGAATACTGAATTGCCGTGCCGGTAATGCGCATGACACTGCCGCCAAAGCCGTCTGCGCACATCTTCGAGCAGGTAAACGCCGCCCAGACCACGATTTCCTCGATAGTATTGGAGCGCCGCACAATATCCTGCAGGATCTCGGGCCAACCACCCTGGCTGGTGGTCAGGTCGATCTCGATATAGAAGCCACGCTCGGCCTCGTCTTTGGCATCGAATGCCGCAAGCAGGTTGGCGATATACTCGTTGAACCGGCTTTCCGATCCAGGAGAGCCTTCAAGCGCCACGCGCAGTTCGTCTTCGCGTGGTGAGATCCATTCGTTAGGACTGTTCCAGGTGCTGAAGAAGGTCCCGTCGCTCCACGCCTCTTCATCGAAAACAAGAGAGAGCATCAGACGCTCGAGCGGTGTCATGTCGCTTGCCGGGATGTCCGGCGTCACGACAGTCTCGGTGCGGTAGTCTGCCATGTCACGCCCCCTTACGCTGCGATGAAGACGGGAAGGTGGCGCAGATGCACCGGCAGTTTGGCGGCGATCTCGTCGTCGGTCAGGTCTTCAAGGAGCTTGAGTATGCTGCCGGTGGCACCGCCATAAAGCATCACTGTGCGCTTGCCGCGTGAGGCGTACGGCCAACGATCGCCGGCATAGCCGCGATAGTCGTCGGCCGTGCTGCTCCAGATATGGTCCAGCCGCTCATCCCGGGTCATGGCGCGCACCGGTCGGGTTTCGCGCTCGGTGATGGCAAGCCGCATGTTCTCGACTGAAGAGGTATCAGAGAGATCGCAATAGCCGTGGAAGTGGCGGATCGATCCATCGATGCGCAGCGCGAAGAAGACACTGGTGATCGATCCGGTCAGAAACTCGCGCATGGCGAACATCGACCCGCGGATCCACAGCGGTGGCAGGATCTCGAACATGTAATCGTGTTCGCTCTCGCGGATCTCGAACCATTCTCCGCTGTAGAGCCCAGTTGCATCGACGTTCCAACGATCAGGTCGCTGGGCGTGGCGGTCGAACATGCGGAACATCTGGTGGCGGTCGGCGACCCCCTGATAGACCTTGCGGATTGCGGGTGAGGTATTCATTTTCGGCTCCTTCGGAGTTGCTCCGGACCGATGCGCGGCGCTGTCCTCTCGACCTCACCATCCTCTTCAGTCCTTCATCACCCCTCCCGAGCCGCCGGCATCGCGTCCGGCCGGGTCAAGGGCCGGCTTCAGGCCGGGCGAAGCTTCCCTTGATGCGGCCGGCGCGTATGCGGCACGCCTTCCCTTTCCCCCCTTCTTTTTCTTCGTTCCGCCTCCCTCTCCTGCAGAGCCTCGTTCCAGTCGTCTGCAGGAGGCCGCAATCGCTGCCAGCCGCAGCCCGCTTCTTCGGCAAGGGTTCGAAGCCGATCGGCGAACGTGTCGCCCTGCGTGTTATTGTCAGTTGCCGCGACCAACTGGACGCCGGAAGAACCGGTAAGTACGCGCAGCGCCGCATCTGTTGCCGGAGACCACCCCCCGCCGGTACTGAGATAGAGGGTACCATCACGCAGACCCTCGAAGGCAGCAAGGCTCATGGCATCGATCGCCGCTTCGGTGACGCAGAGTCGGTAAGCCGCAGACCGGCCGAGACGAAACAGGACCTTTGTTCCCCCCGTCGAAAAGCCCCTCCATTCCGGGCCGCGCTCCTCCCAGCCCGTGATTGTGCCAAGATCGTTCGTGTGGGCGGCCCACATGCTGCCGTAAGGTCCTTCGCGAAGATGGTTCTGGGAAATGGCAGCATGAAGTGTATGGGGTGGCAGCAACCTTACTGCCGAGAGATAGTGCCAGGTTTGCGAACCAAGCCATGGACGACGTTGGCGGTTCCATCGGTCGACAATTGCAAGGTTTGGCCCTGGGACACGACCAACCATCCGTCTGGCGGTGTCTTGCGGGACATAGCCGATAAGCTCGGCAACGCGCTCGCGCGCTGCCTTGAACCCTCCGCCATCAAGATGGGCGACGAGCGAAAATACATCACCCTTGGCTTCGGAAAGCGGGTCGAACCAGCCGTGACCGTCATGGATCGTGATGATGATTTCGTTTTCACGGCGATACTTTACCGCCCGCCGTGTGCTCTCTTTCAGATCAATGAGGAACCCCGCCTTTTCCAGCACCGCAGAGCATGGCACACGGTTGCGAAGTTCCTCGATTTCCTTCTTTTCCATTCTCTTCTCGGCCTTTTTTGCCGCCCTCTTTTTGGGTTGCCTTCCCGCAGATTTCGCGAGACCCCATCTGTCAGCCGCGAAGAGCATGCGGAGGCAAGGGCGCGGCGGGAGTTGCTCGGAAATCGGGAGCCACAAGCGCCACCTGCCCGCTGCGGCGAAGCTTCCCTTGCCGCCGCCGGCTCGCAAGCGGCACCCGAAGGGGCAGGCCGGTTTCTTGAACCGGGCTCATCAAGGCAGGCTCGATCAAACCACTGAAAGCGGCAATGTCACTGAAGAGCGGGAGCCTCTATCCGGACCGTTGGAAGATTGGAATACGAAACTCGCTAGCCTTTCACCTGGCGGCAGTTTTGACTGCCTCAGACCCCTCCCACGCTTTCGTGGGAACATGCCCATATCCGGAATGTCGAGGGGGCGCCGTGATCGAAGATAAGCGAAGAAATTTCAGGACAAATTCAACAGGATCACATATCTTCCGCAGCGAAGCGGTACGCGCCGCTTTGGGGCGTCGAAACCCCTCATACCCGGTTGGTGCCACCCGTAAGGCATCAGACTCCTTGACCTTTGCGGTCGGGGGACCTGTGGCGTATGCAATAGGTTCTCCGGGACTAAAGGCCATGGGGCCGTGGTATGCGGTTTCGAATCCCCCGATCACCAGGGGTCAATGAGCAGTGGACGGCGGGGGCGCACCGCCGCAGTTGCTTTGGGAGAAACCGTTGGCACAGGATATTGTGTTCACTTTCTACACATACTCGAATGCCGGTGTTCGCGCCGAAGAGCGTTGGAAGCCAACCGGTATTCCGGACATTTTCTTCGACAGTCACCGAAAGGCGCAACGCGCGTTGCAAGAGATGCGCGACGATCTGATTGACGATCCCGAGATGGTGTGCCCGGTTATGAACATCGAAAAGGTGGTAACCGTTCCGATCAGCCCGGCAAGCATTCTCGCGTTATTGAACGAAGGTCTGGGATCTTTTGTCGATCGATATGAAATCGTTGAGACCATTGAGTCCAAATGAACCCGAAGCTTAAACGTTTCGACCGGGATTCTCATGAGATTTCCGCGGCGTCATGGAGAGACGCTCAATGACTATCGGTTTTCATAACAGGAGGCGTTCACATATCGAACGCCCAGGAAGAACAAACGCATCGTTCCCGGCAAAACTGGCACAAAGAGGGCCAACCTGGCTTGCCGCTTGAGATCTTCCCAGGGACGGCATCGTTGAGACTCTACGATTTTGCGGGTGCTGAATGAGCGGTTGCGGCGACTGCGAAACCAATTGCAGGATTGCGAGCGACGCACATATCAAACCTCCAATATCGGCGATTGGAATTGTGTCGATGTCATTCGGACTTGATCCGGCAAGGGCGACTTCGATATCGTCGCGTGTCACATCGCGGACCGCTTTGTGGATCGACACCTGAAGCACAGGTACTCCTGGACGCATGACCAGCACGACGGTTTCCCTGGGCGGGTATCCGGGCAGATGGCAGGTGACTCATTGACGGAGACGAGTGCGTCTTCACCAAGCGTGAGTGCATCGCGCGCCCATTGCTTTATGGCTCGGGCACTTGCGACGACGCCAGGATCGTTTCGTGACAGCGGATTGGCGAAGGTACGGCTCATGCTGGAGCACTCCGCCTGCGGGAAGCACGTGGCGCAAGCACATCGAATAGGTCGCGGATCGGTTTTTGCGGCATGTCCTGTCCGATCAGGACGACGCGGGTACTCCTGTCGTCGTCGGGCCAGGTGTGGAGGCGGTGACCCACGGCATCAAGACATCTTTCCAGATCGGCTTTGTCTTCGGCGGTAATTCTCCCGAGTAAACCCCTCCTCTGCCAGAAGCCGAGCGATATGAGGTCGATCACATGGGCGGGAAAGCTTCGGTCGATCTCCGACTGCTGCGGAAGATAGGCAAGCCGCTGGCACCGGCTCTCGCAGCGTCCACTGATCGGCTTGATAACGCCTGCAATCTCTTTAATCAGAGTCGACTTGCCCGACCCGTTGGCTCCGACGACTGCCGTCATCGATCCATATTCCATATTGCCAGTAAGATGGTGTACGGCGGGGTGACTGTCATAACCGAGAGTCAAGTCTTCGAAATGCAGGCAAATGCCGGTCATGGCCGCTCCGGAGGTTGACACTATCCAACAAGGTAATGTTATTACATGTTCCTATCCTATGTTATGTAATAACGTTTCTGCAACAGAGTGCAAGCCCGGTTCGATGCCTGCGTCCGTAATTCGCTATCAACCGGTCAATCGCGAGGACAAGATCATGACCCAGCAGACCGCCCCGACTCCCGTCATGGTGCTGACCGGATACCTCGGTGCCGGGAAAACGACCCTCCTCAACCGCATTCTCTCCGAGCCGCATGGCCGGAAGTATGCAGTGATCGTCAACGAGTTTGGCGAAGTCGGCATCGACAACGATCTCATTGTCGATGCCGAGGAAGACGTATTCGAGATGAACAACGGCTGAATCTGCTGCACGGTTCGCGGCGATCTGATCCGCATCATTGAAAGCCTGATGCGACGACGCGACCGCTTCGACGGAATTCTGATTGAAACCACCGGCCTCGCTGATCCCGCCCCTGTCGCTCAGACATTTTTCGTCGATGAGGACGTACGCGCCAAGGCCCGACTCGATTCCATCATCACCGTGGTCGATGCCAAGCATCTCATCGGCGAGATTGGCCGGGCCCATGAAGCACAGGAGCAGCTTGCTTTTGCCGACACGATCATCGTCAACAAGACGGATCTAGCTTCTCCGGAAGAACTGAAGGCGGTAGAGGACCGCATCCGCCGGATCAACCCGACCGCCAGCATCCTCCACACCCAACGCTGCGCCCTCAATATTTCAAGCCTTCTTGATAGGAGGGCCTTCGAACTCGACCGCATCCTTGAGGTCGATCCGCACTTTCGTGAGCGCAACGAACGCGCCACGTTGCCGAGGCGGCTGGTTTGTGCCGACGGCTATTGGCGAGCGGCCCGGGTGACAGCGTAGAGCTGGGTCACAGCGGCTCGGATATGGATATGAGCAGTCGCTCGGATTTTTCGTTTTTCCTGCGGTGACATGCGGAACAACAGTTTGGCGAGCTGCGGATTGACGGTCATGATCGGGGTGATGATGGGCTTGGGTGTGGCCAGCAGGATGGGTGCCCACGCCTCGCCACCCAAGCCCAGCCCCAGCGCAAAGCCGATTGCCCAAGCGTCGACGACCGTCCTGCCTTTGTCATGCATGAAGATCGGATAGTAGTCACCAGGGGCATGTGCGAGGAGGTGGTCCACTTCATCATGCCGGTTGAGGACGGTGTTTACGAGACGTTCCTCGATCGAACCGGGCTTCGTTTGTGGCAAGGTGCCACCGAAGACATTCGGCATCCAAAGTGCTGGCGCAACCGGCACGGGGCCAGCGACGATCGCCGCCAGCAAGCCGTCGATCGCGCTCATTCCGACATAGTCATTATGTCCGTCGCCGCGCAGGCGTTCATCAAGCTCATCATAGGAGACACATGGGCGATTCATGCTGCTTGCCTGGTCTGCTCGGGCGACCAATTCCAAGGAAGCAGTGTATCGAGCTGGTTGATTGTCGTTTGACCGGATACTACCCGCTCGAGGACATCGGCAAGCCAAGTCTGCGGATCAAGCCCGTTCAGCTTGGCCGAATTGATCAGCGAAGCCAGGATGGCAAAGGTCTCGCCACCTCGGGCGTTGCCGACGAACATCGAGTTTTTCCTCGTGAGAGCAACGGACTTCATCGAACGTTCAACAATATTGCTGTCGACTTCGATCGTTCCATCGTCGAGGAAGGCTGTGAGCCCAGTCCAGTGCGTGAGGGTATAGTTGATGGCCTTGGCGAGAGCCGATTGGTTCGAGATATCTCCCTTGAGGTCAAGCAGCCGGGCCTTCAATGACTTCATGATCGGGAGCGATTTTAACTGCCGCGTCTGACGGCGCTCTTCTGCGCTCTGCCCGCGGATCTGCTGCTCGGTCAGATAGACCTCCGCAAGGATCGACACGATCTCCAGGGCCTCCGATGAGCCGGTCAGCTTGACGACGTCCACGAACTTGCGTCGGGCGTGAGCCAGGCAAAATGCCAGCCGCAATGGATGCGCATTACTTTTGCCGCGCCGTTTGGCGAGGGTTTTGTATGCCGCATATCCGTCCACCTGAAGGACGCCATCAAAAGAGGCCAATTGGCGCTCGGCCTCACGGGCGCTGCGGCTCTCGGAGAAGATGTAACCAACGGCAGGAGGCGCTGGACCATTCCAGGGCCGATCGTCCACGGCTTGTGCCCACAGCTGACAAACCTTGGTTCGCTTACGCCCGGGATCGAGACGTGGGAGGCGTGTTTCGTCGGCGAAGACCCTGGGCTGTGAACGAATGAAGGCGAGAAGCCTGTCATAGAGCGGCTCGAGCCACCACGCCACACGCTCGACCCAGCTCCCGAGTGTTCCCCGATCCAGCACGATACCGTGGCCTGCGAAGATCTGGGTTTGTCGATAGAGTGGAAGATGCCATGCAAACTTGGATGTCACGACATGCGCCGCGAGTGCAGTCGTCGCCATTCCGCCATCCATGAAGCGTGTCGGCGCTGGCGCCTGCGTGATCCCGTTTGTGCAGGCCCGGCAGGCATAGCGAGGGCGAATAGTGCGCTTTACCCTCAGGATGGCGGGAACGATATCGAGGGCTTCGGTGGTCGTTTCTCCAACGCGATGCAGGTCGCCTGCGCAGCACGAGCATGTCTTGCTCTCCGGCTCGATGACAACCTCATAGCGGGGGAGATGCTTGGGGAGTGCACCAAGATTGCGTCCTGGAGCTCTCCGGGGAGATGGAAGAGGACTTTGCCCGCTATCATCGTTGGCAGCAACTGGGATATCCGCGAGGTCGCCGAGATCCAGACTAGTTTGTGTTGGATCGATGGTCGCAAGCTTCTCCGACCGAGCCCCGTGGATCAAGCGCTTGAGATAGTCTATCTCGGCTTTGAGATCAGCGTTCTCTGCACCGAGAGCACGAACCGTTCGGCTCAAATGCTCGATATTCTGCAGGAGTTGATCTTGGCTTGGCGACATGCTGGAGACTACCACATCCCCTAAAATCTTCAAGCAATTACAATTACATCATGCTGCTTTCGTCGGTCTTTTGACCTGCTGTGAGCCGATCCTCGTCCAATCCAATCCCGCGATCAGAAGGGCAAATTGTTCGGCCGACATCGTCATCGCACCATTCGTGATCGGCGGCCAAACGAACTTGCCAGCCTCCAACCACTTCGTGGCCAGGATCATGCCAGATCCATCCCAATAGACATAACGCAAGCGATCGAGACGCTTGGCGCGGAAGACAAACACGTCACCACAATAGGGATCCGCCGCTAGCGCCGACGCAACCAAAGCCACCAAGCCATTCATGCCGCGTCGAAAGTCGACGGGCTGCGTGGCTACCATGATCTTCATCCCAACAGCAGGAACTCCGATCACCGGCGACACCGGAGAGCTGCCAACATCGCCTGGGCCAACTCCGGTGCCACCGAGCCCACCACAGTCATGCGCGCACCGTCGAGCTCGATCTCAATTCTACCCGCAGCACTGCTGGCGACATCGAATGCCGTCGCGCGTTGCAGTCTTTGGCTATCGACCACATTCACCGGCACGAACGCTGGCTCCTGACCCAAGGCCTTGCCCGCTCTTTGCCCGATCAACCCAGCCTCCCGACGCCAGGCGTTCAGCAAACCACGATTGACCCCGTGCCGCCGGGCAACGGCAGAGATGTTGGCGTCAGGTTCAGCGCTCTCACAAACAATCCGCGCCTTCTCCTCGTCACTCCAATCCCGCCGCTTGCGCCGCCCGGTGATCACCTCAATCAGTCGGTACCCGCCTTCATGACGAGCCTCATGCATGGCTTCATCCATGACTCCAAGCATGGCATTAGCGTAATCCCTGGCCATCCCATTCAGCTCCTCTCGATGAAGGAGCATATCTCGCGGCCGCAATCACAAAAGAAAAGGTGGGGTGTTCGTCGCGCTCACGCACTTTCTTGAAGAGGCGCACGATCACGAGCACGACGACCATTTGACCAGCTTCTCGCTTGTCGAGCGCGATCCCCTTGATCCGGAGAAATTCTTCCCCTGGCTGCAGATGATCATCCATGCCTTTGGCCTGGATATCCTCCGTCTGAAAGGAATCATTTCCTTCTCCGGTGATGACGACCGTTTCGTCGTTCAGGGCGTCCATATGCTGCTGGAGGGAGACCATCAGCGCCGGTGGAAAGATGCAGAAGAGCGCGTCACTCGGCTCGTATTCATCGGTCGCGACCTGCCGAAGGATGTGATCACCGATGGTTTCCTCAAATGCCGGGCTCTCAGCCAGGCATCTGAGTAGGCACTCAAAGCAGATGTCCTGCTCTTTCAGACGCTGGCTTGGGCGATGGTTTGCAGTAACGTCTCGCCGGAAACCGCCTTGCTGCCGCGGCTAAAGGCCACGGTATGCCTTGGATACGGGGCTAAGTGACGAGGCCCCTATCCGACCACCAGCAAGGAGCAACAGATCATTGCTTCTACCGCGTGGTTGTCGCCGGACATCTATATATCATTCGCGTGAACCGTCAGGTTCTTCAAAAGGATCGATCGGCTGCTCACCTTGCGGTAACAATGGTCGCTCACCCCCATTCTCCGGTGATCCGAGCCCATTCGCCGAAGGCTTAGTTTTTGCTGCGATACCCGTTCCACCAAGAGTTGAAGGTAGTTCTGCCGAAATTGAGGCATTTCGATTTCGCCGGCAATCCATTGCTCGATCCAAGCCAGAAAGCGGGGATCGGTCTCCATTGGAAAGCCTGCGCTCCGAATTCGCTCGAAAACCCTTTCAGCAATGTTTCGTCGTTGTTCATTCTTCATCGGCTGCCACTCATTTGATTTGCGAGCGAAGACTGTCTATCGCTCAATCGCAAGGAATGTGCGCGGCGGCTAACGGTAATCTAGCGTGCGTATGGGCCAGTCTATGTGTCTATATTGATCAGTAATATCACGCGCCTCATGCAGAACATACCATGAGTATCTGCATTTTATCGAACAATTCCAAGGCGTTCACCAATTCTCGGCGCGTGCGGCTGCGCGGCCAGCTTGGTCATTTCGATGATCGTTTCCCGAGATATATCCTCGATCTCATACCCTTGGCTCCGGGCCCCCTCGGTGAGGGCTTCCAAACTAAGGAACTCTTCCAGAACGGTGCCAAGCCAGATCTCCCTGGACTTACCCATGAACGCTTGCAGGAAAAAGGTACGCAACGGCGGATCAAAGCCGATCACGGCGTGACGATCGGTTTTGCCCCCCTTGGTGACTGTGATTTTATGTCTGCGATCCAATAACCTTCTCCTTTCTTGCAATGTTACATCTTAACTCGGCAATGTCCGCGTTGAACCCACTGCCACCAAACGCCGCGATGGCCTGTTACATGGCTCGTCGCTCGTCGACTGAGGGAGCTATCGCGAACCGCCCTCTCAGTTTACTGGTGTCTCTTGGCACTCGATTGCAAGGCGCCGCGTACAACCATCCGAACAAGATAATAAGGTATTCAATCTGAGATCCTCACCGCAATATTGGAGCGTGATCCAGAATTATCCACCCGAGAGACCATAGTTGCCCTCGATCAACTTAATCAAAAGCCCCAATACGATAGTGGTTATTTTCAGGATGGCGGTGTTAAGTGCTGAAACCGCACCGCAAAACCTTAAATTGGGTACTGATATCGGCAGAAACGGGCGCACTCTCGTAGGGGACGGACGTTTCAATCAGACCCATTAAGTGCAGCGGAGCGGAAAAAGGCCATAGGTGCAGCGATTGATGTGATCAGAAAAGGTTCGCGGCGATTATACCGCTCGGGCCTCAGCGAGGAGTAGTTGGCAATTGCAGTGCCTGCAGCAGGACACCCCTGACTTCGGCCGCACACAAATCCTAGCCAAGCGCCGCGGTTTCACTGGTTGGTTGAGCCAAAGAGTCCGATCGCCGCGGATAAGATTGCCTTTCGAGTTTCCGAAACGGCTTACAACTCATCACGGGCTACAATG
This sequence comes from Aminobacter sp. DSM 101952, assembly GCF_001424795.1. Taxonomy (NCBI): domain Bacteria; kingdom Pseudomonadati; phylum Pseudomonadota; class Alphaproteobacteria; order Hyphomicrobiales; family Phyllobacteriaceae; genus Aminobacter; species Aminobacter sp. DSM 101952. The sequence continues at coordinate 19,431 of NZ_LMCL01000004.1, read as the reverse complement.
ACAAGCAACAGCGTCACACGCTTTCGAGCCGATTGAGCACAGACTGCATCCACTCGTTTTCCTCCCGAAGTTTTACGAGCATGAGGCGTTTGAGGTAGCGATTGTCAGCCTCAAGCAGCGCGAGCGACTCTGGTGCGGCATGCCGACTGTGAGCGTTAGGGGATTTGAGCTGTTGCAAACGCCTTTCCTGGCTCCCCCTTCCCTTTTGCTTCTCTGCCAGCCCATTCGCCGGCCCTACAAGATCGTCGGCCTTCGCCTGGTCCGCAGATAGAATTTCACTCGACTGGTCATCGAGTTCCCCAATATCCAACCTCTCGCGCGGAATATTTTCGCGACCTGCAAGGATAGTTGATTTTTCGTCTTCTGAGTGCGCTTCCGAAATCAATGTTGGAAAGGCTCTATCAACTGTCACCATCGACGTTGAGGCATACGGTTCTGAGATACCCTGTGGCACCGCCTCGTCGGTCTCAATCTGCCGCGCGACGGCCTGCAGATCGAGATTGCCCCAAATGGAAGCCGATCGTGGCTTTGCCACGCGCCTGCTCGTCTTGTATTCGACGACAAAATTAGATCGTGGTGTTCTCATGTTCCGGATATTCAGAATTGGATGGAGTGAAAAGACCAATCGATTTGGACCGATGAAAACGCGCTTGCCCCAGAGGTACGTGCGCTCCTATGGCACGGACGCCGCATTACAACATGCTACTTCAAGCCCAATCTGCGGCGCAAATCAGCGTTTTCTGTTCGAAGTTTTTCCGCCAGAAGTTTGCGTAGCCGGCGGTTTTCTTCATCGAGCTGGATGAACTCCGCAAACTCGTCATCTTCTGCAATAGCGGATTGCGAAGTGGACCCAAACGCCTTTTTCCACTGATAGTAGGCCTGGTCGGAGATGCCGGCCTTCTCTACTGCTGCTTTGAGGGTATCTCCAGCCGCAACCTGCTCGTCGATGTGACGAACACGCTCGATCTTCTCCTGCTCACTGAGACCTCGGCTCTTGGGTTTCACGGACTTCTTCACATCCCCGCGAGCCTTGCCGGACGCAGCACTACGTGCCCTCGCAGGTAACTTCGCAGCGCGCTGTTCGACCTCAGTCGGTGACGCACCGTCGGCAGGAACATGGTTATCTTCGTCGGCCATTGGTCATCCTCTTTTGTTGCATGATCTTCTCCGTCAGCTCTAAGCGCCTGTCAACTCATCGGTGAAGACTCTGCGATAAACGAGCGATTTATGGCAGAATATGACAGCTCACATCGGACGAATGTTCTCTTATTTGGGAGCTACATTTATCCACCCCGGAGCATTCGACGGGTTTCGAATTGAACACCGCTGCGGTTTCGACCGAGGGGTAGAAGGATACCGGGGCCTAACAGACCGATGGTTCAATGACAGTAAACAGCGCGTCCATCTTCACGGCGAGGCGCTAACTGAATCAGTTACAACATTGTTTCAGCCCTTATATGCGCTGCATGTCCCGGTTAGGGTGATGCTTTACGGTCAAGGAAAATCTCAGTGTAATGTAACAGAAGACGCCTGCGCGATGTGAAATGGTCATGCACAAGACACCCAAAAAGATACAATATGGAAAACTGTTTGTTTTCCGCATATTAGTCGCTGTGGGAGCTCCCACAGAAAACCAGCGGTCTGTTTGCGCCTGTCTCGGGCCCGAAACCGAAGGATGGTAACGAAACGGCTGTCGCTCTCATCTGCGGCACGTACTGCAGCAAGCCTTCACGGTCTTGCGCAAGAGGGTTGTGACGATGATGAGTACGATGTTGCCCTCGCCGAGGGAGGCGGAAGTGAGCAGCTCTGGGCCCCTGTGATTGAATGGTGCATCGCTGGACGAGACCAGATCGAATAGAGCTTTGGTGAAGGCATTATACAAGCGTTGCCTAATCGGAGGGCCGACTGCCTTCGCGAAGAGTAGGGACAAGTTCTCTTCCAGTTACCCGGACCGGAGGTGGTTGTTCAGCGGTCTTTCCATGCCACGCTTCTTCACGAGCGTAGCGTTGCAGAGTCGACGATTTTAGGCCCTTTTCCCAATAACCCTTGGTCGCCACTCTCGCGCGCTTCCGAGCCATTGCGGGGAAAATCGTTTCCAGTGGTGGGCGTCCTCACGAACGCGGTTTATGACGCGCACGTGATGCGCCTTTATATTGGCGCCGCCTGCCCGTTCTCCATATCACGGAAGGCACCGGTTGCTCCTCAGTTAACTGCTGCACCGTTGCCTGGCGCGGCGCCGCGGCTAGCCAGCCTGATGGGAAGTGGGCGTGGTCCCTGCCCGCATGTCATGCTGACACCTCCATTTCTGCTTTGAAATCCCGCGACTGTGGAACCGAACGGTCATCACCGCATGAGCCTTCGTGTTGTCGGCATCCACGTCGAATTCAAGTTCGAATTTCGTCTATCTGACCCGTGCCACCGTCCCGAGCCGTATGTTCTAGACGTCTTTTTCATCTGTGTTCCCTAGCTCCAGGAAATGAGGTGATATCAGGTACCCCCACGCTTATACATTCAGACTCTTTAGTACTGCGCTTATAAATCATCGCTCTACGCACAATCAGGATATCGCTTTATATCCCCTCATAGCGGATGGTACCGATCGAACCATGGCAGCGGCTTCGTTCGATTAAAGCCGAACAGCCACTGGGTCTCCCCACAAAGACCAAGCTCGCTTAAACAAGATGGGATCAGGTGGATGATGTGGGTGGATCTATGTTCTGAAAGGCCGGTTCGATGTGCCGTCGTCAAGAGCGCGCCTCTCTGTTGCGAATGACAACCGGGGCAGGTGTTCGCTGATCCAATGCTTTGGGTAGCGGGACAAGACCGATCCATTTAATGCTGAACGATCGCCGCCTTCGTAGCTCGTTCAGCCGGAAGATCTGGCTGCTGCAGGGCAAGATGAGCCAATCGCTCGCAGCGATTATCGGCCGCGGCGTCAAGAACTCACCGAGGAGGCGCGAGAACGCAGCAAGCAACTGCCTATCGATCGAGACTGCTGAGCGGATGGCCGATGGCTGTAACATTTGCCGATCTTGCTTCCGATGGACATTGAGGTCTCGCAAATGGAAGGGCAATAGCCTCATCTGCGGCACTCGGGCACACCCTGCACAAAGTGCTGTATCCAACGGTCGTGGCTGAGGGTTTCAATTCCTGCGTCAACGGCGAGATTGCTGGCGCCATTATTCATATCAGCACGTAGACCCGTAGAGCCACGGGTCGGCTACCGTCGTTCGCACCACGTTCTCTTGGCAACGCATCTCCAAAATATTACGACAACCGAGGAGGGGCCCTCTCACCGTGCTTATCCCGCATTTCGCCCTTCCCGCGGGCTAACGTTTAGGAGCGCCATGACCATGGGCCCGATTGAAAATTCGCCACGCTCAGCCCTTCTCGTCAGATCTCTGAGATAGCCCCCCGGAGAATTGATCATATTCGCTTTCTCGAGAATGCAGGCAACCGCTACCGCAGCATTCTCAGGCCCCATAACCTCGCAGGCTTCTTGGTAGGCGGAAGCGCTGATGCCGAGCATTGATCGAACGACGACTCCGGCGGACATGAACTCTCGCCAATTCGCGATTTCACCATTCTTGCCGTAATCGGCAATCTGCGGGCATGCTCTCATCACCAACCCTAGCGGAAATACCTTCGGCGGCTCGCTCCGTTGCCTGTTACCAGCACTCGACTTCGCCCCCAGCCCTTTTTCGGAGCTTGGTTCAAGTTCATATAAGGATTCGGTTTTTGAATTCTGTATGTGCTGCTCAATACGGGCAGCATTGCTGCTAGAATTCTTCTCTTTATCATACGTTTCCAGTCGGTTGAGCACTTCTTCCTTCAGCATTTTCATCTCATCGAGCAGACTTGTCACCACCTCGATGTCTGCTTTGCGTGGAATGCGGGATACGAGCCGCACATACATGTCCTCAATGGCGTCCCAGTCTCCATCAGCAGCCTCTTCGATTGCCGCAGAAACAAGCTTCCTGACGTCTCGCCGGCAAACGGTCAGTGCTTCCCTGGCGTTCTTGAGGGCAACGCGGTCGGCCAAAGTCTGCTGTGCCATAATGGCGAACTCGTCAGCGCGTGCGAGCAGGGGAGACAAATCGAAGCCGAAGGCATGGTTGACAATGCCAGAGTTATCCTTCCGCGCGTAACGCTTTCCATTTGCGCTGTCCTTTCGGACAATCAGCCCGGCTTCGACCAGAACAGCGATATGCCGCCGAAGTGTCGAACCAGGCATACTGTGAGCTCGCAGGGACAGCTGAATGTTTGACGGGAAAACGATGAGTTGCGCATCCTGACGCAGCTCATTTTCGGGATAGAAGCTTAGGAGCGCGTCCAGGACCGCAAGGCTGTTGGACTGTATTGCCAACAGCTCAATAGCCACGGAGATGTCCCGGAAGACTTTCCACTTGTCTACGCTTTTGCCTGCTCTGATTTCCCCGACAGCTTGTTGCCGCCGTACGAGGGCAAGAGATATCGGCCGCCGTCCGAACGGCGTTGTAACATTTCCGCTTTGCATCGTTCTTTACCTGTCAGCAGGCAAAAGAAATTTGTTCGCCAAATTGGCGCCGAAGACTCTTGACGATGATTCTCGAAAATGCGATTCTGAGCTTGCTAACGAACAGAATAGGGCTTCCGAGACGGCGACGTTTTGGGGGCTCTTTTCTTTTGCGGGTTAAGCTTCCTTCTCTTTTTCATTGCTGGCCTGATACTCCTCGTAGAGTGAGGCCAATCGTTCGAGCACGAAGGTCGCGAAGTCTGGCGTCGCCTTCTTGTCGATTGTTATTTCGAGTTTTGCCCGGCTGTTCTTAACTTGGGCCAAGCGGCTACCTGTGGATGTCGACAGGACGTCAGGAGCACCGCGTCCAAGACGAGCGGGTTTCAGATAAGAGATAACCTTTTTGAACCGGTCCTCTGATGGAAGGGCGCTCAGTGAGCGAGCCAGATCGAGAACCTTTGGAAGTTCTGGAAACTTTTCGACAAGCTCCGCCAATTGCTGCCAGTTACCGCGTCCTACACCCGGCGCCGGTCCGATAGCATCGACTAGATCGGCTGGGAGGGCATCCACAAGCGCCATCATGCGCGAGACATCTGCTCTGTCGATCGACATCGCCGCGACGATAATCTCGCGTGTGAACCGATCCTTGAGATTGGCGGCGAACCGCGCTTTCTCGATATAGGTCAGGTCTGCGCGTTCATTGTTTTCTTGTCCCTGTGCGATCACCAACTGCTCATCGGTGAGCTCACGGACAATGGCCTTCGCCTTGATTCCGAGTTCTTTGAGAGCCCGCAGGCGACGATGGCCGAACGCAACCTGATATCTATCGGGAAACTCGGGATGAAGACGAACGAGAATAGGTACCTGCTGCCCTTGTTCAGCAATCGAAGACTTCAAACCTTCGACATCACCGTCCATACGGTCTTGAACAAAAGAAGGTTCGATAATGGCGGTGTCGATCTCGATCACCGCCTGGCCTTCCATCAAACTCTTTTCGATCTCCTCAGCGCGCCGGCTGCGGTCGTTCAGGTCTCCAACAGACCGCTTGATAGCTGACATCGGTTTCGCGGTCCCTTGGAGAGGCCTGGCGAGCGGTGGCGCGGTTCCCCCTGGTGTGGGGAGGTCGGCGAAGAGATTTTTACGGCTCATGTTCTACCCCATGTCTTTTTGATGAGGCTCTCAATCTCGTGATTGACACTGTTCATCGATTCGAGTGCCCGATCATAGGTGGCGCGGTTGAACTGACTTCTGTCGACCTCAAAGAGGGTCTGGTTGGTCAGGCCAGCGTCTGAAATCGCGGTACTCTTCACCATTGAGTTGACCATTACATTTGCACCGAACAAAGACCGCAAAAACGCGACCATCTGGTGCTGAGGCCCGTCGGTGGGTTCAAAACGGGTGACGAGATAGCGCATCCAGTTCTGCTTATCTTCAGCTCCCGCTTCCCCAATGGTGTCTAAGAGGTCACTGGTCATTGCCAAAAACTGATTCATGGACAGAACATCGAGCATCTGAGGATGGACTGTGATGAGGACGGACGTGGCCGCGGTCAGGGCTGAAAGCGTGAGATAACCAAGTTGGGGAGGGCAGTCGATAACGACGACATCATATGCATCGGCAATTTGGTCGAGTGCATCTGACACGCGAGCGAAGAATAGCCTATCGCTGGGATCTCGTTTTGCGAGAGCCATGGGAGTCGCGTGCTCGAACTCCATGAGTTCAAGATTGCCGGGGATCAAGTGAAGGTCAGGGATATACGTCGCTCGGACGATATCCTGAATTGGCCGTCTCTCCTCATCATACCGGATAGCGCCGTAAATCGTGTCGTTTTCGCCGACATCCGTCTCCGGTTGGCTGCCAAACAGTGCTGACAAACTCGCCTGGGGATCAAGATCGACGGCAAGGACGCGGTACCCACGAAGTGCGAGGTACTGGGCAAGATGTGCCGAAGTTGTTGTTTTACCGGAACCGCCTTTGAAATTCATGACCGCAAGGACCTGCACTTCTTCACCATCGCGGCGATGCGGTAGGTATCGCCCAGCGGGCCGGCTGCCTGCGTCCATATATTGGCGTATCTTGGCGATGTCTTCGACAGAATATACGCGACGGTTGCCCGGACCAGAAGCCACTTTGAAGTTCAGGCTTTCATCCTTCTCCATTTCGCTAACGATGGTCCGCAGATATCCTTCTGCACAATCGAAGAGCTTCTCAGCCTCTGCTGGCGAGAAGTTTCTGATCGTCTTGCGTGCGTGAGGCGGGAACACCTTCGTTTGGTAGGCTTGAAGTTGGGCCGAGAGCGCAGCCGAATGGTTTCGGACAAGATCCCGAAAACCCGAAAACTCCTCGATGGGTGCCAAATCCAAATTCACCATTGCCGCACTTTCTTCCCCAAGATACGGAGTTTTGCCAACGCACGGCTAAACTCCGCAAACAGATAAGACGCGATTTTCCGATTTCCGCAAGCGCTTTATAGTTAATGAAATATTAACGCGGGACCTTGCGCATCGCGTATGGAGCCTGAATTTCGCCTTAAACCGCTAGAAACAGGCGGTTGTTTAAACTTTTCAGTCACTAACACGGGTTGTCAAAAAAAGAGTCGATAAACCGCGTTCGATTATCTTTACCCTCCGAATGGGTGCACCTATTGAAGAATCCCTCCCCATCCAGCTGACGTGAGTCGGCACAAGCTGTGACGCAGACAGGGGCCAACGGCGGTTGTTCAAACGCAAGAAATTCGAGATTGATCGGTCGGCTCGAGTGCCTTCCCGGGAAACCTTGACCAACCCGCAAAATTAAGTGGCCTCATCGTCCAGTGCATGCCGCCACTACGTTTGGAATAGATGCACAGGAGTTCTTGCGCTGCCCCGCAGTTGTAAGAAAAACAACATTCCTCAAATGCAGGATAATTGACTAGGCCTCGTCGAGATCGCCGAAACAACCATGGTGTCCCTCGTTCTTTTCATCGCTCGCTTCGTGGCGGCCAACGAAGTCGTCTTGTGGCAGTGGTTGTGTATGTGCCGCGCCTTCGCCGGATACCTTTAAACGAAATCACAAACAGCAGCGCTGCACAGATCAGTAACAGGTATCCGCCCACATGCTGATAGGCGAACACGCCCAATACACCTCCGGTGAGGAAAGCTCCGATCGTCCAAATGTGTAGCGTGAGCCTTGTTCGGTTCTCGGCCGCGTGGGCGTCCGGTTCTCGTCCCCGCAAAATGTCCATCGCGATACCGAGCTCAATGCCGATATCGGTTGCCATGCCGGAGATATGTGTCGTCCGCACGCGAGCGTCAGAGATCCGGGTGACGGTCGCATTCTGCAAGCCCATCAAGAATGCCAAGCCAAGAGTGAGTAGGGGAGGGCGCCACGCCGCGAGTAACCAGATGTCCGCGATCCCGAGCAAAGCAAGCAGGATGGCTTCTACGAGAATACTATAGGCGTAAATGGCAGCGATACCGCGGCGTCGACCCGAATTGATAAGGAGGGATGAGATCGCTGCGCCGAGGACGAAAATGATGACCACGGCAAGGAAAAATAGCGCCTGATTCCATCGCGCCGTTGCAAGATGATCAGAGAGAGCCGAAACATTACCGGTCATGTTGGCCGAGAAGAAACCGACTGCATAAAAAGCCGCAGCGTTCAAAGCCCCTGCAATCAAGGCCAGTGAGCAGGCGAGGTTTAGGTTTATCCGCTCGTTGCGGGCGGAGCCTTGGCTGATCAACATACACGCGATCCAACTTGTTCAGCGCGTAAGATTTGCGCCTGCTCCGTCAATAACATTGCCATTTGCATTGCGGCAATCATAACAGGGAGCCTTGGCGAGATTGTACTAGAACCAATCTCACTGCGATTGGTGTCGATCGGGCGTTGCGGCTGAAGCGTGCACCGTTGCCTTTGTCGATCATGCTAGAGGCCGATCCCCTGCGAATGGAATGCTCTGCAGATTCAAGAGAGCGTCCAACCGACGAGAGCGATTCTCGGGCGGGCGACTAGATCTTTGCAGCAAATCTCGAAATCGCCTGCGCGCGTGTTGCCACACCAAGTTTCCTGAGGATTTCACTCATGTGGTATTTCACCGCGCGTTCTGAGCAGTTCAAGATCACCGAAATGTCGCCGTTGGATTTGCCGGAAGCAGCCGATTTCAGGACTTCGGACTGCATTTCGGAAAGTTCGCTCAATTGCTGGCGCTCATCGATCGATACATCCGGACAAAGACCCAAGGCTACCGCCTTCATCACCGCCGAGTTTGCGATCACCGTGTCCTGCTCGTCAACGAAGCGGGCCATGCCCTTAAGTTGATAGGTGGCAGGGTTCATGCGATCGACGAGCAGATCGATGGCATCGTTCAATCGGCACAAGAACAGGCGATCGGACTTCGGGATATCAACAATGCTGTGACCAACCTCGATAGCATCACTCAGAAGAATGTCGCCATGATGGAACAGACCCGCGCGACTACGGCAAGGCTCGCAGAGGCGAGCATTAGGCTTTCCGACCTTGTTGAAGGCTTCACATTGCCCGGAGGCCGGTCGTTGACCGACATTGCGACGGGGCGCAATGATGAATTCCGAAGGTCTGCAGCCTGACCAATAATTACAAACCCGCAGCCTTCGTGAGATTGACGCGGAAGCGATCACGCCGGCGCTGATAGCGTCGCGTCATCTCAGCAGAGGCATGACCTAGTTGCTTCTGCACATAGCGCTCATCGACTTCGGCCGAAGACGCCAGTCCGGCGCGCAGCGAATGCCCTGAGAACTTAAAAGCCCGTTCGATCTCTGCCAGATCACCTCGGATGCCTGCATCCATAGCGGTGCGCTTGACGAGCCGCGCCACTTCCTTGTCGTTGAGCCGGTCCGGCCCGACGGTCTTCCCTTGCCCTGTAACACGCCGGAAGAGGGGACCATGGGCGAGCCTGGCGAACCGGATCCAGGTCTCAACCGCGGCAACGGGGCAGGTGGCTTCGGAGGACCCGCGCCCGATTTCGACCTCCCGCCATCCAGTCTTGCCGCGAAGCGTCACCAGCAAGCCTTTCTCAAGGATTTCGATCCATCCGCGGCCGTCCTCCGTCTGGTCGGCCTTCAGATCCAGCCCGACGATTTCCGAGCGCCGCAGGCCGCCCGCGTAGCCGATCAGCAGCATGGCCCGATCCCGCAGACCGCGCAGGGTCCCCCGGTCGAGCGTCTCCAACATGGCAACGATATCCTCAGCCAGGACCGCCTCTTTCTGCAGGGGCGGGCGAGCATGGCTGTTGCGAATGCCGGCCATGACTGTGGCAATGTGCCGGTCCTTGCGATTGAGCATCAAACCGCGCTGCGAATAATTCCACGACAGCGAGGAGAGGCGACGCTCGATCGTCGAGACCGAACTCGCCTTGGCGCCGCGTTCGGCGGTCCCCGACGCGCAGGCGGTAATGTATAGGCCGACGGTCTGAGGATGTGGGGGGAGGGGAGAGAGGCCCGAGCGCCGGCACCAGGCGGAGAAGTGTTTCCAGTCGGCGGCATAGGCGCGGCGGGTGTTGGCGGAACTGGCGGCTTCGACATAACCCCGCGCGCGATCGGTGAGATCCTGAAGATGGCCCAGCAGGCCGGACGCCGGTTGCGGGGGAGGAGAGGGCGCCGTCTCTGAGAAATGTTCGCCAAGTATGATCTCGCCGCCGCTATTCATGCCGCCTCGATATCCGTCTGTTTAAAATCGTTGCCCTTGAACAGGAGCGGTTCGCCAGTCAGACTGGCAAGCGCATAGGAGAAGCAGTCGCCGTAGTTCAGGGAGGCAGGATGGCGGCCCTTGCCGTAACGGCGCCAGGCCCGGCGCGCCTGATCGGCATGCTCGGCGGTCACCGCGACAACGTCCACCTTCGCCTTGTGCAGCCACAGATCAAGCTCTGCGCCACCAGCCTCACCGAAACGGCTTTCTACCACCATAGCGGCTTCGACAAGCGTCGCCGCCGAAACGAGCCGAATGGGATCGTCGGCGACGCATTCGCGATAATGTTGGGCGTCCGGTTCATTGAAAAAGATCGCGACAATCGCTGAGGTATCGATGACCATCAGTTCGGAATACCATTTTCGTCGTAGCCGATGATCTCTTCATCGCTGCGATCATCGAGGACCGGCAGCACGCTCAGGCGCCGCTGCATTGCCTCCATGTCCTCAAGGAGAGCAGACTTCTTGGCTTGCGAGCCCATCCGCTTCAGCCGATCCTCGAGGGCGCGCCGCGTCGCAATGGTGATAGTTTCGCCGGTGCGCGCGGCAAGCGCGCGGGCGAGCTTCTCTGTTTCGGGATCTTTGATGCTCAGCGCCATTGAAGGTTTCCAGGTTCCTTAGTATACATATTCTACCTAAGGCCTGCGCGGCGACCGGGGAGTTTAACCATACCGCCGCCGCACTCTCTCGCGTCGCTCAGCCGGAAAAGCGGGGATTGGTGCGGCTGAAGGCCGCGAAACGGCCGTTTCTTATATAGAGCACAGAACGTCCGATAAGGCAAGATTATCGGACATAATTATATGCGGACAGGCTGTGCGGTTGATTGTGAAATAGGTGGTAGAAACTGCGCGCCTCGGCTATGCTTGACGGCATGGATTCGCGCCTTCCCCCACCTTTCGCCGCCCCGGTTCTCCCAGCGACCGTGTCTCCCCTACCGGCTTGGGCGAACGGGCGCGCGCGCGATTCAAGCGAAGGGGACGCCGCCTTTGCCGCTGGCATTGCTCTGAAATCGCTCGACGATTTGGTTCGCGCCGACCTGCCGTGGGCGGGCTGCTGGCGCCAGCGCCTGGCGCTTAGGGCCTCGCATTCGGCCGTGCAGCTGATTGGCCGCAACGAAGGCGAGGCGGGCTTGCGCGATGTGGTGCTGCTCACCGCGCCTGGCAACGATCCCGGGCCGGCCGGAGCTATGTATTTGGCATTCCAGAAACTGGCGGCAAAGAAGCGGCCGATCAGCAGCAAAGTTCTGGAGGAGGTAGCGGCGCTGATGGGGATGCGTCGCGAGGGCCTGAGCGAAATTGCCGATTTATTTGACGGCGCGCTTCAGTCCGGTCGTGCTGTGCCCTTCGTCGTCGCCGACCTTGTCACCAACATCTGCGCCGCCCGGCCAGATGCCGAAATTTTGGCCTGGTGGCTGGCCGACCGCCTGCTCGCGGAAAAACTCGCCTGGGCGTATGGCGTGCCGCTCACGATGGGCGAGCGGTTTGGCGCAGCGTTCAAGACCATAGGTGGCCGCGGGCGGGTGCGGCCCGGGGAGCCCGCTTTCCCGCGGGCGGTGTGCCTGGCGCTCGTGTCCGCCACGGTCGAGGCCTTGCGGCAGGCCAATGACATTGGCCGGCGTGCCGAGACATTGTTGGCGATCGCGCCGAAGTTGCGAACCAAAGGCGCCGGCGTCGTCATCGAAAAGCTGCTCAACGAGGATGCCATGCCCGCCTCCGTGCCCGGCAGCCATCTCTCCCGCTGGGCGGCGACGCGATTGTTCGAGCGGCTGGAAAGTTTTGGCGCGGTGCGTGAACTGTCCGGCCGAACTTCGTTCCGGATTTTTGGGTTGTGACGATGGCTGGATCAAGCGCAACACGACGGAAGTCACGGCCGCAGGACGAAGTGTTGCTTGATCGCGAGCTCGAAGATCTGCCGCCGGAGCTGCGCTGGCGCGAATGGATGCTGCGGGTAGAAGCAGTGATCTTTGCCGCCGCCGAGCCGGTCAGCCGTGAGATTTTGGCGCGCGTGGTCGGTTGCGGCTGCAGCATCGATCTCATCATCGATGATTTGCGCGAGGATCTGCGGTCACGTCCCTATGACATCGTTGCGGTCGCCGGGGGCTGGCAGCATCGAAGCCGTTCGGCTTACGCGTCTGCGATCCGTGCCTCGCAGGCGCCAACGCGTAGCGTCGCCGCGTCGCTGTCGGAAAACGAGGCTGTGGTGCTGGCGGCGATCGCATACTTGCAGCCGGTGACCCGCGGCGAGTTGTCCAACATGTTCGGCAAGGAGATAAGCCGCGACATGATTGCCGGCCTTCGCGATGCCGGGTTTCTCAGCTCCGGCCCGCGCAGCCCGACACACGGCGCGCCCTACACCTATGTGACGACCAGGCATTTTCTCTCGGCGTTCGGCCTCGAGACACTGCGCGATCTGCCCGATCTCGAGCGGCTTGAGGATGACGGGCTGCTTAGCCGGCATTCGCTTGTGAGGGAAGATTTGGCGAAAGAAGTCGCCGATGGCGGCGAGCAGGACTAGCTGTAGCGGCTTGCCAACATAAGCGCCTCTGCTCGCAAACATCGGCATTTTCTGCTCGAATTATCTGACAATGGAGCGGGCGTCGTGCTCACGCTCTTTG
>NZ_LMCL01000004.1:0-6614 GCF_001424795.1 Aminobacter sp. DSM 101952 | reverse complement strand
AGCGACGGCATGGTCAAACCGGGACGCCTGCCTGTCGTAGTTGCTCGGTCAGCTGACGGGAATATTCGGGATCAAGGGTGCCCGCCAGGAAGGCGCGGATATACGGACATGCGCTGTGGCTTTCCCTCCTTGGCGCTTCGGGTGCAGGAGGTTCTGCAGCATGATCCGTTGTCAGGGCATCTCTTCGTCTTCAGGGGCCGCAGATCGGATATTTTGAAGATCATCTGGCATGATGGTCTGGGCGCCTGCCTTTTTACCCGGCGGCTGGAGAAGGGCCGGTTTATCTGGCCGAATATGGGATAGCATCCGTCAAGGTGGTGTAGAATTGGGACCGGGCCGTCATGATCAGGCGGCTCTGGGTGAAATTTCTCCATCGCAGCTACGCGAGGAGGTAGAGCTGAGTTTAAGTGCTGTCATTGAAGTTTCACGAGCCTGATAAACGGACGTCATATGTCGCCCATAGTGATGCAAATATTCAATCGATGCACCACTAACGATCAGGATTATTGTGATGCTGGCTCTGAACGGAGTTGCCGTGACCTATGCCAACGGCACCCAAGCTTTGAAGACAACGACATTGACGTTCAACCAGGGTCAGTTCGTCGTGCTCCTCGGTAGATCCGGCGCAGGCAAATCTACCCTCATCCGGACACTCAACGGCTTGGTTGCGCCGACGTCTGGTTCGATCACTTCTAACGATATTGGTGCTCTGGATGCGGAAACTAAGCTTCGCATTCACCGAAGGCGAACTGGGATGATATTCCAGCAGCACCAACTCATAGGGCGCTTGAGCGCGCTCGACAACGTCATGACGGGCCGCCTGGGCTACCACTCTGGCTGGCGTACGTTGTTCCCTATGCCGCGTTCGGATCGAAGGCTGGGGTTGGAATGCCTTGAACGCGTAGGCCTTCTTGATAAGGCTCTCGTCAGGGCGGATCAACTATCCGGCGGTCAGCAGCAACGGGTGGGCATTGCGCGCGCGCTGGTCCAGAAGCCCCAACTGGTCCTTGCAGATGAGCCCGTTGCAAGTCTGGACCCTGAAACGGCTGTCGAGGTCCTGTCGCAGCTTCGCGAAATATGCACAGCCGACGGCATCACTGCTGTGATCAGCCTTCATCAGATCGATCTAGCTCGCCGGTTCGGCGACCGGGTCATTGCTATGCGCGACGGGGAAGTGGTTGCGGACGCCGCTGTCGACGAACTGACCGATCAAATGTGTGCGTCGATCTACCGCAGCGCCCCAAGAAATCCGACCACAACACAAGATTTGTCCAACTACGAGTATGATCAACCTTTAGCTGCCATGGAGGCCGCATTATGAAGAAGCTTCTGTCCCTCGCATTCCTCGCCGTTCTTGGCTGGAGTTCGTTGGCGCATGCTGGCTCAAATCCAGAGACATTGCGCGTCGCGTTGCTACCGGACGAGAACGCCGCCACTGTCATCAAAAACAATCGTCCTCTCGAGGAGTATCTTGAGAAGACACTCGGTCGGGAGATTGAACTGATCGTAACGACCGACTACTCGTCAATGATCGAAGCGATGCGTTTCGGCCGGCTTGAGTTGGCTTATTTCGGGCCGCTCTCTTACACGCTCGCGAAAACCAAGGCTGATATCGAGCCTTTCGCAGCACTTATGAAGGATGGCGAAACTACCTATCGCGCTGTAGTTGTCGCCAATGCAGAGGCTGGCATCGAAAGCCTTGAAGATGCAAAAGGGAAAAAGGTCGCGTTTGGGGACGTGGCTTCCACCTCAAGCCACCTTATCCCGAAATCTATGCTGCTTAAGGCCGGAGTTGAGGCTGGAAAAGACTATAGCGAGAACTTCGTAGGGTCGCATGATGCCGTGGCTATTGCAGTGCAGAATGGCAATGCTCAGATTGGCGGACTTTCGTTGCCCATCTACAATTCAATGGTCGCTCGTGGCACCATTGATCCTAAGAAAGTTATCGCCCTCGCCGAGTCCGATCCGTTCCCGCAGTACCCCTGGACCATGCGGTCGGATCTTGACACTTCGTTGAAAGAGGCGATCACCAAAGCCTTCATCGACCTTAAAGACGAAAAGGTATTGGCATCCTTCAAAGCCGATGGGTTCGCTCCGATCGATGACAAAGCCTACGACGTCGTCCGTGAGCTCGGTAAAGTGCTGAACTTGGACCTGAGTCAGTAAGGCGCGTTCGAGACAGTTTCTCACCTTTCGACGCAGGCGCTGGCCTGCGTCCTTTCTTCCAGGATATGTGATGACACAGCCGTCGGCCGACTACGACTCTATCCTTCAACATCAAAACAAAGCTTGGACCAGAGCTGGCGTGATCGCGTTGGCAATTGCGTGTGTGATCATTGTTAGCAGTTATCACTCCGGTCTTCTTGATCTGGAGCGTCTGGGATCTGGGTTTCCTGCGCTCTGGCAGCTCGGTACGGAAATGTTTCCCCCGGATTTCAACCGAGGCTTGGAGTGGATCAGCCCTCTCATCGACACTCTGGCGATGAGTATAGCTGGGACTGCGATCGCGGTACTGATATCACTTCCAGTTGGCTTTTTCGCCTCAGGGAAAACAGCACCCAACGCTGTCATCTATATGATCTCGCGTGGATTGTTGAATGGTCTACGGTCGATCCCGGAGCTGATTATGGGCATCGTCTTCGTGGCGGCAGTGGGATTTGGAGCGCTCCCAGGCGTGCTGGCTCTTGGTCTTCACTCGGTTGGCATGGTGGGCAAGTTCTTTGCGGAGGCGATCGAGCATTGCGATAATGCGCCTATAGAAGCCGCACGCGCAGCTGGTGCGTCGCCGTTCCAGATCGTGACGCGGGCGATCTTGCCACAAGTTCTACCGCAATTGGCCGATGTGACCATCTATCGGTGGGAGTACAACTTCCGCGCCTCGACAATCCTGGGCACTGTGGGAGCTGGTGGTATCGGTTTCGAGTTGATGACATCCCTCCGGATCATGAATTATCAGGAGGTTCTTGCGATCATGCTCGTTGTCCTTCTGATGGTCACCATCGTTGACCAGGTCGGCGCTCTCCTCCGCCGCCAGCTGCAATAGAAGGATAAATTAAATGCTCCCAAAGGTAGTAATCACCCATCGCGTCCACGAGGAGATTATCTCAAAGCTATCTCCCCACGCTCGTTTAGTTTGCAACGATACTGATGATACATGGCCCCGCGAGAAACTGCTCGCAGAATTGAGCGACGCCAAGGCGATGATGGCGTTCATGCCGGACATGATCGACGCGTCTGTACTCGCGCACGCTCCCGATCTTCAACTTGTGGCATGTGCGCTGAAAGGCTTCGATAACTTCGACATCGAAGCCTGCACGCAGCGTGGAGTCCACGTCACGATAGTGTCCGATCTTCTCACTGACCCGACAGCCGAACTTACAATCGGTCTGATGATTGCTCTTGGGCGGCACATTCTGCCAGGCGACAAGAGCGTCAGGAGGGATTACAAGGGTTGGCGCCCTCGGTTTTACGGCCTTGGGCTGCAGGGCACAGCAATCGGCATTTTAGGGATGGGAGCGATCGGAAAAGCTATAGCACAGCGCCTAAGTACCTTCGGCGCCATTGTGTCGTACTGGGATCGTCAATCCCTGGACAAAGCCGATGAGATCAGACTGAACGTAAAGCCTCTTGAATTTGACCAGTTGATCTCGTCGTCTACCTTTCTTGTGTGTGCACTCCCGCTTTCGGCCGAAACGAAGCATCTCCTCGGCGCTGAACAACTCGCCAAAATGCCCAAAGGAGCACTTCTTATTAATCCTGCACGCGGAAGCGTGGTTGATGAAGAGGCTGTTGTCGCTGCATTGCAGGCGGGGCGCTTGGGAGGCTACGCCGCTGATGTTTATGAGATGGAGGACTGGGCCAGACCCGACCGGCCTGACAAGGTCCACGGGGGTCTCCTCAATCGCGAACATGATTCGATCTTGACACCCCACATAGGCTCAGCAGTGGCGAAGTCGCGTTTGGCTATCGAGCACGAGGCTGCTGACAACATTATAGATTTTGTCCAAGGCCGAAGACCTCGTGCGGCAATTAACGAGGTTCAACTAATTCCTTGATTAGAGAAAGTAATGTTTAGCCTTTCGCATGTCGCAGCATTCATAGAGGTAATCGAAACTGGCAGCTTTCACGAGGCGTCGCGACGGCTTCAGATATCCCAACCGACTGTCTCACATAATGTGAAACGATTGGAGGATATACTAGGGGTGCGGCTGGTCGAGAGGAGGAAGGACAAGTGTGTGCCGACTCGGCAAGGGCTCGTATTCTTGCCATTCGCACGCAGCCTTTTGACCGTCACGAAGAGATCTCTGGACCGCCTGCACAGCGGCCGGATTACGTTGGGTGCCAGTACTAACATCGGTACCTATATTTTGCCAGTCCACTTGAAGCGTTTACAGGATGCTCAAGGCCGGCCACCTGAGGTGGCCGTTGCCTCAAATCCTGAAATCATCGAAAAGCTCTTGAGGAAGGAGATTGATCTAGCCTTTACCGAATGGTGGGACGATCGAAAAGGATATCAAGCCCGCCTTTGGCGGAAGGAAAAGCTGGTAATAATCGTATCCCCACAGCATAATTGGAGGACGCGAAAAACAATTGAAGCGGCAGAGTTATTTCAAGAGTCCCTCATTGGCGGAGAACGTGGAACCGGTACCGGATCCGTGCTCCGCGAGGCCTTCGGCCAAGCGGCAGAGCAATTCCCAATCTCATTCAATGTCGGGAGCACTGAGGCTGTGAAGCATGCAGTTCGAGCTGGTCTCGGCATTTCGATCGTGATGAGGAGCACTGTCCTCGATGAGCTCGCGTCGGGTAGGCTTTATGAGGTTTCTGTTGAGAATGTGGTTCTCGAAAAGTCTGTGTGGGCTGTACATCCCGTACATATGGAGGATGGTTCACCGGAAGCAATCGCGCTTAAGGTTATACTCGATGCGAGCGCCCCTCTGGGTGACCTAGAGCACGTCCACATTACTCGGGGTCATATCCGCAAGATTTGAAGTAGTTGGCGCATTCCTGCGGCTCGAACATGGTAACGCCTGGCCGACCGCATCCTTTGGTATCGCCGCCTCAATTCCCGGAGTATCCCATACAAGGGGGACAAGATCGGGGACCGCCCGATTTTCGATGCGTAAGGTTCCCTGCTCCATGTCGCGAATATTCGGCCGTCAGACACATAGTTGGTTTCCATGGATCGTTTGTCATAAACGAGGGTTTTTGAGCATGCCATAGCGCATGCCGTCACGCCCCTTGAATGGCGCGATGGAATCTTCTCAAAACTGTTATAGAAACGGTTGTCGCAAAATGCTATGTGTCCAACGACTTTCAAGAACATTTGGATGGCTATGCGGGTCGGGTACGCCAGGGTCAGCACGATCGATCAAAATCCGGAGCTTCAGCTTGAGGCGCTGAGACGCGCCGGTTGCGAGAAGGTGTTTACCGAGCGCGGGTCAGGCGCTCGCGATGACCGCCCGGAATTGGGCCGAATTCTCTCCGACGTGCTTCGCACTGGTGACACGCTCGTTGTCTGGAAACTCGATCGGTTGGCGCGATCGCTAAAGAAGCTCATCGCGACGGCGGAAGAGTTGGAGCGCGCGAAGATCGGGCTCGTGTCCTTGACCGAGAGCATTGATACGACGACGCCGGGCGGCATGCTGACCTTCCATGTCTTCGGTGCGATCGCCCAGTTCGAACGTGCTCTGATCCGCGAACGCACGACGGCTGGACTGGTCGAGGCGCGGCAACGTGGCCGCAAGGGTGGCCGCCCGCCCGCGATGCGCCCGGGCGATATTGCCGCGGCGCGCGCCCTGATGAAGGAAGGCAGCATACCGGTACGCAATATTGCGCAGCGCATGGGGGTTTCTGTTGCAACCCTCTATCGTCATATCGGCAAGAAGGGTGGCTCTCCCAAAACAGTGGAATCCGAGGACGTCCATGGCTGAGCGGAGAAAGCGGCCGCCCGGAGAGGCTCTTGTCGATCTTCGACGCCGATTGTCGCTGCTTTCTCCCCGTGATCCAGGCCGTACCGAGATTGTTGCTCGTGCCGCCGATGCCTACGGCATCTCGATCTGGACCCTGTATCGGGCGCTGCGGGAGTTGAACCGCCCGAAATCCGTACGGCGCGCCGATCACGGAACCTCCCGGATCGGTAGCGTCGCCTTAACTTGGGTCGGGCACAGGATTGGGCACGATGGGGCCGGTTTATGCTGCGGCCGACAGGGTGACTTCGCGCCACGTGTTCATGGCGGCGTTTCGCAGTTTGCGATGTTCGGCAGTGCTCGTCCGGTTGCGGTGAATATGGAAGAGATTGGCGATCGGGCCGTGGATTGAGACGAAGCGCTGGCATTGTCGTGCCGACTTGAACCGGATCATGCCTCGTTCTCGTCGTCGAACAGCCAGATGCGAATTCTCCGCTCGGTTATTTAAACCCTTATGCGACCGATGCTCGACACCGGGCATGATTTCCCTTTTGGCTGCGTCGTAGGATCTGAGCTTGTCGGTGATCATGACACGCGGTGTGACGCGCTGGCCCTTCAGTAGCTTTCGCATCAACCGAAGGGCCGCCTTCTTGTTCCGGCGGCTCTGGATCAGGGCATCGAGAACATAACCATCGGCATCGACGGCGC